>NZ_BAAGRD010000001.1:0-598112 GCF_054783135.1 Niabella terrae
CCGCTTTTGCGGCAGGCGTCAATATGCGCACCCATAGCCGCTGCTTTGAGGTTGTTTTTACTTTTCATCGGGCAAAAGTCAAACCCTGTATCCTAAATTCCTATATGCCCTTGGCCAACTGGATACGCTTTGAGTATAGGTGTCTTTTCCTTTCTGTTTGTTGAACTGTTACAGTTTGTCAAAAGTAATGCAGCAAAAATTGTAAATTAAATTTTGAAAGTACTTTGAAAAATGTTCGTTGCTTATTCGGTCGGTTGTCGTGGCAGATAAATGTGAGGTAATGAAAAACCTGTCAAAATCCAACCTGAAATAGCAAATATTGAGTTTGGAATTTGTTTTGATGTCGGCCGTCCGTCAAGGTCGTAAGTTACAGTTTCACTAAATGTTGGAAGAAAAGACAAGAAAAGAAAAATTAATCCAAAAACTGTTCCAATGATTGCAATGTAAAAGTTAGTTATCCACCAATGATTTGCTTTGTTGTTCAGTCGAATTGGAAGTCCTACGTTTAAGCAATCAAAAATTGTCAATCCCGAGAGTATAATTGCAATTATTGGTTGAACAGTTACAAATCCGAAAAGTCCGTCAAAACCAAAGTCACTGTCAAGAAGTGCAAAAACCATATAAATGCAGAAAGGCCCAATGAATGTCAAAGCCATTTGAAGTCCTAAAGTCAATATGGCAATTGTCTTGTTCACGATATCATCTTAAAGTGGCATAACGCCCGCGCATTGCTGATGTGACGGCATTCCGTGATTCGGCAAGCTGGAATGTCAGCCGAAAAGTAGCACAAAAGTTGATAATTTAAAAATAAGCAAAAATATGCTAGGATTTATTCTATCGCCCGAAGCGCAGTTAAGCTGTGTTAATGTCGACCAAGATGCGATGTTGGCTGCAGTCCGTTAACCAGCGATCATTTTACATTTTGCGATTGAAAAACCGTTCTGCATTTTGATAATACAACTTCTTTCTTTGTTCTATTGACAAAAAATCAACAGCTTCAACAGTCATAACAACTTTTTCAATATTTCCATTGTCCGTTCCAAACATCAGACGATCTTCAAGCCCTGCATCTATAAATGCTTTCATAATCATGGAAAACTTACTCGGATGAACAATGTCGGGATTGGAGATAACTGATATATCCGCGTATACCAGTTTATTTTCTTGCATGATCTCAATTGTCTCCTTATAATACTGATCACCGCAGTGCATGATCCATACTTTTAGATTTGGGAATTGGGATAGCATTGTTTTCAATAACAAAGGGCTGCCCATCTCCATTTTGAAGTTTGGGCAGCCGTGGTTTGGGCCGGCTCCTCCCGTATGAACACCTACTGGTAAATTATATTTTTGAGCTAAACCATAATAATGAAACAACAGAGAATCAGAAGGCGAAATGCCATAATACTGGTTCAAAATCTCACCTAGATAGTCAATCTTACCTTCTTTAATTTGTTGTTCCACCCAATTTATAGATGGCCAGTCTTCACCCATGCTGTAGCAGGGCTGGAAACTATATGGAACTTTGCCATTTGGGCAGGGAAACATCAGGCCATATAAGCAATCGACGTATGGAATTTTTCTATAGCTATTTTGTAAGTCCCATGAAGTGTTTATTGCAGCTTTGTAAACACCAGCCTTTTGAAGTGTGAGCATTTGTGACGGGGGGTCTTTACTTCCATGTAAGTGGACGTCAAATATCTTTTGTGGTGTCTCTTGTCGATTTAGACAAGTCAGTCCGAAAAAGGAAGTTAAAATGATTAATAGTGTCTTCATTCGTATATTTTAAGAAACTACCATTATAAACGACTCATAGGATTGCAGCCAACAACCCGGATGTTTGCGAAGTGGTTTGTAAATGTAGCGAAGCGGAATTTGATAAGCCACGGGAGCAACACCTGTATTCGCCATTTGACAAACACCAAGTTGTACGAAGTTTGCCACAAGATAGTGAAATATACTATTAAAGTAAGCATTCGGCCAACCGCAATATAGGCCAATTCGATTTTTCGGAGTTTATGTTGTAGCTGGTTGACACTTGTCGGGGAGCAATGTTCTTAGTTGGCTGTTTTTTATCGTAGGCATTCTCTCGATAATGTCCCTTAAATATTTCCAGGGATTTAACACTAAAAGGCAGGTGGAGCAGGTCTGAAAAAGTGCTGGTATGTACCGGACAACACTCATTTCCGGACACTATTTGGGATGAAAATCCCACCAGTTGGTAAAGGGTATTGTCCAAATTGTCTCCTGTGAACGCACGGGAGTTGCAACGAATGAAAGAGGTGTTACAGATGAAAGCCTATAGCCCGAATACCATCAAAACCTATATAGTCGAATTCGCACAGCTACTGTATGATTTGAAAGATGTGCACGTTGATTCGTTGGGCTATGACCGTCTTCTTGCTTACCTCCTTTACTGCTTCAATACATTGAAGATTTCGGAGAACCAGCTGCACAGCAGGCTAAATGTCATCAAATTCTATTTTGAACAGGTACTCCATAAACCGGATTTCTTTGCCGAAATCCAACGGCCGAAGAAGCCGTCCACTTTACCAAAGGTGTTGAGCCAAAAAGAAATAAAACGGATATTCGACACGGTACGAAACCAGAAGCATTTACTGATGTTGCAACTGTGCTACCGTATGGGTCTGCGAGTAAGTGAGGTTGTCAATCTGAAAGTGAGTCACATCGACAGTGAACGGATACTGGTACTCATCGAAGCAGGCATGGAAAAGAAAGGCCGGTATATACCGCTACCATCCACGGCGTTGGGTGTGCTGCAAGCGTACTATAAATCTTATCGTTCTATAGTTTACATTTTTGAAGGTAAGTACGGAGGACAATATTCCGTACGCAGTGTTCAAACTGTGCTCAAGAATGCGATGAAGGCCGCTAAGGTAAACAAGCCGATAGGAATACATGGCTTGCGGCATAGTTACGCCACGCATTTTTTGGAATGCGGCACGGATATGTCATTCATACAGCACCTACTTGGTCACAATGACATCAAGACTACGATGCTTTTTGCAAAAGTCAACAACGCGCTACTGAATGCAATCAAAAGTCCATTGGACAGGATTATGTGACTACAGATTTGAGGATTATCACAATGGGACTAAATGACTTCAAAAGCAGAAACCACTTCGATTTCTTCCCGCATCCATTCCAGCCCATCCCCTGACACGGACGCCCAACCTTATTTTAGAGACTGTAAAATATTCTATTCCCCTGGAGGATATGACAGCAGACCGGCACCAACAACAGATAAGGATTCTTCAGGGCGCGCCGGAAGGCAGCAGATTCAGTGCCTGGAGTATGACTGGTTTTTCGCTTGTAAATTCTGCTAACGCGGAATCAGACTCCCGGGCAGAATAAATGAAAGAAACCAATTGCGATCGGTCTGCGGGTGTTCACCGGCAAGCCGCCAGCCGCCCCTGACACCAAAACTGACAGGGTGTTGGTTCCACCATTGGGTATCAAAATACAGTTCTGCACCGGCAGATTGCAGCCGGGCCTGTCGCATCGGAAGCTGGTTGTCCAGCCTGGTAAAATCATAAAACAGATTACCGCGAAGTCGCTTCAGATAGAAAATATCACCGAATCCCCAGTCAGGATACCATATGGGAAAATGATAATTTGCCGATAAAGTCCAGGCGCGGCCGGCATTGAAACCTTCAAATCCTCTTGCTGTGGGCAGCCGGTTGCTGAAAATACTCGCTGAACTACCTGAAAACTGTCCCGAAGCATCCAGGACCAGCACCTGGGCTGGTACGAACCCCGGCAGGTAGGTTCGGACTTTTGCCAGCAGCTGGTAACTATCGTACCGGTTTACGGCGTCCAGGTACTGCAGGTCGAGACTATAGCCCAGACGGGGATAAATATCCTGGAGCGCCTGCTGAATATGTTGTCCCCATTTCATCTGGTATTGCATATACCCGAAACCGGGCCGGATGGCAGAAGCCGGGCCATCGGTCGTATTGTAATCGCGGCGATAATGCGCGGCGGTAAACAAGCTTAAGGATTTATAACTGCGACCGCTGACCCAGTTCAGTGGCAGGGTCAGTCCCAGGTAATTGTCCCACTGGTTCCAGGTCTGGCGTTGATTCTGGATCCAGGCATTCCGGTCCAGTGTATATTCGGAACCTACAGAAATATAGGGAAACAGCCCCCCATAGATCAGGCTCCCGCCCCAGCTACTGGAACGCTCATTCTGATTATAGGTATAGTACAGTTCGGTATTGACCGTATTGAGTACATTATTTCCATAGACCGAGAAACTGAACTCCGGTTGGTTGTAATTGGGACGCCAGCTGTGGAAATTAAAGGGATGGGTGAGCGCCGGATAGTTTTCGACATCAAATTGGCGCGGGGCCGGAACCGGCAGTTGCTGCTCCCGGGCCGCCGCAGTGATAATGCCTGCTGTGGCATGCAGAAAATCCTGATCGGACAGTTCCTCCCAGCGGGCTATGCCCGCATCCATTTGCCGCAGCCGGTAGCCGCCGGCGGTAAATTCGCTCCAGTTGAGTTTTCCAAATCCCTGGTTCACCTGATACTGTAACCGGTCATCCGTCCGCAGTACCGAAAGGCGACCAGTGGCAAAATGATAGCGAACTATCCGGTCCCTGCGTCCCAGAGAAGCAGTAAAAAGAATCGCATCGCCCAGCACATCAATCTGGCCAATATTGGTAAACGCAGGCGGGGTCAGTCGGTGCAGCTTACGGGTGTTCAGGTCAATCCTGGCCAGACAATTACGGCCATCCATAAAGCGTAAAACGGTAATAACGGTCTGATTATCCGTTATTTTGGGATTAACAAAATAACTGACACTATCCGTTTTAATTTCCTGCTGCAGCCGGCCCGCTGCATCCAGCACGACCAGTGATGCCTGCCCGTTTACCGCATATTTCGATGCAACGATTTTTGTCCCGTCCGGTGAAATATCCGGACTAAAATACCGGGTCTTCCGGGTGAGCCGGCGCTGTCTGCCGCTACGGGTGTCCAGTATTTTCAAGACACTATAACCCTGCCAGCGCCAACGCGGATGGGTTTCAAAAGCCGCATATACGATCCTGCCATTGCGGTAACTGTATTGCTCATTAATACTGATATCGCGGACCCGGAGCAATTGCTCCCGGCTCCCCTTTAGCAGATAAAATCCAGGGCGACTCCCATAGGAGGATTTTAGATACAGCCGGTCTACGGGACTTACCTGAAAGGGATACTGATAATCCGTAACCAGGCTGCGATCCCTTTCCCGGGGATCAACACTGCCCATAGCAGTCGTCGTCGGTTGAAATTTATCGCGATAAAAATCAAAGGCCTCTGTCACAAAGTCCCGGTACCGCCGGCCACTGTATTTTTTAACCGCCTTTTGAAAAGGATACCAGAATCCTTTGTAGGCGCTGGCATCAGCAGTTACACGGCGCCAGAAATCCATGCCGTATTTTTCATTACCATAATTGACCAGCAAATAGCCCAGCTCATAGTGTCCGGGAATATAATCCCGGTAAGAACCATTGCGGAGTTTCGCCCAGGAATAATTTCTTCCAGCCCGCCAAAGCGTTGGAAAGGCGTTGAAAAAAAGCGGGTTATGGCCCCGTCCCTGCCCGGATAGCATCGTCTCCTGAAAAACGGCATCGCCTTCGAAAAACCAATTGGGAATAGCAGCGTTGGCAGCCAGGGAATAGCCGTCTTGCCCGAACAGGTAACCTGCCGCCCTGCTCAGGCCCCGGTTGAAATTATTGAACTGCTGTGCATGGCGGTACTCGTGTAGGGCCAGCTGCCGCGGCCAGGGCAGGGTGCCCAGGGAAAAATTGTCCGCCGGGGGGGTCAGGTAAAATTCACTGCGATAGGGCCCCAATCCCACATAACCATTTGATACCACGGGACGTCCATGTAATACAATATTTATTTTTTGGAGTGCATCGCCCAGTGGTTGCTGATTGCTGTCGGCCATTCCATGCAGTTCGGTGGCGACCGACTGTGCCAGACTGTCCAGCCCTTCAGGAAAAATTATACGTGCCGTATCTGTATCTATCTGCTGCCAGCGGGTACCGGGCGGAGATCCGCCAAAGCGCTGTGCAGCAGCCTGGAAGGTCAAGCATAATAAGCATATACCCGTAAGCAAGTTTTTCATAAAAAAGGATCGACTGCAATATCTTTCACTATCAACATTGTCAGGATTCACTGCAAATTCTCAATAAAAATATTAAAATTGATCAGAATGATGCTGCAAATTTGCCCGGGGCTCACTAATAAAGTACTTTTACAAATAACTTAACCCGGGATCTTACCTGAAGAAATTCAAAAAAATATTACTCATATCCCTGGCATCTTTGCTGGGATTACTGGTAGTAGTTTGGTTATTAATACAAACGCCGCCGGTACAGAACTGGCTGGTATCAAAAGTTACTGCAAAGCTTTCCCGGGAACTGAAAACAAAAATTAATATCGGCCATGTGGAGTTTTCCCTTTTCAATAAGATGCACCTGCAGGATGTACTGCTGGAAGATCAGAAAAAGGACACCATCCTGAGTGCCGGAGCCGTTACGGTTAATATTACTGACTGGTTTTTTATAAAGGACAATATCGTACTGAAATACCTTGGTTTAAGAGATACCTATATCCACCTGAAAAGAACCGATTCGGTCTGGAATCACCAGTTCCTGCTGGATTATTTCCGTACCCCGGCCAGCACATCCCCCAAGAAGCAAAAATCGATCAGCCTGGCGGTCCGTGAAATCGATCTTAAGAATATCCTTTTCAAAAAAGAAGATCAATGGCTGGGTCAGGACATGACAGCCTCTCTGGCTTCCCTGAGCACGGATCCCAAAAATGTCGATTTCCCCAAAAAAATAATAGAAATCAATGCTTTACAGGTTAATAAGCCCTATCTGGCCATCCGGAACTATGCCGGCAGACGACCGCCCCGCATAAAAGCACCCGAACCGGAACCAGTGCAACCCGCAACAGACAGCCTGGAACCCCAGTGGAATCCGGGCAACTGGAATATCCGGATCGCCAGCATTCGCATCCGCGATGGTTTGTTTAAATCCGATAATGAGCAGCGAACGCCCTCTGATCCAGGTGTCTTTGATGGTGCGCATATGCAATGGAGTAAAGTAAATGGCGACCTCTCGGACCTGAGCTGGCAGGTAGATACCATCCGGGCCAAACTGGTGCTCGAAACGGTGGAGAAAAGCGGCTTTGAAGTCAAAAAACTGGCGGCGCAGGCTAAAGTCACCCCTTACGAGATGACCTTCAATCAATTGGATATCCGCACCAATGACAGCCATCTGAAGAATCATTTCAGCATGAAATTTTCCGATTTTTCAGACATGAATGATTTTGAGGAAAAAGTGGTCATGGAAGGGCATTTTCAGGAGTCTGAAATCAACAGCGATGACATCGCATTTTTTGCCCCTGCCCTGAAAAGCTGGAAAAAAAGGATCCTACTGACCGGCCGGATCACCGGGCCTGTGGCAGCACTGGAGGGGCAGCAACTGGAAATCAAAGCAGGGAGCAATACCTATTTCAAAGGCAATGCGTCACTGACGGGGCTCCCGAAAATCAATTCTACCTTTATTTATATAAAAGCCAACGCGTTCAGAACCATTTATACGGATGCGGTAGCTTTTGTGCCGGCCATAAAAAACATCCGGAACCCGGACCTGAGTCGACTGCAATTCCTGGAATTCGAAGGGAATTATACCGGATTCATTCGGGATTTTGTCACTTTTGGCACCCTGCGAACCAATCTGGGTACGGTAAAAGCCGATGTGAACATGAAATTACACGACAGTCGCAACCCGGTTTATTCCGGTAATATCTCTTCTGAAAATTTCAACCTGGGACCGTTTATCAGAGATACCAATATTGGATTTGTAAGCTTTCGAGCCAACCTCAAAGGCGCCGGCTTCGATCCGCAGGGTGGAAATGTTGCCCTGGACGCGCGTATCAACTACCTCGACTTTAAAAATTACCGCTACCGGCAGATTGTCGCGGACGGCGAACTCAATAAAAGCATATTCGACGGCACTATCATCGTCAATGACCCCAATGCCCGGTTCAACCTGAACGGACTGGTGAACTTCAGTGGCAGTGTGCCTGAGTTTAATTTTCTGGCGAATATCGACACCCTGAACCTGAAAACCCTGCACCTGCTGAAAGATGATATTTCCCTGAAAGGAAAAATAAATGCCCAGTTCACCGGTAACAGCATCGATGATTTTCTGGGTACCGCCCAGGTCTCGGATGCCGCAATGACCAGAGGTGGCTTCCCGCTTTCATTTTCCCATCTGGAACTTTCTTCCGCCATCGTTGACGGCCAGAAACACCTGCGGCTTAGTTCCAATGAATTCAACGCCAGCCTCACCGGTACTTTTAATATACGGGACCTACCCAATTCTGTAACCGGCTTCCTGAGCCGCTACTACCCTTCCTATATCAGCCGGCCGGATACAGTTGCTTCCAATCAGGTATTTTCCTTTAATATCAAAACCAACAATTTCGATGATCTCGCTTCTGTGATTGACAGCAGTCTTTACGGATTCAGCAATAGTACGATCGAAGGGCGGATCAATACTACGACCAACAGCCTGATATTGGATGTGGACGTTCCTTACTTCAGGTACCGAAACCTTTCCTTTTCCAATGTTGCGCTGGATGCTACCGGTGGCTACGACAGTCTGACCCTGTATGGCAGCACTTCCAATATCGGTATTGGCGACAGCCTGCAGGTGCAACTCGCAACCTTTAATATTACCGCGCATAATGACCTTTCTACCGTCAATATTTATACCGGTGGCAATAAAACGGTGGATCAGGCAAGGATCAATGCCATGGTACGGACCTACCGGGATGGCGTGGGCATCGAATTCGGGCCGTCGAATTTTGTCTTGAACGGCAAATCATGGACGGTACAGGAAAAAGGCCAGCTCGAATTCCGCAAAAGTTCTCCTGCACATGGTCAACTATTGCTGCGGGAAAACCAACAGGAAATCCGGATTGAGACCCTGCCTTCGGATATCGGCAGCTGGAACGACCTGGGCATCACCCTGCACCATATTAACCTGGCGGATTTTGCGCCTTATTTTCTGCCCCAAAACCGGTTGGAAGGTCTGATCGATGCAGATGTACTGATCGAAAATCCGGGGCCGGAGATGAAAATCAATTCGCGGAATTTCACCGGCCATGCCATTCGTTTTGACAATGATTCCCTCGGTGATATCAGTGCCGAAATAGTATTCGATATGCCCACCCGTGAGCTATTGGTGAATGGCAGAACCCTGGGCACTGCTGACAAAAGTCTGGCCTACGATATCCATCTCTACCTGAAAGATGCCGAAAGCCAGGAGCAGAACATTATTTCGCTGACGCCTACCAATTTTGACCTCAAATATGTCAATCGTTTTCTGGAATTTCTGTTTTCGGATATGACGGGCGAAGTCACCGGTCAATTTGACATCAAGGGACCCCTGAATGCCGTCCGTGTAGTAGGCCGGGGCCGGCTGCACAATGCCGGGCTCCGGGTCAATTTTACCCAGTGCTATTACCGGATCCTGGACCGGGAAATCAGCCTCGACGAAAACCAGATCAACCTGAACGGCATTGTGCTGGAAGACACGGTTACCGGCAACCCGATCTACCTGAACGGTAATATTTCGCACAGCAGTTTTCAGAATATGTTCTTTGATGTGGTCGTTTCCACCCGGAAGCCCGGAACCCGCGACCGGAATAACAACCGGCCGGTGCAGGTACTCAAAACCAGTTACGCCAATAATAAGACTTTTTACGGTGATGTAAAAGCCACCGGTTCTTTTGTATTGATTGGTCCTCAGGACAATACCTATATGAAAATTGATGCCATTGCCTCTGACGAGGAAGAAAGCGAATTTACCATTGCTTCTTCTGAAAGCCGGGCCGGAAAAATGCCTGACTGGCTCGTCGAACGTACCTATGGTGAAGAGATGCAGGACAGCAGTTACCGCCCTGCCGCCAGCTCGAATCTTACTTATGAACTGGATATAACCGCCAATCCCAAAGTATTGATGCGCTTTGTGATGGATGACCTGACGGGCGATCAGATCGTAGGGCGGGGTTCAGGCTCCCTGAATATCAAGTCCGGAACCAGTGAACCCCTGGCCATCCGGGGCCGGCTGGATATCGATGAAGGGACCTATAATTTCACTTTCCAGTCCTTCTTTAAAAAGCCTTTTGAAATCATCCGGGGTACCGAAAACTATATTTCCTGGACCGGTGATCCTTTAAATGCCCATATCAATATACAGGCACAGTACAAGGCCGAAAGGGTAAGTTTTGCACCCTTATCGGGCCTGAGTATTGACCCTGGCTATGCCAATATCAGAGAAAATGTATTTGTCTATGCGACGCTAACCGGACAATTGTTCAAACCGGATTTCAAGTTTGAGCTGCAGCTGGATCCCACCAGCCGTTTCAACAATGATTTCAATGTGACCAATCAGTTACAGCAGATAGAAAGAAGCCAGTCTGAGATCACCCGTCAGGTGACCTATCTGATTGTATTCAACAGTTTTGCGCCGCCCCAGACCGGGGTCTCCAATATCGGTATCGGCGCTGCCGTTAATGAGCTGACTTATAATACCATCTCCAGTCTTTCCGGCCTGTTCTTTAATGAGATCAACAAAAAACTGAATAATGCCCTGAACAGTCTGCTGGGCACCGAAGTCAGTGTGGTCTTTAGTGGTTCGGTTTACAACCGGAGTGTACTGGGAACCCAGAGCAGTAATTTTAATATCAACCAGGCCAATGTCAGTGGCGCAGTCCTGGTCCCCCTATTTGATGAACGGTTCGTTATTTCTCTGGGAAGTTCCCTGGAAGTACCGATACAGTCCAGTTTTCAGCGAACGGTACAATTCCTGCCCGATGTGACCGCAGAATGGTTGCTGAACCCCGCAGGCACCATCCGGCTGAACCTGTTTTACCGTGAAAACCTGGATTTTCTTACCACCGCCAGTTCAGGTGCGGCCAAGCTCAAAAGAACCGGTGCGGGGATTTCTTTCCGTCGGGAATTTAATACCTTAAGAGAACTTTTTGTCAATCCCCGGAAAAGGCTGGAACGCCGCCTCCAGACCGATAGTCTGCAGGTTCCGGTTCCGGATTCTATCCGACTCCAGATGCCGGATTCCAGCCGAAGGGTGGAACCGGTGACCACAGAGAAAAGCAAGGACTCAATGAAACCAACCCTTTCCCCCGATATCGAGTAAACCACTACCCGTTACCGAACTTATCAGCCAGGCATTGGTGCCACAACCAACTTACTGGAGCGCGAGGCTGGCGACGACGGGAAAATGATCAGATGGGGCTTTTCCGTAATAGGTATCGGTCAGAATACCCCATTTAAGGGCCTTAAATCCTTTATTTACAAAGATATGATCAATAACATGACTGCTGACCCGATTGAGTCGGAATCCACTAAAGGAACCATTCAGTTCATAAGGTGTTTTGACATCCAGATAGCTGTCCCGTAGCAGCTCACTTTCATTCAACTGGCGATACCATTGGGATTGACGGTCACCGTTAAAATCGCCAGTCAGCACCACCGGCATTTTTTTGGCAATCGTCCGGATCTTTTGCAGCATCAGTTTCGCACTCTCGATACGGGCTATTTTCCCCTGGTGATCAAAATGCACATTGAAAAAATAAAACTGCTTTTTGGAAGCCTTATCCTCCAGGCGGACCCAGGAACAGATCCGGTTACAGCAGGTCGCATCCCAGCCCAAACCAGGTTTATCAGGCGTCTCGGAAAGCCAGAAATCGCCGGCTTCTACCAGCCTGAATTTATCTTTTTTATAGAATATTGCGGAATGTTCACCCTTGTCACTGCCATCATCACGACCTTTCCCATAGCGACTGTATTGGGGCAGGGCAGTAATCAGGTCATCCAGTTGCTCCGGCAGGCCTTCCTGGGTTCCAAAAGCATCAAAATCATGGAAGTCGATCAGACTGGCGACAGCAGCACGGCGGTCCTGCCAGAGATTGCCTGAATCCGAGGGACTGGCAAAGCGGAGGTTATAACTGGCAATTTGGTAGCGCTGGGCATTTAATAGGCAGCTAGCCGCGAAAAAAATCAGGAAAAATAATTGTAATCTTTTAAATATCAAGGGGCAAGACATGGCTAAGAATTTTGAGCAACAAAATACTGTTTTTGTGCCAAATCCCCAAGCACCCCATCTTAGGTCAAAAATAAAAAACCCCTCCCAAATGGGAGAGGTTTGTATTTGTTATAGCAAAAAGTTGATTAGTTTTTGCGAAGTTGCGGATGAGGAGGTGCAATGGTGTTCGGACCATCTTCACCAGGAGCAGCTGCACGAATGTCAACTGTATCGCAATCTCCACCTTCCTGACCAGAGCTGAAGATAAATCTGTCGCTGCTAACACCTTCGTTTTCAACTAAGTGAGTGATCACTTTGTTCACGTGATCCCAGCTTAACTGCTGTTGGCGTTTGGTAGCTGCACAATAACCTACTACAACTACTTTACAGTTTGGATTTGCTTTCAGTTTAGCAGCTACAGTAGCCAGGGCACCTGCTGCATCATCAGAAAGATTGTTGGAATTAGAAGCAAAGTGTACGCTAGGTAAAGCACCTAACAGTGTAGCACATTCGCTGGCTGCAGGAGCGCAACCTTCCGGACAAGGACATTTACCTACACCATCAGCATCAACCGGCTGGCAATAAGTAGGAGTAACCAGTTCTTTATCTTTACAATCAGGTACACCGTCACCATCAGTATCGCGGCTAACACCATGAGTATCAACAGGACAACCGGCAGGAGTTTGTTCCTGATCGAATTGATCAGTTACACCGTCACCATCAGCATCCGGAAGAACGATTTCAGGTACTCTGCGCAGTTCGCCGTAAGCATAGTTCAGTGGATTCAGCCAGTACAGGGGTTCCACTCTTTTTGCTTTGCTTCCCAGGTTGAAGTTCAGACCCAGTGTAGCGTAGTTGTACCAGTCTTTACTTTCGTTGGCATGGTAAGGAGGAATAATAGCATCAACATTATCAGTACCTACCCAGATAGCGCGATCTTCCAGTGCCAGGTTCACCCTGTCACTCAGTCTGAAAGCGATACCTACACCTGCAGTGAAAGAAGGTTTGATATATCCGTCAAATAATTTAGTATATTTTTCGGAAGTGGTGTTGTATTCCCAGGGATAATCGTTATCAATTTGATCACGAACATCTTTTAAGATGTCTTTTTTGTTATCGATATTACCAGGATTACCGGGAGCGCTGATCGAAGGATTAGCGAAAGTTCTCCAGGTATTCAGACCAGCACCGGCCAGTGCATAGATGGTCGCACCAGTTTGTGCTTTATAGAAACGGATGTTTCCGATATTAGCCAGTAACTGTAAAGACAGGTCCTGTGATTTTGTCTTATGGTTGTAATAGATCTCCTGACCAGGATTGCCATAGATGGCTCCGTCAGCAGACTGCCATTGTTCACCTTTGGCAACACCATATAAATATTCTAATCTCAGAGACAATACATGACCTAAAGACTTGCGCAGGTGAGCACCAAAGCCAAAGGAACCCAGGAAGTTAGGGGTCATATCACCGATAACGCTGAAAGAACCACCTTTGATACCCAGTTCCCACATATCTCTGGGTTTTCCGGGATAGTCATAGTTTCCTACCAGAAACTCATTGTTCTGAGCGGCTTGCTTGCTGTTGTAGTAGTTATTGTCTGTAACGGAATAAGTGCCATATATCGGGTGTGGAGCCGTATATGGGTGCTCCGAACTCACCTGGGCGAATCCGGTAGACGCAACCAGGCAACTAATGCCTGCAAGTAATGTGTACTTTTTGCTTGTCATAACTAAGGATTAAGATTTAAACGATTTTTACTTTAAGTTTAGCAAAAATAGAGCCATTTGCCAAATAAACAAATTTTTAACCAAAAAAATAATTAAGATTTCTGGCGGGCTTACCCGGATAATTCGTGCGGTTTTCGGGTAGATTCACGCCATAATTCCTTATTTTGCCCTTATTTTAAGGATGCGTCTACCTAATTCCCTGATAAAAACGGAACTGGACAATTTTGAAAGCCATTTTAAAGAGGCCGTCAAAAGCCAAACACCCCTGCTGAACAGTATTCTGCGCTATATTGTTAAAAGAAAGGGTAAACAATTACGGCCGATGTTTGTATTTCTGGCGGCCCGGCTGTTTGGCGAAGTCACTGAAGTGACCTACCGGGCGGCTTCTCTGGTAGAAATCCTGCATACGGCTACCCTGGTACACGACGATGTGGTGGATGATTCCCTGGAACGGCGCGGCTTTTTTTCGGTCTATGCCCTCTGGAAAAACAAAGCCTCGGTACTGGTAGGCGACTACCTGCTGGCCAAAGGCCTGATCCTTTCCCTGGAGCATAATGATTACCGGGTCCTGCATATTCTGACCGATGCCGTAAGGAAAATGAGTGAGGGGGAGCTCCTGCAAATGGAAAAAGCCCGCAGCCTGAACCTGGAAGAATCCGTCTATTATGAAATAATCCGTAGCAAAACGGCCTCCCTGCTGGCTTCCGCCTGCAGCGCGGGTGCCTGGTCGGCCAGTGGCCGCGAGGAAGATGCAGAAAAAATGCGGCTTTTCGGTGAAAAGACCGGCATCGCCTTTCAAATCAAAGACGATTTGTTTGATTATGCCAGTGAGGATGTCGGTAAACCTACGGGCAATGATATCAAAGAGAAAAAAATGACCCTGCCCCTGATCTATACCCTCAATCACACGGATAAAACCACCCGCCGGCGTATTATTAATATTGTAAAGAATAATAATAATGACCGCCAGAAGGTCAACTGGGTACTGCAGGTGGTCAAAGACAGCGGCGGCATTGCCTATGCCACCCGGAAAATGTACGATTACAAGAAGGAGGCATTGGATATACTGATGCAATGCCCTGATAATGAATACCGTAAAGGAATGCTCGACCTGGTGGATTACGTAACAGAGAGAAAATATTAACCCGCGCTTCTTTAAACACCCTACTATTGACGAAGAACTGGAAAGAGATCAGCCCCCCGCAGGAATGGGTAACGGATTTGCAGGAAAGCCTGAAAATCAACCGTCAGCTTTGCCAGGTCCTGGTCAATCGCGGGATTCGCAACTATGCGCAGGCTAGGGATTATTTCCGGCCCCGGCTGCAGGAATTGCATGATCCCTGGCTGATGAAGGATATGGAAAAGGCAGTGGGACGCATACAGGAGGCATTAAGAAGCGGTGAAAAAATACTGATTTACGGAGATTATGATGTGGACGGCACCACCGCTGTGGCCTGTATGTATCAGTTTATCCGGAGCCTGCATCCGGATACTGGTTTCTATATCCCCCACCGCTACAGGGAGGGCTATGGCATCAGTAAGGCGGGTATCGACTATGCCGCTGAAAATGGATACCAGTTAATCATTGCACTGGATTGCGGCATCAAGGCCTTGGAACTGATTGCCTACAGCAATCGGCTGGGCATTGATGTGATCGTTTGCGACCACCACCTCCCGGAGGCGACCCTGCCGCCGGCTATTGCCATTCTCAACCCCAAACAGACCGACTGCCCCTACCCTTATAAGGAATTATGTGGCTGCGGGGTGGGTTTTAAACTGATTTCCGCCCTCTGCGAGCGCATGGGCCTGGCCGCAGATACCGCCTACCAGTTTTTGGACCTGGTTGCAACAGCCATTGCAGCCGATATCGTCCCGATGACCGGTGAGAACCGGATCCTGGCCTATTATGGGCTGGAGCGGGCCAATACCGCACCCAATCCGGGCATCAGTGCGCTAATGACCCTGAGTGAGGCACCCCGTCCGATGCGGATCAGTAACCTGTTGTTCCTGATCGCTCCCCGGGTGAATGCCGCCGGCCGGATGGATGAAGCGGGCAAAGCAGTACAATTATTTATAGCCAAAGATTATGAAGCGGCCCTGCCCTTTGCCCGGCAGCTGCACAGCGATAATAGTGACCGTAAACAGGCGGACAGTGGTATCACTGCCGAGGCACTGGAACTGATTGCCGCCCAACCGGACTGGCAGGAATATAAATCTACCGTAGTCTACCAGCCTCATTGGCATAAGGGCGTAGTGGGTATCGTAGCTTCCCGCTTAATTGAAAAATATTACCGGCCCACTGTTGTGCTGACCCGCAGCGGTGAAGTCGTCACCGGCAGCGCCCGAAGTGTACCCGGCTTTAATTTATACGAAGCCATACATGAATGCCGGGACCTGTTGCTGGGATACGGTGGTCATTTTGCTGCGGCCGGACTGTCGATGGAAGCCGATCAGGTAGCCGCATTCCGTTCAAAATTTGAAAGCGTGGTTGCCGCCCGCATTCAACCAGAGCAACTCATCCCCGAAATCAGTATCGATACCGAAATCACCCTTGCGGAAATCAGCCCTGCTTTCTATAATATTATCCGGCAGATGGAACCCTTTGGACCTGAAAATGACGCACCTGTATTTATCGCAAGAGGACTTACCGATACGGGTTTCAGCAAAATGCTCAGGGAGGTCCATCTGCGGCTGGTGCTCGCCCAGGGCGCAACCACGATGACCGCCATCGGTTTCAATATGGCCGATAAATGGGAACTGGTCAAAGACCGGAAACCCTTTGATATGGTATTCTGTATTGATGAAAGCAGATGGAACGGTCAGGTGTCCCTGCAGTTGAGGATCATAGATATCCGGGTAGCCGCGGAACATCAGTAAAAGCTCCAGTCACCTGCTTCAGCTACTCGATCCGGGTCAGCTTGATTTTAGTAACCGGCGCTACGATCAGGGGAAATTTTTCCACGGCTACATTGGCCGCATCCAGACCGAAATTACGTTCTTCGGAAAGACTCAGGTGCTTGATAATAAAATGCAGTTTTAAAATCAGTTTTTCCATAAAAGGCAGCTCGTTGTCAGCGCTCAGGTATTTTTCCATCACCATGAACTGAAAATCCCCCACCGTATTGCTGCTGGCCAGACTCTCGTAGCGGCTCATGATATTGACCTCCTTATTGGCAACCAGCTCCTCTACCACTTTCTTGAACAACAGATTGATCCGGGGCTGAATCCGGAAGCCCAGCTTAAAATCAATCCGGATGATATCATTGGGTATAATATGCTCCACTTTATATTCCGAAGTATAGGGATTATCCATGGTATCCACATGGACAAACCAATAGATATCTGCCCGTTTGGGTTTACGGTTCAGGATCGAATACAGGATCTTATGTTCGATTTCCTTGGGGTTATCGGCGCTGGTCAGATAAATCAGGTGCGTGGCGTACTTGGCGACCGATTTATCATTACTCAGGTCCTGGATCTTGGGGACATAATTCTCCATACGCACGAATTCCACATACCTGTTTTTGATCTTTCGGGCCCGAAACCATACATACATGATCAGAAACATCATACCGCCGATCAGCATGGTAATATAACCACCGTGCGGAAATTTATCCAGCAGGGCGATAAAGTAGCCGGCTTCCACGACACCGTAAAACAACAGAAAGGTATAAATCCAGAAAGGTTTGACCCTTTTAAGCACCATATAGTTGGCGAAAAGTATCGTGGTCATCAGCATGGTCACAATAATGGCAAGGCCATAGGCGGCTTCCATACGGTTGGACCGCTGAAAATAAAGTACCACGAATACACAACCCGAAAACATAATCATATTGACGGCCGGTATAAACAGCTGTCCTTTGGCTTCCGATGGATAACGGATCCGCAGCCGGGGCCAGAGATTCAGGCGCATGGCTTCACCGATCAGGGTATAGGCGCCGGAGACCATGGCCTGGCTGGCAATAATAGCCGCCATGGTAGCAATGATAACGCCGGGAACGATAAACCATTCCGGCATCAGGTTGAAAAAGGCATTGATGCCGATAGAACTTTTTATATCTTCAGTAATGGTGAGCTTATAGTAATGGGACAGCAGGAAAGCGCCCTGTCCAAAATAGTTTAACAACAGACAGATCTTTACATAGATCCAGGATATCCGGATATTGCTCAGACCGCAGTGCCCCAGATCACTGTAGAGCGCCTCTGCTCCTGTCGTACAAAGAAAGACGGCACCCAGCAGCCAGAAGCCCTGAGGATATTCAATTAAAAAACGGATGGCATAATGCGGGCTCAGGGCGCGGAAAATAGAAACATCATCGCCAATATGCAGGGCACCAAATACTGCCAGCATGGTAAACCATAAAAACATCACGGGTCCGAATATCTTACCGATTGAAGCGGTTCCGAACTGCTGCAGGAAAAAGAATAGCGCCAGGATACTCAATACGATCCAGACGATGGTTGAAGTGGGAATATGTTTGAGTGCGGGTAGAATCTGCAGACCTTCTACTGCAGAGGTAATCGTCATAGGAGGGGTAATAATGCCGTCCGCGATCAGGGCGGCACCGCCAATCATGGCGGGAATGACCAGCCACCTTCGCCGTCGCCGGACCAGTGCATATAATGAAAACGTGCCTCCCTCACCCTTATTATCCGCCCTTAAAATCAGGATCACATATTTCAATGTCGTTTGCAGGGTAAGGGTCCATATGATACAGGACAAAGTACCTATGATCAGCGATTCGGTAATCTGCCTGTCACCAATGATTGCATTGAATACATATAATGGAGAAGTACCGATATCTCCATAAATAATACCCAGGGCTATGAGCAAACCTGCGGCAGTAGCCTTGTTACTGTGAAGTTTCACCGATGAGGTTACAATTTAAGACCACAAAGTTTAGGTAAAAGCGCTAAAAGAAAAAAACTTTTATCCCCGATTACTATCCTGTTCAGCGCCGCAGGCCCTCCGCAGCACCGCCGCTTGCAACTGGCAACCTTTCGTTAATTTTTTTCGTCTTGATGGTTGATCTTCAAGGTATTTGTAAATTTACAGACCAATAGGCCAAATGAAAGTGTCTGGTTCCGGTTTATGGCATGTTCAGCAGGGCAATTACCTTTTAAGAGAAAAGTTGCCACAAAAACTACGGTTTCCTATCCGGAAGTTATCGCGCCGAAGCTGCACCCGCCTTTCGGCTAACGTCTATTATAATATAATCGGAAATCATGAAAAAGAAATTATGCTTCCTGCCACTGCTCGTTCTGATCGTTCTTTCGGGAATTCAGGCGCAGCAAATCACTTATGCACCGGTCCAAAAAAGTGATCCGGAACGAATGAATTTTGAAATTATTGGCCGGCAGGCAAATAATTATCTGATTTATAAGGAAGTAAAAGGGCGTCACCGGATCACGGTCTATGATGAAAATATGAATCAGCTGGATGAAGTACCTATTTCGATCCTCCCGGACCGCGAAAGAATCCTTGACCTGTCCTTTTTCACCGCACCCCACGACACTTATTTACTCTATCAGTACCAGCAGGGCGATATCGTCTATCTGAAAGCAGCTAAGGTTGAAGCGAATGGCAACATTCTGGAAGAACCCCAATTGCTGGACACTACGATGATCGCGTATAAATCGGAAGGCAAAATTTACAACCTGATTAATTCCGCCGACAACGAACAGCTGATGATTTACAAGGTGAACCGAAAGGACCGTCAGCTATACCGAATTACGACCAAATTATTCAACGCCCAGTTAGCGGAGCAGGCGGAAAGCCGGTTCAGCGTTCCGATGGAAAATAAAGGGGACTATCTGACGGGCTATACCCTGACCAATGACGGCAGGATGGCTTTTGTCAAATACAATCGGCAATCCAATGGTAATATTGGTCAGGCCAGGCTGATCACCAAGGCGGCGGATGCGGAAAGTTATGGGGAGCAGTCCCTGAACCTGGCCGATCTGTACCTGGATGACATCAAGGTGATGAGTGATGAGAAAAACCAGCGACTGCTGCTGGTCTCATTGTTCAGCAATACCAAAAGAGGCGCTATCTCCGGTCTCTACGTTTATGGCTTTGACCGCAACGGCGGCACTATGGCTTTTGAAAAAACCACATTGTTTAGTGATGAGTTGAAAAAACGTGCCCGCGAGCGGGGCAGCATCAAAAATGCATTTGATGATTTCTTCATCAATAATATCATTGTCAATACCGACGGCAGCTTTACGGTAGCAGCAGAAGCCCTGTTTAACTCGGGTGGTTGGGACCGCTGGGGCTATTGGGGTTCCGGTTTCGGTCTCGGATGGGGTTATTGGGGTGGTTTCGGCCCCGGATGGGGCTGGGGTTGGGGCCGGTACGGCGGCGGATGGCCCTATTCTTATTACTCCCCCTTCTTTTACCGCAGTTACTGGTGGGGTGGCTGGGGTCCCGGTGGATGGGGCGGCAATTACCGGCAATTCAATGCCGGCAATATCGCCCTGATCAGTTTTGATAACAAAGGCGAAAAAACCTGGGACAAGATAATTCAGAAATCCCAGGAACAAAGCAATACAGACGGCCGCCTTTCCTATCAGCTCATGTTCACCGGAGACCAGCTGCAACTGCTGATGAATAATGCCGGTAAAATCGCAGATCTGGAAAGGATATTGGTAGATGAAAATGGCAATGTCGATAAAGCGGCGCCCATTCAGGCCAGGGAAAAAAGATTGAATTTTATGCCCCGCTATGGTCGCCAGGTAGGTGAAAACGTGATGCTGCTTCCTTATACCTATAAAAATTATATTTCTTTCGCGAAGCTCACTTTATAATCGGGTCGCTGTTTGGGAGCAAGCAACAATGCGAACCCATCGGCAGTAATATATCCTAAAGCTACTGCCCACCGGTCCAGTCGTCGCTGCCAGCGGCATGCATGTTGGGTACCGTTTCATTTTTCAACCAGCAGCCTGTCACAAACCTGGGCACTTAACTGGGTGGCCGGATGCTGGGTATAGCTGACCACCATGGACCCGTCGAATGCTTCGATAGATTTAATTTTCAACCGTTCTCCGAGTTGAAGTTCATGTTGATTCAGATAGATCAGAAAATCCTGGGAGGTATGAACAACAGCAGCCAGCCGGACCCGGTCACCGGGTTTACAGTCACTCAGACGGAGATAGGACTTTCGGAGGATTCTTCCTTTTTTATCCGGAATGGGTGATCCATGAGGATCGATACCAGGATGGCCCAGCAAGGCGTCCATTCTTTCAAAAAAAGCTGGCGACTGGATATGTTCTATCTGTTCTGCAATTTCATGAACCTGTTCCCAGCCAAATCCCATTTTTTCCACCAGAAACATTTCTGTGAGCCGGTGCTTGCGGATAATCAATGCAGCCTGGCGTTTACCTTCAACCGTCAGCCGGACCGGCTTATAAGATTCATACATCACCAATCCCTGAGCCGCCAGTTTCTTCATCATACTGGTAACGGTCGGCATTTTAATGGCCAGCCTTTTCGATAATTCATTTACGGTAACACGGCCATTTTCCTCAACCAGCGCGTAAAGTGCTTTCAAATAATTTTCTTCTGTATAGGATGCCATAACTACAAATGTAACAAGAATCCCAGCCAGACAAAGAAAATTGTTCGACAAGTTTTTTTATATTATTAGATATGTCTAACTTTATTATTTTATTAATAAAATATCATGTTGTTCAAGCCCTGCCTACTACGCCTGTTCCTGACCCTGATCTTCTTCTGGCAAATGCCGGTAAGTCATGCCCAGCCGGCTACCATTTATGGAACCGTCCGGGATGAAACCGGTCGTCCGTTAGCAGGTGTCAGCCTCCAACTGGAGCGGCAGGGTCCGGCTACCACCTCAGACAGCCTGGGTGTTTACCATATAGTGGTTGCCGGTCTGGGGGCACAACTGCTGCAAGTCACTGCATTGGGTCGTGAAAGTCTTTACAAGCCCCTTCACCTGCATGCGGGAGACAGTCTTCAGTTGGACCTGGTCCTACGGCCTTTCGAACAGCAACTGGAAACCGTAGTGGTCTCCGGCACTTTAAAAGAAGTTTCCCGGCGTTCCAGCCCGGTTCCGGTGGAAGTGTATACAGCCGCCTACTTTAAAGCCAACCCGGCAGCAACGGTGTTTGAAGCACTCCAACAGGTCAATGGCATCAGGCCGCAACTCAACTGCAATATTTGCAATGCCGGTGATATACATATCAACGGTATGGAGGGGGCTTATACGATGGTGTTGATTGACGGGATGCCGCTGGTTAGCGGATTGTCGACGGTATATGGTCTGAGCGGCATACCGCAATCGCTGATCGAGCGTATCGAAATTATTAAGGGGCCGGCATCCACCCTCTACGGCACGGAAGCGGTTGGCGGACTGATTAATATCATCACCAAAAAACCGGAGCCGGGTCAGACCATTTCCGGTGAAGGCTTTATCACCGGAACCGGTGCATTCAATCAGGATCTTGCGATTGGCGTCCGGGCCGGCAAAAAGGCGGACGGTCTACTGGGCGTCAATTATTTCAATTATCAGCAACCCATTGACAGGAACGGCGACCATTTTACAGACATAACACTGCAACACCGGATTTCAGTTTTTAATAAATGGCGGTTCCTTCGTAAGGACAATCGCCGCTTTGGTATGGCCGCTAGGTATGTATATGAAGACCGATGGGGCGGCGAAATGAACTGGAAAAAGACCAACCGGGCCGGAAGGGATATCTACGGGGAAAGTATTTATACCAACCGGCTAGAGTTATTTGGGAACTATACCCTTCCCTTTAAGGAACCCGTTCAGTTGCAGTTCAGTGGCGCTGACCATCGGCAGAATGCTGCTTACGGTGATCAATTATTTCTGGCGCGGCAAAGCGTCATCTTCGGCCAGCTCCATTGGTCGCGCAGCCTGCAACGCCACGAACTCCTTACCGGAATCAGCTACCGCTATACTTATTATGATGACAATACACCTGCTACCCGAGACGCCTTAGACAGCAGCCGGAACCTTCCGGATCGAACGGGGCTGCCCGGCATTTTTTTACAGGATGAATTTTCGTGGAATGAGAATAACACCCTTTTAATGGGAATACGGCTGGATTACCAACGCCGGCACGGCAGCATCCTTTCGCCCAGGCTCAATTACCGATGGAAGCACCCCGGTCGTCCCCTTACCCTTCGTTTCAGCCTGGGTAATGGCTACCGGGTCGCCCAGGTATTCACAGAAGATCATGCCGCACTGACCGGTGCGCGCACCCTGGTGTTTAAATCGGCACTGCAACCGGAAACCTCCTGGAACGCCAGTATAAATATCAATAACCGCCTGCAAACCGGCCGCCATCAGTTGGAGCTGGATTTCTCTGCATTTTACACTTACTTTACCAATAAGATCATTGCAGATTACGACAGTCACCCCGACCAGATCATTTATGACAACCTCAGGGGTTATGCCATTTCCCGTGGCATGTCGCTGAATGCCGAATGGCAGTTACCGCCCCGGTTCACACTGAGGGCGGGTGTCACCGCCATGGACCTGTACCGGATGGAAAACGGGCAAAAAATCCGGCAGCTTTTCTCTGAAAACTTTTCCGCAGTCTGGAATATGAGCTATCGTTTTCCGGCCTCCGGCTTTCAATTGGATTATACCGGCAACCTCTACAGTCCGATGCGGCTGCCGCTATTAAGTGAACGGGACCCGAGAAAACCCCGCTCCCCCTGGTGGGCACTACAAAATATCCAGTGCAGCTGGCGGCTGAACCGGCAATGGGAACTCTTTGGCGGCATCAAAAACCTCAGCAACTGGACACCGGCCAGAAAACAGCCTTTTCTGATTGCCAGGGCAGAAGATCCATTCGATAAAAACCTAGCGCTGGATGCGCAGGGGTATCCCCTGGTAACACCGCTCAACCCTTACGGCCTGAGTTTTGACCCTTCTTATGTATATGCACCGATGGAAGGCCGGCGCGCCTACCTGGGTTTCCGTTTTCAGATGCGCCGCCATTAAGGCGGCTACAGCGATGGGAAATTTGCTATCTTGGGGCTGAAGTCTATTTTTGTAGCAAATAACTGCTGATGACAGGCATCTTCGGAAAAAAAACGCCGGGCAATATCGTTATGTTGCTTATACTGGGATTTCTGGTGAAATTACCGGTGTTTTTTCATGCCCACCCTCCTGTTGCAACTGCCAAGGACGCAGTGCTGTATTCAGGTTTGCTGGATTGGCTTTCGGCAAAGGGCAGGTCGCAGCCTGTGATTTATGCACTGGTCGCCTTTTTGCTGCATATACTGATTGCTTTTCTGCTCAGTAATTTTATCAATAACGGCCGGCTGATGTCAAAGGCCAACTACTTCAGCGGTATGGCTTATCTGCTGATCAGTTCCCTCTTGCCCGGGTTCAACCTGCTGAGTTCTACACTGCTGGCTTCGGTATTTCTGCTGGCCAGCTGTATCCTGCTCTTTAACGCCCATGGCGGTAAAGCAGCCAGGGCAGTCATTTTTAATGCAGGGCTGATGGTCGGTATCGCGTCACTGTTTCATTTACCCGCCTTGTTTTTCCTGCTCTGGTCCCTGCTGGCCCTGGCTTTACTCCGGCCGTTTCAGCTCTCAGAATGGATTTTGCTGCTGCTGGCGGCCTTTATGCCTTATTATTTTTACGGTGCCGCACTGATGCTGCAGGATGGGCTGCATATTCCTGAATACATGCAGCATTCCCCGATGGTTTTTCATAAAATCAAATACAGTTTCTGGCAGGGCATTGCCATCTGCCTGCTGGTGCTGCCCCTGCTGGCTGGCATTTACTTTGTCCATGCCCAGACCGGAAAAATGCTGGTACATATTCGTAAAATGTGGTACCTGATGCTCTGGTATCTGGCCATCTGTTTCGCGATATCTTTTTTCCGCATTCTGCCCAGTTTTGAAAACTGGGTGCTGATGCTGGTACCGATCGCAGCATTTCAGGGTTATGGCTATCTGAATATCGGCCGCAAAAAAATCTATGCCCGGATTTTATTCTGGATCACCGTCATTTTCATCATTGTTTTCCAATATGAGGGCCCCGGATGGTGACCCTGGGAATATTCCGGTTCATCCCAATAGATTCTCTGTAAAAAAACTACCTTTGCGGTCCGGAACAATGGTGAAAAGACCGGGAAACAGGCTTTCGTAGTCGGAAAAGACGTCGAAAGACGGCCGACTTTGCAAAACATTATAATATTTACAGTGATTACGCCACAGGGTGCAGGTTGATAAGCCCGGATTTGGGATCGCTCCTCTGGCAACTTATAAATTTTAAAAAAAGGACAAATGAAATTTGGTATCGTGGTTTTTCCGGGTTCGAATTGCGACAGAGACATGCAGGATGCGCTGACCCATGATCTGGGTCAGGAAGTAGAAATGCTCTGGCACAAAAATGAAAAACTGGACCATTTTACTACCGAGGACTGTATTGTACTGCCTGGCGGCTTTTCTTATGGTGATTACCTGCGTTGCGGGGCAATTGCCCGATTCAGCCCCATAATGGGACAGGTCATCGAATTTGCCCGCAAAGGGGGTAAAGTCCTGGGCGTATGCAACGGGTTTCAGATTCTATGTGAATCCGGCCTGTTACCAGGCGCCCTGCTGAGAAATAACAAGCAAAAATTTATTTGCGAGAATATCTACCTCCGGCCGGAAGGCTACCTGAAAGCCGATGCCGATCAGCCCACCGTCTACAAAATTCCCATTGCCCATGGCGAAGGCCGGTTCCATGCCGATGAAGCCGTGCTGGACGAGCTGGAAGCCAATGGTCAGGTGATTTACCGTTATTGTCAGGCCGATGGTCAGGTAACACCCCAGGCGAACCCCAATGGCGCTGCCAGAAATATCGCCGGAATCTGTAACGCCGACCGAAATGTATTCGGAATGATGCCCCATCCGGAAAGAGCCTGTTCTTCCATTTTAGGTAATACCGATGGCAAACATATTATTCAGGCGCTTTTGATGCCTGAGATACAACCTATCAGCTAGGTAAACCGTCCTGTAGGGGCAATTGATCTTTAATTATAAAAAGTAACTATGAGACGATTGATCGTAACACTAAGTCTTTTACTGGCTGTTGGCAGTCTGCTGGCGCAGGAAAATCCGGTAAACTGGTCTTTTTCCGCTAAAAAAGTAGCCGCCAATACTTTCGACATTTACATGACGGCGCAACTGGACAAAGGCTGGCATATCTATTCCCAGTCCCAGCCCGAAGATGCCATTGCCATTCCCACTAAATTCTCTTATACCCGTAATCCCCTGGTTACCGTAACCGGCAAGACCAAGGAACTCGGAAAAATGGAAAAGTTCAGGGATGCCACCTTGGGTATCAGCGCCCACCAATATGGCAATAAAGTGAGTTTTGTACAACGGGTAACGGTAAAAAGCCCCGCAAAGACCAACCTGTCCGGTAAAGTGCAGTATCAGGTCTGTGATGATAAAAAATGTCTGCCGCCCAAGACCGTTCCCTTTAAGGTTGATTTGAGCTGATCAGTCCGAGGGGCTGCCCCAGCGGAAACTGGATATCCTGAACCCTGCCAGGTCCAATACCCGGTCTACGACCGTATCGGCCAATTCTTCCAGGCTTCGGGCTCCGCTGTAGAAGGAGGGCGTAGCCGGACAGATGATGCCGCCAGCCAGGGTGACCTGTTCCATATTTCTGATATGCATCAGGTTGTAAGGTGTTTCCCGGACGACGCAGATCAGCCGCCGCCTTTCCTTTAAAACCACATCTGCCGCCCGGGTGATCAGGTCATTGGAAATCCCTCCTGCGATCCGCGCCAATGTCCCCATCGAACAGGGCGCTACGATCATGGTATCATATTGGCCGCTCCCGGAAGCAAAGGGTGCGGTAAAATCATTTTTATCGAAGCAGCGCACCGGCGCATCGGCAGCAAAAGGGCGGCCCATTTCCATTTCCCAGACCTGACGGGCATTATCGGTGATCACCACCGCCAACTGCTCCCATTGACCGGGCATCTGCTGCAGTTTCTGAAGGATCCTGGCAGGGTAAACGGCTCCGCTGGCCCCCGTAATCGCTACCAATACGCGTCTATCCATATCCGTAATTTACATTTTATCGTTTAAAACCTCTGCGATCCGCTCTTTTTCCTGATTTTCAGGCCGGACCGCTGCCATTCCCCCGTCTAATTATAAAAGAATTTTATAAAGAAATGTGAAATTTTAATTTTTTTATGAACAACTGTTTGCGGAACGCATTTATTCTTCTTAATTTCGGAGTGAATTTTCATAGGATAAGGTTTAATGGTTAATGGTTTTTGATGAAGTCCCCAACATTTTCAATGTTGGGGATTTTTTTATCCCCACGGGTACTTGTTTAAAACCCCTGTCCAGGTACCGGCCGCACCGACCCTGCCATTTACTCCTCCAGGGTAACTTTTTTTCCGCCAACCTTCAGTTTATAACCCGCGCCGATCTTAAGTGCATAATTTTCCTTATCATGGCTCACCGGAAAATCAAAGCAT
Source organism: Niabella terrae (assembly GCF_054783135.1). Taxonomy (NCBI): domain Bacteria; kingdom Pseudomonadati; phylum Bacteroidota; class Chitinophagia; order Chitinophagales; family Chitinophagaceae; genus Niabella; species Niabella terrae. Next base: position 27,353 of record NZ_BAAGRD010000001.1, read on the forward strand.
ACCGGATACTTAAAATCGCGTACCTGGTCAAAAATGATCTGCTCCAGTTCGGCCCCGAAGCTTCGGTCCGTATCCTTTATATCCGAAAATTTTCCAATGATAAATCCCGCCAGTTTATCGAGCTTACCCGCCCTCCGAAGCTGATACATCATGCGGTCAATGGCATATTTCTGTTCCCCGATGTCTTCAATAAAAAGTATTCGGCCCTTGGTCTTTACTTCAGACTTCGTACCAATGGTGTTGACCAGCAGGGCCAGGTTCCCACCAACCAGTTCCCCAACAGCTTCCCCATGCCGGTTCATCGGATGCGGTGCAGTACTGTAACGCGCCCAACGTCCTTCCAGGGCGTCCCGCAGGGATTGAACAAAAGGATTACAGGCTTCTCCATCGTTAAAAGCAGCTGCCATCGGTGCATGCAGTGACGAAATATAATAGTTCGCATACAGATGACAGTGAAAGATGGTAATATCACTGAACCCAATGACCCATTTCGGTTTTTTCCGGAACTTTTTGAAATTGATCCGGTCAATAATCCGGCCGGTGCCATACCCTCCCCGGGCACACAGTACAGCCTGCACTTCAGGATCGTCCAGCATTTGCTGAAAATCCCGGAGTCTTTCTTCATCGGTGCCGGAAAAATAAGTATCCGAACGGCTGCCCACGGTGCTGCCGACTTTTACCTTATATCCCCATTCTTCCTGTAAGACCCGGACGCATTCGGCCGCTTTTTCGAAAGCCATATAACCTGCGGGGCATACCAGTCCAATGGTATCTCCAGGTTTCAAATAAGGCGGTGTCTTAATAATCATAATTCAAAATTCTGATCCAGTGACCTGCGAAGATAATATAGATCGCATACCGGGCCCGCATATTTCAGGAATAATTGGAGACCTTCCTTACAAATTCAAACGACAGAACTTTTGTAAAGATCCTGTAATCTGCGACATTTGTGCCATGACTCCAGGAATCCGTTTAGCATCCGTAAAACATCCTTTTTTTATTGGTATTGCCGGCGTCGGCATGAGTGCGATCGCCCAGTACCTCCAGGGCAGCGGTATGCAGGTCTCGGGAAGCGATCGGTTCTTCAATGAGAACAAGGCTTTGGACATAAAGGCGAAGCTGGAAGCCGAAGGCATCCAATGTTTCAAACAGGACGGTCAGGGTATCACGGAACAAACGGATCTGGTCGTAGCTTCTACCGCCATTGAAGACAGTGTTATTGAGATTCGTCAGGCGCGTGCGGCCGGCATTCCTGTGATCCGTCGCTCTGAATTGCTCGCACTGATAGCTGCCGAAAAGAAAACCATCGCCATCGGTGGCACCAGTGGAAAAAGTACCACTGCAGGCATGCTTTATCATATATTACAGGAATGTGGTTATAGTCCTTCCGTCATTACAGGTGCGGGACTGACGTCAATCATAGAAGCCGGAAAAATCGGGAATGCAGCGGTGGGTCAGAGCAGCTGGCTGATTATCGAAGCAGATGAAAGTGACGGTTCTATTGTACAATATCATCCCTGGCTGGGCCTGCTGCTGAATATTGAAAAAGACCATAAAGAAATCGGTGAACTCCGGCAGCTTTTCGAACAGTTTCGGGACAATAGCCAGCAATTCAGCGTCAATCGCTCCAACGAATATGCCGCTGAACTTTCTGTGAATGCCGACAATGATTTTGGTTATACCGACAGTGCCGGACAGCCGGCCTATCTGGCTGATCATTTTGAACAATCGGGTTTTACCATACAGTTCCGCATCAATCAGGTACCCTTTTCACTGGCATTGGCCGGACAGCATAATATGGAAAATGCACTGGCAGCCACGGCCGCAGCTGGTTGCTGTGGTATCAAAGTGCATGAAGCCGCAGCGGCTTTAAGCACTTATAAGGGCATCTATCGGCGCAATCAGGTACTGGGGCAGAAAAACGGGGTCTGGTTCATCGATGATTTTGCCCATAATCCGGCCAAATGTGCCGCCGCCATCCGCTCCTGCCAGCCGGTGAGCCACAAAGTGATTGCCTGGTTTCAACCGCATGGTTATACACCGACCAAATTCCTTCGGACCGAATTCGTCCGCCAGATCAGTGAGGCCTTAAGAGATCATGACGAAATCTGGATGAGCGAAATCTTTTATGCCGGCGGTACAACAACCAAGGATATTTCTGCAGCAGATCTGATCGAAGACATAAGGGCTACAGGTAAAAAGGCTTTTTTTGTAGCTGACCGCAATGCATTGCTGGAGCATTTACGACCGCATCTGGATTCGGATTCCGTATTGCTGTTGATGGGCGCCCGCGATCCTTCGCTGGAAGGTTTTGCCAAAGATATTTACGAAAGTTTCTAAACCAGGGAAGCCTGTTGGTAAGTTTGATTATGGCCGGCAAGGTAGAGGCAGCAAACCATTAATAGTCCTTTGCGGGTCTGCTCTGTGGGATTATCCATTTCCAGGCTGCAAACGGCGACCGGCTGATCTGTGGCTTCATTGATGATTTCGACTACCTGATTATTTTTGAAACTGAAATAGTAGCGTGTATCGTCCATCTCAATAAACTCCCGTCCCGCTTCTTTTTTGATGCGCCCCAGTCCTACACCGTATTCATTTTCTAACACCGTCCGGTTTTTAAAAAGGCCCTGTTTCTTGTAATGGAAAAGTCTTTTCTCTCCCGTTTCCGATTCCAGATAAACAGCATCGGACTGATTCCCATAGGCCAGGGTCAATAACTTGTGACCATTACTCCAAAGACTGTAAGCGGAGTTCCCGAGACTCGTAGTAATTTTCTTCCATTGCATGTGCAAATAGATTTGTTACTGCAAATTTCCGCAGTAAAACCCGAGAATAGTGCAGTTAACATTAAATTAATATGGGCGGGAAGCTTTTTGGGTGGGAAACAGGGGATTTATGCACAAAACCTGCATTTAGGAGGCATCAGTCCAGATTTTCCGGATTTTTCCCTTAATCAGGGTATCATTCCCTGATGAACTGCCAAATAAACCAGCAGGATCAGGATCAAAAAAATTAAAATAGAAAAATAAAGGACCCATTGCGGTTTCAGCATACGGGCCGCCCGTTTTTTCTTATTGGCTGCAGTGCGCTTCCTGAGATCCCGGTTCAGGCCATCCACAATCATAGAAATCTGCCGGGGATCCCGGATCTGCTGCAGGCCTTCCAGAGCTTCGGCAGAAAAAGGATCTTCCTGCAGGCTTTTCTCCAGCTCGTGGTTCTGGGCATCATCCAGCTCCTGCTTTAAGTATTTTAAAACATCTTCAGGCCTCGGTGGCTGGTCTGACTGGGATAATATGTCTTTTAATTCATCCGACATGGCCGGGTTCCTGATCTTTTAATTTTTTCTCCAGGTACAGCTTCATATTTCTTTTACCATTCTGAATATAACTTTTAACCTGTAAAAGGCTGTAGCCGGTGCTTTGACTGACCTGTTGATAGGACATCTTCTTCAGATAAAACAAAGTTACACATTCATGTTGCTCCGGATTCAGGTTTTTTAATGCCGCCTCCAGCAATCCATTCTCCAGCAGATCAACCCTGGAATCAGACCCTGCGGGTTCCGGAACAGGCGATTGTACGGACTCCTCTGCAAACGGGACGGGTATTTTCCCCTTGCGATCGCGCAAAAGGGTCAGGCAATAATTGCGGCCTACCATATAAAGCCAGGATTTGAAATAATCGACCCGGTATTTGGGCAGCTCCTGAATAACTTTTAAAAATATCTGCTGGACCGCATCCCGGGCCTCTGTTTCGTTTTTCAGATATTTCATACAAAGACCCAGTAATAACAGGGTGTACCGCTCGAGCAGCACGCCCAGCCACTGATTGTCGCGGCCTTTCAAATAGCGCTGGAGCAATTCACTATCGGTTATATCTTGGTAACGGACCTTCGGCACCCTGTGAATTTATTAAAATTTATGCTAAGATGCATCCTAAGGATAATTCCACAAATTATTCAATATACCGGAGTATATTTACAGTTCCGACAGTTGAGACCAACTGAACAGTCTGGCCCTTCAAAATCACGAAAGATGGACTATGCAATCGTTACGGTGCCCGCAGCACCCATGCGCAAAAAACCCAATCACCGCCAAGAGATGAGTAATCAGTTGCTCTTCGGTGAAAAGCTAAGGGTTCTCAGGGAAAAAAAAGACAACTGGGTAAAAGTTGAAAGCCTGTACGATGCTTACCAGGGCTGGGTGACCCGTCACCTGATTACAGCAGTTGACGAAGACATGGCCCTGCGCGAAGATCAGCACCTGGCACCCGAATTTTTAAATATGATTGAATTCCTGGGGTTGCCCATGCATATCCCCAAGGGTTCCACACTTTATTATTACGACCACCAGGCACCTGCTTCCCGCGCCTACAGTTATCATTATACCGGCCCGGGACTCCATCCCCAGACCATTGTCGATAAAAGACTGTCCCTGATCCGGGAAGCCCACCTATGGCTGAATGCCCCCTATCAGTGGGGCGGTAAAACCATACTCGGTGTGGATTGCAGCGGATTCAGTCAGACGATTTACAAATTATCCGGCATTCCGATAGCCAGGGATGCGCGCCTGCAGGCAGCACAGGGTAGTGAAGTCCCGGACCTGGGAGCTGCCCTACCCGGTGATCTTGCTTTCTTTGATGATAAGGATGAAATTGTACATGTAGGGATCCTGCTCTCGCCGGCCCAGATTATCCATGCAGCGGGAAAAGTAAGAATCGATCCGATTGATGCTACGGGTATTATTCATGCAGAGTCCGGTCAGCGCACCCACCGGCTTAAACTGATCCGCAGATTTCTGCCCTGATCAGGCGCGGGAATTATTACCAGGCGCCATGTCCGGCCGGATAGGCGCGATTCTGAACCTGTGCAAGATATGCGACAATACTCAACGCCAGCCGGGGCTGGCTACTGCCTTTCATCGTTTGCCAGCTGATGACAACGGAGGGCTGGATATAATTCGTAAAATGGAAATTATTCAGTGCGCCGTCTTCAAGGCCCTGATACCCTTTCAGACTCTGGGGATTGGAATTCATATTCCGGTCAAAAACCCGCTGCATTTTGGCATAGTCCTTTTTCACTTTCTTACGGTTGTAGGGGTTGTCTTCAAAAAAAGCGGTCAGCTGGTATGCAAAAATTCGTTCCTTGATTCCCTTACCTGTGTCCCGTTCTCTTTCATAAAAAACCATGTCCACCTGAACCGCATTTATGCTGAATGGATTGAACAGATCGTAATGGCCTTTTAAAAGGTAACCGGTGGTGTCCGTTTGTTTGAGTTCCTGCTTGAAATGCAGTGCCGTATCAGAAGAGAGCGCCTCCACAAACCCGGAGAAGCTGCCTTCATAGGGGTCCACCCGAAAATAGGAATTGATGGCCCTGTAATATTCCGTTTGCCCGAAAACCAGGGTCGTAGGTAGTAATAGCAATATAATAAGATAGCACAGGCGTTTCGTTCGGGTCTTCATCTGTGTTGTTTCTGTATTTAATATCTTGTCGGGTAACCTTTTTCATACGGCACCGGGTCGGTCGCCCGTCCGGGATCTTCAGGGGAATAAACCGGGATCGCTCAGGGCGCAGCGCTAGCTGCTCCCTGCAGATCTGACGCAATTGGCCTCAGAAAGGTTGCAGGGTGAAAAAGGGGCGTCCCCCGCTTAACCCTGTTTTTTAAAAGTTTCCCGGTAAAAATCGATGGCTTCAGTTACAATTGACAGGGCAGTTTCTTTGTCCTGAAAGGCATCAATTTCGACTTTCTTATCTTCCAGCACTTTGTATTGTTCGAAAAAATTGCGCATCTCGAGTAAAAAATGCTGGGGCAGCTGATCTACATTGTCATAATGGTTCACCGAAGGATCATCCTGTGCCACTGCAATAATTTTATCATCCCGCTCGCCGCTGTCGATCATCTGCATATTACCGATGACTTTGGCCCGGACCAGACAGAAGGACCGGATGGTCTGGGAACAGAGTACCAGAATATCCAGCGGATCCTGATCCTGACCCAGGCTTTGTGGAATAAAGCCATAATTTACCGGATAATGAAATGAGGAATAGATGACGCGATCCAGTTTCAGCAGACCTGTCTGCTTGTCGATCTCATATTTAGCCCTTGAGCCTTCCGGAATTTCAATAATGGTATTGACGATTTCGGGGGCATTCGGGCCGTATCCTACGCCATGCCAGGGGTGATTCACTGTTGCCATGCTTAAGTTTAATGTTTTTGTAGCTGTCGCAGCGGTTTTTACCAAAAGTCCAAAATTAGTTGTTTTTCACTGTCCTGCGGTGTCCCGATTTCCCGGCATCTAAAACCCCTCTTATTGCGGGTCAAACAGATATTTAAAATCAACCAGCCACAGACCCTCGTTTTTTACCAGTTTCAGGGTATCACGATTCTCTTTATGATAGGAGTTCGAAAAAATAATAATACTGGCTGTATCTCCCAGCAAATGACGGCTGTGGATGGTAATGCTGGCCTCCCAGAGGCCCTGCTTTTCCTCCGGCGACAACTGCACCCGGGATACCGCATCCAAACGCTCTTCGTTGACCGGGTCCTGCAGCATGTACTGCCGGGCCATATCGTATTTACCCTTCAGCGCCGCCTGTATAAAATTGCGGGCCGCATCAATATCACTGTCTGATTCCCTTTTCTTTTCCGACTGGCAGGCAGTCAGTGCCAGTATCAGGATTGTAAAAAAATATACCCGCTTCATTACTGTTATTTTAAAATTCATAAAAACCAGATACCGGTATGAAAGACCCGGATGGCTTCTATTTTAGTTTATCGAGTTGCTTCTTCAGGGCATCGAGGGTTTCCGGATCGATATTACGGACGACACTGTCATAGAGCTGCTGCGTCTTCTCAACTGCAGCGGGGTCCATTAGTTCGCGGGTCTCTTCTCCGGCCTGCAGGCCCATTTTCATCAGGGTAGACATGGTAAAGTCCACTTTCCAACCGCTGGATTCCCTAATCAATATGAATTCAGTTGCGGGCTGTTTGCCCTTTTTTGCGGTGACCCTGATCCTGGCCGTATCTTCCGAAATAACTGCAGGCGCCAGTGAAAGACTTTCAAAATCCTTGAGCAGGTCACGCTGCGGCATCGCTTCAGACTGCTGTTCCGCCATTTCAATTCCTTTTCGAATCATTTTCATCGTAGCCTTACTGTCACTGGTCACATAGCGTTCGGCCCCCTCCAGGTCCTTTTTGGCCAGCAATACGAAAAATTCATTCAATACCTTATTGGGATCGTTGCCGGTGGATTGGCTATTGCAAGCCGCCAATACAGCGACAACACAGAGGCAGGCCGCCAGCATTTTTATAAATTGTTGCATACAGGGAAACATTTGTATCAACAAAAGTAAGCATGCGACCCTATACCCCCAAGCCCGGCAGGCCGTCTGGCTGTTAATATTTTAATTCGATCAGTTGGATCATACCCGGTAGCAGGTATAAATCATCTATGCTGATATACACCGGCGGCACCTGCCGGTCTACGACCTGCTGCAGTTGCCCGGCCAAAGCCCGATTCAGACATTTGAATACAAATTCGCTGCAATACATCTCCGCATCGGTTTCGAAATTAAAATGCCAGTCAAATAACAGTCGCTGCCGGTAGCTTTCCTGAACCAGTCCGGAGAGCCGCAGGGATTGACGCGGCGTAAGGGGATAACGATAAATGGCAAAACCACGCCCCTGCTCCGGGCTGCAAAATGTCTGGAGGTCCTGACGCATAAGTGCCCGGGAGGGGTTTTCCCTCCCCCCCATGGCATGATAGACAAAAACTGAATCCTGCTCCACCTGCACCACACCGCAATGGGAATAGATTTTTTCTACCCGGTTAAAATCCCGGGCCGTTTGGCTGACCTCATCCCTGCCACTACGAACAATAAGATCTCCCGATCGAACGATTGTTCTGGCCCTGCTGATGGTTTCCTGCACCAAATGCTGCTGCCGGGTGCCGCAGGCCAACAGGCATAAAAGAAAAAGGCATCCGCCTAAACGAACGCCCTTCAAGGTAAAATGGATTTTACCTTTAGTTCTTTGTTGACCGATCATCGGAATGCCTTTCGTGCTCCTCATTGTATGCCTTGATGATTGCTTTCACCAACCTGTGCCTTACGACGTCTTCTTCGTCCAATTCAATATAGCCGATGCCCGAAATATTCTTCAGAATCCGGGTGGCCGTCTGCAGCCCACTCCGCTGGTGTTTGGGCAAATCCACCTGAGTCATATCCCCGGTAATGATCGCTTTGGCATTGGCGCCAATCCGGGTCAGAAACATTTTAAGTTGCAGGTCCGTGGCATTCTGTGCTTCATCCAATATGATAAAGGCATTGTCCAGAGTGCGACCCCGCATATAGGCCAACGGCGCGATTTCGATGGTCCTGGTAGTCATATAATATCCCAGCTTGTCCGCCGGTATCATATCATCCAGTGCATCATACAGGGGGCGCAGATACGGATCAATTTTTTCTTTCAGATCCCCCGGCAGAAATCCCAGGCTTTCTCCTGCTTCCACCGCCGGACGGGTGAGAATAATTTTCTTTACCTGTTTATTTTTAAGCGCCCTGACGGCCAGCGCTACCGCGGTATAAGTTTTACCGGTACCGGCCGGTCCGATCGCGAAAACAATATCGTTCTTTTCTGCTTCCTGCACCAGCCGCTTCTGATTGGCCGTACGCGCCCGCACGCTTTTCCCATTGGGGCCAAAAACCAGGACTTCATTGGGATGACGTTCCATAAAATGATCAATCACTTCGGCGTCGTCGCCACCGAGGATCTGATCAAAATAATTATTACTCATGCTCCCGTTTCGTTCCAGATAGGAAATTACGAGGCCTATTTTATCCCGGGCTGCCTGAATCTGTTCGGGGGCTCCGCTCAGTTTAATTTGTGAGCCCCTGGAAAGAATTTTAAGCAGGGGAAATTTTTTTTTGAGGATATCGAACTTCGCATTGTTAACACCAAAAAAATCGATGGGGTTAACGGTTTCCAGGTTAATGATTGCTTCTGTCAATGCTGTTTTCAATTTAGCTTCTTAGCTTCCGGCAAAGGGCGACCGGCTTTCACTTGCGTCATCCTGTCCTTTATTGCAGAATGCCTGCCCTTCTTTTCCAAATATATCCTGTAAAATCTTATAAGAAAAAAATATTTTGTTAACAGGTGTTAATTACTTCATAGCCTCAGTGACCCATCATGCCGGGATCGGCCTGGAGCAGCCGGTTGATCAGCAGGACTTCAACTGATCTATTGCTGTAACGGGATCCGCTGCACCAAATACGGTACTGCCGGCAACCAGCACATCGGCACCGGCTTCTAATATTTCCGGAGCATTTTCCAGCGTGACACCACCATCGATTTCAATCAGGACTTCGGGCTTTCGCTCCTGAATCATCTTTTTTAACTGCCGGATCTTCTCCAGGGTGTACGGAATAAACTTCTGCCCCCCGAATCCGGGATTAACACTCATCAGGTTGACAAAATCAATTTCATGCAGGATATCGGAAAGCAGGGAGACCGGCGTATGCGGGTTAACCGCAACCCCGGCTTTCATTCCCAGGGATTTGATCTGACTGATATCCTGGTGCAGTCGCGGGCAGGCTTCTATATGCACCGACAGGCAATCGGCTCCGGCATTCCTGAACGTTTCTATATAACGGCCGGGCCCTTCGATCATCAGGTGTACATCACAGGTCTTTTTTACCACTTTGCGTACGAATTCAATGACCATGGGACCATAGCTGATATTGGGAACAAAATGTCCGTCCATTACATCCAGATGCAACCAGTCTGCACGACTGTTATTAATCAGATCACAGGCGCCCTGAAGGTTTAAAAAATCAGCCGCCAGTAAAGAAGGTGCAATCAGTGCCATACCATATCATTTAAACTGCCTGGTGAACTGCACAACAACTAAGTTTGTTGGGCTTCACAGGTTAAAGCCACTTGCTTACTGCTTCGAAGTTTTAGCAGTCCTGCAATGGCTCCATGCCTGTACCCGCAAGTCCCTTACGAGGTTTTTCAAGTCTCCTACTAATAAAACAAAGTTAACCGCTTTGGTAAATTATCCAAATACTTTGTACCCATCCTCCTAAGGGCTAAAGATTGCCGGCGATACGGCAGTTTTTATTAGTGGATTGCCCCGCTACGGTCTTCCATTCATCCCTCTCTTGCCGAAACCTGTCAAATCGGTTTAAATGCCTATTTTCGCAGGAACAAATCTCGATTACTATGCAAACAGGACTTCTCCATCTCCACAGCTTTTTACGCTGGGCCATTCTGTTATTTTTTCTAATCGCCATCTTCAGAAGCCTGGGTGCAGGTGATAAACCCTTTACCAAATCGCATAAGAGCGCTGGTTTACTCCTGATGATTTGTTTCGACCTCAATGTGCTGATCGGACTGGTGCAATGGCTTACCGGAACATTTGGATTAAAATTATTTCAGCAAATGCCCATGTCGGACCTGATGCAGGCGCCGGTCTACCGGTTTTTTGCCGTGGAACATATTGCCGGCATGCTGATCGCGCTGGTCCTGGTGCATATCGGACGTTCCTATGCCAAAAAACAGATCGCCGATCGCACCAAACACCGCAAAACGGTACTGTTCTATGTCCTGGCGCTGATCGTCACCCTCGCTACCATACCCTGGCCCTTTAGAGAGATCGGACAGGGCCGTGGCTGGTTTTGATTCGCTGCTGCAGCGGTCAGATTAACGGGGTCCCAATTCAATAACCTCACAATCCTTACATGCAGGACCGTCAATCGAAAATCGAATGAGGGTACGTTGCTGATGCCAGCCCTGTTTGCCTGCCGCTCCCGGATTCATGTGCAGACAACCCAAAGCTTCGTCGTACATGATTTTCAAAATATGGGAATGCCCACTGATAAACAAACCGGGTTTTTGCGCCAACAGCAGTTGGCGGCTTCTCGTATTGTATTTGGGCGGATAACCGCCGATATGTAGCATGAGTATTTTCAGGCCTTCGATTTGAAAAACAGCGGTCTCCTGATAATGCCCGCGAATGTCTGCACCATCTATATTCCCATATACACCGCGCAGGGGCCTGAAAGCCCGCAAGGCTGCTGCCACCTCCGCTGATCCAAAATCTCCTCCATGCCAGATCTCATCACAGGAAGCAAAATATTCAAAAACCAGCGGATCAAGATATCCGTGTGTGTCTGAAATCAGGCCAATACGGGTCATTAATAAATTTTAATAAGTCAGTAGATGATCACCCCGCCTGCTTCCCCAATCCACGCTGGCGAAAAAACTAATCTTTGGTGATCTTTAAAGTGGAAATCAGGAGCCGTTTCTCTACCAGTTCATTTTTCCGAAAAGCCTTTTGTTCATTCCGGAAGGCTTTCTTTTGATAGGGAACTTCCAGTAATTTATTCAGATCCGGCTTCCCTGCATTGACCCAGGCTGTATACCAGAAATCCGCAATGGCGCCAGAGGCGGCAATCAGCTGATCATTCACAGAACGGCCCAGTGCCCGGGAATACTGACGAGCGAATTCCGGCGTATAAAACCGCCGTTTTTTACCCCAGCGTACCTCCCACCGGTACTTGGTGGAATCATTGAAATTCCGGGCTACTTCCCGCTCCTTCTCAAAAACCTCCGGTACCAGTGAAAAAGTATGTTCCAGAATGCCCCATATCCGGGTTTCGGGTGATTTGAGATAACGGGCTTTATGCCGGCTGCTAAGCTGGTAATGCATCATTTCAACTTCCGGAACCGTGGTTTCCCATAAATCATGCAGTCCCTGCTGACCGGTAAGCTGCCCGTCATAATTCATGGAAGCATGCAAGGGCACATGGGCATCGCCGATATAGTGACTCAGATCAGCTGCATAAAAAACAATGCTGTCGGCATTGCCTGAACGGAAGGCATCCGTCAGTCTGCCCAGGTACTCGATGACCACAAAGGGCAATGTTCCGTATTTATGCAGGGAATCTGCCGTATATCGGGCAACGGCTGCATCCCAGTTACGGGGGATCACCCGAAACGCACTGTCCCCAAAATACTCCATGTCCATATAATGTTTGCTCCCTTCCTCAGGATGACCTGTCCTTCTGACATCCGGACGGGGTGCCCCATATACCAATGAATCCTTGTGGGTATAAAAGAAAGCCTGCATGGGTCCCGGCAGTTCATATATGGCCAGTTGGGCAATGGTACGGTGCACCAGAAATCCCCAGCCTGATACCAGGATCAGCACAGCCGGTAATGCAAAACTTAATAGGGAAAATCTCTTTTTCATGATAGACAGATATGAAATGCAAAAATGCGGGAAATAGCTGTGATTCCGGCATCCCTAAAATACAGGATTACACCCTTTTTGAATTCTTGATCGCGGACAAGGCCTCTCTTTAGTCTTTTGGGGAAAGACATGCTGTAAAACTCAATGCTATCCACACTAAGCGGTTATCTTTGCGACCAGTATCTGTTAAAAAACTCCGAATATGGCCATATTAGAGATTCGCAACCTGAAAAAGTATTTTTCCAACCAGAAAGCTGTTGACGATATCAGTCTTTCAATTGAAACCGGACAGATTTTCGGTTTACTGGGGCCCAACGGTGCCGGCAAAACCACATTGATACGAATGATTACCGGTATATTTTATCCGGACGAGGGACAGATTCTTTTTGACGGGAAGCCCTTTGATGCCCTTCATGACCATGCCAAAATCGGCTATATGCCAGAAGAAAGGGGTCTGTATAAGAAAATGAAGATTGGCGAACAGACCGTTTACCTGGCCCGGCTCAAAGGCCTGGAAAAAAAGCAGGCTACATTAAAAATCAAAGAATGGTTTGAGCGGTTCGGTATGGAGAACTGGTGGAATAAAAAAGTGGAGGACCTGTCCAAAGGGATGCAGCAAAAACTGCAATTTGTCACCACCGTCCTACACCACCCCAAGCTCATCATTCTGGATGAGCCCTTCAGTGGTCTGGATCCGGTGAACAGCAACCTGATCAAAGATGAAATCTTCAGGCTCTCCCGGGAAGGCGCCACGATCATCTTCAGCACCCATCGCATGGAACAGGTCGAAGAAATCTGTGACCATATCATTCTGGTTAATAAGGGAAAGAAAATTCTGGACGGCACCCTGGATCAACTGCAACAGGATTTTAAAGAAAATCTCTACCGGGTAACTTTAAATGATGCCGGACTTCGCATTGGTGAGAACGATTTTTTTGAGCTCATGAGCCATGAAGGCCGTGCAATGATTCTTCAGAAAAAAGAAGGTAGGAGCAATAATGAAGTGTTGAGATTCATGATGGAACAGGGGGCAGACATAGATTCCTTTAATGAGATCCTGCCCAGCCTCAACGATATATTTATCCGGCAGGTAGAAGGTACTCCGCTGGCCAGAGAATTTGAAAAGGTTGAATGAGTATAGCAACACCGTGGTTGTAATAATAGAATTGAATCCAAAGCTTATCCCGGCAGGTTCGCCGGAGAAAATAATTTTAAGTACTATGAATAAGATATTTCTGATCATCCAGCGTGAATTCAATACCAGGGTCCGAAAAAAGACTTTTATCATATCCACCCTGCTGTTTCCGCTGTTGTATATTGCCCTGATTTTCGGTACGACTTATCTTGGTGAGAAAACCAACACTCGATTGAAAATTGCATTGGTGGATTCTTCTGGTAAATTTACCCAGGCAAGGGTCGATGCGGCCAATGCCGCAGATCCATCCAGTTCTCTGGTGCTGGTGAAACAGGACCCGGAACATCTGGCAGAAAGTTTTGAAACGGACGGCTATGATGGTTATGTAGTCATACCTGCTTCCACCGTAATTACCCATGCACCGGATCAGATTACCATCAAATCTAACCGTACCCTGGGTACGGTCCCGGGTGTACAGTCCAAACTGAATACAATCTGGAACGAAATCAAATACGAGGAATTAGGTATTGACAGCATTAAGAAAGAGACCCTGAATGACAGCCGCCTGGCCGTTAAAGCTGAAAACCTCAAAGACAAAGGTGCTGACGGTACCAAAGCGATGATCATCGGCTATGTGGCAGGCTTTCTGATCTATTTTATTCTACTGATCTACGGTTCCCAGGTGATGATGGGCGTCATGGAAGAAAAGACCAACCGTATTGCTGAAGTTATGGTCTCCTCTGTGCGTCCTTTTCAGCTGATGCTGGGTAAAATCATCGGCATTGCACTGGTGGCGCTGACACAGTTTCTGTTGTGGATCGCTTTTGTGTTTATTGTCTATAATCTGACACGGACGGCGTCGGCCAACAGTGGAGCCATGCAGGGAGCCGTAGCCGCAGCACAGGAGGTTTTCAACAGTGTCAATTTGCCCCTGTTGCTTTTCCTTTTTGCCTTTTATTTCCTCGGCGGATTCTTTTTCTATTCTTCCCTGTACGCGGCCATCGGCAGTGCCGTAAACGAAGACATGCGGGAAGCGCAGTCCCTGAGTTTCCCGGTAACCATGATTATCATCTTTGCCATCTTTTTGCTGACGATTGCCATGCGGAACCCTACCAGTTCGGTCGCCGTATGGGCCAGCATCATTCCCTTTACCTCGCCCATCGTAATGATGGCCCGGGTCGCCTATGGCGTACCAGGCACCGTACCCTACTGGCAACTGGGTCTGAGTATGGCCCTGCTGATTGCCGGTTTTTTGCTGATGGTATGGCTGGCCGGAAAGATCTACCGCACCGGCATTCTGATGTATGGTAAGAAGCCCAGTTGGAAAGAAATGCTCAAATGGGCCCTCAAAAAATAGGCGCACCCTTTCGTCAACCAGAGGGCACCTAGCCTTACCAATAAAGGGGATATCGCAGACACTGACCGGCGCTGAGCAACCGCTCACCGATAGACCTTGCTGCAAGCTGTGCTTTACGCTTATTTTTACATTATTAACAGCAACACAGCTTGATACGCCTACTTAGAAAATATAGTGAAGTCATTATCTGGAACGGCGCCCTGATTGTTCTGGGTCTGATGCAGGTCAGCGACAACAGTACTTCGTTATGTCTGCTGCATCAACTGGGGATTAACTGGTGCCCTGGCTGCGGGCTGGGTCACGCCATCCATTATGCGCTTCATTTTGAATTCCGGCAATCGCTGGATGCGCATATCCTGGGGATTCCGGCCACCCTTATCATTTTTTATCAAAGCTGTAAATCATTCTATAAAATCAACAAAAACAAATACAACTATGGACCATCAACAACTACTTCGCATGTTTCCTGATATGGATTATGAGGAAATCGCAAGCATTATCAACCTGACTAAAGACATGAACGACCAGCAACGGGAAAATTTTCTGATGATATACAGGGGTAAAAGAAAAGACCAGCAAACCCTGCTGATTCTCTGTTTGTTGGGATTCGTAGGTGTGGCAGGGATCCATCGCCTGATTACCGGTGATATTGCCCTGGGTATCCTGTATTTCTTTACAGCGGGTCTTTGTTTCGTAGGTACCATTGTGGACCTGATCAATATCAAAAAACTGACCCTGAATCACAATCAGGCAATGGCCTATGAGTCGGCCAGACTTGCGACAACGGTATTTCGTTAATTCAGCCGGCACCTGGTAATTTACAGCACCAGGGAGCTACCGGTACCAGCTGATCGCCAGTCCTGCAAAATAATTGCGCAGCGGTGCCGCATTATAGTACCTGCCGGCAACTGCATTAATATCATTGCCCAGGCTATACGTTTCATTCAACAGGTTATCGGCACCCAGATTCAGATCCAGCTGACAGGGCCCCCAACGGGCTTTGTAACCCAGCTTCAAACCCAGCAGATGGTATGGCGCAGTCTCCGCTGTATTGGCTTCATTCAGCCATAGTTTCGAGGCCCCGTAATAATTCAGGTTGATATACCAGCCTGGATCTAACTGCAGGTCCAAAACAGCAGTAACGGCCCTGGCAGGCACCCCCGGCAGGGTATTACCGCTGAAGTCCCCGGAATCGTTTATATAGTCCTGGTAACGGAAATGGCTCCAGGTATAGCCCAGTCGCAGGTAGCCGGTCTGGAGCAGGGGCAACCATCCCGGATTAAAAAAATAACTGCTGCTGAATTCGGCCCCCGTCTGCCGGATTCGGCCGGCATTGGCAAAATAATCCGCACCGCTTTCGTCTCTTCGCTGTACCAACGCATGGCGTAGATTAAAATGATAAACCGTTCCTTCTAACTGCAGGTACTGCCAGAGTCTCCTATTTGCCGTCAGTTCATAATTCCAGCCTTTCTCCGCCCGGAGCGAGGTATTGATCCGGCCGGTAGACGGCAATAGTTCAGCAATCGCGGGCGGTGCATATCCCCGGGCAACAGTAGCCAGCAGGACCCAGTCCCGCTTCCATCGTCGGGATACCGAAAACCGGGGCGCCAGTTCATTGCCAAACACAAAAGGTTGGCGGCGTATCGGCAATTCACTGAGTCGGGTAAAACCAATCCGACTCCGGTTAAAACTCAAACCCGCCGCATAAGTCCAACCAGTTCCATCGACATAAACCGCCTGGGTAAACAGGCTGTACCCATTACTTTTCACCCGGTCATAGGTTTGCAGGGTATCCGGATGACCGGCTTTATTGCCCTGTACCCGAATCCGGTAATCACCCTGTTGCCACTCGCCACCCGCCGTCCAGACCAGTGAGTCTTCTGTGCCTGTTCTGTGTATATGGCGCAATAGGGTCCTGCCCCCATAATGCGGTTCATACCGGGTTTCATAATTGCGGATGGCTGGATTTAGCACCTGGTTATAAGCACCGTACAAAGTGGTCTGATTGGTCCAGCCTCGATGGAAATCCTGGCGATAGGTAATCCCGGCTGTAAAATTTCGTTGATCAATGGCTGCCCGGGCATCTGCCGCCGAAGGGAAACTGCCACTTGCCGGCCTGGCAGACCGGGGATCGGACTGGTACTGTTCTACATTCAGTGCACCTGGCGTCTGGTAATACATATCCGTATACAGCACCGAAGCTTCCAGCTCCTGCGTCGGACTCAACATCGCCCGGCCGGTCCAGGAAATATTGTCTTTATGTAAGGCCGAATGACGGCGATAGCCCGTCATCTTTTGCCGGGCATAACTGAGTTTTGAAGCCAGCTTTTTACCGCTGGATCCCGCTGTCAGCAACAACTGCTGCATACCGAAACTTCCACCGGTAAATTCCAATCGGGCGAAATCATTACCGGTGGGCTGATTGCGGATAAGTATTAGTCCTCCCGTTCCGGCACCATACATGCTGGAGGCGGGGCCTTTAAAAACCTGGATGCCGGTAAAATTATTATAGGCCAGTTGATTGAAATAACTACCGCCGCCTGGATCAGTGAGCGGGATATCATTCCAGTAAATCTTCACATTACGGACACCAAATGGCGATCTTAAGGAACTACCCCTGATATTGATCCGGTAACTGCCTGGGGAACGTTCCTCCATCCGTACCCCGGTAATCGCATTAAAATCAGCAACCAGCGATGTTCTAGGACCCGCCACCGGCACCAGCTCACTTAGTGCAGCAGTGCTGCGATTCTGTTCCTGGGCAAAAGCTTTCACGGTAACAGGCGCTAAAGCCTGGATGCTGTCATCCGGCATCTCCTGGGCCTGTATCCGGGTCGCCCCCCAGGCGCTTGCCAGCAACAGGCCCCAGTGAAGCAGATAGCCGCGACGTTGCCAAAGCCGCTGTCGGCGGCATCCCCCGGATCCTGTCTTAATAGGAAGTATATGCGGTCGATTCAACAAAATGTCGATTTAAATGCTTAAATTAAGGAAGGCAGTGTATTTTTGCTGCGTTATCCCAACTCCTGAAAATTATGTACAAACGCCTTACCTATTTTCTTCTGATTCTGTTTACCCTCGGATCCTGTAAAAATAAGGACAGCGCTTCTAAAACGGATGAATTGGATACCCGGTTTGAAATTGGCGCACCAGTTGATTTTACCGCACCGGTTTTTTACCAGACGCTTACCGGTATTATCGGAAAGGATTCCGTGGTGATGCATTTTTTCAGACAGGGAGATATGGTGAGCGCCAACTATTACCCATTACACAGCGGACCTACTGTTTTTCTGATCAAGGACTGGGGGGCAGAAAACGCGGACAGTATTTATCTGATGGAACAGCGTTCTGATGCGACAGGATTATCACCCCGACTGACCCTGCATATCAGCAAAGACACCATCTCGGGACAATGGATCAGTGCGGATGAACATATGGCGGTTCCGATCCGGCTGACTGCCAGCCAGGACTCCTTAACAATGCCTTTCGGCGGCTTTACTTATTTGGATTCAGCAAGATACCTGAAATTCAGGACCGATACACCGGTACTGAAAGCCCGGATTTCGCTGGTCCAGGCAGCGGGACCTTCAGAAGATGGCGAATGGCTGAACCAGGCCATGAAGCACCTGTTGCCCCTGCCGGCCCGGGAATCCGATCAGCAGGCAGGTCTTCAGGAAATCGCCAGACGGCTGGTGCAGCAAAAGATTGACGGCTACACTTCGGAAGTGGATAGTTCGCTGGTTGGTGTCAGCAATAAGCAGGAAGTACATTATTTTCTGAACCGGGAATACATCAACAGCAGCAACCTGCTTTTCAATAAAAACGGGTATGTTGTTGTCAGTTTTTTTAATTACGCCTATACCGGCGGCGCGCACGGTAACTATGGTACGACCATGCGTTGTTATGATGTCCGCACAAAAAAACAATTACAGATTTCCAATATCCTGAATCTGGATTCACTGCAGTTACAGGCATTGCTCGAGTCTCATTACCGTGCCCAGTATCATGTTCCGGCAGCCACGCCTCTCAGTGAAATCCTATTGGTCGAGCATATTGCACCCAATGACAATTTTTATTTTAGCGCTCATGGTTTGGGTTTTTCCTATGTTCCTTATGAACTGGGACCCTATGCTGCCGGCGAGATTCATATCTGGATTCCTTTTTCGGAACTAAAAGGCTATCTGAATCCTGAATTCGCCAAACGAATGGGCGTATAATTTTCTTTTTGCTTTAACAAATTCGCCGCCAGCGGGATGCGAATATCCATTAACTTAGTCCGCATGATCAGACTGCTTTCCGTTATGGGCCTCCTGCTGGTTTCCTGCTGCGCTCAGGCCCAGGTGCCCGATTTTATTGCAGTCAGAAAAAAAAACGGGATAACCGTTAAAAGCTATTATGCAGGTACCGATATTTCTTTTATTTCCAAAGAAGGACGCCGTTATGATGGAAGGGTCGATCGTGTAGCCAATGACAGTATATTCCTGAAATATTACCAAACCAATGCATATACCAATGTTTTTGGCACCCTGAGTTATGACACAGTCAATACTTATATTGTCCCGGTACATTACCAGGATATCAAGCAGGTCCTGATCCCCCGGGAAATGAAAAAAAGCCATTACCTGAATACGGTGGGTAAACTCGCATTCTATGGCGGTTATGGCTATACGCTGCTCAATATTGTCAATTCGGGCAATGGCTATAAACCCTTTGCCAGGGATAACTTGGCCAATACAGCGGTAGGGCTGGGTATCGGCACGCTTGGCTTGATTCTGAACCGACGGTATCGGAAAGGATACCAGCGATCCGGAAAGTACCGGATCGTATATATGGATCTGGATACACCGCCGGCAAACTGAACGACCGGTTTTCCAGAAAATTGCATAAAAAAAGACATTTAATAATACCTTCGTCTTAAGGTAACCATATTTGCGGTATCCGGACCATCTAACGCGTGGCCCCTTACCTCCATCAACCACCTGAGTAATGAGCAAACGTTGGCAAAAAATACTGATAATAGGAGCTGCTGTCCTGGCTGTTGTTTTTTTAGTCGCTGTAAAGCTGGGTTCCGGAAATAAGCAAACCCGGGTTACCGCTGAAAAGGCCTCGGTTCGTTCTATCACCCAAACGGTAACTGCCAGTGGGCAGGTCTATCCGGAATTTGAGGTGGCCATCAGTCCCGATATTAGTGGTGAGGTTACTGAACTCACCGTTCAGGAAGGGGACAGTGTTTCCAAGGGACAGGTTTTGGCCCGGGTATATGCCGATGTGTATGCCCTGCAAAGGGATGAGGCAGCTGCCCGTCTGAGTCAGTCGGAAGCTACGGTAGCCAACAGTCAGGCAGCCCTCGGCGCCCTCAAAGCTTCACTCGAGCAGGCCCGGGTGCAATATGAGCGAAATAAGCAACTTTTTCAGGATAAAGTCATTTCCAAGGCAGAGCTGGAGCAAATGGAAACCTCCCTGGCTTCAGCCCAGGCCAATTATGATGCAGCCCTGCAGAATATTCGCAGTCTGAAAGCGGGGGTCCGGTCCTCCCGTACCGGTCTTACTTCAGCAGATAAAACCCTGGGCAGGGCCACAATTGTTGCGCCAATGAGCGGCATAATTTCTTCACTGAAAATAGAAAAAGGCGAACGTGTTGTAGGTACCGCGCAAATGGCAGGTACAGAGATGATGACGATCGCCGATATGAATACCCTGGAAGTACGGGTGGATGTCGGAGAAAACGATATTGTCAAAGTAAGCATCGGCGATGTGGCTGAAATTCAGGTAGATGCTTATAATGATCGGAAATTCAGTGGTGTGGTCACCAAGATTGCCAGCAGTGTGAAATCTGGTCTCAGCGGTACCGCTGTTTCTTCCACCGATATTACCAACTATGAAGTCCGGATCCGTCTGGATAAATCTTCTTACGAAGATTTGCTGGAGCAATCAGGGGGAACCAGACTCCCTTTCCGGCCGGGCATGAATGCCAGGGCTGATATTAAAACCAAACGTAAGGACAAGGTGGTATCGGTACCCATTGCCGCCGTTAATGCCCGCATCAAGGGCAGTGACAAAAGTATGGCCGACGAGAAAAAAGAAGCAACCGCCAAACCGGCAGCCGATCCCCAGGCAACAGAGGAAGCAGACGATATGGAAGAGGTCGTATTTGTGATCGGACCTGAGGGGCAGGTCAAAAAAAAGGTCGTAAGTACCGGCATTCAGGATATCAATTATATTGAAGTTACCCGCGGGCTCAAAGCCGGCGATCAGGTAGTTACCGGGCCTTATGCCGTAGTCAGTCAAAGCCTGAAAGATGGTGACAAGGTAAAAATTGTTTCCAAAGAAGAACTTTTTAAAACGGAATAACCCGCAAACCCCTGTCGATTCATCGGACCGCTTTTCGGTCCTTTCTCTGAAACTGCGCCATACCAGAAATGGCGATCCTGCCGGCCATCCAATTACCCTGGCACAGGGTTTATAACCATGTTTTTTCAGGACCTGGCGGATACCGGCTATTGTGGATTTTTTACAAGAATCTGCGCTCAAAAGCCCTGTCAATTCCCTTACATTTGCAGCCCTTATAATTGAAATATGGACAGTAAATACTTACAGCAAATCGCGCAGGATCTTACCCTGCCGGCTAAACAAATAGGCAATGTCGCACAACTGCATACTGAAGGAGCTACCATCCCTTTTATCAGCCGGTATCGTAAGGAAGCTACCGGAAATATGGATGAAGTCCAGGTGGCCAATGTTATAGACAAGATTCAATATTATGAGGAACTGGAAAAACGTAAGGAAACCGTTCTGAAAACGATTGACGCCGCCGGCAAACTGAGCCCCGAACTCCGTCAGAAAATTGAACAATGCATCCAGTCCACAGAACTGGAAGACATTTATCTGCCCTATAAGCCGAAAAGGAAGACCCGGGCTACCACCGCCATTGAAAATGGCCTGGAACCACTGGCCACATTTTTGCTGGCCCAACAGTATGCAGATCCCGAAACGGAAGCGGCAAAATTTGTTAGCGAAAATGTTCCCGATAGCCAGACCGCCCTCCAGGGTGCCCGTGATATTATCGCAGAAAGAATTGCGGAAGACCAGCTGGCCCGGACATTGGTGCGGAACCTCTTCAGTGAGCAGGCCCGGCTATCCGCCCGGGTACTGACCACAAAAAAAGAAACCGAAGAAGCACAGAAATACCGCGACTATTTTGAGTATGGCGAAGCTTTATCCGCAGCGCCTTCCCATCGCCTGCTGGCCATCCGCCGGGGTGAAAAAGAAGGTTTTCTGATCATGGACATTGCAATCGATAAAGAACTTGCGATCGAAGGACTCAAAAAGATATTTATCATTAATTCGGGAGCTGCTGCCGATCAGGTTGCACTGGCTACTGAAGATGCTTATAACCGGCTCTTAAAGCCATCCATAGAAACCGAGTTCCGGATGAGCAGTAAGGCCGCTGCCGACGAGGAAGCGATACGGGTATTTGCCGAGAACCTGCGCCAGTTACTGCTGGCCTCTCCTTTGGGCCATAAAAAAATTCTGGCTATAGATCCTGGATTCCGAACAGGTTGCAAAGTGGTTTGCCTGGATGCCAGCGGCGCTTTTCTGAAATATGAAACGATATTCCCTCATCCTCCGCAGCAGGAAAAGGATCGCGCGGTTGCCACACTTAAAAACCTCGTGGCCCGGTATGATATTGAAGCCATTGGCTATGGCAATGGCACAGCAAGTAAGGAGACGGAAGCCCTGGTACGTGGCATCGATTTTGGAAAACCGGTATCCGTTTTTATGGTGAATGAAAGCGGGGCCTCCATTTATTCAGCCAGCGAGGTCGCCCGGGAAGAATTTCCAGACCAGGACCTGACGGTTAGAGGCGCGATCAGCATTGGCCGGCGGCTGCTGGATCCCCTGAGTGAGTTGGTAAAAATTGATGCTAAAAGCATCGGCGTGGGACAATATCAGCATGACGTGAACCAGCATCGTTTAAAGGAGAGTCTTGACAAAGTCGTGGAGAGCTGTGTAAACTTTGTCGGCGTGGATGTGAATACGGCCAGCAAGCACCTCCTGTCTTATGTATCGGGACTTACTGCGACTACGGCTAAAAATATCGTAGACCACCGCAACCTGCATGGACCATTCAGTTCCAGAAAGGAACTGTTGAAAGTGAGCATGCTGGGGCCAAAGGCTTTTGAGCAGGCGGCGGGTTTTCTGCGTATCCCCAACGCCGCAGATCCACTGGACAACTCTGGCGTGCATCCCGAGAGCTACTCAATCGTGGCACAGATGGCCGGAAAAATGAACTGCGCTGTAACCGATCTGATCCGGGATCCGGCACTTCGCAGACAAATCCGGGCCGGAGATTTTATTACCGAACAGGCGGGAACTTATACGATCGAAGATATCCTCAAAGAACTGGAGAAACCCGGCCGCGATCCGCGGCCGCCGATAGAGGTATTCCGGTTCGACGAAACCTTATCCACCATTGCCGACTTAAAGCCGGGCATGAAGGTACCGGGTATCGTAACCAATATTACCAATTTCGGCGCCTTTGTCGATGTCGGCGTCAAACAGGACGGACTGGTGCATGTCTCTCATCTGGCCAATAAATTTGTGTCCGATCCTGCAGAAGTTGTGAAACTCAACCAAAAAGTGATGGTCACGGTATTGGAAGTCGATACGACCCGTAAAAGGATTGCACTGAGCATGAAAGACGAAAATCAGCCAAGACAGGGTTCGGGTCGACCAGCCTCCAGGTCCCAACCTATTGAAAAGCCTTCTAAAAGCAATTTTCACAATAGTCTGGATGCACTACGAAAAAAATTTGCCGACTGACCCATAGGGTAAAGTTCAACCAAGCGTCCCCAGGGACGCTTTTTTAATTTAACGGAACTACCGATATTTGTTCAAACCCCCGCCATGTGTAAATTTATTTTATGTACCTTAAGTTTCCTGTTTTTTATGCAGTCAACCCATGCCCAGTCCGAAAAGAAACCACAGGCGTTACTCAATCATAATGCCCTGTATGTTACTGATTTGAAAAAAGCTGCGGATTTTTACAGACAAATTATTGGTCTCGAAGAAATACCGGAACCCTTTAAACTGGGCAAGCATGTCTGGTTAAGGACGGGACCTCATACGGCCCTGCACCTGATTTTGGGAGCACCCGCCAAAAAGGAATATTATAAAAACAATCATATCTGCTTCAGCGTGCCATCCCTGGAAGCATTTACCAAAAAGCTTCAGAAAGCCGGCATCAGCTGGCAGGACGTCAATGGCGAGAAAAATAAATTAACCACCCGACCGGATGGTGTCCGTCAATTATGGATACAGGATCCGGACCAGTATTGGCTGGAAATAAATAATGATCCCGAAGCCTTTGCCCATTAAAACAGTCAGAGTCCTTTCAGGACTTTTTTGATCAGGTCCTCCAGCGGCATTTCGGATGATTCTTTCAGATAGAGGGTTACGCGTTGCTCCGCTAATTGTCTGTTGATACCCAATGCCTGAAGGGCTTCCAGTGCGTCCTGGCGGGTTCTGTCAAAACCTGAGACCGGCAGCGGCAGGTGTTCGGATGAGGATTTGCTGATTTTATCTTTCAATTCCAAGACAGCGCGCTCCGCCGTTTTTTTACCGATACCTTTGATTCTTTCCAGCGCCTGGGCGTTTCCGCTCAGTATGGCAGCGGAAAGTTCGTCGGGTTTCATATAGGACAAAATCAGTCTTGCCGTATTAGCGCCGATGCCAGAGACCCCCAACAGCAGCAGGAACACGGATCTTTCCTTTTGATCCGCAAAACCATATAATAAATGCGCGTCTTCACGGATTAGCAGATGGGTGTACAGCAGGCCGCTTTCCCTGCCCTGTATCTGGGTATAGGTATTCAAACTGATGTGAAGTTCATAACCCACCCCCTGTACATCGACTACAACGGTCGATGCGGACATGGAGGCAAAACGGCCTTTGAGATATGCTATCATACCCGCAAATATCCATGAACAATTTTCAAATATCAAATTACAGATATTAAAATCTCACTACCTTTGGCCTCCCTTGTGGGGACCTCTTGATGATCATTTAAAATTAATTAATGGCGAATAAGATAATTGCGGCTATCACAGGCGTTAGCGGCTATGTACCTGAAGACAAACTCACGAATTTCGATCTAGAGAAAATGGTGGACACCAACGACGAATGGATCCGTACGCGAACCGGGATTGAAGAACGCCGTATCCTGAAAGGGGAAGGCAGGGGCGTCAGCGAAATGGTGATTCCGGCTGTAAAAAGTCTGTTGGATAAAAAGAAGATAGATCCTGCCAGTATTGACTGTATCATCGTTGCCACCGTCACACCTGATATGGTATTTCCGGCAACGGCCAATATTGTAGCTGATAAAACCGGCCTGGTCAATGCCTTTGGTTTTGATGTTTCTGCGGCTTGTTCTGGTTTTCTTTACGCATTGACGCAGGGGGCCGCATTTATCGAAAGTGGCAGGTACCAGAAAGTTATTGTCGTCGGTGCCGATAAAATGAGTGCCATTGTAGATTATACGGACCGGGCGACCTGCATCATTTTCGGCGATGGTGCGGGTGCGGTACTATTGGAACCATCCACCAATGGCCTGGGTATTAAGGACAGTATATTAAGAAGTGATGGCAGTGGCGGCCAGTACCTGAGAATGAAGGCGGGAGGCTCTGCTTACCCGTCCAGTGCTGAAACCGTCGCTAATAAAGAACATTATATTTATCAGGAAGGTCAGGCAGTATTTAAGTTTGCTGTCAAAGGAATGGCAGATGTAAGTGCGGAATTGCTCGAAAGAAACCAGTTGACCGGTGATGATATTGCCTGGCTCGTCCCGCATCAGGCCAACCTGCGTATCATTGACGCCACGGCCAACCGGATCAACCTGCCCAAGGAAAAAGTCATGGTTAATATTCAACGCTACGGCAACACAACGGCCGCCACCATACCCTTATGTCTCTGGGAATGGGAAGAGCGTCTGAATCCCGGCGACCGACTGGTTCTGGCGGCCTTCGGTGGGGGTTTTACCTGGGGAGCAACCCTGGTGGAATGGGCCTATTAGCGGAGGAGCCTGCCAGTTGACCGGCTTTTATCATCGAAAGCCGTATGATCGCTATATCAATCCTGAAGGTCATGTCTACTGATTCTTCAATCTTCGTTATACAGGGGGATATCACCCGCTTAAAACTGGACGCGATCGTCAATGCGGCCAACAGTTCCCTGCTGGGAGGTGGCGGCGTGGATGGTGCGATACACCGGGCCGGTGGCCCGGAAATCCTGCAGGCCTGCCAGGACATCCGAGCCCGTCAGGGAGGCTGTCCTACCGGTGAGGCGGTTATTACCACCGGGGGTAAACTACCGGCCAGGTATGTAATTCATACGGTTGGACCCGTCTGGCGGGGTGGTCATCAGGACGAAGCCAGGCTACTAGCCGCCTGTTATCGAAACAGTCTGGCCCTGGCTGTAGGCTATGGAATCCGTAGCATTGCCTTTCCCAATATCAGTACCGGCATATACGGCTATCCAAAACTTCGCGCTGCTGAAGTAGCCCTGAAAGCGGTAAGGGATTTTTTAATAGCCGCACCGGATATTAGAGTCCAATTTGTCTGTTTTGATGCGGAAAATAAAATGATTTACGATAATCTAATGGCATGAATATAACGATCAGAAAAGCTGTCGCTGCCGATTGTCCGCGCATCATGGAACTGGTGCGGGAACTGGCAGCCTTTGAAAATGCACCGGATGAGGTGACCGTAGCACCGGAACATTTTGTTGAAAGTGGTTTTGGAACCAATCCTGTATGGTGGGGATTTGTAGCCTGTAATGCAGAGGGGATGATTTTGGGATTTGCCCTCTACTATATCCGCTATTCCACCTGGAAGGGGCAGGCCATGTACCTGGAAGACATCCTGGTCACCAGGGAGGCCCGGGGAAAACGTATTGGCAGCCTGCTTTTTGACCAGCTGATTACTGAAGCCCGGACCAGAGGGTTGGGACGGATTTGCTGGCAGGTATTGGACTGGAATAAGCCCGCCATTGAATTTTATAAAAAATATCAGGCTTCCTTTGACGGCGAATGGATCAATTGCGCGATTCCAGTCTGAGGTCCGATTGTTGAAAGTTCAGCTGGTAAAAGCAAACCCCCGACTTTCGACGGGGGCCGTTTTTTCTGATAAACCCGTATTCCTTAGAAAGAATAAACCGCTGCCAGCAGGAAAGTTCCTGTTGTGCGGGTCATATCTCCATCATTGTTTTTGTAAAAAATGGGGTCTTTGGCACTGTCAATCCGAAATTCCGGTATGAACGTCAAACCAGGCGCGGGTTTGATATTAAAGGATAAAGTGCTTTGAATGATCGATGTCTGGCCGAAGATAAATCCACGGTGCTGGTCATCAAAATACTCCCCCCGCAGCGTAATCCCCAGTTGCTCGGACGGATCATAATTAAAGTATAACGCTGATCCCCACCAATTTCCGGAACCACCCGCTTCCGGATCGATAAACTTAACGGTACCGTCATAACCCATGGAAAACTGGTCACTGAAACTACCTGTAGCGGTCAGACCCAACTGATTATTATTGTTATTGTCCAAATCCTTACCTCCCACATAATTGAGGTAGACATTAAAATTATCAGAAGTTTTGCTCAGCTGGCCGATTACATTTTTCCTGGCGAAGCTTGCTGACAGGTAATCTGTGGGATTGGTAACGCCCCCCATCAAGCCGAATCCATTGCCCAGACTCAGGTCTACTTTCAGACCGGTATGGGAAAAGGGTCCGTAGGAAAATATATACCCCATACTATAATTGCGGTTCAGTTGTGGGTCCAGGACTTCATAGCCCAGATGGGTACCCCATTTACCCGCTGAAATCCGGATATTATCAGTGGCATTATAAAACACATAGCCCTGTTTGATGGCCCGCAGGATCCCGTTTTCCTCGGCGTAAGAAAATTCGTTGGCGCGGGTGCCAAATCCCAGGTCCACCACGACCCCGGCCTTACCCTTGGTATAAGTGGCGCTTAGCGAAGCCATGCCCAGTTCCACCGAGTTCTGGGAATTAGTAAAGCTGGTATAATTGTTCAGTCCCAGGTATTGGCCATCCAGGTCCTTAAACTTAGAGTTGTTGGTATTGAATCGGTAATAAGCATCAACGGAGCCATGGATTTCGAGCTTCCCATCCTCCGAATCGATCGCTTCAGTTTGCGCCATAACCAGGGTAGATACCAGCAGCGCAGGCATTGCGAGAATAAATTTCAGGTTCATACGTAATTGGTTTAATTTTTTAATATTGGTTGAGATAGGCCTGAATTCTAACATATATTATTAATATATTATATTTTGTGATTTGAATTATCCTAGTCTTTACAGCTAGTTAAGTATTTAAGAAGCCACTAAAATAGTAATTAATATAATTTTAATATCAAACACCTCTCAATATTTTCATATATTTATTATTTTAATATATATTTCATTTATTGAATCACCTCTTTTTTCAACTTATAGAGGTAATTGGACCGATCGCGTTAAATATGCTATATATTTGCGCCCTAAAAATTTATCAATGGCAAATACAGCAGATATCAGTCGTGGCATGATCTTAAAACTGGACGGTAGCCTTTATTCCGTAGTGGAATTTGGTGAAAATAAGACCGCCCGGGCGGCAGCTAAAGTCTGGGCAAAGCTCAAAGGCGTGGATAATAACCGGACCATAGAAAAGACCTGGAACTCCGGCGACAGCATTCATCCAGTAAGGGTTGAAAAAAGAGCATTCCAGTTTTTGTACAAAGACGAGACCGGCTATAATTTCATGGACAACGAAAGCTTCGAACAGATCAGCATTTCCGAAAGCCTGATTGATGCACCCCAGTTCTTAAAAGAAGGACAGGAAGTTGCCATTGCCATCAATACCGAAACCGAGCAACCTGTTAGTGTGGAATTGCCGGATAAAATCGTCATGCAGGTGACCTACACAGAACCGGGATTAAAAGGAGATACTGCTACACGCACCCTGAAACCAGCCACTGTCGAGACCGGCGCCACCGTCAATGTACCGCTGTTTGTGAACGAAGGAGAACTGATCCGGGTGAATACCAAAACAGGGGAATACGTAGAACGTGTTAAAGAATAATTTACTTATCTTAGTTACTTATAAAACATTACCAGGTAAAGGCCAGTATCGCTTAAACCCAAAACCTGTCAAATTTGAAAACTATGGACTTCAGACAGATCCAGGAACTGATCAAAATGATCAATAAATCCAATATCGGAGAATTCAGTATTGAGCAGAAGGATTTTAAATTAACCATCAAACAAAAAGAAGAACAGGCGCCTCAGATTGTGTCTGCTCCTCCCTATCCGATTCATGCCCTGCCTTTACCGGCAAGTGCACCTGCTGCGGCTTCCACAGCCCCGGTGGCCAGCCCACAGGCAGTGGCCGATACGAAGCCCAAGGCTGCAGATGCAGGCGCCAACAAGAATACGATCGTTAAAAGCCCCATGATCGGAACCTTTTACCGCAGACCTTCTCCAGACAAACCCAATTTTGTGGAAGAAGGGGATATTATAACGCCAGGCAAAGTGGTCTGTGTCATTGAAGCCATGAAACTTTTTAATGAAATTGAAAGCGAGATCAGCGGTAAAGTCGTGAAAATTCTGGTAGACGACGCCTCTCCTGTGGAATTTGATCAGCCCTTGTTCGAGGTGGAGACCGCTTAAACGACAAATAGAAATACAGGCCCCGAGAAATCCCGGGGCTTGTGTAGCTTAAAGATCTATTAAATTATTAATATGATGAGAAGGCAAAGACTTGAAATTAGCGGGATGCTGCAATTGTCTTCTATTTCATTACGAACTGGCCTGTCTGCCGGCTATTCGGGCAGCGCCGCCACCAGCAGCATCCATTCATAAAGCATTTAAGATAATTTTCAGGTACCTGCCGGTCATTGTATCAGCATTAATACCCCACTACAACCCCATGTTCAAGAAAATATTAATTGCCAACAGAGGAGAAATCGCCCTTCGGGTTATAAGAACCTGCCGAGAAATGGGTATTAAAACCGTCGCTGTGTATTCGACAGCTGATAGTGAGAGCCTCCACGTAAAGTTTGCAGATGAAGCTGTTTGTATCGGAAGGCCGGCCAGCGCGGATTCCTATCTGAATATACCCAATATTATGGCTGCCATCGAAATCACCAATGCGGATGCGGTGCATCCCGGTTACGGATTTCTGGCAGAAAACGCCAAGTTCGCTGAGATTTGCGACAATAGCAATATCAAATTTATCGGCCCCACCGCAGATATGATCAATAAGATGGGTGACAAAGTAACCGCCAAAGAAACCATGATCAAAGCTGGGGTGCCGGTCGTTCCGGGCGGAGAAGGCTTGCTGGCTTCTGTGGACCAGGCCAAAGGGCTCGCCAAAGAAATTGGCTACCCGGTAATCCTGAAAGCTACTGCCGGCGGTGGAGGTAAGGGAATGCGAATCGTCTGGCAGGAAGCGGAACTGGAGAAAGCCTACGACACCGCCAAAATGGAAGCAGCTGCGTCATTTAAGAACGACGGCATTTATATGGAAAAATTTGTCGAAGAACCCCGACATATTGAAATTCAGATTGCGGGTGATCAGATGGGCAATGTATGCCATATGAGCGAAAGGGATTGCTCCATTCAACGCCGGCATCAGAAACTGGTGGAGGAATCCCCGTCTCCTTTTATGACGGATGAACTGCGTCTGGCTATGGGGGAAGCGGCTAAAAAAGCTGCAGCGGCCATTGGTTATGAAAGCGTCGGCACCATAGAATTTCTGGTAGACAAACACCGGAACTTTTACTTTATGGAAATGAATACCCGGATTCAGGTAGAGCATTGTGTTACAGAAGAGGTCATTAATTTTGATCTGATCAAAGAACAGATAAAGATTGCGGCCGGCGAGCCGATATCCGGACAGGATTATATCCCCAGCATGCATAGCATCGAATGCCGGATTAATGCGGAAGATCCTTTCAACGACTTCCGACCCTCTCCGGGTAAAATTACCAACCTGCATGTACCAGGCGGCCATGGCGTTCGCGTCGACAGCCATGTGTATGCCGGTTATACGATATCTCCTTATTACGATTCAATGATAGGCAAACTGATCACCATCGCCCGTACCCGGGAGGAAGCTATTGACACGATGTACCGTGCACTAAGTGAATACGTCATAGAAGGCGTGAAAACGACCATTCCTTTTCACCTGCAGCTGATGAAAGACGAGCGGTTTATTAAAGGTGATTTTAATACCAAGTTCCTGGAAGACTTTGTGCTGAAAAAATAGGCCCTTGCAGGAACAGTTGTATCGGTTACAAAGTCCATAAGCAAGAGGCCTGTCCCTTAAGGAAAATGCCGGAGACTTCGTTATCCCCGGCATTCATGATAAAGGCAGCGTCCTGCCACCAAATTTTTTCTATTTTTTCTCAATCGCCATTGTTGTCTTGCTGTTCATGGCCATCGGTATTTTCTGCCCCTGAGCTTCGAAATTTCCTTTTAAATGCTGCTCCGCATTCATATTAAGTGGCATGCCACTACCCAGTTCAATCTCAGTATCGGAGGCTACTTCACCGCCTAAATCAAGTCCCAGTTCAATCCCCATTTGTGTCATTGTCGCCCCTTCGGGGGTTTTAAGTTGACTGACTGTATGTACAAAGGCCCGATCGCCCTCCACTCTGGTCAGGGTATGCGTATTGGTCGAAGTCATGGGAAAAGGCTTATCCAGCGTCGATTCCGATGTCCAGGTCTCACCCACTTTCACAGGTTTTCCTGGATAAAAGCCAAATGACATTTCCATCATATGTCGTAACGCATCTTCACCCAATACCCCTTCCAGGGTTGTTTTCTGTTGTGCGTCCACATTCATCCTGTTGATAATATCATCAGCACCCTCCACAGCGACAACTTTCCCATCTGGCTGTATAGTTATACTGAGTTGCGCTCCTTTCAGCTGACGGAACATCTTACTGGCCGCATTTGAGGTATCTGCGTCTTCACTGTCCATAACCATTTTTTGACCCATCATGTCCATATCCATCTTCAACTTGTCATAAGTCATTTTGATCAATTTGTTTTCTCCGGCATTTTCAATATCATAACTAACACTGCCGTCATTGATCATATTGATTTCCATATCCTGGCCCATCACATTCTGAACTACCCTGGTATCAGAATTAGTAACAACATAATAGCTGCTACCTGCTTTCGGATTAAATTTAATGGTATAGGACTTCTGTGCCTGACCAGCAACCACCAGCAGGAACTGTAATACCAAAAATTGTAAAAAGTGTTTTTTCATTGTTGTATTTGCTTTATTTTTCATCGAAGTCCCTGAATCAGGGTCTCATTCAATTTTACATAATCGGCGTTTGGCGCTTTTTCTGCCAGCGCTTTGGATGCCAGGGCCGCCTGAAGCGCTGCCGTTTTCTTACCCGCCTTAGCCAGTGCCCTGGCTTGTTGATATTTCACCCAATAGGCATCCGGTTGCGCCGCCGCAGCTTTCTCAAACCATCCGATGGCCTGATCAAGATTCTTGCCCTTTTCCAGATAATACATGGCAGCCGCAAAATAAGCCGGCTTATCAGACTGCATTGACTTTTCGATGGATTGCATCACTTTAGCATCAATATCGGTTTTTATGGGCAATCGTACCAATGACCGATCCCAACGCAGCACCAGTTCACAGGATTCGGGTTGCACATTGTCAAATCCGATATTGAAATTTTCCTGCGGGCTGCTCAGCTTTTCCACCGGCGCTTTTATCCGGACAACATCTTCCGATTGTTTATACGCGGCCGGATTGGTTACATCGGTCTGACGGGTAAGAATCAAAGTCCAATCTTGCGGGCCTGGTATGCTTAGCAGCCCGTATTTACCAGCAGGAACCTTACTGCCTCCGATAATTACGTCGTCTCCAAAACTAAGGGTCGTCGCACCATTGGCTCCGGTACGCCATACTTTACCATAGGGTACCAGATCACCGAATACCGTGCGGCCTTTCACACCTGGCCGGCTATAAGATAATTCGATGGAGGAAAGTCCAAATTCCTGTTTAACCGATTGGGCGGGACTAGGTGCTGGCAATTTCACCTGTGCCTGGCTGCAGATCACAACAGCAGTAAAAGCTGCTGTATATAAAAGTTTCTTCATAAAAATTCAAGCTGATGTATATAATAGTTTTAATCTTCAAAAATAGGCAAATCCGTGAAGACGGCTGCTACCCGGAATTTATCGTTCACGTCTCCAACGGGGGCAGACAATACCAGGGTTAACCAATGTCAGAAACCGGACGACAGCGACCAGGCATCAGCACTCTGTGTAGTTATCCAGGAAAATTCCATTGACAGCAATCAGGGAACCGACGGAAATCTCAAGACCACTTTCCAGGCGGATCACCGGCGGGTTGGTTGTTTCCTGAATTTCAATAATCTTACCACTGGCGCGTGTAATACCTTGATCATCATAGAGAATTGCAGCCGGCAGTTGTTGATCCCGGCAATTTCTGAGCATTAGTAAAAATGAGGCTCCTTTATCAAGTGTTTCTCTTGTGTCCATATTAACCGATTTACCCTTTTCTTCGTTGAATAACAATACAATGTGGAAAAGTACCACAAAGTTAACAGGATCGGGTAAATGATACCGCCTTTTGCAACCCGTTACTTATTCTAAGAGAAAAATAGAATCATTTGACCAATCGGCCCATAAAATATCGTTGAAGACAGGCCCGATGCTCGGGTGCACTATAACAGCTCCAGACATAATAGCTTTCGCCAACTTCCAGACAGATGTTAAATCTGCAATTCCTTCCCTTGAACCAGAAATAGGCGGGTTCCGGCAGGTCGGTAGCGTTCCCGACAGCCGTCAATTCCCGCTGCCGGAACAATTCATAAAAAAGCATAAATTCCGGAGCCTCAAATTCGATCCGGAGTGCCTTATATTCTTCAGAAAACAATTCTAAAAGCCCCTGCAGGTTCGCGTAATTCCTGTATACAAGTCGAAGTGATTGGATTTCATCGGAAATAGTCTTGATTTGCATCGGTATGCTTGAATTTTGATTTTCGGTAGGCAGTATGGTTTATTTGAGAAAGCCGGGGTCCCGCGGATTATCTCCATCTACACGCCATGATTCTCGACTTTGTATGATTTTATTCCGGCTGGTAAGAAGACTCAGAATTCGACCTATTCGGGATCGTACTTGCGGCCCTTGCGGTCATAAACGGTCTCTTTATATGACACATGCATACCATGGTCATATTCCTGCTTCTTCCATAGTTTTCCATCCGGATAATAAACCTCCCAGGCGCCATCCTTTTTCCGTTCAACGTCAAAAGTACCACTGGCGGTTAAAATGCCACCAGGATTAAACTCTTTCCAGACGCCTACAGGGCGGCCGTCCTTGTAAGTCCCGCTTAATTTGGGCTTGCCGTTATCGTGATACATTATCGATTCTCCATGGGCTTTGCCATCCACATAAATGATAATTTCCTCCAATTGACCGTTTTCATGGTAGCCCTTCCAGGTGCCTACACGTTTGCCAGCCTTGTAGCTGCCCGAAGTCCACATTGAACCATCCTCATAAAACTTTTGCATCGAACCTTCTTCCAGCCCCTTTTCAAAATTAACCCGCATTCCCAAGGTCCCGTTCGAATGAAACATCTCCGTAATCCCTTGTTCCAGACCGTTTACATAGGTAGCAGTTTTGGCGATCTTGCCATTATCATAAAAAGTCTGCCAATCCCCCTCCATCAGACCCTTAGCTATCTTTCCCTTGGACCTAATTTCCCCGTTAGGGTGGTAGTATTGCCAGATCCCCGTTTCCTTATCATCCTTATAACTGCCTTCAGCTAATTTAATCAGTTTGCCTGTCTTTTTCAATTCCGCAATAATATTGGATTTACCGGCATACAACTTGTCAAGTTCTTCGGATTGAGGATAGATATAATGGACCCAGGCTCCCTGCTTTTGATGGTTACGCATACGACCTTCCCCACCATGATAATGCCGGCGACCATCGATACGCAGCTCCTCCAGTTGCACCAATTGCTGGCTTAAAACGACTGTGCTGCCCAACAGCCAAAAGCAGATAGTTAGTAGATTTCTCATAATTACAGATTGGGTGTATGGTGAACCTTATTGCTTTCAAAATTACAGGGGAACCTACCCCTAAAAAATACCCAGTTTTGACTATTTTTAAGGTTGAAGTGAAATTATGAACGCATATCTCCCATCAAATTATAACTGCCCCAGTGCCCTAAAGGATGCCATCAATGAAAAAATCGATCAGCTGCACCGGCTTGATGATTTTTTACCACTGGTTTTCATCGTTATGGACCTCAGGACTTACACTGTCGTCTATATGTCGCAAAGAGGCCTGGAAGCGCTTGGCACCAGTCTGCAACAGCTTTACAAGCTTGGACCAGAGTATTTTAACCGATATTTTAATCCGGAAGATGTGGATTTTTACCTGCCGCGATTTATGGATCATCTGAAGAATCCCGAAAACCGGGAGCGCTGGTTTTCATTTTTTCAGCAGGTGAAAACCGGCGACCAGCGAAGCTTTGAATGGTATTTCAGCGCTGCAATGCCTTTTTTTTATGATGAAAGCCAGCAGCCCCTGTTATCACTGACGTTTGCCACAAAACTGCACCTGCATGATCATTTAACTGAGAAAACGGAACGGTTGATGCAGGAGAACCATATGCTGCGTACGCGTCAACATCAATTTCTAAACCTGACAAAAAAAGAGAGGGAAGTGCTGCGTGCCATCGGCAGCGGATTGACCGTCGGTCAGATTGCTGCTTCCTTATTCAGTTCGGAACTGACCATCCGGACCCATCGAAGGAATATCAAAAAAAAGACAGGTTCCCGGACGGACTATGACCTGATCCGATTTGCCCAGGCTTTCAATCTGGTCTAGGCGGACTTTTAAAACCCGGGTGGAACTGCTCCAGGGTCCGGCGCAGAAACTCCTTGTCCAGGTGGGTATAAATTTCCGTGGTGGTGATGCTTTCATGACCCAGCATTTCCTGTACGGCCCGGAGGTTGGCACCCCCTTCAATCAAATGGGTCGCGAAGGAATGACGAAAGGTATGCGGTGATACAATTTTTGAAATCCCCGCTTTTTTGGTAAGTGTTTTAATGATTATAAAAACCATGACCCGGCTCAACGCCTGACCCCGCCGATTTAGAAACAGCATGTCCTCATAGCCTGATTTTACTTCAATATGCGTTCGCACCTGGTTCTTATAAATATCAATGTGCCTGGCTGCTGTACCCCCGATTGGCACGAGTCGCTCTTTATCCCCCTTACCCCGAACCCGAATATAACCGACGTCCAGATAAAGCTGTGAAATACGGAGATTGATTATTTCGCTTACCCGAAGCCCGCAACTATAAAGGGTCTCCAGCAAGGCCTTATTACGTTGCCCCTCCGGCTTACTCAAATCGATGGCACCAATAATCTTTTCAATTTCCGCAAAACTCAGAACATCCGGAAGCGTCCTTCGGGTTTTCGGGGCTTCCAGCAACTGCGTTGGGTCCTCAGTAACTATATCTTCCAGCAGGCAATACTTATAAAAAGCCCGGATTCCTGAAATTATCCGGGCCTGGGAGGTGGCCGTCAGGCCCATCTCTGCGATCCATTGTATAAAATGCTGAAGGTCCTGCAACGTGACAGATGCAGGACCTTTGTTTAGTTGCTTCAGTTCCAGAAATTCTGTGAGTTTATCCAGATCACTCAGATAGGCTGTTGTAGAGTGCGCTGCAAGTGATTTTTCAAGTTGCAGATAAGCCTTAAATCCTTTTTTTTCAGAAAACCACATGTACTATTTGAACTCCAGGGGATTATTGTGAACCAGCTCTTTGCCGCCCACCTTCAGTTTCGCGTAAATATTTGATTTGGTAATATTCACCGAATCTATCAGCGAATGTATATTATTATAATCAATATCTGTTACGCCTGTGTCTGTAAGTAACTGCTTAGCCACTTTGTCGGTCTGCATATCCTGCACATAAATAAAAGTGTTGTCATAATAAGCTACCAAACCGTCTTCGAGATTAAACTTGGGATCAAAATTATTGATAGCGCTGGTATAGCGGCTGGTCGTGCCCCCCTGATCAAAAGGCAAACGCAGCAAGTAACCCCGCCCGGTTGCACAATCATTAAACTTCATCCAGGCATATTTACCATCTATGATATCACAGCTGAAATTCTTGGCTGACGGCTTAACCTGATTTTCAACAAAGTCTTTAAATATAATGTCCTTTATGACACCCATGCCCCCTTTTTCCCAATGAATGGAATCAATCTCGCAATCTTTAAAGCTCACCAATACATAAGGCTTCCCTGGCGCATCACTGTCAAAACGCAACGGTTCCGTCATACAACTGGTATCACTGCAGAAACTGCCTGCTGTGACATTCTTATCACCCGAACCGTTACAGGCAACCAGAATGGCTGTGGCGAGTACAAAGGCGATACTGACTAATTTCATATTTGTCTGTTTTAGTGTTTGAGTGGGTGAATAAGCAGCTTGCTGATGGTACGGCCTCTTTCAATGGGCTTTTCACAAACAATCGAATATCCACCGGATCTTTGTTAAAAAATATTGCAGCGAACTTACAGAAAAAATTCCATTTATGATCCTACACTAAGGATGCTGCAGCTCCTGAAATATTAATACCGCATCGTTTATTTTTTTTCTTTTAGATGGCAAATATCCCGCTTCTATAGGATTCTATTGCCCTGACATAAACTATGAGACCGGCCCATTAGAAGTGCAACGCCGCTGAGCGACAAAAGTAAGATCCAAAACTGTTCAGCTGATCCCCCGAAATCCCAGTAATGACCCCGCTTCCAGAAGAACGCTTTATCGCCTGCGGATCATATGCAGTTGACATTGACATACCATAGCCAGGTGCCAACCCTTAGGTTATAGACTGATTCTTTATCTTTACGTTCTTTTTCATACTTATTCAAAATGCAAGATATAGCTACTTTAAGCGGAGGAGTCAAACACTATGACTGGGGCGGCACGCATTACCTGCCGGATTTGCTGCAGATAGAAAACGCCAACCTGGAACCCTATGCCGAATACTGGATGGGCGTGCATGCCCAGGCAGGCTGTACTTTGAAACTTACCGATGGCGCCACACCGCTGCTGCGGGATTATATTGCCGAAAATCCTGAAAAATGTCTGGGTAACGGGATCTTTAAAACTTTCGGCAATATGCCCTATCTGCTGAAAGTACTGGACGTAAAAGATATGTTGTCGATCCAGGTGCACCCTTCCAAAGCTCAGGCAGCACTGGATTTTGAAGCCGAAAACAAAAAAGGGATACCCCTGACTGCCCCCCACAGAAATTATAAGGATGCCAACCATAAACCCGAGCTGATGGTTGCCATGAGTAATTTCTATTTGCTTCATGGTTTTAAACCGGAAGCTGAGCTGCTGCAACTCCTTGATACAGTCGAAGAACTTCGCCTGTTTAAGCCGGTCTTTAAGAAAAAAGGCTATGCCGGACTCTATAAACTGGCAATGGAGATGTCACAGGAACAAGTAAACGAGGTATTACAACCGCTGTTAAACCGTATTATCCCGCTATACGAAAAAGAACAGTTAGAGAAAAATGATGAGCGGTTCTGGGCCGCCCGGGCAGCACTCACCTTCAACCGGCCCGGAATCATTGACCGGGGCATTTTTTCGGTGTTCTTTTTCAACCTGGTTCAGCTGAAGTCGAGAGAAGCCATTTTCCAGGATGCCGGCATACCTCATGCTTATCTGGAAGGCTATAACGTGGAGATCATGGCCAGCAGTGATAATGTACTGCGTGGCGGATTAACTTCCAAACACATTGATACAGCCGAACTCCTGAAGCATACCCGTTGCGAGGCGATTACTCCCAAAGTCATCCGGGCGGTTAAACGCAGCAGCACCCAACAATATAAATCGCCGGTAAAGGATTTCAGCCTGACCTCATACCGGCTAAAGAAAGGTGACAGCCTGGAACTGGAAATAACAACTGCGGATATCTTCCTGTTAATGGAAGGAACCGTGACATTACAGACCAAAAAGAACCGACTGGAAATGGGACCCGGGCGCATTACGGCAGTGGCTTTTGCCGGCAGTAAGGTCAAGGTTAAAGCCCAGGCAGACAGTTGGCTTTTTAAGGCTTCGGCCAGGCCCTGAGGCTTGCATCATTATTATGAAATCGCGAAACATAGAATTGATACGCATAAGTTCCGGTCGATCCGGTTCTGCCATTTTATCCGGGCCCCGGAGAGGCGTCACCGGATGCCGTTAGCTTACATGACTAAAAAAGAACGATACCGTTTTGTAATTGACTATTTTTCGGAGCATATGCCCGAAGCGGAAACCGAGCTGGTATATGATAACCCTTATCAGCTGCTGGTGGCCGTCATCCTGTCTGCCCAATGTACCGATAAACGGGTCAATATGACGACGCCCTATATATTTGAAAAATATCCCGACCTCGGGCATCTCAGCAAAGCTACTCCGGAAGAAGTATTTCCGCTCATCCGGAGTATATCCTATCCCAACAATAAAAGTAAACACCTGGTGGGCATGGCCCGAAAAGTAATCGAAGATTTTAACGGCCGGATACCTATGACGGTAGCTGAACTGATCACTTTGCCGGGAGTGGGCCGCAAGACGGCCAATGTCATTACTTCGGTAATTGAAGGGCAACCCAATATGGCAGTGGACACCCATGTATTCCGGGTCAGCAAAAGAATCGGACTGGTGGCTACCAGGGCCACCACCCCCCTGGCAGTAGAAAAAGAACTGGTTAAAAATATTCCCACGGAACTGATCCATAAAGCCCATCACTGGCTGATCCTTCACGGCCGCTATACCTGCCTGGCCCGTAATCCCAAATGCCGGGAATGTGGGCTGCAGCCGGCCTGCCAATGGTTTCATAAAAATATCTTAAACTAGGCTAAGGCAGCAAACAATAATTTTTCTGTGATTTGCTTCGTTCGTGGCTTGCTTTTTGTTTTCTAGATCTTTATGAGTGATCTCTCCCATTATATGGTGAATGATCTCGGGACCCCAGTCATGGCTTTTGCCCTCCATGCAGGTCATGCCATTGCGCCCCGGTTACGTACCTATATGTTGCTTTCAGAAGCGGAGCGCGCTCATGAAGAAGATCCCTATACGGGAGATATGATCTTCGGATTACCGGTAACCACGGTCCGCGTCAGGCAGTCCCGCTTTCAGTTGGACCTGAACCGGACGCGAGAAAAATCTGTATACCTCCATCCCGATGATGCCTGGGGACTGCGGGTATGGAAACCATTACCAGAGGAACACCTGCGCGCGTTATATGAGGCCTATGATCAATTCTACGAGCGACTGAAACAATTAATAACCGACAGTATCCGGCAGTGGGGATTCTTTATCATATTGGATGTACATAGTTATAATCATCGCCGGGAAGGCCCCTTTACTCCGGCGGCGCCTGATAGCCATCCCGAAATAAACATAGGCACCGCCTATAATCATTCCCGCTGGCAATCACTATGCGATGATTATACGGCATTCCTGACCGGCGCCGCTGACTGGCTACGACCAATAAATATCGGACAAAATATCATCTTCAAGGGGGGTGCTTTTGCCCAATGGATCCTGGAAAACTATGGGGACCAGGGCGCCGTACTCTCCATTGAGTTCAAAAAAACATTTATGGATGAATGGACCGGCATTCTGGACATCGATCAGTTCAACCGGATTAAGAAGCTATTGAGTTCGGGGGTCGTCTTTCTTAATAATCAATACCGGACAGTAACATGACGGTTTCCAATCAGGACATATTAGATCGTCTGGCAATACACCTGGAATCGACGGCGTCTTTTCAAATGGACCTGCCGGATGGCGGTTTGCTGAAAATGGAATCGCAATTACCGTTTCTGGTTGTATACCGCCTCCGGGAACAGGGGCGGGACAATTTTCCCAGCCGAATGGGCAAAACAGAAGCCGCCTACCTCATCGCCAAAGACAATGAACTGTTGCATCAGATGCTGGATTGTATTTCAAAAATTCTCTCGGCTAAGTTCAATGGCTTTCTGATTTTTGAATTATGGAAAACGGCGGAAGCGAACAATAATCCTTTCCAGATACATATACATCAGAAAACTGCGATTGAAACTGCCCGAAAGCTGGCAGGAGAACTCAATTCTTTTCCGGTTCAGGGACGCGATAAAACCTCCAAAATTCAAAAAACGGAAAAGCCCGTAGCGCCCCCTAATTGCGAACCTTTGCTTCCCGCCACCAGTTTGAACCAATACAGCACGATCATTATCGGGCTGGAAATAGCTCCAGTATACCTGAACCAGCAAACAGGCAGGACTTATCCCTTATTGTTAAGGGAACTCCGGGCCCATTTCAGCAGGGCCCTGAAGAAAAGCTTTTTTGAATATATTCGGCTGCATACCAGCTTCAACGCTTCTCATTTTCAAATGCTGGGCAGGACCGTTATTGATGATAAAGCCAGGGAAATCGATCACGAACTGGCCGGTTACAGTAAATTGTTTGATTTCCTGATGCTGGTAACCCCGATTAATGTGCCGGAGGCCTGGCAGGAATTCAGGGAGACAAAATTTAACAGGGAACCTGTCTTTCATTACAGGCCGATGCCCGTGGATCCTGAGCTGGTGAAACGAAAGCTCTACAATTTACCGGTCGAAGAAGTGGCGGATCCTACGATCGCTTTCCTGTATCGCGACAAAAGAAAAGAAATTGACCGGATGCTCAATATGATGCTTGAAAGAGAGAAGCCAGATTTTTTGCTCAGCAGCCTGCAATTATTTGGTCCGGTTACTGAGTCCCTGCTGGAAATGGCGCAAGCCCTGTTAATCGCTA
Source organism: Niabella terrae (assembly GCF_054783135.1). Classification (NCBI taxonomy): domain Bacteria; kingdom Pseudomonadati; phylum Bacteroidota; class Chitinophagia; order Chitinophagales; family Chitinophagaceae; genus Niabella; species Niabella terrae. Next base: position 69,010 of record NZ_BAAGRD010000001.1, read on the forward strand.
TTCCACCCGTTACCGACGCCAGGACCCCGCCCAAGCGACTGCACGCAGCGGAATTCGCGCTGCTGGCGCGCAAGGAGCTGGAATGGTTGCAACTACAGTACCCGGATATATCCACCACCATCAGAATTGCCGATGACGTGGAGGGAATTTCAGTTTCACGAGGGGTACTGAATATCAATTCCGACTTTGGCGTTTCAGAACAACGGGCTCCTTCACTTTTACAACATGAGGTAGGCACCCATATCGTCACCTATTATAATGGGCGGGCCCAGCCCCTGGAACTATTCTCGATCGGCGTCCCTGGTTATGAGGAACTGCAGGAAGGTCTGGCGGTACTTGCAGAATACCTCACCGGCGGGCTTACACCTGCCCGAATGCGCACCCTTGCCGCCCGGGTCCTCGCGGTTCACGAAATGATCAGCGGAAAAAAGTTCACAGCGACGTTTCAATTGCTCACGGAAAAATTTGGCTTCGCGGGCAGAAGCGCCTTCAATATCTGTATGCGGGTTTACCGGGGTGGAGGGCTGACCAAGGATGCTGTCTACCTGAAAGGTTTTATAAATATTATTGAATACATCAAAAAAGGCCGTGACCTGAAAGAACTCCTGATTGGAAAAATTCGTGAAGACTATTTACCGGTGGTCCAGGAGCTCATCCACCGAAAGATACTGGTTACCACACCGGTATTGCCCCGATATCTTACCGGCGATTTTCAATCCCAGCTTCAAGAGATTAAAGAGGACGGCAATATCTTTAAACTGATTCAGGAAGTATGACGGAAACTCCGGTCAACTTTCCTCAGAAACATGAAATAAAAAATTATATGAAAATCGGATTTGTCATCAATCAATATGCCACCGAAGCCCCCGCTTATACCACCACCCGTCTGGCCTTACAAGCCCACCAAATGGGTCATGAAGTGCATTATATTGCAGTGGAAGATTTCAGTTATACGCAGGCGGACCAAATGGGTGCGCACGCTAAAAAGGTCCCGGATAAAAAGTACAGAAGCCCGAAAATTTTTCTGGAGGCCACATTCGCAGGGCCTAATAAACTACTGGAAGCTGATCAGCTTGATGTACTGATGTTACGAAATGATCCCTCGGCCGATCTGGAAGACCGACCCTGGGCGCAATATGCCGGAATTGTTTTCGGACAACTGGCCAAATCCAACGGTTTACTGGTACTTAATAACCCGGACAGCCTCGCTTCGGCTTCCAATAAAATGTATTTTCAGTATTTCCCGGAGTCCGTCAGACCATCCACAATTATTACCCGGAGTGCGTTGGAAATTAAAAATTTTTATAACAACCACCAGAAAAAGGTCATCCTTAAACCCCTGCAAGGCTCGGGCGGTAAAAATGTATTTATGGTCAATGAAGACGATAAAAATCTGAACCAGATTATAGATGCTATAGGTCGTGACGGATACATTATCGCCCAGGAATACCTGCCCAAGGCCAGTGGAGGTGATATCCGGCTGTTTCTGCTTAACGGGCGCCCCATCAAAATCAAGGGTAAAATTGCTGCCATCCGACGCTCACAGGCCGCACATGATATCCGAAGCAATATTCACCAGGGTGCCAGCGTTTCGGTGCCCCGGATCACAAGAAAGACCCTCGAGATTGCTGAAGCCGTGGGGCCCAAACTGGTCAAAGACGGTATGTTTCTGGTAGGTCTGGACATTGTTGGGGACAAACTGATGGAAATAAATGTTTTCAGTCCCGGCGGTCTGGGACACGCCAGTCACCTGCAGAAAGTCAATTATTTTGAAAGCGTCATTCAGGCGGTCGAGGAAAACCTGACCGGGAGTAGTAGGAAGGCGTCGGATTAATCCGTCAGAATGCGGTCAACTAGCGTAACCAGGCAGCTGGATCCACATTGCGCTCCTCGATCATCAGCAGAAAATCCAGTTTCCCCTGACCGGATTCCAGATCGATACCGGCAGTTCCGATCGGTGTGCCGCGGGCAATAATAGCTCCTTTGCTTACACTGACTGTGGCCAGGTTGCTGTAAGCCGTAAAATATTTTCCATGGCGCATTACCACAAAGGACATACCACCTACCCTAGAGATACTCACCACTTCCCCATCAAAAACTGCCTTTACAGCTGCACCCACCTGGGTGGTATAGGTTACACCGGGATTATCACCCACAATATCGGGTCCCATCCCTTCTATTTTGTATCGTCCGAATCCCAGGGTAATGACACCTGCTACCGGGGCAGGCAGTTTACCTCTGTTTTGGGAGAAATCCGCGTTCAGCGCTATATCATCCGACTTGACATTCAGATAACCACCGGGCGGAGGCGACGGCGGTGATTCGGCCGGCTTTGCTTTCGGAGCCACCGGGGTCGCTACCCGGACCGGACCGGTGTTTACATTTATGGCAACCTCCTGTGAAGGCAGTTCCCGGATATTGGAAGCGGCACCGCTGGTAATCCGTTCTGACTTAGGAAGCTCCCGGGGCAATGCAGGCGCGGTATTATTTTGACCAGACGGCGGTGCCTGGGCAACAGGACTGTTGGAGGCCGCTTTTTCCAGGTTTCTCAATCGGGCTTCTGCATCAACAGCCACACGCTGTTGAGCGGCGGCTGCCGCCTGCTGTCTGGCCTGTTCCTGGGCCGTCCGGCGGGCTTCAGCAATTTCTTTACGGATAATGGCAGCTATACTGCTTTTCAATTCGCGGTCCTGTTCTTTTTTCCTTGCGATCTGTTGCTGCAAACTGCCTACCTGAGATTGCAGGGTGCGCAGTACCGAATCCTTCTCCGATTTCTGAGCTGCCAACACACCCACCTGATCTGACCTGGATTCAATTGCCAGTTTCTTATTTTGAATCGTCGCCTTTTGATAATCGTAACGTCTTGAAATCAGGTCCCGGGTTTTGACGATATCACCTATCTGTTGTTGCCGGTAATTGCTGTAACTTTTCAGATAAGCAATACGTCGTATGGCGTCATTGAAATTATTGGCAGAAAAAATAAAATTCAGGTAATTATAGTTACTCCGGTTCTTATAGGCATATACAATTGTTCGCGCATACTGGGCTTTCAGGGTATCCAGATTCTCTTTTAGCTTTTTAATTTCAATAGCACTATAATAAATATCGTCATTAAGCAGACGAACTTCGCGGCCGATATTATTAATATACTGCTCCTGCACTTCTATTTTCTTACTGAGCGCAGCGAGCTGATGGAGATTATTCTTACTTTGTCCGGCTACGGCGTCATAAGCCTGTTGAATCTGGCGGAGCTCCGCCTGCAACTTACTGCGCTCCTGTTCCAGGGCAGTTTTATCAGTCGCCTTCTGTGCCTGGCTGGGAAGGCCGGCAATTAACAGCAAAACCATCAGATATATGCCACCCTGGATCTGCCGGAAAAAACGTACACCAGGTAAATAAATAGCCGTTCTCAACACTTTGCTTTTTTTGAAGGCCCGGAGAACAGATGCACGGGCGCAGGGACTAACCGTTTACATCTGGTACCGGATTTGAAACGAAGCTCCTCCGGTTTGTCCAGCCATTATTGTTTTCTTTTATAACCGGAAGGTACGGAAAATGGCGTATTGAGCGGGCTGCTAAAACTATGAGACTCAAAATCCATTTTAATATGCAGCCCGGACTTATAGTTAACATCAATCTGACGTTTGACAGAAAATAGCTGCCCTTCGACGTCGATATAGTTACCATATGTCAGGTGGGCAGCACGTTGCTGACTGCTGTCCAGATCCTCCAGCTGACTGCTCGCGGGTAGATAACCCGGCAAGAGTACCTGTAACAGGTTACGGAACTGCTCCGTCTGGCTGCTAATCTGATATCCGCCCTCATTCTTTGTGATTGTAGCATTGGTGGTATTGACAAATACCGGATTGCCAATCAGCAGCTCCTGCAAGGTATTAAAATCGACAGGTAAACCCATTTTCTGTTTAAGGTAATCTGTCCCCGTGGCAATGTATTCACGCTGTAGCCTGTTGACAATTTTTACCGAGTCTGGTGTTATCAATACCCGGGCACCTTCGATACCAAAGGGGCCGGTTGCGGAAAGCCAGACCAACTCCCCTTTTTTCATTTGTAGTTTTACATTGAAGCTATTGCCCTTGCCTTTATCATCGGCATAATCGACGGCGATCCGGCCGGAAAATGTTTCATAGTCAATATGATGCAACTTATTGAGTATCGTTGTCGATGTCTCGTCATTTCCCGCCGATGCCCCGGAACTTGCTGTATCCTGATTTTTGCCTTCGTTTACCGTCGTGTCGGTAGTCTGCGCTTTGCTTCTGCCGGCTTTGCGTGCGGGATTACAAGCAGCCAGCAGACATAGGATCAACAGGGGTAATAGTGTATTTCTGATTGTCATAGTTATTAATTAAATGAAGGCATTGCCTACTTGCCGGTATGCCCAAAGCCGCCACTGCTACGTTCAGTGTCCGTCAGGGCATTCACCGGCTGCCAGCTGATGATTTCTACCTGCTGGATGACCATTTGGGCGATCCTTTCACCGTTTTTGATAATTTGTGTTTCACCTGAAAGATTGATCAGGATGACCTTGATTTCTCCCCGGTAGTCGGCATCAATTGTACCGGGTGTATTCAGACAGGTGAGTCCCTGCTTGATGGCCAGACCGCTGCGGGGACGTATCTGGGCTTCATAGCCCTGAGGCAGCTCAATAAATAATCCGGTAGGGATCAGGGTCCGGGCCATGGGCTCCAGGATCAGATCTTCTTCGAGAAAAGCTTTGATATCCATTCCGGAGGCACCTGCTGTTGCATAGGCGGGTAAGGGATGGGGTGACTGATTGACGATTTTTACCTGTAATTGCTGCATCGGGCAAAGATAAAGGGTTGTATTAATTATTCGGGGATCTGCAGGCAGCTGTCGCTTACGTAATTTTTAATAGATACAACTTCAAAAATTCAATCATGACCCGACAATGAATTGCCGGATCATTACCGAATTTAAATCAATGGGTTGGACTTCTCCAATAAAGTCGTAGCGGTAGCCATCAATCCTTCCTGTCTGCCTACGAAACCCATGAGTTCAGTGGTCGTGGCTTTGATGGAAACATCTTCGATGGTCAACCCGGTAATCCCGGCAATCACTTCCTGCATGGCGGCTACATAAGGTTTGATTTTAGGTTCCTGCAGACAAAGCGTGGCGTCAATATTGACGACCCGGTATCCTTTACCGGTAATCAGGGTCATGCATTCCTGAAGCAGTATCTTACTGTCTATATCCTTATACCGGTCATCCGTATTGGGAAAATGAACACCGATATCTCCCAGGGCCAGGGCACCCAGCAGGGCATCACAGATGGCATGTAACAACACATCGGCATCACTGTGTCCGATAGCCCCCTGATGATGTGGTATTAAAACGCCCCCAATCCACAACTCGCGACCCGCTGCAAACTGGTGAAAATCGATTCCTGAACCTATTCTTAATGACATAACTGCTTTTTGCGAAAATAGTTCTTTAATCAGACTTAAATTTGCTCCATGGAGATCAAGGATATTTACCGGGTGTATCAGCAACATCCTTCCGTGCAGACGGATACCCGCAAGCTACAGCCAGGCGATTTGTTTTTTGCGCTCAAAGGCCCGAATTTCAACGGCAACCTTTTTGCCCGACAGGCCCTGGATGCTGGTGCGGCCTATGCTATTATCGATGATGCCGCCTATGCGATACCTGAAAAAACCATTCTGGTGGAGGATACTTTGCAGACATTACAACAGCTTGCCAGGCATCACCGCCGGCAATTCCGGATTCCTTTCATTGCGGTCACCGGTAGCAATGGTAAGACGACCACCAAGGAACTAATCCATGCATTGCTGAGTACGACCTTTCGTACCTATACAACCCGGGGCAACCTGAATAATCATATCGGGGTGCCACTGACCCTGCTTTCAATCAGGCCGGACGCTCAGGTAGCCGTCATCGAAATGGGTGCCAACCACTTGCGGGAAATTGCCGGTTATTGTCTTATCGCCGAACCGACACATGGACTGATTACCAATTGTGGCAAAGCCCATCTGGAAGGATTTGGTAGTTTGGAAGGCGTACGTAAGGGTAAAGGCGAGCTCTTTGATTACCTGCGCACCCGATCCGATGGTACGGCATTTATCATGAAAGATTATGATTACCTGATTGAAATGAGCCAGGGCATCGCCAGAATTATCAGCTATGGCAGTTCGGATGCGATGGTTACAGGGCAGATCCGCGAAAGTGACACGCTGCTCAACGTCGAGTTGGCCTTTGATGGCCTGAAAATGCCGCTGTCTACCCGGTTGGTCGGGGACTACAATCTTCCTAATATACTGGCTGCCGCCGCAGTCGGAAGGGAACTGGGTGTCAGCGCCGGGAACATTATAACCGCCATTGGGAACTATCATCCTTCGAATAGCCGCTCCCAACTGGTGCAGGAGGGCACCAACAGCATCATTCTCGACGCCTATAATGCCAATCCAAGCAGCATGCGGCTGGCCATCGAAAATCTTGTTCAGTTACCTGCATCACGAAAAATGCTGATGCTGGGTGCTATGGCGGAAATGGGTGCTGAAACGGAAAAAGAGCATGAACAACTGGTCGCACTGATTCAACAGAATGACTGGGAAAATGTTATATTGGTAGGCCGGCAATTTGAACCATTTAAAAACAATTTCAGGTATTTTGAAACAGCCATGGAGGCGGCGCAATGGGTCACCATGCAGGATTTCCAGGACAGTCTTATTTTGATAAAAGGCAGCCGGAGCTCCCAAATGGAACTATTGTATGAAGCCATCGTAAAAAGATCGTCATGAGTGAAGCCGCACATACCAACAGAGGTTATCTGGCAGCAATTTTGTCGGGCTATTGTCCCCGTTGCCGCGAGGGACGTTTGTTTGAAAAAACAAATGGACTGCAAAGACTTACCGCAATTAAGATGCACAAGCATTGTCCGGTATGCGGTCAACCTACCGAGATAGAAGTAGGTTTTTACTACGGTACCGGCTATGTCAGCTATTTACTGGCCGTCATCATCTGTTTGGTCAGCGCCCTGTTGTGGTGGCTGACCATCGGTTTTTCCACGGAGGACATGCGGGTGGTAATTTGGCTGGTTTGTAATGGGCTATTGCTGCTGACTTTGCAACCCTGGCTGATGCGTTTCTCCAGAAGTCTCTGGTTGTCCTGGTTTGTAAAATACAATCCGAACTGGCGTACAGAACAGCCGGAAGATGTATCTGAGCGACAAAATCAACAACAGGCCAATAACTGGTAGTATCCATTGATCCTTTCAACTTTTAGAGAATTTTATGAACCAAGCCGTCCCTTTTCCAGATTTCAATTATAATGGCTACCTTTTTTCTTTCGACCCTGCAAAATTGCAACCGGAAGTCATTCACCAATATCTTAGCGAGCAGAGTTACTGGGCCGGAGGTATTCCTTTGGCTACAGTAATCAAAAGTCTGCAGCATTCCATCTGCCTGGGCATCTACCAAAAGGAGCAGTTAATAGGGTTTGGCCGGATGATTACCGATCGGGCCACCTACGGCTACCTGGCAGATATTTTTATCCTGGAAGCCCATCGTGGCAGCGGGCTGGCTAAAAAAATGGTGGATCTTTTTTGTCAACTGGCCGATGGGCTTGGTTTGCGGCGCAGTTCGCTGGCAACCCGGGATGCCCATGGGCTCTATGAAAGCTTTGGATTTGCCGTTAGGGAACGTCCCGATGAAATTATGGATCGCAAGGGCATTAGTTACTGATAATCAGCAATATAAGCGGAAGACTACCACGTTGGCGCTCAGGGCCCCGATTTATGGGCTTTTTCCGGTAAAAATCTTATCTTTGCAGCCCCTTAGCCGGAAGGTTGAGGTTATTTTCTAATTAAATTTAAAAGGGTAATGAACAATTATGAATTGATGGTGATTTTTACCCCGGTATTGAGTGACGACGATTTTACCGCAGCGCAGAAAAAGTTTGCCAACATGGTAACTGAAGCGGGCGGAACGATCGTACACGACAACCCCTGGGGACTGAAATCACTGGCGTATCCGATCCAGAAAAAAACCACTGGTTTATACTGGGTTATGGAATATACTGCGCCATCCGACTTCAATGAGAAGCTTAAAATCCAGCTTCTTCGCGACGAATCAGTACTTCGTCATCTCTGCACTAAACTCGACAAATACGCCGTTGAGTACAATGCTAAAAAGGCAAGTGGCGTAAAAACCGGAACCGAAAAAGCAGTGGAGGCTTAGTATTATGGCAAAAAATGAAATCAAATACCTGACAGCCATTAAGACGGACAAACGCGTTAAGAAGTTCTGTCGTTTTAAAAAATATGGCATCCGCTACGTTGATTATAAAGACGTAGAATTTCTCAAGAAATTCCTGAATGAGCAGGGCAAATTATTGCCTCGTCGCCTTACCGGTAACAGTCTGAAATTTCAGCGCAGGGTTTCTGATGCGGTTAAAAAGGCCCGTCAGATGGCACTCCTGCCCTATGTTACTGATCTTTTAAAATAAAGGCCTCCCCTAACCCGCCGAAGCAGGGACAATGAAGCCTTTGATTCATTGGGGAAAAAAACAAAATAATGGAAGTAATTTTAATTCAGGATGTGGACAACCTGGGTGCCGCCAACGAAGTGGTAAAAGTAAAAAACGGCTATGCCCGGAACTTTTTACTGCCACGTAAATTAGCGGTGGAACACAACGCAGGAAATAAAAAACAACTGGAAGAAAGGTTAAAACAGGTCCGTAAAAAAGAAGCTGCACTGCTGGCAACCATCAACGATGTAATCAGCAAACTGAAAGCCGCTCCTTTGAAAATCGGGGCTAAAACCGGTACCAGTGGTAAAATTTTCGGTAGTGTAACCAACCTGCAAATCAGCAGGGCCATTCGTGAGCAAAAAGGGTATGAAATCGACCGCAAAAGGATCAATATTGTGGAAGAAGTGAAAGAATTAGGCACCCATAAAGCCACTATTGATTTTGGCAATGGTCATACCACAGAGCTTGATTTTGAAGTAGTTGCGGAATAAATACCCTAACTACTACAACTAAAACCATTCACGCCCCGCATCAGCGGGGCGTTTTTTATGCAGACAGGCTGTAAAAGTGATAGTTTTTCGCTTATCTTTGAGTAAATTTCGGTGTTTATTCAGTTTATAAGGTTCCTGAATATGTAACATGTTCATTGGCTTTACATCCTGTTTTTTCACTTTTATCTCTCATTTATAAAAAAACAAGAAATGAACATTTATGTAGGTAACCTGAGTTGGAACCTGAAAGATCAGGATTTACAGAATTTATTCGCTCCCTACGGCGAAGTGGCTTCCGCAAAAATTATTGTTGACAAATTTACCAGCCGCAGCAAAGGATTTGGCTTTGTTGAAATGGCCAATGATGCAGAAGCACAAGCTGCTATCGATGCCTTAAACGGTACTGAAGTAGACAGTCGCAATATCGTTGTAAACGAAAGCAAGCCCAAAGAAGGCAGCGGCGGCGGTTACAAAAAAAGAAGCTTCGGCAACGGCGGCGGCGGTGGCGGCTACAGAAAAAGTGGCGGCTACGGTGGTGGCGGTTACGGCGGCGGCGGATACGACAAAGATTATTAATCCCGTTATCGGTCCATACAAGCTTAAAGGTTCGCGCTATGTGCGAACCTTTTTTATTTGATCAGTATCATTATTAAACAACAACTAAAATCCGGTATTTTTCTTTTAACAGGATTGAATTAGCTTTGCAGACATTTTGTAATTAAATCTATATTTTATGAAAATTAAACTCTTTTTTGTGGTAGCCCTGATAGGGATGTCTTCGGCGGTTATAGGCCAGACTTCTTATAAGCAGTCCATCGGCCTGCGTCTGGGAAGTGGTTATTATGATGTGGTTGCAGCAGCCTATAAGACCTTTATGAGTCCGGCCAGCGCTATTGAAATTGACCTGGGTGTTCGTCCTTACAACAACAGAAATGACAAATGGGTCAACCTATCTGCATCCGGATCCTACCAACACCATTTTGATATCAAACCGGTACCTGGTTTAAAATGGTTCGTGGGCGGCGGTATTGTGGCGTCCCATTCCTTTTCTACTTATGATGACAGGCAGGGTTTTAATCTGGGCCTGTTCCCTACCGGTGGTGCGGATTATAAATTTTCCAAGATTCCCCTGGCGGTTTCCGCCGATGTCCGTCCTACATTCCACATTGTAGAAGCTTACGACTATTATAATGGCTTTTATCCGAATGTGGGTGTCTCTGCCAGATACACGTTCTAAAGACCGGCTGAAAAACGGTATATTTTGAATTAGCTGATAGAAGCCATCACTTCCCAGTGGTGGCTTTTTCCTATCCTATCCTTTTACCCGGATAATCCGAACGCAGAATGGAGATGGATTGTAAATTAACTAAAGCATTCATCGCTTCAGGATCGCCCCTGTAAGCAGGCGCACCTGAATCATCATCCTGCCATTCTATGAAAGTGGGTCTATGACCTACTGCTAAAATGACTAAAGGGAGGCTTGTGCCTCCCTTTAGTTTATTTCTGATAGATCAAGTATTAGAACCAGCTACCGGTAAAGGATTCGTTTACCTTATAGGTGTTTTTATCCGCCAGACGATTTGCCCGACGCCTTACCCGGCGTTTTTGAATCATCGTCTGAATGACCATGAGTATAAAGAAGATAAAGATAAATGGAGGTATCCCCATAAATGAAATCCATCTTCCACCGAAAGTTCTGCGCATCGGACGTTTGAGCCGCTCTGCGATCAGGTACATACTGGGTACCATAAACAAGGTCATAAAGAAAGCGAATGCCAGGCCGAAGATAATGGTCCATGACAGGGGCTTCCAGAAGGCCGCATTGTCACCCCCAAAGAAGATATGTGGATTGAGGTCTGAAAACAAGGTGATAAAGTTGATATTAAATCCTACCGCCAGCGGAATCAGCGCCAGAATCGCTGCCAATGCCGTCAGCAGCACCGGAATAATCCGGGTCTTGCCGGCCTGAATCACAGCATCCCGGGTCTTGAGTCCCCTTGCCCGCAATTCATCTGCAAACTCGATCACCAGGATCCCGTTCTTGATAACGATACCCGCGAGTCCCAAAATACCCACACCGGTCATTACGACGGATACAGTCATGCCGGTCAGCGCGAAGCCAAAGAGTACACCGATCACACTAAACACGATCTCGGTAAGAATGATGACCGCCTTACTCACGGAATTGAACTGTACAACCAGGATGGCCAGGATGATGATTAGTGCCATCACGAGCGCCTTGGAAAGGAAGGCCCCGGTCTCTGCCTGCTGTTCGCCCTCACCGGTTTGCTTGATGGTTACGCCATCAGGCACGGATTTAAAATTATCAATATGACGTTTGAGTTCCTGATTCACTGATGTTGCGGTATAACCCTGGGTCTCCAGCACATTTGACCGGATGGTAATGACCCGTTTCTGGTTCTTACGTTGTACACTTCCGAGGGTATTGGTATAATCTACTTTTACCAGCGATGCTACAGGAATCTGTCGATACTGCCCGGAGGCCATATCCATAAAGCCGATTTTCTGATTCAGGAGATTGACGAGATTCTTACGTTGCATTTCCTCATTGCGCACCTGAATCTTATACTCATCTTCCCCATCCTTGATCTTGGAAGCTTCCAATCCGAACAATGCGGTACGGATGGTCTGGCCGATCTGCGCCGAAGAGATACCTTCACTCATGGCTCGCTGGCGGTCCACCGTAAGCGAGATTTCCGGGCTCCTCAAATCGATATCCATTTTCAGCTCTTCCACACCAGGTGTCTGGATGCTGTCCAGATAGTTTTTCAGATTCACGGCTGTTTCGATCAGATTGTCAAAGTCCTCACTGGCAACTTCAATATTCACCGGCGGATCTGTGGGAGGGCCATTGGCTTCTTTATCGACCGAAATTTCAGCACCGGGAATCCCTTTTATGGCTGCTCGAATACTGTCCAGATACGGAGCGGAGGATTTTCCATCCCGCTTCTCATACTCGACAAAGGATACCTGGATCCGTCCCAGCTCACTCCGGGTACTCCTGTCACCACTATTGGGATCAGCAGCACCCACTGCCACGTTGGTAATCACACTTTCTACCATTGGATTGGTTTTCCCTTTCTCGGGATCCATATCCAGCACTCTAAATACTTTATTCTCCAGTTGCCGGGTAATACTATCGGTAATCTCCACGCGGGTGCCGGTAGGTAATTTCAGGTAAACGTATATCTGGTTCGGATCACCACTGGGAAAGAATACCGGTGATTTACCTAATGCACCAAAAACGACAACTGATAGTATGAATAAGCCCACTGCACCCAGCAGTAATCCAACCGGATGCCAGCCTTTCAGGGCCCAACGCAACAGGCTTTCGTAATGGTCCATAATCCAGGGCAATACCTTATTCTGGAAAGCGTGAATCCATCCGTCAAAAAAGTAGCGGTTGAGCACCATAAGTATCAACAGAAAGATCAGCAGGTTGCCAAAGAATGAGGCACCGACCAGATCCAGCAACAGTCCTACTCCCAGCATGATCCAGAAATAAGGCTTTCGGAATATAGCAGACTTGGGTTCCTTCTTATCCGATTCCGCATGGTTCATGAAGTCAACGGCAAATACCGGGTTCATGATAAAAGCCACAATCAGTGATGCGGTCAGGGTGAAGATCAGCATCAGTGGCAGGTAAATCATAAATTTCCCGATAATACCCGGCCAGAACAATAACGGGAAAAAGGGTGCCAGGGTGGTCAGCGTACCGGCCAGTACAGGATACCATACTTCTCCAGCAGCTATTTTTGCTGCTTTTTCGCTGTTGATCTGACCTTTTCCTTCCGTAAATATCCGGTGGGTGTTTTCAATTACCACAATCGCATCGTCCACGATAATCCCCAGGCCAAATAGCAGGGCAAAGAGGACTATAAAGTTCAGGGTAATATCCGTTCCTGCAATAGGCGCTCCCAACGGTAGAAAAATAAATGCCACAAACATACTGAGCGGCACACTCAAGGCCACGAAGAAGGCATTAGTGACCCCCATAAAAAACATCAGAATCAGCAACACCAGAATAAAGCCGATAACGATTGAGTTGACCAGATCGTTAAACGATGTCCGGGTACTAATACTGGAATCACCAGTCACCCGCACGTCCAGATCTTTGGGAAAAGAATTTTCCTTGAGCTCCTCAGTTACCTGTTTCACCATATCACTGGTTTCTATCAGGTTTTCCCCGCTTCGCTTGATCACGTTAAGCGTAATAACATTTTTACCATCCAGACGGGCATAACTGTCCCGGTCCTTAATGGTATCCTTGATCGTAGCGATATTCTTGAGATAAATGGGTGCTCCTTTTGAGTTGCGCAGGACCACCTGCTCAATATCAGCAGCAGTTTTGAACTGTCCTTTCAATTGCAGGGTCCGTTGCATATTGCCCACATCCAGCTGACCGCCTGAAATGTCCATATTCTCATTCTGGATCGCCCCGGCAATATCGTTAAATGTCAATCCGGCCGCCTGCATCCGGTCATTATCGACATTGATTTGGAATTCGCGTTCGGGAGCACCAACCAGATCAATCCGGTTGATCTGGGGCAGTTCCTCCAGTTTATCCTGCAGGTCATCTGCAAAACTCTTCAGCCGTTGCGGATCATAGTCTCCGCTGATATTCACATACATAATCGGCATTTCCGAAAAACTGACTTCAAGCGCTGTAGGCTCCTGAGTAAGATCAGTCGGCAGATCCTGTGATGCCTTATCAATCGCGTCCTTGACTTTCTGCAATGCCACGTCCACTTTCACATCGGTACCGAATTCCACCATGATAGCGGAATAGTCGTTTACACTGGTACTGGTAACCTTGCTTATTTTGGCCCCGGTAATCCCCTTAATCTGCTTTTCAATCGGCTGGGTTACCAGATTTTCCATGTCCTTGGGAGAGTTACCGACATAGATTGTTGATACATAAATGGTCGGTATCACAATATCCGGAAACTGCTCTTTAGGCAGGGTCATGAACAGCATGGTACCCCAGCCCGTTACGGCCAGAATTAATAAATAGATAAAAGTTCTGCTTCGGATCGCCCAGGAAGTGGGCTTAAACTCTTTGAACTTGCCTTTGAAGTTTTCTAACGCAGACATATTGTTTGATTTCTTTAATTTGAATGGTTAAGGTTTCTGTTTAAGGGGAACCTTCCTTTGCTCGAAAATATTACGCCGGTTCATACCTTGCTTATTGAGCGGTAGTTATTACCTGACCGTCGTAAAGGCTCTGAAATCCTTCGGTAATGATTTTATCACCGATAGCCAGGCCGCTTTTCACTTCGAGACGCTCACCATATAGTTCTCCGACAATGATCGATTTCTTACGGGCTACCAATTTCCCATTTTCAGTAACCGCTACCAGCACGTACTTGCCTTTTTCGTCGGTCTGGAGGGTATTGACCGGTATCGTAATCGCTTCGTCACGACTGTAATCCTGAATCTGCACTTTGGCAATCTGATTGGCACGGATAGATTTATCTGCGGGCAGATTTGCTTCTACATAGAAAGTGCGTGAAGATGGGTTAATCAGTTTACTTACCACCGATGCCCTGGTATTAATAGTCCGGTTGTTTGCTTCCGGCAGGGTAACAACCAGGGGCGATCCCTGCTGTACGCGGTCGATATAATTCTCAGGTACATCTACGATCAATTTCAATTGAGATGTATTTACAATGGAAATCTGGGGACCGGATGTGGACATCCCCGTGAACATTTCACCCACCCGGATATTTACCTGATCCACCGTGCCATCAATATCAGCGGTTACGGTACTGAAAGAAAGTTGTTCCTTCGCCGTTGCAGCCTGAGCTTCCGCTGCTTTTAACTGGGCTGTCAGCTGCTCTACGGTTGCCTTGGCCTGGATGACCTGCATTTCCGCACCGATGTTATTGTCCCAAAGATTTTTCTGTCTCTGGTAGGTGGTTTTCGCTAGATCCAGCTGGGCTTTGACAGTAGCTACCTGCTGGTTGGCTGCAACGGCCTGTTGGCGCGGTATGGCATCATCGAGTTTCAGCAGGGCCTGACCTCTGCGTACGCGGTCCCCCTGTTTTACATAAATCGCCCGCACGATACCACCCTGACCATTTCTGGGTGCTACATAAGCAGTTTTCCGGGCATCCACTTTACCTTGTAAGTCGATAAAATGATTGAAAGCGGATTCGCCGATCTGTTCCACGGAAACAAGTTTGGCTTTTACTGAACTGGGATCCAGCACAGCTATCTCGTCCTGGAGTTTATTAATCTGTTCGTTGAGCTTCTGTTGTTCGCCTTTGAGCTTTTGCAGCTCCGTTTTTTTATCATTGAGTTTGCTGCGCTCCTCCTTTTTTCCACCTCCGCAAGAAGCTAGCGCCAGTGCGAAAATCAAGAGTGTCGACAGTTTTAAAATAGCTCGCATAGTATGTGATTTAAAGTTTTATAGTCCGGTTTTAAAGTTTTCCTGTTGCTTTTAAGTAATCCACTTTCGCGATTACAGCATTGTACAATGCATTATAATAGTTTGTCTGGGCCGTCTGTAATTGCACCCGCGCATTATCGATCTCCAGCTGACTGCCGGTACCTACTTCATATTTTTTCTTGGTCTGCTGATAGACTTTTTCTGCCAAAGCCATATTCTGCTTCTGATAATCCATATCACTAATAGCGGATTTGAAGGAGTTAATGGCTGTTTCCCTTTCCTGATCAATGTTCAGTTTAAGGGCTTCAATTTGATTCTGAGTTTTGCGTAACTTAATGCGGGCCTGGGCAATTCTGGCGTTGGTAGCAAATCCGCTAAAGATCGGAATATGCAGGTTCAGGGCGATCGAACTGGCCGTAAACCAGGGACCCTCCATCGTCTTGCTCAAAGAATTCTCCATGGCCATTTTAGAATAGCTGCCGCTGAGTGACAAAGTGGGTATCTTACTGTACTTGTAGCGTTGAATATCATACTCGTTGAGCTTCTCACCCAGAAGAGCTGCCTGGTAATCCTTGCGCTGTGCATAATCGAAAGGGAGGGCGGTAGCTTCCATTAACCCTTCTTTTAACTGGTCATCTGTCAGGGTATCGGTAAGCACCAGCTGGTCCTTCATCGGCATGCCCATTAATAATTTCAGCCCCAGGTAGCCGTTTACTACCCCATTGACGACCTGCACTTTCTGGGATTTGGTATTCGCCAGCAGGACATTCAGTTTATCGATTTCCAGCATTTCCGTAAAACCATTGTCATACATAATTTTTGTATCATGTATGTTCTTGTTAATCAATGCCAGGTTGGAGTCAATTAATGCCAGCTGGGTTTTACTGATGACCAGTTGATAATAAATTTTGGAAATATTCAGCTTCACCTGTTCAAAGGTCAGTTCCGCATTTTTCTCTTGATATTCGATCAGTGATTTTCTGGCCCTGAGTCCGGTAAATACCTGTCCGTCAAAAAGTATCTGACTCAGTGAAAGTCCGGCATTGGAAGTCCACTTGGTGCCAAATTGGGCATCAATAAAACCGTAGTCGCCACTTGGGTCGGAACCGATTGGATCACCATTACCGTCACGCACGTCCAGTTGCTGTAGCACGCCAATAATTGCCGGTGCGAAGAAATTGGGGAAACGCTGAACCGCCACATCTGGATTATAGGTAAGATTACCATTGGCGCTAATCTGGGGATAGGCGGAACCAGTGACTTCACGATTAACCTGCTCCTGCAGCTGAACATCCAGTTGTGCGTTTTTCAGCTGGACATTATTCTTCTGGGCATAATCCAGCACCTGTTGAAGGGAGAATTCATGCAGTTCCTGCGCCGAAATACCGGTGAAACTGAGTAACAGCATTAAAGCTGCTATAAATTTTGTTGTTCTCATATTTACTTTTTTGCGCTTTGCAGTTTGTATTTTTCAATGAGTTTCATACCTTTTGGGGTCGCTATTCCAAATAGAAACAAGTAGGACAATTGTTCCTGCATTTCCACCAACCCCAGTTTCACATGTTCATGAAATTCTTTGGAGAAAGGCAGATCAATGCTTTCTACTCTGAGTCTCGCCGCCAGCCCCAGATCGATATCCGAGCGAAACAATCCATCTTTTATTCCCCATTCAATACTAAGCCGGATAAAAGAGTACAAATCCTCCTGTTTAAAACGCTGGAACATTTGATAGGCCTGCGGATGATATTTCTTTAAATCAAAAAGAAAGACGGGATTCAACCGCTTCATCATCTCGGATACGTTATTCATGGCCAGAAAACATTCCTGAATGGCATTTTCAGCTACCTGCCTGCAGTGCTCGCAATTTGATTTATTGAGCTCCAATATTGCACTCAAGACTTCGGTTACAAGGGCATTCTTATCAGTATAACTCTGATAGAGGGTCTTCTTACTACTTCCCAGGGCATTTGCAATATCATCCATGCTTACGCTCCGAATCCCATATTGCATAAACAATTCTTTCGCCTTCTCCCCAATTCTTAGTTTAAATTCCGATATGCTATCCATAAGATCTGCGCGAAACTAAGGAAACTATTTTAGTTACAAAAGTTTCCTGTAAAATTTTTCTTGTAACCGGATATCTAGAAAAGAAAACGGATTCAAAAATAAATTACTCTACGAGCTTTCAAATATTTTTTAGGTCAACTGCCGAAAACAGCTGGTAAACGGCAAATATGCGAACCTAAAGGTCAATAAAACAGTGGCCGGCGACTGGTGCGCCATCAACAGAAGTTGCTATCTTGCATCTATGGAAAATCAAACCACGCCTACCAGAAGGGATTCCCCGATCAAACGCCTGTTCAGGTATTTTGTGCAGGGAATTGTGATCCTGGCGCCTGTCAGTATAACGGCCTATATCCTTTATACCATTTTCACCTGGGTGGACGGATTGTTACGCCCGGCTGTCTTTGAGACCCCGGGAATCGGCTTTATTATCATCATAGCCTTTATTGTATTTATTGGCTGGCTCAGTAGTTATATTATCATGGGCAGTGTTATAAATTTCTTCGATCACTGGCTGGAACGTACCCCCGGTATCAAACTGATTTATAAGTCCATTAAGGATTTCTTTCAGGCTTTTGGTGGCGATAAGAAGAAATTTACCAAAGCGGTGCTGGCCAACGTGTTTAATAATGATGTATGGATCGTAGGATTTCTTACAGATGATGAAATGGAAAAATTTGACATGGGACAGGATATGGTAGCAGTATATGTTCCCCAGGCATATAATTTCGCGGGGCAACTCTATATCCTGCCCAAGGAGCGGATTAAGCCCATTGAACATCTTAAACCCGCGGACGCTATGAAGTATACGGTTACCGGTGGGGTTGTAGAAACAGAATAATCGGAACCTCCGGTAATGAAAAAAGCCCCGCAATGCAGGGCTTTTTTCATTATAAAGTTCAGTATCAAAGTACTAGGCTTCTTTTTCTATTGCTTCACCGGCTTCTGATGTAGTATCCTGAGCAGGAGCAGCTGTTTCCGGGGCTTCGGTTGTAGCCTCAGCAGGAGCTTCAACCACCGCTTCAGGTGCTTCAACGGCTTCTGTTGCAGTGGCTTCAGGTGCTGCCTCGGCTTTTTTCTTAGCGGCACCACCACGGCGACGGGTACGTTTGCCAGCCGCTTTTTCATCAGACGCGACACCTTTACCATAGATTTCATTGAAATCAACCAGTTCGATCATCGCTTTTTCAGCAGCATCACCGGGGCGGATACCTAATTTAATGATCCGGGTATAACCGCCTGGACGACCGCCTACTTTGGCTGCTATAGTATCAAATAATTCCTTGATGGCTTCTTTATCCTGTAAATGGGAAAAGACGATCCGGCGTTGATGGGTCGTATTGTCTTTACTTTTAGTAATCAGCGGCTCTACATAAACACGCAAAGCTTTTGCTTTGGCAATTGTAGTAACTATACGTTTATGTTTGATTAACTGGCAGGAAAGATTGGCCAATAAAGCTTCTCTGTGGGCCTTGGTGCGACTTAAATTTTTAATTTTGTCTCCGTGACGCATGACTTGTTGTTTTGTGGACGGGTGGCCGGTAATTTAGAGCCCCCTCCGTTGTTAATAATATCGGTTGCACCGTAGTCAGGGAATTGCAACCTAACTCCCATTTCTTCAGGGAGTAATTGATTGTGATGGTCGCCTGCGATCAGCGAACCACCCGATCGGACTAATAGTCGTCTTTATCAATACCCAATTTCTGAAGATCCATTCCGAATCCCAGGCCTCTTTCATTCAGTACCTGCTCAATCTCAGACAGAGATTTCTGACCGAAATTGCGGAATTTCATCAGGTCTTCCTGTTCGTATTGTACCAGTTCACTTAAAGAATTGATTTTGGCGGCTTTCAGACAATTGAATGCCCGCACTGACAGATCCAGATCTTCCAGAGGTGTCTTCAGCACTTTACGTAATTGCAAAGTACTTTCGTCAACCAGGTCTTCTTTCTTTTCTTCCTTGTTGTCAAAAGTGATGTTTTCATCCGTAATGATCATCAGGTGCTGAATCAGAATCCGGCTGGCCTGCTTTACAGCATCTTCGGGATGAATCGTACCGTCGGTCACCACTTCCATGATCAGTTTCTCATAGTCAGTGCGTTGTTCCACACGGGTATTTTCAATACTGTATTTTACATTCTTGATGGGGGTATAGATGGAATCAATAGCGATCACACCTACGGGTGCATCCGGAATATCATTTTCTTCTGCAGGTACATATCCGCGACCTTTACCTATCGTCAGTTCAATATCCAGTTTGGCGGAAGAGTCCAACGTACAGATAGCCAGTTCCGGGTTCATGATTTCAAAGGTCTGGGTACCTTCGGCAATCATGGCTGCAGTAAACTGGGTCTGGTTTTTAACAGAAAGAGAGATTTTCTCGTTAGCTACTTCATGATCTACTACTTTTTTGAAACGTACCTGCTTTAAATTCAGGATAATTTCAACCAGATCTTCACTTATACCTTTTATTGTAGCAAACTCATGATCCACGCCATCGATGCGGATTGCAGTAATGGCATAACCTTCCAGAGAACTTAACAGGACCCTGCGAAGGGCATTTCCAATGGTAACACCATATCCGGGTTCCAGGGGAGCAAACTCAAACTGAGCTTCAAAATCAGAAGCTTTCTGTAAGATGATTTTATCGGGCTGCTGAAAATTTAAAATTGCCATATTTTATGATTGTTAATGGTGAATAGTGATACAGTCAAAGTCGCCTTCGAAACCTGGTCCAAAGCCGACCTGTTCACTAACAAATTACTTGTTGTACAATTCAACGATCAGTTGTTCCTTGATATTCTCAGGAACATTCTCCCTTTCAGGATAAGTAATGAAAGTACCGGTAAATGTGGTTTCGTTAAAATCCAGCCATGAATACTTGGGGTTCTTGGGACTCACCTGGCTGGTGATAGAACTGCGTGTCTTGCTGTTCTCTTTGATAGAAACGATATCACCCGCTTTCAGAGAATAGCTGGGGATATTTACCACTTCACCGTTGACCTCAATGTGCTTGTGGCTCACCAGCTGCCGGGCTGCCGGACGGCTGGGTGCAATGCCCAAACGAAACACAGTGTTGTCCAAACGTGATTCAAGTAATTTGATAAGGTTATCACCGGTTACACCTTTACGACGGTTAGCTTCTTCGTAAGTTTTGCGGAATTGTTTCTCTAAAACACCATAAGTGTATTTAGCTTTTTGTTTTTCACGCAATTGCAAAGCGTATTCACCAAGGGTTTTACGTTTGCGTTTTTCACCGTGCATACCGGGCGGGTTGCTGTTCTTACCCAACCATTTACCATTGCCTAAAATAGGCTCTCCGAAAATACGGGAGATCTTGGTCTTAGGACCATTGTAACGTGCCATAATTATACTTTCATTTAAGCTTTTTTAAAAACCGGTACTTCAATCAGTAAAAAGCTTTGTAAAAAATTAATTGAGTACCCTTTATAAAAATGAAAAGCCAATTGGCTATATCTATTGTCGCAGGCAGCCATCAGCATAGCATTACTATGATTTCCCGAATGGGGACTGTCTGTACACAATATTTTAAAGAACTAATTGCTGAAGCGGCCGGCATAAATCCGTAAAAGACCAGCAGACCTGTAAAAAGGATTATACCCTTCTTTTCTTGGGAGGACGACAACCATTATGAGGCAACGGAGTCACATCCTTAATGGTTACAATCTCGATACCGCTCTGAGAAAGAGAGCGAATCGCACCTTCTCTACCGGAACCAGGACCTTTCACAAAAACGTCCACTTTCTTCAGACCGGCGTCAACAGCAACTTTGGCTGCATCTGCAGCTGCTGTCTGGGCCGCATAAGGTGTATTCTTTTTAGATCCACGGAAGCCCATTTTACCGGCGCTGCTCCATGAAATCACCTGACCGCTCTTATTGGTAAGGCTTATAATAATATTGTTGAATGTCGCGGAAATGTGCGCATCGCCATAGGAATCTACTTTTACGATTCTTTTTTTTGCGGCTGCTTTTGCGCTTAATTGTGCTTTTGCCATTTTACTAAAAGGTAATCTTTAAAAAATTAATAATTGTTCTTTTTCAGAACAACCCTGATCAACCCTATTCCTGCACCCGGGCTTCCGTAATCGATCAGGTAATATCTGGTGCAAACATGCAAAAAAGCCTAAAGCTCGGGAGCTCAAGGCTTTTACGCAATTCCTCTAATTATTTCTTAGCGGCTTTCTTCTTACCGGCTACGGTCTTACGCTTGCCCTTGCGGGTACGACTGTTGGTCTTAGTACGCTGACCGCGAACCGGCAGTCCTTTTCTGTGACGTAAACCACGATAACAGGCAATATCCAACAGACGCTTGATGTTCATCTGTACTTCACTCCGCAGCTGACCTTCAACTTTCAGTTCTTCAGTAATGGTAGAACGAATGGCGTTCAGATCATTATCATCCCATTCATGCACTTTCTTATTCCGGTCAATACTATTCTTATCCAGAATATATTTTGCGGTCGAGGGTCCGATTCCGTAGATATAGGTTAACCCTATTTCGCCTCTTTTATTTTTTGGTAAATCAACACCGGCAATACGTGCCATATTATTATTTTAAATTCTAAATGTTAAACATTCAACTTAACGCTTCCTTCCCACCACCAGGATGGGCCGTAGGAATATTATCCCTGACGCTGCTTATAGCGGGGATTCTTTTTGTTAATGATGTACAGCTTTCCTTTGCGGCGTACAATTTTGCAATCCGCGCTGCGCTTCTTTATGGATGCCCTGACTCTCATAATTTACTATTTAGGTCCTGTGCTTTTACCGCCCAGGGTAATTAATTTTTATATCTGAAATTAATGCGCCCTCTTGTCAGATCATAAGGCGACATTTCCAGTCCCACTTTATCTCCGGGTAGAATGCGGATATAGTGCATCCTCATTTTTCCCGATATAGTCGCTAAAATTTCATGCCCATTCTCTAATTTCACCCGGAACATTGCGTTGGACAAGGCCTCCAGGATCACACCGTCTTGTTTTATTAAGGGTTGTTTAGCCATAAAAATTTTAGGGCTGCAAAGATAGGAATAAATTGTTATAAATAAAAAACCTGCTTTATTAAATTTAAAGCAGGTAACGTGACTTCGCACAAAAATAAGGTAAAAATCAAGCTTGGAGCTGCACTTTGGTCATCTGCAGATAAATATTCTGTAAATGATGCACCGAAATCGGATGGTCAAAATAGCGCCGGTCTTCCCGGTACCAGGCTTCAACTGTAGAAAAGTCTGATGATGAGGGAGATATAACCCGGAAAGGGCCTTTCCCGTACTTGGCACCTTGTTCGGATTCCATACGTTCAAAACCCAGTTTGAATAATTGTGCTTCGTTGAGTTCCAGAGGAGCTAATTGATCGGCTTCATACCAGAAATCCTGTATTCCGTTGTTTACCTGCACTTTATGATCTTCATTACTGACACTAATCACAGTGCCCTCCCGCTGCACGCCTTCATCATTAATAACTACCCAGTCTCCGGCTTTCATTTCAGATAATTTCATATGAATCGAGTTTTATTGGCTTGAACTATAAATCTGCCTTCAGTCGCTTGTGCTTCTGTCAAAGGCAAAAATCCCCTTCACCCCCATAAATTTAAAGCAAATAAGCTAATCACCCGCATATTTTTCCAGACCGGGGGAAGAAAACATTTGTAACTATGGCACGGGCACCTGAATAACATACTAGCTAAAGAACAAAGTGAGTGGAAAAGAAAGGTTTTTCATCAAATTGTTACCGTTATGATATGTTAATGTCATACCTTGCGCCGAAATTTTAAATACCTATTTATGAAAAAAATCTTTTTAGGCCTCGCCGCCTTAAGTTCTGTAGCCCTTGCTAACGCCCAATCCGGCAGTATTTTAGTGGGTGGAAATGTTGATTTCAGCAGCTATACCAAAGACTATGGTGAAGATGATACAGAAAAATCCAACACCCTGGAATTTGCCCCTACCATTGGGTATCAGTTCAATGACAATTGGACAGCAGGTGTAGTTGGTTCTATTGCCACCAACAAAAACAGGGTTCCAATTTCCTTAATTGATGAATTGGAAGGATTGCCCGGCACCACCTATGCGGAAGATGTTAAGACAACTACCCTAGGCGTAGGCCCCTTTGTCCGTTATACCCAGCCGCTGAGTGAAGTATTTTCTTTGTTCGGCCAGCTTCAAGGCCAGTATCTGTCTTCTACAATGAAAGAAGATGGGGAAAATATTGATTCTCAGGAGCAGACTGGTTTTAACGTTGGGTTCTTTCCTGCCGTATTTATCAATGTGAAAAACGGATTTGGGCTGAATTTTAATATCGGCGGTATTGAATACACTTCCAAAAAATTCAACGAAACCGATATCAAGAACAGCAATTTCAACGTAAATTTTGGAAAATCTGTAAGTATTGGTATTTCCAAGAATTTCTAAGTAATCTTTTTATTGAACTTTTCAGAAATGGCTCCTTATCGGAGCCATTTCTGTATACTACCTACCGGTAAATCCAAAATTCAGGAAATTTTACTCCAGGCCGTCTTGCCTTTCTGGGATTGAAGAAATTTTTTCAGTCGTTCATGTTGCGGTAAAATGAGTTCCGGGTCTTCAGTGAGTATGCGTTCGGTCATTTTTCTTGCCACATCGACCATGGCCCGGTCATTGACGATATTGGCCAGTTTGAAATTCAGGGCACCACTCTGCCGGGTACCTTCAATATCGCCAGGTCCTCTGAGTTCCAGGTCTTTTTCGGCAATTACAAATCCATTATTGGTCGAAGTCATGATTTTCATACGTTCCCGGGCTTCATTGCCCAGTTTTCTGCCGGTCAGCAGGATGCAATAACTTTTCTCGGCGCCCCGACCCACCCGACCTCGTAGCTGATGCAACTGGGAGAGTCCGAATTTCTCCGCACTTTCAATAACCATCACGGATGCATTGGGGACATTAACTCCTACTTCAATGACCGTAGTGGATACCATGATCTGTGTATCATGTTCCACGAAGCGTTGCATATTTATCTCTTTCTGTGGGCCGGGTTGCCGACCATGTACCATGCTGATATAATACTGCGGTTCCGGAAAATAGGTTTTGACCTGCTCATATCCCTGCATCAGGTTCTCATAGTCCAGCTTTTCGCTTTCCTCAATTAGCGGAAAAATGATATAAATCTGGCGCCCCAGACTAATTTCTGCTTTCAGAAAATCCATGACATTACTGCGGTCCGTATCAAAACGATGCACCGTTTGTATCGGCTGGCGGCCAGGCGGCAGTTCATCGATGACGCTATAGTCCAGATCCCCATATGCCGTCATGGCCAGGGTGCGGGGAATCGGCGTGGCGGTCATGACCAGTACATGGGGAGGGATTTCATTTTTCTCCCAGAGTCGGGCTCTTTGTGCCACGCCAAAACGGTGCTGTTCGTCTACTATTACCAGGCCCAGATTCTGAAACTGTACGGTGTCTTCAATTACGGCGTGGGTACCAATTAATATCCGAATGTCTCCGGTATTGATCCCTTGAAGTATCTGTCGGCGCTGTTTTCCCTTAACGGAACCGGTCAACAAGGCCAGCTCCAGATCTAAATCCCTCAATAATTCGGAAATTCCTTGAAAATGCTGCCGCGCCAGTATTTCAGTAGGAGCCATCAAAACTGACTGATACCCATTATCTGCAGCCAGTAGCATGCATAAAAGGGCAACGATGGTTTTCCCGCTGCCCACGTCCCCCTGAAGCAACCGGTTCATCTGCCGGCCGCGGGCCGTATCATTTCTAATCTCCTTTAATACTCGCTTTTGGGCACCGGTAAGTTCAAAAGGCAGATATCGGCTGTAAAAGTCGTTGAACAGCGCGCCTACCTGATCAAAAACATGACCACGGGAAAACCGGTGTCGCTGGGATCTCAGGAGGTTAATGCGCAACTGCGCGAGGAAAATTTCCTCAAACTTCAGGCGGCGGACCGCCTGTTCGTAATGCTGCAGCGAAGGCGGGAAATGTATGTACCGGAAAGCATCGTACCGGGGCATCAGCCTTAATTCCTGCAACATGGAATCCGGCAGGTTTTCCGGCAGATCCTTAGGCCCCAGATGCTGTAGGATCAATCCGGTCAATTTCCCCAGCTGACGTCCACCCAGGCCCCTGGTTTTCAGTTTCTCAGTGGTAGGATAAACCGGCTCCAGAAAGGCCTTGCCTTGTACTTTATCCGGCGACCAACTTTCCAGTTCAGGATGAACCATTTGAGGCTGGCTCAGGTACCATCCCGGCTTTCCATAAACCAGATAAAGGCTTCCGGGATGCAGCATTTTTTGCAGGGTATGTATCGCCCGGAACCAAACCAATTCCAAGGTTCCTGATTTATCCTGAAGGGTGGCAATCAGGCGGCGGCCCTGCCGCTCCCCCACTATCTGAAGCGGACCCAGCACACCGGCACACTGCACATAATCTGAAGCAGGCGTCAACTGACTGATCGGGGTTACGCTAGTCTTGTCGACATGACGGAAGGGGAAATGATGCAGCATATCCCGAAAACTAAATACAGCCAACTCCTTTTGCAGGAGCTCAGCCCGTTGCGGCCCCACACCTTTCAGGTAGGCAATGGGAGAGTTTAATATGGAATCAGTAGATGGAATGCTGTTTCTGTTTGCTTTGCGAATTTATAAGTTATCTCGAATTAATAGCCCCCGTAACGAAAAGATCCCGCCATTAAGGCGGGACCTAGATTTTTTAAGCAGCTACTACTGCTTAGTATCTGTTAATTTGTTCTTTCAACAATTTACGTGCAAAGTGGATCCGACTCTTAATGGTTCCCAGCGGTTCATCCAGATATTCGGAAATTTCCTGGTACTTATAGCCTTCAAAATACAGTTTAAACGGCACTTTAAAAGTCTCCGGTAACCCTTCAATAGCGGCTTCGATCTCTTTCTGTCGTAAGGTGCTTTCTGCGGAATTTACCACAGAAACCTGTCTCATATTAATCAGGTAATCCTCGGGGGTATTGTCCAGTACCGTTCTGCGTTTGGCGTTACGCCGGTAATCATTGATAAAGATATTACGCATGATGGTGAATAACCATGCCTTAATATTGGTGCCGGTATTGTACTTTTCCCTGTTTGCCAACGCTTTATACAGAGTTTCCTGATACAAATCGTTCGCAGATTCATTATTCTTGGTAAGATTGACTGCAAAGGGCTTTAAAAATCCTGCATTGTCAACCAGTAATTCGCTGAACTCTTTTTCCTTTTCCATGCTGCTTCTTGATTGATTTTAGGGTTCACTGCTAAATTAATGCTTAAACATCAACGGGCAGTATTTGCAAATAAATATTACAAAAACTTTACCGAACCTAAAAGCCTGACAGTACTACAGTTGTTTGTTAAGGAATCTGCCATTATTGACCATTTCTTCCAAATTAGGGCTAAGTTCGAAAGTCTTTAGACGCTCCAGATGGCCCGAATGATGCATATCCGTCCCCAGGAAATCATAAAAATCATGTTTCATGAAATAATTTGCCATTTCACTGACAGTTCGGCCATAGCCACCGGTGGCAGAGAGCGCATTTAATTGAAACATACATCCGTTTTCCTTCAGATCATGCAGTAGGTCGTATTCCTTGTATAAATAGGTATAACGTTCAGGATGC
This sequence comes from Niabella terrae, assembly GCF_054783135.1. Classification (NCBI taxonomy): domain Bacteria; kingdom Pseudomonadati; phylum Bacteroidota; class Chitinophagia; order Chitinophagales; family Chitinophagaceae; genus Niabella; species Niabella terrae. The sequence goes on from NZ_BAAGRD010000001.1 coordinate 96,133, forward strand.
GCTAATATAGGTTGATAACCAGCCATTTGCAAATCGAAGATCATTTCCTTCATGTGCATGGACATATGCATCACTGAGAATTCCACCAGTACCATATTATCTTTAATGGTCAGCAGGGGGATTTTTTTCCCCAGTAATTCAGCCATATGGTCGTCTAGAAAATACTCTGCAGCAGCATTGATTTCTATTTCGATGCCTCTTTCTTGCAGCTCGGAACGGACCAGATCTAACTTTTCATGGATAATTTCAGGGGTATTCTTATATAAATCCCATAGAATATGGGGGGTGGTAATCAATTTCTTATAGCCTAAAGCCTCCAATCCCCCGATGAGCGACATTGAAGTCTCCAGATCCTTGGCTCCGTCATCAATACCCGGTAATAAGTGCGAATGCATATCCGCCCCCAGCAGGGAACCGTCAAACTTGCCAGCTTTTTTCCTTGAAAACAGGCCGAACATAATTTTTTTCCTTCTTCTCTAAAAGTTCATAATACAAGGCCCTGAAATCAGATGCCAGGCGCTGCACGCCATACCGATCCAATACCCAGTTACCGTTAGCAGCGAGTCTTTGCCTCAAGGAATCATCATTGACCAGGGAAGTTAGATTTCTGAAATAACCCTCCCTGTCTTTTATATCTGATAACAAGCCGGTTTCATTTTCTATGATGATGTCAGCAATTCCTCCCACTCTGGTGGATAAGACTGCCTTACCAGCAGCCTGTGCCTCAATCAGACTCACCGGTGTACCTTCGTTCTTCGAACTTAGGCACATAATGTCTATTCCTGCATTAACCACGTCTACGTCCATCCTCCAGGAAGTAAAAGTAAGGCGTTTTTCGGTATCAAAAGGTTGTCCTGGCTTGTTTACCGATATTCCCAGTTCACCTGCTTGGCGAATCAGTCGTTCCCGGGTCTCTCCATCACCTACTATAAACGCTTTTACCTTTCGATCCGTATGCTCCAATGTATAAGCCAGAGCTTCGAGAAATAAATTATGATTCTTTATGGGTACCAACCGGCCTACAATTCCAATGGCTATTTCGTCATCTTTGATCCCGAATTCTCGTCTAAATTTCATACGTTTCGCTATCTGGTCACTTGTAAAAGCCGCTAAGTCGAATCCCAGTGGTATCATTCTGAAACGACCAGGTTTAGCAATCCGAAACAAGTTGGTCAGATCTTTCTGCTGTCCGGGGCTAATGGCTATCAAGGCGTCTGTTCTAGCGCCTAGCGCCCGCTCAATATTGAGGTATATTCTGGTCTTTGTCTTATTAAAGTAAGAGTGAAACACATGCCCATGATAAGTATGGACTATTACCGGCACATTAGACGTGGCTGCAGCGAACCGACCTACGGCGCCCGGTTTGGCTCCATGGGTATGAATAATGTCCGGTTTAAAATCTTTGATGACTTTCTTCAGCTTCCAGTAGGTACTATAGTCTTTCAGGGGATGAATCGCCCGGCCCATTTCAGGAATAATTACCTTATTAATGCCCATCTGATCAGCCATCGGGCTGGCATCCTTTTCATGAGACTCCTGTTCCCCTACCACCAAAAGTGTCTCAAAATCTGGCTGCAAATGCTTGGTCAAATTTAAAACATTCAAGGTGGGGCCACCTACAATAAGCCTATTATGTATCCGTAATATTCTCGGCATAATGCTTAAACAGTTAGGTAATGCATAATTAAAACAAAATTATATATATTATCCCAAACTGTTACTTTTACAGCCAAAAACTATTCTTATCTAGCAAAATAAATCTGTGACTCAATACAATTTAATACTGGAAATTTTAATTACAATTGTATTGTTAGGTATCATATATCCAATCGCTTATAGGTTTCGGAACAAAAAATACCCTCTAGGGCATCCGTACAGGAACTTTTTTATACCCGGCTTAAGTTTAAAAATTTTAGGTGCGGTTTTAATTAGCTGCATATACTTATTCTACTATAAAGGGGGGGATACATTGAACTTTTTTCATGAGGGTCAAATTGTTAATACAGCGGCAGATGATTCGATAGGCAAGTGGCTGAATTTATTACTAGGGATTCCAGAAGAAAACGCGGTAGGTTACTATAAATACACCCGCTACCTATTGTGGTACAATGCCAAATCGAATTATATAGTTGTAAGCTTATCTGCGTTTATCAGTATGTTTTTAGCTAAAACTTTTATACCAACAGCTATTTGCTTTGCTATAATTTCTTTTACAGGAATTTGGGCTATGTTTAGAGCATTTGTAAAAATATACCCTCAATATATTCGGCAAGTTGCTGTTTGTGCTCTTTTTATCCCTAGCGTTGCAATTTGGGGGTCCGGGATTTTCAAAGATACTATTTGTCTTTTCGGTCTTGGCTGGATGACTTATGGAACGTTCGAAATATTGATCAAGAAGAATTTTTCTTTAAAAACGATTGCCTTAACTATACTTAGCTTTCTATTAGTTAGTACGGTGAAAATATATATACTAATAGCCTTCTGCCCTGCTATAGTTTTATGGATATTATTTTCCTATACCCAAAACATCAAAAGTCGCTTTTCGAGAATTATCTTGAAGTCAGGAGGGATGCTAGTAGTTGCAATCGGATTTTTCGCACTCCTTACGCTATTAGGTGACGAACAACTAGGAAGATATTCATTTGACAACCTAACCCAAACATCTAAAACAACTAGAGAATATATTCTCAGGCGATCCGAGGACTCGGAGGGCGCAGCATACGACCTTGGGGCAATTACCAGTATCTCTGATATAGTTCTAAAGGCACCACTAGCGATAAATGTAACTTTATTTCGGCCTTATCTATGGGAATCAAAAAAAATGATAACTCTTTTTGCTGCCCTCGAATCTTTTTTATTCCTCCTTATCACTTTGATAGTAATATTTAGAACAGGATTAAGAAAAATTGCTTCTACAATCAGCGCTGACCCTAATATTCAATTTTGTCTTGTATTTTCACTAATTTTTGCTTTCGCAGTTGGAATCTCTACGTACAATTTCGGTGCTTTGTCAAGATATAAAATCCCTTGCCTGCCCTTTTACTTATTTGCGATTGTATTGATTTATTATAAGAATGCTCCAAAAGGGTCTTATTTACTAAAACCTTTAAATATTTAATAAATAATACAACCTAATATTCTTTTACCAAATTACTCAATAATCTAGTTCCAGACTGATGGAACTGCTAATTGAAATGGCCAGCATTCTCAAACAAATTGCTTCGGCTGTTGATACCAAATTTCTGAGGGCAGTTCCTTAAAATAATTGTATGTTAGACTCAATCCTTCTTTTCGAGAAACCGTAGGTGACCATCCTAATATTTTTCGTGCTCGTGAGATGTCCGGTCGGCGCTGTTTGGGGTCATCGACAGGTAACGGCTTATAAATGATCTCTACTTTATTCCCCGTAAGTGCAAGAACCTCGTCGGCAAATTCTTTCAAAGAAATCTCATCCGGATTCCCGATGTTCATGGGGTTAGTATAATCACTTAACAAAAGTCGATAAATACCCTCAACAAGGTCGGCCACAAAACAAAAACTCCTGGTTTGAGATCCATCACCGAAAACTGTGATTGATTCCCCCCGGAGCGCCTGACCAATAAAAGCAGGTAACGCCCTTCCATCATTAAGTCGCATACGAGGTCCGTACGTATTAAATATCCGCACAATACGCGTTTCAACTTTATGAAAAGTATGATAGGCCATTGTAATAGACTCCATATATCGTTTGGCCTCATCATATACACCACGCGGGCCTACCGGATTTACATTTCCCCAATACTCTTCCGTCTGTGGATGCACCAAAGGATCTCCGTAAACTTCACTCGTTGATGCTACCAATATTCGTGCATGTTTTGCTTTTGCAAGTCCCAAACAATTATGTGTTCCCATTGCGCCCACTTTAAGCGTTTGTATAGGTATCTTAAGGTAATCAATGGGACTAGCAGGAGAAGCGAAATGTAAGATATAATCCAAATTTCCGGGTATATGAATGTACTTAGTTACATCATGATGATAAAACTCAAAATGAGGGTTCGGAAACAAATGCTCCAAATTCTTTAAATCTCCTGTAATCAAATTGTCCATCCCTATAACATGACAATTTTCATTTATAAATTTATCACATAAGTGGGATCCCAAAAATCCGGCAGCTCCAGTAATTAATACACGCTTTTTCATTATTAATTTAAATTATCTAGTTAACAATGGTCCGACCAATACTATTATAATAGTATCCGAGCTCTTTCATTTTATCCAGGCTATAAACATTTCTTCCATCAAAAATAACCTTGGATTTGAGATTCTTAGATATCCTTTCGAAATCGGGATTTCTAAATTCGCTCCATTCAGTAACTATAAGTAACGCATCTGCTTCTTTCAAAGCCGCATATTGATCTTTTGCATATTTTATCTTTTTACCCATACGGCTTTTTACGTTCGGAATTGCTTCGGGATCAAAAACAGTCAAATGTGCTCCTGCCTTCAGGAGATCCTCTATCAAACTCAATGCTGGCGCATCTCTGATATCGTCAGTCTCGGGTTTAAAAGCAAGACCCCAGATAGCAAACTTTTTGTCTTTGAGATTCCCTTTATAATATTTTTTTATTTTCTTAAATAGGACTTTCTTCTGATTCTTATTAACCTTCATTACGGTATCCAATAATCCAAAAGAATATTTATGTTCTTTGGCCGTGTGATGCAAGGCCAGCACATCTTTAGGAAAGCAACTCCCCCCGTAACCAATCCCAGAGAACAGGAATCGTTTTCCAATTCGATTGTCGCTGCCTATTCCGATACGGACCAAGTCAACATTCGCACCGGTTAACTCGCAAAGATTAGCAACTTCATTCATATAGGAAATTCTCATAGCCAAATAAGAATTCGCAACGTATTTAGTCATTTCTGCACTTCGTTCATCCATAAAATACACTGGATTTCCCTGTCTAACAAATGGTTGATAAAGCTCGTGCATAAGTTCCTTAGCTCTCTCAGACGTTGTTCCAATAACAACACGGTCAGGTTTCATGAAATCTTCTACTGCAATGCCTTCTCTTAAAAACTCCGGATTAGAAACGACATCAAACAAATCCCTTGACAATCGTTTGGCAAGTACGGATGTAACCTTCTCTGCTGTACCTACAGGAACTGTACTTTTATTAACAACTACCTTATATTCTTTAATAATTTGAGACAAGTCATCTGCAACTTTTAAAATGTACTGTAGATCCGCAGATCCGTCTTCACCTGGTGGTGTAGGTAATGCAAGAAAAATTATATCGGACTGATTAACCGCCTCATTAAGATTGGTTGTAAATCTGATACGATTATCCCTAATATTGCGCTGAAGCAATATATCCAGTCCTGGTTCATAAATGGGGCAAACGCCCTTCTTGAGTTTGTCAATCTTCGCCTTATCTACGTCTACACAACTGACTATATTACCGGTTTCCGCAAAACAAGTGCCGGTTACCAAACCGACATAACCGGTTCCAATTACAGCAATTCTCATATATTAAAATTATAAAATTTAGAAAGCTTTATTGTTTTTCGCAAATTAGTTTTAATCATCAGCAACTAGTACTCCTATATATGTTTAATATGATCTATTTTCAAATATCAGAAATTCCCATGATACTTATGTACATACTAGGTTAGTAATAGTTCCATCCATCTACTGATTGTCACTTGAAGCGAATACTTTTCCTCCACTAATTTTCTTGCATTTTCTCCCATCGCCTTAGTTTCACGGGCATTCTCTTTCATTCTAATAATAAATCTCATCCAGTCCAACGGGGAATTCACTAACCATCCCGTTTCACCCGGTTTTATTATCTCGCTATTCATGCCAACATTTGAAGCTAGTCCCGGAACGCCACAAGCACCGTACTGAATTAGTTTATATGCACATTTACCCAATTCCCATTTGCTATTGCCCAAAGGCATAATACCTATATCAAATTGCCCAATAAGCTTAGCCTCAGTTTCTTCTTTCCATTCGAACCATCTTGTTTGAGCTCCGAAATCTTCTTTTTCCGAAACACCAACTATATGAAACTCCAAGTCCGGGTATAATCGTTGAACTTCCAGTATCCATGCTTTACACGGAACAAGATACTGTTCAAACGTAGATTTGGTCCCTATCCACCCAACAACAAATTTAGAACATTCCTCTCGATTCCCTCTCTTATAGCGAATTAAATCTACTACCGTCGGAATGATAACAACTTTATTCGCTCGAGACTCGTAAGCATAATTAGCCAAATAAGAATTTCCTGCAGTCACCACTTCGCTATTTCTCATCACAGTCCGTATCTTATTTTGTAAGAGTATCCGTACTATAAGAAATCTCGACTGATCATAATTGTGAAATATTGCATCATCATAATCCACAATATATTTAATCTTGAATACTTTAAGCAATCTTTCTACTACTGCAGGCAAATAGGGAAAAATTTCCTTCTCAATAACCAACTTATCATATTTATAAACCGAAAAAATTACCAAGAACCTCCGAAAATATGCTTTAATTATTGATAAATATGGAATCTTCCCTGCATACAGCTTCCTTAAATACTTTTCATTAAAAAACGGCTTCACACAAATTTCAATACCTTCCGTTTCTAAAAGTGGGATATACTGATAACTTCTCAATCGACTACTTGCACCCAATTTAGAATGTTTAGTTAAGTAAAGAATTTTCATTTCAAACTACGCCAGATGGATGATTATAAAATGTTTTATTTCTATAAACTAATCGTCTAAATTTTGTAGCGCGTCAATATACGATTGAGCTGCCTTTTGAAGGGAAAAAAACGATCTTGCCTTTGTGCTGATCAAGTCCCTATCCGCAAAAAAAGTGTTTTGGATAAACTGAATAATCTCAGGCATTTTCTCGGATATAGAGTTAACATGATCAAAAAAATAACATTCCGGAAAATATTCAATTAATTCTTCTGTATCACCAATTCCTTTACTTGTAACAACAGGCAGACCACAAAGAAGATACTCTCCAAGTTTAATTGGCGCAACCCCTTTCATACTACATTTTGGCTTTCGTAAAGCAAATCCCAAATCCGAAGCGTTTAAATAGAAAGGCACCTGTTCTGGTTGCACTGTTTTTAATATTACTCGATCGCTAAGGTCTTCAGGGATTTGCTTCGTGGCAAGATCTACATCGCCCGTTAGAATTAAAAACTTTGACGGTCGAACCCAATTAAATTCCCCAAAGATTTTTAACATTTCTTGAAAACAATATTGTTCCCCTAATGAACCAGCGTATACAAAAACGAAGTAGTTTGCTACTTCCAATTCTCTTCTAGCCTGTTGACGAACTTGAATATCTGAATTAAATAATTTAATATCCCTCCCGTTTCTGACGACAAAAAACTTCTTTTGAAACTTTTCTCCTATAGTTTTCAGATGTAGTTCTATTGCTTTATTTGAGCGTGTTAGGACTATGTCAGCCTTCTTTAATATTTTGGCTTCCATCATTTTACTTAAATAATAAACGGCAGAGTTCTTCTTCAATCCCGAAAAATCCACGCGCTCTTCGATAGGAAGTCCATCTGCATCAAATATCAACTTTACCCCTCTTAGATTTACTGTGCCAATTATAAACGCGGGGATAGTGCTTCTAGGAATTACAACATCAATACCGTTACTTTTAATATACTTTTGAATAACTTTCCTGCCTATTACCATTGAATACAAACTACCGACTATCTTGGTAGGACGCTTATGTACTTTAATCGGATGATACTTGATTTTATATTTTGAAGCTGCTTCCTGGGTCTTGGAAATTCTCCCACTATCAGCCCAAGTAAACTGAATAACGTGAAACTGCCAACCTACTTTGTTTAAGTTTATTTCATTAAAAATCGGCATAAAAAGACCCTCCATGTAAGATGTCTGTGGCCCATCCCAAGTAATAAATAGAATCTTTTTCATCATGTCTTTAGAGTCCATATTCGTAATCCGCTAAACTCATTTGTCTACAACTAATTTTCGATCATAGGCACCCAATCTCTTCTAGTCATAAAATAAGGGTAGGCGCCATCAATTGAAATAAATCCAGACTGTTTCAAAACTTCCCACACACCATGTTGTCTATCACTCACTTCGAAATTCACGGACAAATTATTGTTCTTCTGGAACTCATAGACCTTACCGTCGGGAGCTTTAATAGTAGCCACCATTCCGATGTTCAATGTAAAGTACCGAACGTCTTTGCTTATATAGAAGTAAAAATTACTCCTGGATAATGAATTAAACTTATGATCAGCATCTCCGACAATTAAATAGGGTAAGTTTTCAGTAGCAATTATCTTGGAACCGTTACGTTTATCATCCACTTTCATCCAATATTCTCCGGGCGGAATATCATTAAATCTTAGATTAATGTTTCTAGATGGCTCAATATGCTTATACAGGATAGGATTATTCAAACCAGAATCCGATTTAGCAAACAAATACATATCTGCGCCTGGCTGCTTTGCGGACTTTATTAAACCTGCATACATTGTAAGTTGTGAATTTTTAGAAATATTTAGGAGATATAATTTCACGCCCCTTAATGCAGGATGAGGGTGCGCTCTACTTTCCTTTTTCGAATCTAAACTAACCTTAAAGTTTTTATAATCATACCTATTCCACTTTTGTGGCTTTAAGTTCCTTTTTATATAGGCCGCATACTGTCTATCACTACTATCCTGTCCATTAGTTAGTCCGCTGGTCTCAATACCATATTTCTTCAAAATAGTGGACATTCGACGTTCTAATGCATAAATACCGTAAATGCTTCTATCGATATTTTTATACCCATATTTAAACAGTTTCACTAAAGTTTCTTTTGAAGGAGTACGCGTGTATTCTCGATAAAAATAAATCGTATTCACGTAGGCAAGTATATCTTCCCATCTTTGCTTTTCTAACCTATTTGAAGCCCTCTCTATTGCGGTCAGTCCGATATTCAACCATTCATCCAGGTCATTATCGATTGGCATCCCTCTTTTATAGGAGGAAATCTTATTGAAAACTTCGAATGCCATTTTCTTGGTAGAAGGAAACATTGTACTAAAAAAATCATTTTTTAATACATTAATACTGCTAGCTGTATCCCAAAGCATTTTACTAGTTATATAATGCCCCAACCCCTTAGCGATCCACCCATTTGTGGTTTCGGCTGTATATAATTTAGAATTATTTCGAGCGTAAAACCTTAAATCTTGTGACAACTGACTGAGGTTTACAGCCTTTCCACCACCTGGTAAATCTAAATCCCAAGCGGTAACACCGAGATAGTCTCTAACACCAATTGTTTTAGCTTTTAAACTCCACAACTTAAACAACTCTTCATATGTATAATTAGTGGAATTATAAGCTGTCGCTATATATATTATAATATTATCTTCCAATTTAAAATGTGGTGGCTGAGAATGTTGATTGTATGCGTACAAGGCAACGAATGCAAAAGGATAATACCTTTTTAACTCCTTAGCTACAAGATTTGCCAAAAAGTAAACTTGTTCAGAAGGCGTCCTTAGACTTGTACAAGTTTCACAAAACCCTTTTCCATCAGATGGCTCCATTGAAATCATAAAGCGATCCCCATATTTCTTATACGCTTTTTCCGCACGTTTCAAAGCATCAGCAACTACTAACTTCTGCAACTCTTTATTCTCTACATTAAATTTAGCGTTCTTAGGTATTTTACCTCTTTCAACATTTACAGCGAAGTACTCTGGGTGTTTTAAGAATTCAGCTTTATTGTCCGAAATAATCGTTTCATAGACATGACCATAAGTCCCTGGAACTAGCTCCCGAAGACAATTTGCCTTGACCCAAAAATTATAATCCTTACTAGCAGATTCAGAACCTGTGCCATACCCGTACCAAATCCGCCTATTTATAAAGGTTGGTTCAAACGAAGATTTCATAGGCAAAAAAATCGTGTGTAGCGTCGGATAATAATGCCAAGTTTCACTGGGGAAATAATACCTAAAACCCAATCTATTAAGGTAAATAAACATGCCGTCCGTGAGTGCGTCCTTCGAGTTTGCCTTAATCAATAAACTATTGTCTGTGCTTATGATATCGATTAATTCTCTATCCTTTTCTTGATCCCTAATCTCAAATTTAATTGATTTCCCAAACAAGGGGCGAACCCTAATTGCAATCGCTGGGTTGGCTTTCTCTATTTGTGAACCAAAAAGATCGTATATCGTATTGAGATCTCGATTCGGTTGACCATAAAGAATCGAGTTTGGAAAAATCAACAATATAAAGTACAGCAATAAAGGCGACTTACCGTAAATCCTCTTCTTTTGCAGCATCTGAGAAAAATATTTTATCGACAATGTTAAGATTGATAAAGTTCAATTAGTGCGTTTACGTGCCTTTGCAATGTAAACCTACCAGTTACCGTATAATGGCCATTTTCACCGATACGTTGAAGTTCAGCTAAGGGAAGCGAAAGAACATGAATCATTTTATCCAAAAGCTTTGCATTATCACCTGGCGGGACCAAAAACCCGTTTACATCATCCTTAATAATATCAGGCGCGGCTCCAACAGCCGTACTTAAAACCGGCGTTTTGCTATACATAGCTTCAAGTATCGAATTTGAAAAACCTTCGGATAATGAGTTCAGAACAAATAAGTCGGAATTTAATAAATAAGGATACGGATCGTCAACAAAACCGACAAACACTACTTTACTTTTCAAGTCAAGCTTCTCCACCAACTCTTTTAGTTTGAGCTCAGAGTTACCTGAGCCACATATTGTTAACTTAATAAATCTGCCCGTTCTTTTTACCACTTCTAAAAACACATATAGTAATCCTTCGATGTTTTTTACTGACTCGAGTCGACTAATTGTTACAATATTAAAACAGGTAAAGTCCTTATTTGCAAACACCTTAGAAAAATCATAGTCAAATATCCCAAAATTTGGCACTATACATGTTTTAGCTTTGTGAAGATGCAAAATTTCTGAAATGTTTCTTACAACAACTTCCGATTCTCCGACCACTTTATCAGCCCTACTAAAAATATTCTTAAATATAAAACGGGCTTTAGCTGACCAATGTGGGATACCGATTTCTTCAACTATTACTTTAGGTATACCCGCAAGTTTTCCAGCAACAAACCCAAAAAAATTTGCTTCAGCCCCAGAATTATGAAGTACGTCAGGTTTTTCTTTCTTCAAAAATAGGTATAGCTCAAGTATAGTCTTTAACGAGGGGATCGAATAAGACAATCCTAAACAAACAACTTTCTTGCCGTTATTTTTAATTTTAGTCTCGGCGGCGCCTCCTTTATTAATTGCAACGAAAATCCATTCATTATAATTATCATTATATCGTGACAGATTAGCCATTTTAGATTCGATGCCACCAAAATCCAAAAACGTTGAGAGTCGAACAATCTTCATTAAATCAACTTAATCTATCTATTATCTCCACAGATTTTCTATTAAACCATGACTTCACTTCAATTACGCTTTGCTCTAATCCTTTTGCATTATTAAGGTCTTTGACATTCCAAAACCCTTTCCTGGAAGCTCCGCCAAAATGAATTAATAAATCTTCATGCGCTATTACTGCTTTTACATTACAAACCTCTTTATTCAATATTTCTGCTTGATACTTTGTCAGCCCCCACCACCATTCAAACTCTTCATCCAATTTATATTTTTCATACAGTTTTCTATCAGTCAAGAAGCAGTAACCATCCGCTCTTTGTGGCTCATTCTTGCAAACGCCAAGTGCGGTAGCTCCGTACTCATGAATACTCATTAGTTTATCCAACCACTCACTATGCCGTATTTGCACATCAGAATTCAAGAGCAGCACATATTCACTATCCGCTGCAATACTTTTAACAGCTTCGTTATTCCCTGGAGAAAATAGGATATTTTTAGGCGAAAAAATTAAACGATCTATCCAACCTCTTTTTAGTGCATATAGGTTGACTAATTTTGTAATTAACCTTGAATTATTATCAAAAACAATTACTTCATAATTTCCATAAACAGTAGTATAAAGAGATCGTAGCGTCCTATACACATACTTGGGCGCATTATATGTCAAAACAACTATGCTGACTTTCGGCTGTTTCATACCAATCAAGACTTGTTATTGAAAAACTGCGCTTTCCATTGTGCAATATTTTCCTGAGGAATACTGATCTTAGTTTCAAATGAGTCGTTAATTGCAGTATTTAGCCTAACTACAAGCTCTCCCCTATTTATAACATTAAGATTAAAGTCTTTCTGTTTCTCAATTGCTCTATTATCTACACCAATAATGATGGCACGTCTACCTTTTTGAAGTGCTCGGATGCCGCCATGAAGTCTAGTACCAATATAATCACAATCGGTTATATTCAAAAATGCATCATAATCTTTAAGTGTGGGATCGACAACTTTTATTCTGGAAAGGTCCAAATCGAGTTCGTTCAAATACAGCAAATCTTTTCTACTCTGAATCCAAAAAAAGACCCTAGAATAATTTGCCAGAAGCTCAGAAACTAAAAACCTGTCTATTTCAGGGCTCTTACTATAATCTGTTAAAGTAAAAATCACCGTATCTGACTTGTTCGTCGGAATCCTTTCACAATGCTCAGGTGTAAGCCTCCACATTGTTGGACATGATGTATTTATAACATTCACAAAGCCTTCTTTCTTCAACTTATTCTCAGTATAACTATCTCTTACCGAGTGAACAAAAGAATTGTGAAGTATGTTCTTTAACAATCGCTTAGTTATAAAATTTGGTTGATCTTGGTAATTTCGCCATCCGACCCCCAATAGTAAAATTTTATTCCTAATTAGATAACTTTGCCAAAGCGACAATTTCCATTGTCTATAGCGGTTCATTGCGGACGACAAAATATTTGAACCACCGACAATCCCCAACTCAGAATTCCTTATTAACGATAGGCTCGTTCTACCGATAATCTCATGTGTAGGAATTCTCAAAAACATTGAGTGATTAAAGATTTCGGCCAGTTCATTATAGACTGCATCCATAATAATTTCATCTCCTACATTTTGGGTAGCAATTGATGTATCTAACACTGAAATAGTCCTTACCATAAAAATATCACGTTTAGAGAATAAAAAACCGAAGTTGAAAAACAGAATACAAGAAACTAACTGTTGTACTTTTTATTCATCTATAGCTTAAGCACACTTTTAATTGTTTTTAAACTCGAAAACTTAAATAGAAACGCTACGCCTACATATGCTGCTACTCCAGAAACTGATGCTAATGCAAGTATAAAGAAACTACCTACTTCCAACTTCGACATCAGCCAATATGCTATCCAAGCTACACAGCAACTAGCAACGGTAAACAGAACTACTGGAAAACAGTCAGCTATCTGTTTTCGAGCAGAATATCCAATTATCCGACCTGTGTAATATGTATTTATAAAAAGTGCAACGACGGCACTGAGCGCTTGAGCATAAAAAAGCCCATAAATACCAAAAAAGAAGGAGAATGCAACCCCCAGTACAATAATAGACTTTTTTATTATCTCCACTTTTAGATATAAGTCACTTCTCCCCTTTGCTTTAAGAATATTCAAACTATACGAATCCAATGGATACAAAATTCCTGCTATAAATATGATCTGGAAAATTGGTACGATAGGAAGCCATTTTTCCGTAAACAAAAACACAATAAGTGGCTTAGCTAAAACGGCCATAAGCCCAATAACAGGTGTACAGACAAAAAAAGCCATAAGCATAATTTGTTTGTAGACGCTTCTTAATTTAACATCATCATTCTGTACTTTAGAAAATAACGGAAATGCTACTTTAGTTAGCGCTGATGAAATATTATTCACCGGCAGCATCATTAGAGCGTTTGCGCGGGTGTAAAAACCTACTTGTCCCGCCGAATAAAAGCGACCTATTACAATTTGATATAAATTAGTAAATATAGCATCAAGTATACTAGATAGTGCAAGTTTATAAGAATAATTAAAATGCGCATAAAATTTGGTGACGCTGAATCGAAAAGTAGGTTTCCAATTAGAAGTAATCCATAAAAAAAATGAGTATAGCGCAGTATTGCTTAAATAAAACCAGGCCAGACTCCAAACTCCAAGCTCTTCAAAAGCTAAATAAATACCAAGGGAACTACTGATAATCAATGCCGGCAAACTTATTAGAAATAACTTCCTAAATTTCATTTCTTTAGTAAGTATTGTACTTTGGATCGCTCCCAAGGATCCGAAGACAAAGTTTAAGCCGTACAGCCTTGTCAAGTCTTCCAATATGGGCTGTCGATAGAATTTAGAAATTAAAGGCGCACAGATATATAATACAAAATATAAAACTACACTCACTACTAAATTAAAGATAAAAACGGTGGAATAGTCGACCTCGTCAAGTTCTCTAGTTCTAATAATAGAACTGGTCATTCCTCCATTTGCGAGGGCAGTTGCAACACCGATAAAAACGCTCAGCATACCGATAAGCCCAAATTCTTCAGGCATTACCAATCTTGCCAGTATCAATGTAACGACGAAGCTTAACAATTGTGTTCCAAATTGTTGCGCGTAAGTCCAAATTATTCCTGATACAGCTTCACTTCTTAAACTCATAAGTTATAAAGTAAGGAGGCAAATTATGCGAGTTTTTCAACAACCAGGACTTTATTCCCCTTCAATCTATATGAGACTCCTGAATTCTTACAGACAACAACATCAGAAGAGCTGAAATCCAATTTTTCGCCTTGTTGACTCATCCATCCTATTTGCTTTGCAGGATTTCCTACTACCAGGGCGTAGTCCGGAACGTCTTTTGTAACAACCGCACCAGCCCCGATAAATGAAAATACTCCTATTTCAATTCCGCATATTAATGTAGCATTCGCTCCGATCGTTGCTCCCTTTCTAAGAATTGTGTTTTTATAACTATTCTTTCTTGAAATTGAACTTCGAGGATTAATTATATTAGTAAAGACAGCTGAGGGACCAATAAACACTTCATCTTCACATATTATCCCCTCATACAGAGAAACATTGTTTTGGATTTTAACATTATTTCCAACTATAACCCGGTCACCTATAAATACATTTTGACCTAAGTTGCAATTAGTTCCAATCTGGGCGGTTGGCATAATATGAGTAAAATGCCAAATTTTGGTACCATGACCAATTATCGCTCCCTTATCAATTATTGCTGAATGATGTACAAAATAAGCAGGTTCGACCATAGCTATTTTTCCAAGCTTTTAAGATATACGCCGTAGCCACTCTTGATTAACTCATCGCCTAACAATTCTAGCTCTTTTTTATTTATAAAGCCATTTCGCCAGGCAATTTCCTCAATACAACCGATTTTTGTACCCTGCCTTTTCTCGATTACCCTTACAAACTCAGATGCATCTGTCAAAGAGTCGAAAGTTCCGGTGTCCAGCCAGGCAGTCCCTCGCTCTAGAACAGATACGTGTAATTTACTCCGTTCTAGAAAATGCTTATTAACGTCAGTAATTTCATACTCTCCTCTTGCGGAAGGCTCCAGCTCCCTGGCGATTTTCACTACACTGTTATCATAAAAATACAAACCAGGAACTGCGAAATTGGATTTAGGTTTTTCTGGTTTCTCCTCGATAGAAATTGCCCTATTCTGCTCATCAAACTCAACGACTCCATATCGCTCCGGATCACTCACCCTGTATGCAAAAACATAGCCCCCTTCCACATTAGTAAGCTGCTTGAGTTGGGATTCGAGTCCTGCGCCATAAAAAATATTATCACCCAACACCAGGGCAACCTTATCGTCACCTATAAAATCGGCGCCAATTACAAAAGCCTGTGCGAGTCCGTTGGGCACTTCCTGTACTGCATATTCAAATCTGCAGCCTATTCGAGAACCATCTCCCAACAGTCGCTTAAACCCTGCCTGATCTTCCGGCGTCGTGATGATTAGAACCTCATTTATACCTGCCATCAGCAATACGGACAACGGATAGTAAATCATCGGCTTATCATAAATCGGCATCAGCTGTTTGCTGATAGCCCTTGTGATGGGATACAACCGGGTGCCGGAACCACCGGCGAGTATAATACCTTTCATAGAAATTTTAGATTTTATTGCCTGTCACAATGCGCTTATCTCTGCGGTCTGCGTTTAATCCTGATACTGCTTTTCGTAATACTGCTGGTAGGCGCCACTGGTTACATTCTCCAGCCACTCCTTATTGCTTAAAAACCAGTCGATCGTTTTAGATAAGCCCTCTTCGAATGTCACCGAAGGCGACCAGCCCAATTCTTTATTGATCTTCGTAGCATCAATGGCGTAACGTAAATCATGTCCGGGACGGTCTTTTACAAAACTGATCAACTGTTCACTGTCACCTTCAGGTCTGCCCAATTTTTGATCCATCTGTTTGCATAAAAGTTTTACCAAATCAATATTCTTCCATTCGTTAAAGCCACCTACATTATATTTCTCACCTTGTTTGCCTTCGTGAAATACCAGGTCAATAGCCCGGGCATGATCTATGACATATAGCCAATCCCTGGTATATTTACCATCACCATATACCGGAAGTGGTTTATGGTTAATGATATTATGGATCATCAGCGGAATTAGTTTCTCGGGAAAATGATTCGGGCCATAGTTATTGGAGCAATTGGTAAGTACTACCGGAAGTCCATAGGTATCTGCGTAAGCGTATACAAAATGATCAGAAGCCGCTTTTGAAGCAGAATAGGGTGAATGAGGGTCATATGATGTCGATTCAGTAAAAAGACCGGTATCTCCCAATGCTCCATAGACCTCGTCGGTAGATACATGATGAAAACGGGGAGTCGGACCATCAAAAGGCTTAGTGCTATTTAACCAAAGATCTTTTGCTGCATTTAAGAGATTAACGGTACCAATAACATTCGTATACACAAAATCCAGTGGCGCATGAATGGATCGATCAACATGACTCTCGGCGGCCAAATGAATAACTCCATCCGGTTGATTTTTCTCAAAAACCGCCTTGACGGCTCCTGCATCGACAATATCCACCTTTTCAAAAATATAATTGGGTGAATTTTCGATATCTCTCAGGTTTTCCAGATTGCCGGCATAAGTCAGGGCATCCAAATTGATAATTCTGTAATCAGGATATTTATTGACAAATAATCGGACTACATGTGAGCCAATAAAACCAGCACCGCCGGTGATCAGAATCGTTCTTGCAGACATGAATACTTTATTTAATTAAATACAAAAGAAGAAATTACTTACATTAATTTATCGACCAAGCGTAACTATAAACACATATCGGCTTATCAACCGTATCAGCTTGCAGTGGATTCAATACCCAGGAAATGAGGATGTTCCTGATACCATTGAAACGTCTTTGCCAGCCCCTCTTCAATTTTGATAGATGGATTATATCCTAGCAGGTCCCTGGCTTTAGATACATCCGCCAGACTATGTTTTACATCGCCAACTCTTTCGGGTCCATGAAGCGGCTCCAGATTACTGCCAGCTGCCTGCTTCAACTGATCGAACAAACCATTCAAACTTGTTTCATCACCACAGGCAATATTATAAACAGTATTTACTGCTTCGCTATTCTCAGTAAATAATGCCAGCCGATTGGCCAAGACGGCATTACCAACAAAGGTAAAATCACGGCTATGCGCTCCATCTCCATTAATGGTTGGCGGGGCGCCACTCAAAATTGCCTTTACAAATAGGGGGATTACCGCTGCATAGGGACCTTTGGGATCCTGGCGCGGGCCAAAAATATTAAAATAGCGCAATCCGATTAACTCGAGATTATACAGACTTGCATAAACCGCTGCGTATAATTCGTTAACGTATTTGGTTACAGCATAGGGTGACAATGGGTTACCGATTGTATCTTCCTGCTTTGGTAAGCCGGGATGGTCTCCATAAGTGGACGAACTCGCCGCATATACCACACGCCGGACACGTGATTCCTTGGCCGCCGTAAAAACATTCAAAGTGCCTGTGATATTAACAGCATTAGTAGTCAGCGGATCGGCAATCGAACGGGGGACAGAACCCAGTGCCGCCTGATGGGAGATTAATTGAATGCCCTTACAGGCTTTTAAACAGGTATCATAATCCCGGATATCGCCTTCAATAAATTCAAACTTTGGGTGATTCAGAAACGCTGCTATATTCTCTCGCGATCCGGTGGACAGGTTATCCAGAACCCGCACTTTATTGACCGCATCTTCAT
The DNA here is from genome assembly GCF_054783135.1 of Niabella terrae. Lineage (NCBI taxonomy): Bacteria > Pseudomonadati > Bacteroidota > Chitinophagia > Chitinophagales > Chitinophagaceae > Niabella > Niabella terrae. The sequence continues at coordinate 114,360 of NZ_BAAGRD010000001.1, forward strand.
TCAGTAGTACCTCTGTTAAATTGGACCCAATAAACCCCGCCCCTCCGGTAATTAAAATTTTCATGCTTTGCAGTTCTATATGTTAAAGTTGCTTTGTGCGATATTTTCGTCACAACTGTAATAAATAGAAAAATTTATTTACGTGAACTAAACCAATTGACCGGATTAAATGCAGCAGCCAGTTTTTGTCCCAATGTTTTAGTATGTACTTCATCATCGTAGTAACCGCTTTGTTCCCCGCTACCATAGTAACCATAACCATAGTTGCCATAATATCCTCCACCGGTAGGCATTTTTACGTCATTAAGTATAATGGATAAATGCGGCAATTTCTTCAACCGGTACATTTCATCTATTAAACCGATCTGCTTCTTAAAGGTGCGCCCTTGACGGGTCACATAAAGTGTACAATCTGCATATTTCCCAAGCGTAAGTGCATCGCTGACCATTCCAACTGGTGCAGTATCCACAACAACATAATCAAAATTCTCTTTCAGTTTCTCAAATAGCTCGGTAATGCGCTCTGAAAGCAATAGTTCGGAAGGATTAGGCGGGATTGGGCCACAAGGAAGTACATACAAATTGGATTCTCCCGGTACGGGTAATAATAGTTCATCCAATTCTGTATTGCTGACCATATAATTACTGACGCCCGGATTTTTGTTCAATCCCAGACCTGCCAAAATCCTCGGCTTCCGTAGATCAAACTCCAAAATAACCGTTTTTTTATCTGTTAGTGCTAATACTGCACCCAGATTGGTACTGATAAAAGATTTACCCTCGCCGCTAAAAGAGGACGTCACCAGAATTACGGCTTTATCCTTTTTACCAATAATATATTGAAGATTCGAACGGATAATCCGAAACTGTTCTGAAATAAGACTCCGATTGGTTTTGTTAACAACCAGCGTTTTGCCCTGGGCAGAATGCCCGATTTCTCCTAAAATGGGGGCTTCGGTTACTTTTTGGATATCGGTACGGGTATTGATACGATCATTCAGCAGTTCCTTGATAAATATAAAAGCAGTGGGCAGCAAAAGACCCAATAGCAAGGCCACTAATTTCACTGTCCCTGGGCTGGGTTTTACAGGAGTCAGATTGGGCGTTGCATTCTCCAGAATACTGCCTCCGGATAAGGTCCCTGAGACACTTAAAGCGCCGAGTTCCCGATTCTCATTCAGGATATCAAATAAGGCCTGCTTGGAAGCGAGCTGTCTTTCCAGGTCCTTTTGTTCCCCCGCTTTTTCCGGCAAATCAGAAGCTGCCGCATGATTTTGGGATTTTTGGTTTGATGCCTTGGCCAATAATTGCTGGTAATTCGCCTTCAAAATCCGAATATTCTCCAAGATGCTTTTACGAAGTAATTCTAAATTTTGATTTATTGTGCCAATACGCGGGTTCTCCTCTGTAACATTGGCTTCCAAGAGGCTTCGTCGCTGAATCTGCACCTCATTGTACCTAGCAATCATACTATTCAATGTCAAATCCTCAATACCCAGACTGGAAGGCACGATTACGCTTGAAAAGGCATTGGATTTATTCTGAAGATAAGTTTCTATCTGAGAAAGACTGGAAAGGGCAATTTCCCTACCCTGAACCAGTTCCTGCTGCACTCCAGCGACACTCAGGTGTTGTTGAATTTGTGAAGTCGCATCGATTAAATCATTATTTTTCTGGTAGCGCACCAATCGGTTTTTCAAACTGTCTATGTCTGCCTGCAGTTCATTTAGCCTTTTATCTGCGAAATCAATCTTGGATTTTAAAGATAAGGTGTTCTGCTCTACAGACATGGCATTATACTGTTGCATAATACTGTTGGCGACATCGGCAGATAAATAAGGGTTAGGACTTTGATATACAATAGTAAGAATCCCCGTATTAGAAACCTTTGGTTGCACACTTAATCGTTTTGTCATTTCAGCGGCCGCTATTTCTACAGGCTTATATGAAATTATATATTCGCTACCAGGAAATGCGCGACTCGTTCTCACAAGCTCAAAAACACCATCAGGCAAAGTAAACTTCTGATCGAAAGAGATACTAGTCCCGTTGACTTTAAATTTTTGATTACTTTCTATTTCGATGTTAAATGAAAATATTTTAGTCGAATCAATCAATTGATGGACCTGGAGTGTGAAAGGTGCTAATTTGTATGCGTTCACATCTTTTACATTCCCTTTCGCAGTATATGTAAATTGGAGCAGCAATTGATCTACTACTCTTGTTAATAAGCGCTTGGATGCAAGTACCTCAATTTCGTTCTGCAAATTCCGATCCTTAAGTCCGCCGGACATCAACTCCTCCACTTTATCGCTGGTTTCACCTTCTGTATCGATAAGCATGGTACCTGTGGCACTATATTCTTCCTGGGTATATCGCAGGTACAGCCAGGCTCCTGTAATGGCCATGGCAATAAACAGGAGATAAAGTGGCAGGAACCTAATATACTTATAAAATAGATCCCTGAGACTTAACTGTTGCAGCTCAGGTTTGTCATTTAAATTCTCATTCATAAACTAATTGCCTCTTACAGGAGGGCTTCTAGTTGTTTTGGGTTAATACTATAATCAGTCCTGTCAACGCGGTAGCTACCGACACAAATGAAGTGATCAGGCCCACCCTGCTTCGGGTAGTATTCTCATCGAAGACTTTTGCTTTCTCGGGTATTGGGTCTACCAGGATGATATCATTCTGCTTTAGAAAATAAAAGGGCGAAGTAAATACATCCGGAGATGACAGGTCGACAAGACCAAGTTCTCTTTTTCCATTGTGTTCGCGGATCACTTTTACTTTATCTTTCTGACCCCATTGCGTAATGCCCCCTGCCATAGACACGGCCTGAAAGATATTGATTTTTTCTGTGGGTATATTGAATGTCTGGGGTGCGTTAAATTCGCCCACCGCGGTTACCTTATAACTTTGGAAACGAACAATTACCGTCGGGTTTTTTAGTAACTCTATGGGAGATATCAGCCTTTTTTTAATTTCTTCCTGCAACTGAAGTTTAGTTAGTCCTTCCGCTTTAATGAGGCCCAACCGGGGATACTCGATATTTCCGTTATTATCGACCAGATAACCTTGCGAAGGATTGGTCGTATTGCCCAACATATTGGCCGAATTATTCGTCATGGCGCCTCCGTCTGGTGTGGGCTGATTGTACAAGTCATCCGGATTGGCATCCGGAGGGATAAAGTCACTGTATACCTGAATGGCAAGTAAATCATTTTTCTGGATTATCAGTTCGGGAATAGTTACCGTCTTGTCGATATTCTCTTCATTGGCCTTTTCCAGATACTGAGGCAGATTTTGTTGAATTTTACAGGAAAACAACAGACTTGCCACAAGCAGCAGGCTCCCTGAAATTCTGAATACTTTCATGCGGATTAATGTTCGTTAGGGTTTATTGTTAGTTCAGAAATATCAAATACAGCAACCAGGTTATAACCCAGACTGTCAATCTCGACGGTTACCTTATTGTTACGCAGATCCAGTACCCTCCCTTTCTCATCTGTAAACAGTCCTTTTTTGACATATACCGTCTGGTCTCTGGCTACCGGCTGCCGAACCAGTTCCACGTCCTCGTATTCACTGAGAAAACGCCTTATTTTCTCGATTTCCCAATCCCTGACAATGGCCGGCTTATGCTCGGTATATATAAAATTAAGCACTCCCTCGGTTTCCCGGACCTTAATTTTCTGCGATTCCTCGATATTCACAAAGACATATGAAGAAAACAATGGGATTTCTACCGTTTTGATGCGGTCACTCCATTTCTTCTTTACCCGGTTCAGCGGACAATAAGCTTCGATCTCCTTATCCGAAAGTAACCGCATCACCTTTTTCTCCCAACGGGGCTTGGTATAAACTACATGCCATTGTTTGTTCAATTCCAATTATTTATAGCTTCGCCACCTCAGTCCCATCATTTTCAAAAAAGGGCCGAGCAATCTTTACCTGCCCAAGGTAAAAAGATTTGCAAATATAGCTTTATCGCTTGGTAGTATAAAACCGCTTCGCCGTGATCATCTCGCTAAAAATCTATGTTTTATACTTGCCCAAAACCTGCTATATTAGATAAGCGGGTCAGTACAAGATAAAGTTATGTATATTTAATAGCCTTAAATAGTATTAAACGATAGTTTCCATATTTTTTTATGAAGGTTAGATTTCTTTCGCTGGATGTTTTTAGAGGGGCAACGGTCTGTCTTATGATCCTGGTCAATAACCCTGGTAGCTGGTCCCATATCTTTCCGCCACTGGAGCATGCACCCTGGCACGGACTAACCCCCACAGACCTGGTTTTCCCGTTTTTTCTGTTTGCAGTAGGAAATGCAATGGCATTTGTAATGCCCCGGTTGACAGAAGGCGGTGATGCCGTTTTCTGGAATAAGATTATAAAAAGAACCCTCTGGATATTCGGTATCGGTCTTTTTCTAAACTGGTATCCTTTTATACGCTGGCATGAAGGAGGTTTGGAAGCCATCAGCTGGGTAAACCCCCGCAACCCAGAAAGTGGTGTCCGCATTCTGGGTGTGCTGCAAAGAATTGCCATCTGTTATTTCTTTGCCTCCATCATTGTTTATTATCTGAAACCCCGGGCAGCATTTTACACAGGCCTGGTAATATTGATTACCTATTGGGCCATCTGTCTGTTGGGTAATCCGGCTGACCCTTTTTCGCTGGATGGCTGGGTGGGTACCCAACTGGACAAAGCCCTGCTGCATATCCCCCATATGTACAAAGGTGAGGGTCGCCCCTTTGACCCGGAAGGCCTTCTGAGTGCTTTACCTGCCATCGTCCAGGTGGTATTCGGTTACTTTACCGGGGTGTACATTAAATCAGCGGGTACAGAAGCCAGTGCAGGAGACCGGGACAACCGGCTTTATAAAATGCTTTCCGGTCTTTTCGTGATCGGCGTAGGCCTGTTAATAACCGGGTTCTGCTGGGATATGGTCTTCCCCATCAATAAAAAAATATGGACCAGTTCCTTTGTAGTATATACAACGGGTTTGGCCATTTTGACGATCGCGACGATGATCTACCTGATTGAAATTCGGCATTACAAAGGATTTCCGATTCGTTTTTTTGAAGTTTTTGGCAAAAATCCCCTGTTTATTTTCGCGCTCAGCGCATTTTTACCCAAAACAGCACGTCTGTTGGTAAATGATGAAGGCGTGACGCCCTGGAACTGGTTGTATAAATCCTTACTGTCGCATATACCGGGAGATCCGAGGATCGGATCATTGCTATATGCACTTTGCGTCATCCTGTTGATGTGGGCGATTTGTTACTGGCTGGATAAAAAGAAAATCTACATTAAGGTCTAAATTGGATCAGGCTGGCTGAAGGGTCGGTTCCAATACCATATTCTGAAAAGGCATATGCCTGAGCACCTGCCAGCTTCTGAAACCTTCCATTCTCTTGAGTAGTAGCATCTCATCCGCTAAGAATGAAGCACTCAGGGTTTTATGCGCATATTTTTTCCAGCTTTTTTCAAATTGCCAGGGCTGAAGCCTTTGACCAAGACTCACCCGGGCTATTTCATTAAATCGGGCATTTTTCATATGGGTTGTGGTGGATTTCAGATTCTTTATCAGGTACTGTAAGACATCTTTCTCTTCCACGGCGATAAATATTTCTTTTTGATCCAGTGCTCCGAAATTCCTGAGATGCATTTTAAAGGGCATAAAAGCCAGTGCAATGCGTTCCACGGCATCTGACATCTGTTGTTCCAGCGATTCTGATTGGGAAAAAGTGGCCAGGTAAATAAAGGGGTTGCCGCCGGCAATGACTGTTCCCCTGTAATCCGCATCAAATGTGGTTTTTAGTTCCGCTACTTTTTTTCTTACTGCCCCGGGGAGGTCGATGATGAGGCGGTAATCATTCAGCGGATCATGGCTGTATGGTAGCTTTGTTTGCATAACAAACTTTTTTAATAGCTCCTGTCGTTTATACTGCCTGTCTGCTGTTTTTCGTAGTTTAAATATACTAATTTTTTACCAACTGACTTTGAACAACCCCTTTCCGGAATGATAGACATCGTCATCTATCTGAAAACTAAGCAGTTTCCACATAAGTTTGATACTTTTGCCTCCTTATGAACATCTTTGACCGACAACTATTATTCCGTCCGACAACCTGGATATTAGGTATCCTGCTGACACTTAATTCCTGTACCCTGAACAACGTAAAAGAGGACGATAGTCTTCAGCAGTATTTTGATGCCCGCCAGGTAACGGGTTGCTTTGGTTTTTTTAACAACGGAACAGGGGATTTTACGATTTATAACCTGAAAAGATACCGGGACAGCAGCTATCTGCCGGCATCGACATTCAAAATTATTAATTCCCTGATCGGTCTGCAGACAGGCGTTATTTCCGGAGACAGTATGGTGATCCCCTGGGACGGCATAAAAAGAAGAGCGGAATGGGATAAGGACCTCAATATGTACGAAGCGTTCCGGGTATCTGCCGTTCCTTATTATCAGGAAGTTGCCCGAAGGATTGGAGTGGATACCATGCAGTTCTGGCTGGACAGTCTGGCTTATGGTCAGCAAAAGGACAAAAAACCCTACAAAATCTCGGACATAGACAGTTTCTGGCTGGATAATTCCCTGAAAATCACCCCAGATCAAAATCTCGGCGTCGTAAAAAAACTATATTTTGACGAATTACCGTTCTTCAAATTATATCAGGACAAGGTAAAGGCTGCTATGTTGTTTGAAAACAATACCAATTACCGACTGGCCTATAAAACCGGATGGGCAACCACCGATCAAGGGCATGCATTGGGTTGGATTACCGGCTGGATCGAGGAAAACAAGCACCCTTATTTCTTTGTTTTAAATATTGAATCTCCGGATCCCAACTTTGACATGACTAAGATCAGGTTGGAACTCCTGAAAGAAATTCTTAAAAAATACGGATTTTTTAAAGGCACAATGTAAACGACGGGCTGATTCCTGAAAAACAGGAGACTTAACAGGAATTGGCAGGAATCTTGAACATTTAGCAGGAACTGTATTAACGAACAGGACTATATATGGGTTTCCAGTTTGAATATCCTTTTTTTATCTGGCTGATGAGCGGCGTCCTGCTGCTGCTGGCGCTGTTTTTTAATATCAGGCGCTGGAAACGCCGTACCACGAAGAAAATCGGTGATCCGGGTGTTGTTAAAGCCATGCTGAACCGGTATTCTCCCCAAAGGTTTGGATTCAAATTTATACTGGTCTGTCTGGCTTTTGTATTTGGCGTACTGGCTGTAATGAACCTACGTAAACCCGGGGGTAGTGACGGTATCCAAAGGGAAGGCATTGATCTGGTTTTTGCGCTGGATGTCAGTAAAAGCATGCTGGCCCGGGATATGGCTCCGGACAGGCTGCTGCGGGCCAAACAGTTTATCAGCAAAATGATGGATGCCGTGCCGAACAGCCGGATAGGCCTGATTATTTTTGCCGGAAAGGCCTATTTACAAATGCCGCTTAGTGCAGACCATAGCGCTGCCGCGATGTTTGTTGAGGATGCCTCGCCGGAATCTGTTCCCCGGAAAGGCACTGTTATTGCTGATGCACTTCAGGAAAGCCTGAACGCTTTTGGGCAGCGGGAAGCCAAATACAAGGCAGTCATTCTGATTTCGGACGGTGAAGATCATGACCAGGAAGCCCTGGACTTATCAAAAGAACTGGCTAAAAGGGGTTTGATGGTCAATACTGTGGGCATCGGCTCTCCGGAAGGCAGTTTTATCCCCGACGATTCTACCGGCGCAAACCGGCTGGATCCCGAAACCGGTATGGAAATTATTTCCCGACTCAACGAGGCGGAATTACAACAGATAGCCGCCAATACCCATGGGGTATATGTCAGACTGGAGAATACAGACGATGCCGTCAAGAAAATTGCTGCCAATCTGGCCCAGATAGATAAAAAAGTTTCAGGGGATATGAATCTGATGAGCTTTTCCTACTATTTCTGGATTTTCTGCGCTCTGATGCTGATCCTGCTGGTGATTGAACAGCTGATGCCAGAAGGCAGGTCCAAAAAATCTGTTTATTGAGTCGGATAAATCTCCTCAAATCAGAGACTATTATGTTACATTTTTTGACAATTTTTTTCTTCTGCTTTCTTACGATTACTGCATCGGCGCAAAAACCGGCACAGTTCATTCAGGAAGGCAATGAATTTTATAAAAAGGGACAACTGGCCCAGGCAATAAATTCCTATGAGAAAGTCACCGAAGGCCCCCAGCAATACATTGCCTTGATGAATAAGGGCAATGCCCTTTACCGTCTCAGGAAATACGAAGAAGCTATTAAAGTTTTCCGTCAGGTAAGTGGTGCTGCCGGTGCGGACAAAAAAATCCGCTCTGGGGCATACTATAATACAGGCGTTGTATATAGCAATCAGAAAAAAATAACGGAAAGTATCGAAGCCTATAAAGAGGCCCTCCGGTTAAACTGGCAGGACAATCAGGCGCGGGAAAACCTGCAGAAGGCACTTTCCGAACTGCCCAAAAAAGGCGGCGGTGGTGGTGGCGGACAGGAAAAACCACAGGAGTCCCGGTCCCGGCTAAATCAGAAACAAGCCCAGCAGCAACTGGACCGGCTGGAACAAAAGGAAAGAGAGACCCAACAAAGAGTGGCCGGTAAAAAAACGGAATATGGCGGCAGTGAAGGTAAGGACTGGTAAGAAATGTCGCCCCTAAAAAAAGCGCACCGGGCAGATCCTGATGCGCGCTCTTAATTTTTTAACTGGAATCCGCTATTTAACAGGAGGTTTTACGGCCTGCCGGGCCAGTAGCAACCAGTCAGCTCCTTTTTTCTGCCACACCGTCAGGATCAACAGGGTTACATGTCCGGGCGTATTGTTATCATTGGTATCTGCGTCAAAGGTATGCCGCACAATCGCCGTATTTTCGGAGATATCTATGGTTTGATTGGCAATATTTATTTTGACAAAATCGGTGGCACCCGTCTTGAAGTTCTCCAGGTATTCCGTCTTATTCTGAATCACTCCGCTGGAATGTCCATAAGTCAGCGTCGGTGCTGCCAGTTGGTCCAGTGTCGTAATATCACTTTCTTCCAACGCTTTGGTAAAACGGGCCAGCGTTATTTCCAACTGATCGGTATTATCAGCGGCAGTATTACAGGCGCTCCAACCCAGGGCAATAAACAGAAGCCAGATTAAGTTTCTCATTATTATATTTTTTAATTTACCATTTTGCAATCACCGTAACGCCTCCCACAGCCAGATCACCTATTTTAACTTTGATATCAGCGTCCAGCGGCAGGAGCAGGTCCACCCGCGAGCCAAACTTGATGAACCCCATTTCACCAGCCTGTTCTACTTTTTTACCAACGCTCAGATAATTAACAATGCGCCGGGCTACCGCACCAGCGATTTGCTTGGTCAACAGTTCCCGGCCATTGGCGGCACGGTATACATTGGTATGCCGCTCATTATCAGTGGAAGATTTGGGATGCCAGGCGACCAGGTATTTGCCTTTATGGTACTGATTATACAATACGTCCCCGCTTACGGGGTTCCGGTTTACATGAACATTCAGCGGGCTCATAAAAATAGAAACCTGGAGTCGTCTGTCCGTAAAATATTCATCAGCCTGAACCTCCTCTATCACCACTACTTTCCCATCACAGGGCGCAATGACCGCCGCTTCATCGATCGTATAGGATCGGGAAGGGATTCTGAAAAAAGAAATTACCAGCACCAGCAAAACCAGGGAGGCAAGTAAAATCAGATAAAACAGGACCGGGATTTGGGCCAGTAACCGGTAATTGATAAAATTTATCAGGAGAAATAAAATTACTGCAATAGAAATTGTTCCCCTGCCTTCACGATGCAATGTCATGTGTAATACATACCTTTTGATTCGCTGCGAAATTAAGGGATATAATACAAAGGGGGACTGCGGGATCCGGTAGCCGCTCTAACAAAGACGGTAACCTTAAAAAATCCGGGTGCCTTAACGACCCGGCCCCGGATATATCCCCCGGCATCAGCCCTCCTGCACCAGAAATGTAACCGGCTGTTTCCGCAAGGCTTTTACTTCAATTCCATTCTGAATTGCTGGTTTCCATTTACCGGATCTGCGGATGACCCGCATGGCTTCCTGTTCCATACCATATCCGATTCTCGTCAGCGGCTGTATCTGACTGACCTGCCCGTTTACATCCACCACGAACTGAATGATGACTGTATAAGTTCCCGGTATTGCCCCGTTTTCGATCGGCACTTCACCAGATAAATTGCGTTCCAGAAACCGCTTCCAGTCGCCGATATAAGTGGCCTGAATCTGAACATCAGTGAAGATCAGCGGTTCCTTATCCTGCGGTACCGTTCTGACAATCAGTCCCCTGTTACCATCCAGATCATTCGGAGGCACGACAATATCCAAGCCTCGAACCCCTTCCTGATCAAATGTACCAATCCGTGTCTCCGCCAGGTCTTTCTGTGTAGGAGGTGGTGTAATCACTTCATCGGTCAACACCGGCTTTGTAAACTGCAGGGTTTCCAAAACAGGGGGCACTACGGAAGGCGCCGGTGGCGGTGGCAGCGGCGGGAGGGGTTCTGGCTCGGGCGCTTCTGGCTGGATATCAACAAGCGTAATTCCGTCCAGGCGTATTGGCAGGTTTTCATTTCCTGCCATCGATGTTTTCACTACGATCAGTCCGGCCAGGGCCAGCCCGGTAGTCAGGGTCGTCACCATCGCCTTCACCAGTCGCCTGTTATAGGAACGACGCAGCTCATAGGCCCCATAAGACTTATTTCTGCCATCAAAAACAAGATCCAGTAAATCGGCCTGCAAGATGTTATTGGTTTCCATACTATGTTATTTTGGGTTTAAAAAATGATTTTCTCTGTTAAGGCGGCAGTGCCCAAATCGGTACCTGGATTAATCATTCAGGACCAGGCAAAGCCCGGCCGGCACCGTCCCGGGATTTTCTCAGGAAGGGGCATTTTGGGGCAGGAAATCGCTGCCCACTGTCGTCTGCCAACGCGGTCCTACGACCGCTTTTATTGTCTAATGGTTATTTAAATATCCGGTGCCGTTAGCAACAGTTCCCGCCCTTCAGGTTCCAGGATGGCATAGCGTGCGATCCTGTTGATGGTCATTTCATCCAGTAAGCTGACGATTGTCCGGTAGTCTGCCGCTGCGGTTGGCTTGATCAAAATGGCCAGTTTTTTCTGCGAACAATCATTGTAAACTGCGGGATTTTTCTTTGCTTTCGCTTCACAGTCGGCATCTCCTTGATAAGCGCTTACCACCCGCTGCTTCTTGTCGATGATGACCTTGCGTATTGTGGAAAGATCGGCAGATTTAAACCCGGTTCTATTGTTCGGCATCGCACCTTCATAATAGTACAGCTGATGACTGCCGGTAATAATGATACTCAGCGCACCACTGGCGGCTGTAGGCATTGGAGCCCCTTTATCAGATGGCATAAATAATTGCAGCCCTTTGGGGTCTGTCATTGTTGAAGTAAAAATAAAAAAGCTGATCAGCAGGAAGCCCAGGTCGACCATGGGCGTCATATCCACCCGCAGCGATTGGCGGCGGATTTTACACGCGTAACCCCGTAGGCGCGGATGTTTGTCGGTTGATTGCATGGGTTGGGCCATAATCGTTGTTTGCTACTATGAATCCCACCTTAAAAAATTCCATAACTCCATTTATAACTAAAAAGCAAAGGCCCTGCAGTTGTTGCTGCAAGGCCATTACTATTCTAAATCTGTACATTCTTTTTAGTTTCCGGTCCAGGTATTATTCACCCGGTTCCAGTCCGGAAGTTTCTTGTCGGGATCTATAAGGACTTCTTTCACCGCACTGGTTGTGGATACGGAGAAACTATAACTGCTGCCACGTTGCCAGACTTCGACGGGTACCTTAACAAGATGAATTTTGTTGTCAGACTCCGTCACCTTAACGGTAGCCGGCATTGGCATTTTCTCCAGATTACTGATGGTCACTATTGCGCCTTTAGCCGGTAGATTGTCTCTGTATTTAACCCCGGTAACGGCGATGTCGAGCCGCCAGTTATTCAATACCCAACTACGCCAGAACCAGCCCAGGTCTTCACCACCGACATTCTCCATGGTACGGAAAAAATCCCAGGGTGAAGGATGTTTAAATGCCCAGCGTTTAATATACTCCCTGAATGCCGCATCAAACCTTTCAGGGCCCAGCACATTATCACGGAGATTATGCAGCATCCGGGAGGGTTTCAAATAAGCGGCTACGCCCAGATTTCTTTGTTGAATAACATCCGGAGGATTAAACAAGCGGTCCATATGTTCAGCAAACTGCGACTTTGCCGCCCTTTCATCAAAATAGCTCTGCTCATTGAATTCTCCGTTATTGAAGGCTGCGGTAGAATGATCATTGATAAAAGTATTAAAGCCCTCATCCATCCAGGCAAATTTTCTTTCGTTACTACCCACAATCATCGGGAACCAGGTATGACCGAATTCATGATCCGTCACACCCCAAAGGCCTCCGCCCCTGGCCCGGTAACTACAAAACACAATCCCCGGATATTCCATTCCTCCGACCGTACCGGCAACATTTGTCGCTGCGGGATAGGGAAAGACAAAATAATTCTTGGAATAGAATTCAATGGAAGCTTTTACGAATTCGGTACTTCGCTGCCAGCCGTTTTCGGCGATGCTCTCCACCGGATATGCACTCAGTGCCAGGCTTTTCTTACCCTCTGGAAGGTTGATTCTGGCGCCATCCAGCACAAATGCCCTGGACGCTGCCCAGGCTACATCACGTGTATTCTGGATCTTAAATTTCCAGGTATTATTTTTTCGGTTAGGCTTGATACCTGCATTAACCGCTTCCGCAGACCGGATGGATACCGTGGTTTCACTGTTTTTAGCTGCTGCGTACTGTTTGGCTTCCTCACTGGTAAAACATTCCTCAGGATTGGTAAGCGCACCCGAACCTACCACCAGCATATCTGAGGGTGCCGTAATTGTGAAATCTATATCACCGTATTCCAGGTAAAACTCACCCTGGCCCAGGTAGGGCAATACGTTCCAGCCCCGCAGGTCATCATAGACGCATACCCGGGGATACCATTGAGCAATTTCATAGACCCATCCATTACGGGTTTTCAAACGGCCCATACGGTCGGTACCTCGTTCGGGTACCGTAAAGGAAAATTCAACATGCAAGGTCAGTTTACCTCCCCCAGACTTCAGTGCCTCAGGAAGCCATACCTGCATACGTGTATCCGTAATTGTATATTTTGCAGCCTGTTTTTTACCGTTAATCTCGACTTCCACCGATTGTATTACCTGTCCATCGGTAAATTCCGGATTGGCCCAGCGGCCGCCCTCCTGGGTAGTGGTAGCAGATGCCCTGGAGTCGGCGCGGTAAATATTCTGGTCCACCTGCAGCCATAAGAATCCGAGATCATCCGGACTGTTATTGGTATAAACCAGGGCCTCTGTACCGCTGATCCTGTGCTGACTGGTATCCAGTGTGGCTTCTATCTTATAATCTGCCTTATTCTGCCAGTAGCTGGGTCCGGGCATGCCGGATGCGCTCCGGTATGCATTGCCGGGAAAACTATAGAAATCGGGTGCAAATGCCTCTCGGGGATCATATTTTGATGCCTCCTGCTGGGCCTGAGATGCCATGGCGAATAACAGCAACGTCAGGGAAAATAATATACTTCTCATGCAAAACAATATTTTAAAGCGATGAATTTACGGGAAAAATCAAGTCAATGCTATTTCAGATACCTGAAAAATGATGAGCGGTAATACCCGATCGTGTCGCCTGTCATTGGGCGTTCGCCGATTACGCTGTTTATTTTGGGAAAATGCCAAAAGCCCTGGAAGACCCTCTAAGATTCCCGGCCAGTCCGAATCTTACAGGTTAAAACGAAAATCCGGTTCGTTTATTCGGATAAATCAGTTTGGTACTCTTACGTTTGCCGTCAACAATAAAATGCATGATATTGACCTGATCCGTAAATAATTCATACAGAATGGTGTTGGCAACCGATATCCTGGCCGGATTAAAAGCCGGCGCCTTAGCGATCGCATAAACATATATCGCCTCATGGTCTTTCTCCCAGCCAAATAATTCCAGTGGAATGACTTTATCGTCGGAGCCAAGAATTAGATGCCTGGTCAGGTATTTATGAATCAACTTCGTCATTTGTGGACGCAATTGCTCACCGGTCAAATCTACCTTTTGATGGTTCAGTCGCCGCAATACATTTTCAAAATCATCCGTAAAAATCTTTACGCTCAGTTCTATCCTCTCTTCCGCCCTGTTATACTCCATTTCAGTAGCACTTACATGATAAGGATGAACTTCAATGGTAAGAAGCAGGAATCCGAGAATGAACTTTTGAAACAATAATACCAGTTGCACCATGACTTTCTATATCACAAAGATACAGCGCAGGCGGTCTAAGTCCGCCCGACTGACCTACCGTTTGTCAATTCATGGCACTGCAGTGCCCTAAATGACTGCGGCAGCGCCGGCAATATACTTATTGGCTTCGGCTTCCTTAAACCGGGCCTGTTCGCCATCCCAGTGCAGGGTCTCTCCGGGAAACCTCGCCGCAATCACACCCAGCAGGATGACTTCCGTTAATCTGGCCGCATAGGAAAAAGGCGCGCTACAGCTTCCTTTCCCCAGACAGGCATCAATAAATTCATGATAATGCTTTGGTGTTTCGGCATCATAACTGGTCACCGGTTTACCGGCAGCCCCCTGAGGATCAAATTTCTTAATATCGATCGATTCAAATTTGCCATTAACAATCAGTTTAGGTAACTGCATAAAGTGGGGCAGCAACAATCTGCGACCGTCCGCTCCAATGAACATAGCGCCCTGATCAGGTAATTTCTCTCCCCCGGGTAGTTCCAGCTCGGCCTGAGCCTCCGGTGCGCCCTTACCATCGTACCAGACCCATTCCAGGTTGCTGGCAGTATAGGGTGTGCCGGGAAACACATAAGTAACATGATTTTTCTCCGGGTGACCGAAATCATTCGGTTGGCGGCAATTATTCTTCACCGTCAGCGGAACGCTTAACTGTAATGCGTTATAGGGTGTGTCGAATATATGAACGCCCATATCGCCCAGCGTACCACAGCCATAATCGATACAGCGCCGCCACATATTGGGATGGTAATAGCCGTCTTTATAAGGCCTATTTTTGGCAGCTCCCAGCCATAAATCCCAGTCGAGACCAGTGGGGATGGGATCGCTGCCTTCGGGTTCGGCCCCGTCGTAGCCCCAGACTTTCGGTGACCAGGCAATCACTTTCTTTACCTTGCCAATAATCCCTTTTTGGATCAGAATTGTGGCCAGTTTATAGTCGTAAAAGGAGTGTACCTGGATCCCCATCTGTGTAATCAGCTTTTTTTCTCCTGCCAGCGCATCCATTTTTCTGGATTCTGCAATATAATGGGTAAGTGGCTTCTGACAATATACATGTTTACCCATTTCCATCGCCATCAGCGAAACCGGTGCGTGCTGATGGTCCGGTGTTGACACGACCACCGCATCGATATCCTTGCCCATGGTTTTGAGCAGTTCTTTGTAGTCGGCAAAAATCCGGGCTTTTTTATGAAGGTTGCTGGCGTCTTTAATCTTACTGGCATCAACATCACAAAGCGCCACAATCTCAACAGCAGGGTGTGAGGCAATGGCCTTCAGGTCCCCGTAACCCATACCTCCCAGGCCGATTTGAGCGACTCTGATCTTTTTGCCGTTGGCCAGCAAATCGGGTGAAAAAGGAAGTAAAAAGGCAAGGGAGCCTACTGAAGTTGTTTTTATAAACGCTCTTCTTTTCATATTTGACAATTTATATTTATTAATTTTCTACATGGCGACCGTTCTGTCCCGAACGGATTGATTTCAAGTGACAGGGAGGGTTGTGTTCAATAACCCATCCTCCCCAGCGCTGCACCCGATGGTGACCAAAGCTTGAAGCCTTAAAAATAAGAGATTTTTCGAAACCGGATAAAGGTTATTGTGAAGCTCCGCCATTCGCGGGTCTCAAAGATACCGGCAAATCTTTTTCGGTTGTTTCGGTAGTGCGCCCATTTCCCCACAGATCGCCTCTTTTAATCGGTTCGATCATATACTTTTGCTGATATGAGTGATTTTAGCTTTTATTTTATTGAAGGCTGGCGACATATCATCAGCCGGGACGCGCTGGACCACCAGCTTTTTATACTGGCCCTGGCCGTAGTTTATACATTCTATGACTGGAAAAAAGTACTGATCCTGGTGACTGCCTTTACGATTGGACACTCCCTGACACTGGCCCTGAGTGTGCTGGATATTATCCGGATCCCGTCAGCCTGGGTGGAATTTCTGATCCCGGTAACCATCGCCCTGACTGCGCTATGGAATCTGATCCATGGCCGGCCGGTAAAAAAAATCAATATCAATTATTTCCTGGCCTTGTTTTTCGGCTTAATCCATGGCCTGGGCTTTGCCAACTCCATTCGGATGATCCTGGCCGGCGACCAATCCCTTGGATGGGGCCTTTTTGGCTTTAATATCGGCCTGGAAGCCGGCCAGATCGTTGTGGTATTACTGATACTTCTTCTGGGCAAAATATTACTGGAATTGGCAAAAATTCCTCAAAGAATTTATATTTTCGTGGTATCACTGGCAGTATTTGCTTTTGCAGTAAAAATGGCCCTGGAAAGAATTCCTCCGCTATCATAAAAAACTGAGTTACTGTCCACTCCATAAAACCTGGGAAAAAGGAACCGCTCATGTAAATTTTTTCTTTTTTTCTGCATAATTCAGGATTTTTATATCTGTAAGTTCCAAATTGGCTAATAATAATCAAATATATCCGGTATGAAAGGCTTTTTATCACTCCTGTTTGCACTGACCATTACACTGGCAGTTCCGGCACAGGATATTCGCAACAATCCCACCAGCAATCATGGCAATAAGTTTGAGCAACTGGGTACCATTTTACCGACACCCAATAGTTACCGGACGGCCAGCGGCGCACCTGGTCCCGCCTACTGGCAACAGCGTTGTGATTACGATATTCAATGCGAACTGGATGAAAAGAAAAATTTGCTGACGGGTTCCGAGACCCTGAATTACTTCAATAACTCTCCGGATCCCCTGAACTATATCTGGTTTCAGCTGGATGAAAATGAACATAGCAATCTGAATAATGCCAACTACCAGAACAGTTCCCGGATGCCCGCCGCTATCAGCGATAAGCAATTGGAAGCACTGCAGGAAGCCAGTTCACCGATGGACAATGGCAAGGGCGTCAGAATCAAAAAAATTACAGACGCCACCGGCAAACCGTTGTCTTATACGATCAATAAGACCATGATGCGGGTCGACCTGCCTCAAACCCTTAAACCGGGCCAGAAATTCAGTCTTAAAATTGACTGGTCCTATCAGGTAACTGACCGGATGAAGGACGGTGGACGTGGTGGCTATGAACATTTTGAAGAAGACGGAAACAATCTTTATACGATCACCCAGTGGTATCCGCGGGTCTGTGTATATAGCGATTTCCAGGGCTGGCAGAACCATCAGTTTACCGGTCGTGGTGAATTTGCCCTGACTTTTGGCGATTTCAATGTTGCGATTACCGTACCGGCTGATCATGTTGTAGGAGCCACAGGAGAATGTCAGAATTACGCGCAGGTGCTGAGTGCCGCCAGGATGGCCCGTTACAATAAAGCGAAGAATGCGAAAGAGCCGGTAGAAATTGTCACCCTGGAAGAGGCGCAATCGGCAGAAAAATCCCAAAGCAGTCAAAAAAAGACCTGGATATATAAAGCCCAGAATGTACGGGACTTTGCCTGGACTTCTTCCCGTAAATTTATCTGGGACGCCATGCCACAACTGATCAATGGCAAGAAAGTCATGTGCATGAGTTTCTATGGCAAGGAAGCCTATCCGCTGTATCGCAAGTTTTCTACCAGAGCGGTCGCACATACCATAAAAACTTATTCATCCTTCACTTTTCCTTACCCCTATCCTGTCGCCCAGAGCGTGGAAGCCGCCAATGGGATGGAGTATCCGATGATCTGTTTTAATTATGGGCGCGCCGAAAAAGACGGCACTTACAGCGAAGCCGTAAAAAACGGCATGCTGGGTGTGATTATTCATGAAGTGGGTCATAATTTTTTCCCGATGATCGTCAACAGCGACGAACGTCAGTGGACCTGGATGGATGAAGGCCTGAACAGTTTTGTCGAGTACCTTACGGAAGAACTCTGGGATAATAAGTTCCCGACGAAGAAAGGCTGGGCTGGCGCCATTGTCGACTACATGAAGCTTCCAAAAGAACAACTGGAACCCGTGATGACGAATTCGGAGAATATCATTGGTTTCGGTCCCAATGCCTATACCAAACCTGCTACTGCCCTGAACATACTTCGGGAGACAGTAATGGGCCGCGAACTATTCGATTTTGCCTTTAAGGAATATGCCCGTCGCTGGGCTTTCAAACATCCCACACCGGCTGACTTGTTCCGTACGATGGAGGATGCCAGCGGAGAGGATCTGGACTGGTACTGGAGAGGGTGGTTCTATGGTATTGACCCGGTGGACATATCCCTGGACACCGTGAAATATGCCAAAGCTGAACTGAACAGCGAAGTGCCCCCTGCCAGAAAAATAGAACGAAAAATCGATCCGCCAACCACCAATCCCTACGATGATATCTCCAAAATAAAGAACCGCGAGGATAAGAATATCCACTTCTATACCGATATCGATACATCAGCCAGGGATTTTTACTGGCGCTATGCCCGGGGTAAAGAAAAAGTGGACACCACTGCTTCCTATGCTATCGATATGCCGATGACCATCACATCACTCACACCGGAAGCAAAGAAAAATTTTGCCGACTGCTATTTTTATGAACTGAGTTTTAGCAATAAGGGTGGTCTGGTCATGCCAATTATTATAGAATGGACATTTAAAGATGGATCCAGGCAAACCGATCGTATACCCGCTCAGATTTGGCGACATAATGAAAACCAGGTCAAAAAGCTTTTTATAAAAAACAAGGAAGTAGCCTCCATTCAATTGGATCCCCTTAAAGAAACAGCGGATATTGATGTGACCAACAACAGCTGGAATACCATTCCTGCGGCCACCCGTTTCAAAGCTTTTTCTCAGAAATCCGAAGCGGCGCGTCGGGGACAGAGTCGTGGCAAAAACCCCATGCAGGTAGCACAATAAGGCTACGTGCTGAATGCCACCCTGAGGTGATTCACGAGATTCGATCATAGCGCCGAATAATGGTTTAGATTTGTCTGTATTGGATTCGCGCTTCAAACAGACAACAAACCTGTATTTACTGATTAAGCAGCCCCTTGTTACGGGCTACCATTTCAGCGGCACTTACTTTCGCCAGCCCTTCAATTTGAAACTCCTTCAGTGCTGTTTCCAGTATCCTGAGTTTCGAGATGGCTCCCTGACGCTTATACTGTTGCCGTAAGTATTGGATCTTCTCAAAATCCTGAATGCCTTCGATCAACTTTTCAAATCGTATGGAAGTCAGTGGGCCCGGATAGACCTGGTAAGTATCTCCGGCCGGCCAGGAAGTGAACCGACTATCGGTCAAAGGTGTTTGGGGCCAGCTGTTATAAGCCCAGCGCAGTAATCCATTCATCCCGGTAGCGGCCGTATACCATCCTGCCCAGACCGCCTCATCAGGGGGCGAGAATGTAAACATATTGGGATATTTTTCTGTGCAACAGACATACCAGGTACTGATTTTCCCCAGCGCGGCGCGTTTTTGCAATATACGATCCGGAAATGCCCATCGGGAGGCAATGCAATAATCGTATACCGATGCCTCAATTTCCTGATGGTAGTCGCCCGCCAGCGAAATTTTCCAGTTCGGGTCAATCGTTCCGAGCAAATCAATCACCGATTTCATGGCTTTCATCGGTCGTTCATCCATCGCGATGGTCGTAATGTCAAACCAGCCTTTTTCTTTTAAATGACGGGTAAAATCAGTTAGCATATTGCGCCAGAACGCATTATATGATGGCGTCCCAATTGCCCCGGTAAATACGGTATCCTTTTGCAAAGATTCGTCATAGTAACTAAAAGCAATTTTCCAGGGCACCATGCTGTAGCAATTGATTTGACTACGAATACCGCAACGCATTACAAAAGCAATATACTTATCGAAAAGACTGTAGTCATATTCCCAAGAGCCGTTCTTTTTCTTTATCCACGTTATCAGACTTGGATAGTCGTCATAAGTCTGATGTCCCCAAGGTTCCTCAACGATCGAGGCGGTGATAATTTTCTGGCCGGCCTGGGCCAGCATTGTATAGTATCGCGATAACAATTCGAAATGCGCATCACTCCATAAGGGTACATCATGTACCCTGGCTACTGCGGCCGGATGCTGCCAGTAATCCAAACGGAAAGACCAGTCTCCGGGCGAAGGAAGGGTTCGGTCCAGCACGGTTAAGGCGATTTGCAATTCATAAGGTTGACCCGCATGAACCGTCACGGTTCCTGTATAATTGCCCGCAATCGCGTTTTTCGGCACCTTAACCGAAAGCCAGACGGCTTGAACGGTATTCTTGGAGACCGGGATGCTATTGATGTCTGTATTGATAATATCTGCTACCAGAGAAGAGTCAAAATCCTGCGGTTTGCGATGGCCACATCCATTCCGAAATTCATCAGTCATTACATATTGCACATACCCCAGACTGATCCGATCCCCGGGTATCTTATGGCCCTGATCATCGCTCAAATCTCCCACGGTAACGGTCACCTTATCCAAGTTTGTTCTGGTAGAAATCAGAAGTTGTGTATGGATCTTTTCATTTTTCCAGGCAGCGCTATGCCAGTTTTGATCAGGCGTACGGGCCAGTGGTATGTCTCGCTGATAACGGATACTGCCGGAACCAAAGCCGACGACGGCACCTGAGGGTTGTTGGTTCCAAAGCGCAGCAACTGCTGTGGAATCCGGTCTGTCCGGACGCTGCAGGGCAAGGCTGACATCCTGTGCCAGTCCATTAACCAGCATGCTGATTTGGATGGCAATACTTAGTAAAGCTATTCTCGCTCGTTTCATATATAGTAATTTTAGGAGGACAAAGACCGGAAAAATCATTGTCAGGACCGCAAACAATCAATACAGATAAAGGAAAATCTGACCAGCCAAGAAAGAAGCGAATCAGGTCGCCTTCTTGAGTCTTAAGGAAACAGTGATGCTGCTTTTTCGACACTTTCCGGCCGGCCTACATCGACCCAGCGATCACCGCTATGTTCGAATCCCATGATTTTCTGGTTAGGTGCCAGATCCAGATACAGATCAATCAGCGAGAACTTTCCACTACGTTGCATCAGTTCAAATACCCGGTATTCAAAAACGGCTACACAATCATAGGAGCGACCTATTAGATCGGGTCTTGAGACAGCGATGCGCTCTTCGCCGGTCGAATTATTGCGCCAGCCACAAAGTCTTCCGGTGGCATCGAACAGTAAATTACGGGAACTCTTTCTGTCGCTCACAGCAAAGGAAATCAGCGCCTGCTGCTCTTCATGAAAGGCCAGCAGCCGGTCTATATCCAGATCTGTCAGGATATCTGCATTGCAGGTAACAAAACGCTGTCCGGGTTGAAACAGCGGTTGGGCCTGGAGCAGACCACCGCCGGTTTCCAGCACCGCATCCCGCTCATCGCTAATTTGTATATGGCTTCCCCAGCCATTCTGGTTCCGGATCGCAGATTCCAGCTGATCGGCAAAATGATGTACGTTGACAATAATATCCCGGATTCCGAAACGGCGCAGATAATTGATATTGCGTTCGAGCAGCGTTTTGCCATTCACGACTGCCAATGCCTTGGGATGATGATCAGTCCAGGGCTTAAAGCGGGTACCCAGACCTGCTGCAAAAATCATTGCCTGAGGGCGATCCGAATCAATTGTAGTTGCTTTCATTTTGTCCATTTTTAAGGGTGCGGGAAAGCACCTGCTGTAATAGGGCTATGCGGGTTGATTGATCCAGTTTTTGGCATCCTGAACATAATGATTCAGTTCGATACTGACTTTGAATTTATTTTTCAGGTGGCGGGCCAGCGCATCGGCGGCATAAACACTTCGATGCTGACCGCCGGTACAGCCAAAACTTACATACAGACTGTCAAATCTTCGGGTAATAAAATCTGCCACTGTTATATCCACCACATCAAATACGCTATGCAGGAATTCAGGCATGCGGGTTTGCTGTTCGAGGTACTGAATGACATCCCTATCCCGGCCCGTCTGGGTCTTCATTTCAGTTATCCGTCCGGGGTTTAAAATACCCCGGCAGTCAAACACAAACCCACCTCCGTTTTTGTCATCCTGAATCGGCAACCCCTTTTTAAAGGAGAAACTGCAGATTTTTACCACCAGTGGTGTGCTGTCGGTTGCCTGCACGGGCGTAAACTGTTGGATAACTTCATCATCAACGCAGATGTTCAATACTTTTTCAAATTCCGGAACTGCTATTCCCATGGGATGATGACTCAAAAATGCCCTGAGATTCGTAAGTGCCAGTGGGATACTTGTCAGGAAATGGGCTTTTCTTTCAAACAGCCCCCTGAATCCATAAGCACCGAGTACCTGCAGCAGCCGGATCAGCACATAACCATTATACTGACTGCCAAAACTCGTCCGGTTAAGGGGTTTATCGATCAGCGGCTCCAGCGCATCCATATAATCCAGCAGCAGTCGCTGTTTCCAGTCCTCCGGCAGGGAGGCCCGGGCCTGCCACAGAAGTGAAGCCACATCATACTGTGGCGCTCCGTTCATACCACCTTGATAATCTATAAAATGCACGGCCTCATTACCCGGTTCACCGGTGACCTGAATATTGCGGCTCTGAAAATCCCGGAACATAAAGAACTTGTGATCTGTATGCGTGAGATAAGTGCTTAGCGCTTCAAAATCATCAATCAGTTTCTGCTTGTCATAGGGTCGGCGAAGTGCATCCAGAAAATAATACTTGAAATATAAAAGATCGGCCATGATGGCCTGTTTGCCAAACTCACTATTGGTAAGACATTTTGTGTAATCCAACCCCGCATCCCCACCTACTTGCAGGCGGGCCAGTTGTGCCAGGCTGGTTTTATACAATTGGTAGACCCTTTCGGAATACCCTTCAGATTCCAGGCAGTTGATTAGTGATATGTCTCCAAAATCTTCCTGCAGATAGAACATCCGGTCTTCACTAACGGCATAAATATTAGCGACAGGTAACTTCTTGTCTGTAAAGTTGTCCGAAAAATAAAAAAAGGTTTCATTTTCGGCAATATTCGCACCATAAGTGCCGATGACCGAGCCTCCCTGTCGGTGCCAGAGTCTGAAATACCGCCTTTCACTCCCAGCCTGGGGAAGAATATCAATGGACAGCGGACTGTCCTTATATTGTACCTGATAAAGCTTTTCTATTTGTTCGATTTTGTCCTGCATTGCGCTTAATAATTGGTGGCTTCCGGTCGGCCCGGTTTATAATAATAAATATGTGCTTTGTCATATAACTGGTAATGACCCTGCAGCCGCTGCTGAAAATTCGTAAAATTTCTGCGGGATCGGGGTGTCCAGGCATTTTCAGCCAGCGCTGCAATTCGCGGAAAAATCATGTAATATAATCGACGCTGATCACTAACCGTTTCTGTCCATAAATTGGCCTGGATACCGCGCACCAAGGCATCAGGTGAAAAATCGGCCGGTCCGGTCAGGCTGTCCACATCAAAGGCATACACCGCTTTGAGGGGATTGAACTTTTTACCCCATTTACGTCCTATCTGATCTGTACTGTCCTGAACAAAATCAAAATACAGGGGCAGTCGCGGGCAAAGAACCACCTGATAGTGATTATCCAGGGCTTTTTTCAATTGTTCCGGCTGATCATGACGCCACCAGAAAATAATGGTTTTGTCCTTATCCAGATCCATTGCCGCCACCTCGTCCCAGGCCAGCAGATGGGCATTCAACTTATAAACCGAATCTGCCATCCTTTGCATAAAATAACGTTCCACTGCTACAGCGTCCCTGAGGTTTTGCTTGGTCATTAACTGTTTTATATAGGGATCCGTCTGCCATTTTTCGTTACCATAGCTGACTTCATCTCCCCCAAGGTGAATCAGTCGGGAGGGGAAAAGCACGTTGACTTCCCGCAGGATATCGGTCAGGTACCTGTACGTCTCTTCCCGGCCTGGGTTAAAGGTAAACTCCGGATGTTTGGCACTGCCGCCCCCACTATATTCCGGGTAGGCACGGTTGGCCGCTGTAGCATGACCCGGCATATCAATTTCCGGAACTACCTGAATCTGTCGGGCGGTGGCATAGGCTACGATCTCCCGGATATCTGCCTGGCTGTAATAGCGGGCAGGTGCCAGTGAATCGGAATGATTGCCAATACCCCCAATCGGGGCCAGCCGGGGATACTTTTTAATTTCGAGTCGCCAGCCCGGCTGATCCGTCAGATGCCAGTGAAATACATTCAGTTTATAATATGCCATCCAGTCCAGCAGTGACTTTACGGTCGCTTTACCAAAAAAATGCCGGGACTCATCCAGCATCAGTCCACGCCACCGGTACCGGGGCTGATCTTTAATTTGCCAGGCAGGGATACGGATGCCATCGACCGCTTTAGAAGCTAGTATCAATTGCAGAAGGCTGACCGCACCGTAAAACGCACCTGCTGGCTGTCGCGCACGGATTTCAATACCGGAAGGATTGATTTTCAGCACATAGCCTTCTTCATACCCTACCTGTTCATCGGAAATAAAACGAATCGCAGGTCCAGCGGCAGTTTTCCCCATAACCAGCGGCAGTCCTGCTTCTGTCAGCAATGCCTGCCGTAGCAACTGGGCCGCACCGGCAAAACTTCTGTCTTGTATCAGCAGATTCGTTTGGGCCGTTAACAAAAAAGCTCCTCCCTGCCGCTCCGCCACCAACGGTTGCGGTATGACAGGACAGAACTGGTCCTGGGCCATACAAGTACTGCCGGCAAAGAATCCGAAAATAAAAAAGTAAACTATTTTCATAACTGAATTCAGGCAAAGCCCGGGCTGCCAAATATAGCCCATTGCCAAAATAATATTGTTAATTTGAGAAATTTTAAGATATGCCGGTAATATTACCAGTCGAGGGAAAAGCTCCCGTTTTCGGGTCGGATTGTTTTATCGCCCCCAATGCCACTATTGTAGGAGATGTCCTAACGGGGGATCAGTGCAGTTTCTGGTTCAATGCCGTAGTCCGCGGAGATGTCAATTATATCAAGATGGGTAACAAGGTGAATGTTCAGGATGGCGCCTGTATTCATTGTACTTATCAGAAAACAGGCACCACCATCGGGAATAATGTTTCGATCGGACACCATGCCATCGTACATGGATGCACCATTCATGACAATGTACTTATTGGCATGGGTGCCATTATCATGGATGAAGCCGTAGTCCATAGTAACACAATCATTGCGGCCGGAGCCGTAGTGCTTGAAAAGACCATTTGTGAAGCGGGAAGTATCTATGCCGGTGTGCCCGCCAGGAAAGTTAAAGCCATATCCCAGGAACTGATAGGAGGGGAAATCAATAGAATCGCAGATAATTATATTAAATACAGCGGTTGGTTTAAAGCTGACGATCAGGCCTGAGGCTTCTGGGAAAGTCAAGCAGTAATAAAATGATTTCCTGTAAGTACCGGTAACGGGCTTCAACCAGTCTGACTTTTGCTCGTTTTCTATAATAGCGTTTGGTCAGCGCTCATCACTTCATGACCAGGTGCATCAAGCACAGGGAATCCAGGTCTCCAAATTTTTTCTTAATCATTCCATTGGCGATCAAGAACCGAACTTCATGCGAAGGGCCTTATTCTGATAATGAAAATGCCATATAAACATCAGCTTTGGGAGTACCCAATTTCGATCCTCCGCAGGCAATAACGATATACTGTTGGCCAGCAACAGTATAAGAAATGGGGGTGGCAAAGCCTGGTGCCGGCAATCGAAAGGTCCAGCGCAACTGACCGGTTTGACGGTCAAAAGCGCGGAACAAGCCGTCCTTGGTGGCTGCGATAAAGACGAGACCTCCCGCGGTAACCAACGGACCACCATAGTTTTCGATCCCGGTTGCCGGAATACCGGCAGCAGCGAGTTCTGCGTCCTCTCCCAGGGGTATCTGCCAGCGTCTGGCACCTGTATTCAGGTCAATAGCGGTAAGGGTTCCCCAGGGAGGCGATATGGCGGGCCGGCCATTTTCGTCCAGAAACTTATTATAACCATTGAAAAGATAAGGCAACGCAGCATTCGATGTATGAGCGGTGGATGTGTCGGAGATTTCCGATTTTTCTTCGCCCCATAAAAAGCCAATCAACTTTTCGCTTTCCTGTTCGCTAAGCGTTGTGAAACCCGGCATCATGCCCTTTCCCGCTTTTATAATATGTTTCACTTCCAGTTTTTTCTTCCGGTCCTTCAACGCCCTGAGGTCTGGATAACCACTTTGCGGATACCCCTTCAAATTGGCCTGATGACAAACAGCACAATGTTGCTGATACAGCATCTGCCCACTGCGCACTGGTACATTCTGTACAGTTCTGTCTGCAGGTCGCAGGCTAAACAGCCAGGCCATTTCATTGGCATTCACATACATAATACCCTCAAGATCCACAGCCGCACCGCCCCATTCTGCACCCCCATCGGCACCCGGAAATAAAAGGGTATTCTTCAGCGATAATGGTTGAAACGGCCCCGAATTACTTTGACGAAAAAGTTCCAACAGGGAGTCCCTCTTTTTTGAAAACGGTGTAATATCCTGCTCTCTAAGTTGCTGACGTGCGAAGGGCAGCGGCAACCTGGGCACCGGCTGCGTGGGCCAGGCCTGTTCTCCGGGGATTACTGAAGCCGGCACAGTCCGCTCGTCTACCGGGAATACCGGCTGCCCAGTCTCACGGTTCAATACAAAGACATATCCCGATTTTGTAACCTGAGCTACCACATCGATAGATTGTTTATCCTTTCTGATAGTGAGCAGATTGGGTGGTGCGGGCAGGTCACGGTCCCAGATATCATGCCGGACCGTCTGATAATGCCAGATATAGTTCCCGGTGGCTGCATCCAGCGCCAGAATACAGTTGGCGAACAAATTACTGCCAATGCGGTTTCCGCCGTAGAAATCAAAAGAGG
This sequence comes from Niabella terrae, assembly GCF_054783135.1. NCBI lineage: Bacteria > Pseudomonadati > Bacteroidota > Chitinophagia > Chitinophagales > Chitinophagaceae > Niabella > Niabella terrae. Next base: position 141,550 of record NZ_BAAGRD010000001.1, read on the forward strand.
CAGATCCCGTAGGTATATAGACAATCCCGCGTTTCCGGTCCAATGCCATGCCGGCCCAGTTATTTGCCCCGCCAATTCTTGGATCCTTATAGGCATCAGCAGGCCAGGTTTCATAACCTAGCTCATCAGGATAGGGTATGGTTTTAAATACCCAAGCCAGTTTTCCGGTAAGTATATTAAATGCCTGAATGTAGCCGGGCGCAGCTCCCGGCTCTTCGCCCACTCTGATGGGCATGATAATCAGGTTTTGATACACCATACCAGGCGTTGTGGAAACCACGAATTTTTCGGTAGCAGCGTTGCCCAGGCCGGACCGAAGACTGGTCCGACCTTCACGGCCAAAAGCTTTTACCGGTTGACCGGTTTTTGCATCAATGGCATAGAGCCAGCTTTGGTAAGCGAATAAGATAAGTTCCTGATCACCCTGTCGCCAATAGGCAACACCCCGATTGACATTTTCCTGCCTGAGGCTGTCAGGCACAAAACGCCACAACTCCGATCCGGTGGCGGCATCGAGCGCAAAAAGATGGTTAAATGCGGTGACACCGTAAAGCCGGTTGCCCACAACGATAGGACTGCATTGTAATTGTCCGGAATCTCCTGTATGAAAGGTCCAGACAGGTTGTAGTTCCTGAACATTGGACGTATCGATTTGCGCCAGCGCCGTATAGTGGTTTTGTTCAGGGCCACCAAGATACACGGGCCAGTCAGCCAGTTTTTCTTCCTGTACATTGCAGGATAGTATCAACCAAACAAGGCAAACTGGCAATTCTAAAAAACGGAACATATCTGAATCTATTCAAAATGTATCAAGCAATTATTCGCATTGACTTTATTCCCGAAACAGCAATAACCCAATGGTATCCTGAAAACTGATCGTGCCGCCGTCACATGAACAACACCATAATCGGCGGCATCGACTCCATTTTTCCTGATTCTTTATCCATTGATAGCCCATCCACTGAAATCGGCTACTTTAAAAATACAGTAGTTCTTCTAAAACAGCTGAGCAACCGGGTTCAGTAGCTGAAGGAGCGCAGTGCCACGTGGCCCAACCTTTGCTGTCTCCCATCCTGCTAAAATAGCACCGGACCCTATATGCATGGACATATCTTCTTCGTTGAAAACTGGCACCCTTACTATAAATTGAAATCGAAAATAAGTTTCATCTCAAGCCTGCCTCCGTATAGTTTATTGGCACTGAACGTATTTAAAGCTGCCTGCGGTCCCTGTGCTGTATCGAATTTGGTGCCTATTGCATTGATGCTGTGTAAAAACGAAATATCCCCAGGCGGATATTCAATCGCTGTCTTTCCCGGGTGCATCGGAGGCTGCGGCGTCAACATCCGCAAAAAAATATCATCACTTTGCACCCATACTATAAAGCCGCCAGTTGATCGGGTATCGATGCTGGCCCAATAGATTCCTGAATGGTAACCCTTGAATTCAGGATAGACAAATCCAGACTCCCCGGTAACCGAATTATTATAGGCCTTTTCCCATAGCCCAAATCGGGCACCTTTCATCCGGTTCTTATAAACCCGGTAGGGGCCATCGCCCAGCCATTTCATATTTTTCACCTCAGATTCCGGAAAATCAAAACTAATACCGGCAAACAAATTATTATTTCTGGGTTCGTATTGGACCTGCAAACGCAGCAAACCGTCACCTGCAATGCTCCATTTGAAGAAATTGCCGCTTTCAAATAAAACTTGAAGTACAACGGTATCGTCCAGCTGCTCACAACTGATTGACTTCAGCACCTGCTCCCGGCTGATGAGTATTGGGCCATTCGTCAATGGAACCCTGGTGCCGGACCGTTCAACCATTTGTAGTAATCCTGTTTCTTTATCAAAGGTATACTGCATAGGACCGGCCTTAACCCGCCAACGATCCACTTCATCATTCAGGACCACAGTACCTGTGCCACCCGCCTTATCAGCTTCCGAGCTGATCCTTATGGCTTTCTTCACAGGCCAGCTCCAGGTATTTATCAGCCGGCCAAAAGGATCTTTGGCCCTAATCTCCAGTCCATCGTAATTTTTCCAATCTGCAGGTAATCTTAATTGTAAGACGGAAGACTGGCCAGGTGGTACTGAAAGAGATATTTGTTCGGACAGCATTTTTTCAATTTTGATTGGCTGACCGGGACCGGAATAACGCAACCAGGAAACTTCGATCTGACAATGTTCAAGATTAGTAAAATGATATCGGTTTTCAATACTGAACTTCCCGTCGAAATCATCTGTAATAAATCTCTTTTCAAAAAACAGGGGTGACCATATTTCCCGAATGGTATAGAAACTACCTTCTTTCTCAAGGAAAGGGCCCAGAATGCCATCCGGCGCATGGTTTCCATCACTATCCAGACTATCCTTCCTGTCCGTACGCATCACCATTTCATCGGCGTAGTCCCAGATAAATCCCCCGGCGGCAAGCGGATCCGCCTGCATCTTCTCCCAGTAATCATCCAGCCCGGCACCGGCACCGCCATCATAGAGTCCGTGAATAAACTCAGTAGGCAAGAATATTTTTCGCCGTCCATGGCCGTCGTGGGCCAAATAATCGTATGATATATAGTGGGCAGTATTTATTTTTTTAAAATCTTCCCAGGGATGCAGCACTTCCCTTTTTTGGATATCCAGGCGTTCAAACCAGTCATCGAGATGGTAATTATTTCCTCCTTCATTGCCATTATCCCAAAGGATAATACTGGGATGATTAACATCTCTACCTATCATTTCCCGAACCAATTTTAAACCCACCGTATCGTCATAAGGTGGCTTTTGCCAACCGGTCAGCTCGTCCAATACAAAAAGGCCCAGGGAATCACAAGCATCCAGAAAATGTTTCTCTGGTGGATAATGGCTCATTCGCACGGCATTCATATTCATATCCTTGATGGTATTGACATCCAGAATACTCAATTCTCTGGAAGAGCTACGCCCATACTTCGGATGAAAAGTATGACGGTTAACCCCTTTAAGTTTTACTTTGACTCCATTGATATAGATCCCATCTTCTGCGCGTACTTCGACGGTCCTGAATCCAATCGTTTCAGTGTAGCGGTGCAGGGTTTTTCCGCTTGCGTCCTTTAGCCTGAACTCCGCCCGATACCGGTTGGGCATTTCGGGATTCCAGGTCAGCGGTTGTGAAACTTTTCCTGTCAACAGTACGCTGGGACCCTGCACCGTTGCAGACAACTCAGCAACAGCTGCCGTCAGTTCCGGTCTGGCGGGCAGTGGTATAAGTCGCAGATCGATCTTTGCAGCTTTTTCAGCATTAGCGAGCGTTATGGAAGCCTGCAGTGTGCCGTCGGCGCGGGCATCCACGTCAACCTTTCGGATATTGACAACCGGCTTAACTTCCAGGTATACAGGCCGGAAAATCCCGCCGAACATCCAGAAATCTGCGGTACGCTCCGCCTCGTTCACCGAAGCATTGCCGGAATGTTTCTTTACCAGCACTTCCAGCTCGTTTTCCAGGCCGGATTTCAGGAGCCGGCTGATATCATACCGAAACTCATAAAAGGCGCCCTGATGTACCGGACCTGCAGACTGGCCATTGATACGAACTTCCGCATCCGTCATAACGCCCTCAAATACGATTTGTACTTCCTGATCCTTCCAGTCCTTCGGGACCATAAACCGGTAACGGTAGGTTCCGGTTTCGTTGAGTCTTTCTTTCAGGGGATCATGGCCGTAATTATACGCACCGAATCCCTGCTGCTCCCAACAGGAGGGCACAGCGATGGTGGCCCACTGTCCGCTTTTGCGCCCCGCTGAACAAAAGAAGTCCCAATCGACTGTATGATCAGCACCGGTTCCGGAAAGGTACACTCGACGGGTGTCCTGAGCCACTGCACAAACTGTTAATCCTAATAATAAAAAAATAAACAAGCTTCGTTTGTAATCCATACTAACTGATTTATCCGGCACTACTGCGGATGATTGATATCGTTGGGAACCAGACCAAGACTGCCTAATAGATCCATACAGGCGGCTTTGGTCGCATAGGTTCTACCTTCCACTTCACGGCATTTTTTTACCATTGCCACAAAATCTTCTTTGTACCTGCTATACAACAAAAAGTTTACGCCCATTAACGCCCAGTAGTCCTGCGGACCCAACAGGTAACGTTGTAGACAATTCGCTGCAGCTGAAGAACGGTCCAGTTCATAAACTATGGCGGCGGCGGAAACCGCCACCGGCGGATAGGAATCTGCAAATAAAGCCTTCAACTTGGCCAGATGGGGACGAAGGGCTTCCAGCGGCTGTGACCGCAGACCGGTCACCGCCCAATAACGTTTGAGCCGGTTGGCGTCTTTTAAAAAATTCAATTGTTGTCGTAAAATGGCAGGTCCCTGATACCCGGAAAGGCGGGCGACACTATAAATGTCTTTTATCGGATAATCCAGGTCGCTTTCTCTGAAGTGATACGGCGATTGGGTGGCAGCCATTTCATTCAGGCTGCCTTCAGGCACAAGCATCACATCTCTTTTTGTTAATATTTCCTGATCCAGCGCTTGCTGCATCGCATGTACCCGGGCAGATTGTTCGGCCACTTCGGTAAGATTTTGAAGTTCCCAATGATCGGCTTTCGTATCAAAAAGAAAAGCAGCCGGTCTGGGTAGTAGCAGTTGTGCCTGTACTTTATTCAAAAGGCCCTGTTCAAAATCAGATCGGATCAATTGTTTGATGCGACCAATTTCCATATATCGGATGTACCGTAATTCCGGCATAAAGGGCATAAAGTTTCTTGCATAGAAATAGCGTCCATCCGTAACAGCTCTGACCAGATCAATACCATTGTCAGAACGATCAGAGGAAAGGTGCAGATACCGGGGAGGTTGACTGCGGTGAATACCCATAAATGACCGGCCGTCCATATATGCAGGGATTTGGCCGCCAGCCAGCGAAATCATGGTGGGCGCCAGATCGGAAAAGTCAATTAGTTCCTCGGTTACCACGCCATGGCTCCAGGGGGATAAATGCTGGTACATCGGCGGAAACCAGATGACAAAGGGCACCCGGAAACCTAAACTGATGCCATTGGTCTTTGCCCTGGGTATGCCTTCACCGTGATCTCCATAGAAAATGATAATAGTGCTATCGGTCAACCCCTCCTGGTCAAGTCGTTCCAATAATTTTCCAATCTGCTTATCGGTCAGTGACAATGCATTATAAACACGGGTCAGTTCTTTTCGCATGGCCGGACTGTCCCGGTAAAAGGGCGGCACTGCTATTGCATCTTCCTTTATAATTTCTTTCGGCTCCAGGTTGTTTAAAATGGCTTTGGTATATCGATCATAAGGGTTCGTCATGGTTTGCGACTGATGCGAGGCATTGAAATTAAACACGGCGAAGAAAGGCTGTCCCGATTTGCGGTTCCACCAACCTGCTTTTCTGCTGCTTTCATCCCAGCATTCACGGGTAAAAGCCTCACTGCCCAGGATATTATAGTCTGTCTTGGCATTGTTCGTCGTGTAATATCCTGCCTGCTGCAGATAAAAAGGAAAGCCTTTAATGAATTTGGGTAGGGGCATCATACTGCGGTGGCCTCCCGTACCGGTACAATAAGTTTTCACCCCTGTAATAATTGTTGTCCGGCTGGGAGAGCAAACGGTGCCTGTAGAAAAGGCATTGGTAAAACGGACACCTGCATTAGCCAATCGATCGATATGGGGAGTATGGGCCGTCCTATTGCCGTAACAACCCAGAAAGTCGGGCGAACTGTCCTCAATCGTAATCCACAAAATATTCGGCCGCTGTTGCCCCCGGAGCATTCCAGGTAAAAGTATTGCAATCGTAAATAATGCTTTAAGCAAAAATCCTTTTGCTGCAGGGCTCATAGTGCTATAATTTAACAGCCGGATTATTTTACCGTTTCCACAAATGGATATCGCGGCGAAGGTATACGGCTCGCGCGCATTAAGGATTCCAGCTCCCGCAATTTGTCGGGGTAATGGGCTGCCAGATCTGTCTTTTCGCCAGGGTCTTCATCTATATTGAACAATTGAATTTTTCGTTTCTCCGGATGCAGGACATTATATACAACCAATTTCCAGGCGCCTTTTCGGATGGCTTGTCTACCGCCTTTCTCATGAAATTCCCAATACAGGTATTCATGCTGTTGTTGTCCGGTTTGACCCAGCCAGGTAGGCAATAATGAAACACCTTGAAGTTGTTCCGGGCGATCAATTTTTAACAAATCGGCTACCGTTGGCATCATATCCCAGAATGCGGACATCAGATTCGTTCGGCTCGCCGGCTGAATATGCCCGGGCCAGCGTACCAACATGGGCTCGCGGATACCTCCTTCGTATAAATCACGTTTGTAACCACGAAAAGGTCCGTTGCTATTAAAATAATCCGGATCAGCGCCTCCTTCCAGGTGAGGACCATTATCGGAACTAAAAATCACGATCGTATTGCTATCCAGTCCATATTGCTTCAGCCGATTCAGTATCTGCCCGATCTGATCATCCAACAAATTGATCATAGCCGCAAATGCCGCATGTCCCTCCGGCTGACTTTCATAGCCTCCCTTTCTGAAATTACGATCCCCGTACTGTGCTCCTTTGTAAGATTTCTCGGGCAGCAGCTTACCGCGAAACTTATTCATATAAGCTTCCGGAGCAACCAGTTCCGCATGAGGAATGATGGTGGGATAAAATAGAAAGAATGGTCTGTCGCGATTACTATCTATAAAAGCTAAGGCCTGTTGTTGAATTAAGTCCGGCGAATAGGTGGTCTTTTTGTCAGGCATATTCTCCTTCAACACCACTTTCTGGCTATTATGCCAGAGAAAATCCGGAAAATAATTGTGCGCCAATGACTGCGAATTGTATCCATAAAACTCATCAAAACCCTGTTTATTGGGATCCCCTTCAGAGCCGACCGGGCCCAGCCCCCATTTACCAAATGCGCCCGTCGCATACCCCTTTGCCTGGAGCATTTCTGCAAGTGTAAAAGTAGCATCTGGTAAAAATCCAACTTTACCGTCTCCGGTTCGGTTACCTCTTATAGGTGTATATCCTGTATGCTGACCGGTCATCAGCACGGAACGTGAAGGTGCACAGACGGCGGTACCCGAGTAATGCTGCATAAACTGCATACCTTCCCGGGCGAGGCGATCAATATTCGGGGTTTCAAAATGTTGCTGTCCATAACAACTCAGATCTCCGTATCCCATATCATCCGCCAGTATAAAAATAATGTTGGGTCTGGCTGTCGATCCGGTCTGCTGCGCAATCAGCTGCACACAGCAGGTTAATAATAAAATGACGCCTGCCACGCGGGAGACATGGGATGTATTAAATAGCTGTTTCATAATCTGCCAGTTTTACTTTTTCTGATGCATCAAAGGGGACAGGACTTAAAAGTACTTATTTTTTTGTTCCGGCGGGTGGCGACAGGGTTGCACTGACCGAGCGTGGTTTATCCGAGGATGCAGCGTCAGCGCTGAAAAATACCATCCGGCACTACCCCTGTCCATGAAGGGGGCAATTGTTCGACACCAAATATCCGGGCCAGTACGGCTGACGTATTCTTATTACTGTTAAAAAATCCCTGAAGTCCCTTTTTATTGATGCCCGGCCCGGTTATCGCCCAGGGAATCTGCATTTCCTGCATACTGACGCCACCGTGTCCTTTCTCGATACCGCCATGATCGGTGATGAGAAGAAAATAGGTATCCTCATAAAGACCGGCATCTTTCAATTTATGTATTAAAGCGCCAACGGCGCTATCGGCGGATACGATGGCTGCTTTATACGGGGAGGACATCCAGCCAAAATGATGACCGGCATGATCGGTATGCACGCTATACAAAAAGACGAGTTGGGGTTGCTCCTTATTCGCCAGGATAAAATTATATGCCCGATTATACAGGCTGTCGAACCGGTCCTGGTATTGAAAAAACAGATCGTCAAAATACTTTTTATTCATGGAATTGATCAGTTCGGCCCAATTATAGTAGAAAGCGGTCTTTACCGGCTTTGGCTGTTCTTTTAATACTTTAAATATAGAGGGATAATAACCTTCCGCATCAGCATCTAATGGTTTCAGTACTTTTTTATCCACTGTCCAGCCATTATTTACCACGCCATGTTCCTCCGGACCCGAACCAGTAAGATGGCTGGTCCAATTAGGTAAGGTAACGGAAGGCATTACCGGGCGGGTACTAAGAGAGAGCACTCCATTGCTCACCAACCGGTCGATATTAGGATGGGCGACCGCTTTATAGCCCTCGGCACTAAAACCATCAAAACCAATAACAATGACCCGTTGTCCAAAGGAGGTCAGGAAGCACAATAAAAAGACGATACCAAGAAAAAGTTGGATGCTGATTTTCATTGAATTGCTCGTTTCTATAATTAAAAAAAATCCTGGAGATCCTAGTAAGGTTTATCTTCCATAGAGTCCAGGATATTCACATAACTTACATAGCGATCTTCTGTTATTTCGCCGTCAATTACGGCTTGCTTGACCGCACAATCGGGTTCATTAATATGCAGACAGTTATTATAGCGGCAAGCCGTGAGTCTGCTGCGCATTTCCGGAAAGTAATGGGATAATTCTTCCTTATCCAGGCCGGTGACCGACAATTCCCGGATCCCTGGTGTGTCGATCAATTTTCCACCCTCCGGCAGATCATACATGGTTGCAAAAGTGGTCGTATGCATCCCCTTGCCACTCCAACCGCTGACATCCTGGGTTTTGAGGGCTGCATTGGGTAGGACGGCGTTGATCAACGTGGACTTTCCTACGCCACTGTGGCCGCTGAGCAGAGAAGTCCGCCCTTTCATTATTTGACGGATTTCGTCCGTGCCCCGGGCTTCCGTGACACTCAGGGGCAGGACCCGATAGCCGATATCGGTATACATTTCAGTCCAGGTCTGCAGTTTACTCCTTTCCTTCTCACGGTATAAATCCTGCTTATTGAAAATGATAATGGCCGGTACATGGTACATTTCACATACCACCAGAAAGCGATCGATGAAACCCTGGGAAGTTCGCGGTTCCTTTAAGGTGGCAATCAGCAGGGACTGGTCAATATTGGCTGCAATAATGTGCTGCTGATGGCGGAAACGGGGTGATTGCCGGTTGATATAGTTGCGTCGGGGCAGTATCCTGGTTATAACAGCTGTTTGCTCCTGGGTGGATTCCGTTGCTATTTCCACTTCATCGCCCACGGCCAGCGGATTGGTGCTGGTGATCCCGTCGATCTTAAAGACCCCTTTTATCCGGGCATTATAAAAACGACCTTCCTGGTCCTTTACTGTATACCAGCTGCCGGTTGATTTGTAGACAATCGCTTTCATGTGCATTCCTGTTTTAAAAGACCCGGCAACCTGGCTTGTTATACACTGACTTTAAAATCGCGCAGGGCGTCATTCAGACTGGTCTTCAGATCTGTGGATGGCTTCCGCTTTCCGATAATGAGTGCGCAGGGCACCTGGTAGGAGCCAGCCGGGAACTTCTTGGTATAGGTACCCGGAATAACCACGCTGCGGGCAGGAATACGACCTTTGGATTCTATGGCGACAGTATGGCTGACATCAATGATCCGGGTGCTCTTGGTCAGCACGACATTGGCGCCCAAAACGGCTTCCTTCTCCACGATGACACCTTCTACGACAATGGACCGGCTTCCCAGAAAACAACCGTCTTCAATAATAACCGGGCTGGCCTGCAAGGGCTCCAGTACGCCACCGATGCCTACGCCGCCGCTCAGGTGCACATTCTTTCCAATCTGGGCGCAACTACCAACAGTTGCCCATGTATCTACCATTGTACCTTCATCGACATAAGCGCCGATATTGACATAAGAAGGCATCAAAACGACATTTTTACCCAAAAAAGCTCCATAACGGGCAACTGCATGAGGAACAGCACGTACGCCCTGCTTTTCATAATCCTTTTTCAGCAACATCTTATCATAAAACTCAAATGGCGCCACATCCCATGTCTTCATCGGCTGGATCGCGAAATACAACAGGATGGCCTGTTTTACCCACTCATTTACCTGCCATTTACCTCCCTGCGCTTCTGCTACCCTTAATTTCCCCTTATCGAGGGCTTCAATCACTTCTCTGACAGCATCACTGAATTGCTGTTCTTTCAATAAGTTCCGATCGGCCCAGGCCTGCGCGATTAATTCCTGCATATTGTTTGATTCGTTTGATTTTAAGTGGGGACAAAGATAGGACCGCGCTTCCATAGGACAAAGGTCTGGGCGCAATAGCTATCTTTGCCGCATGGATTTATCGTCGGCGGGTGGTTTTGTATAGGTTGGAACCTGGCAGTAAGCCTTTAAACTGTCGGTACGCAGTACCAGACCGTTCCCTGGAATACCTGGATGAGGGACATCAAACAGGACTGAGGGGCCGGCTATTCAATATTAAAACAATTAGAGATGAAAATCGGGTTGGACGCAAAAAGGGCATTTCATAATGGCACCGGTTTGGGCGTTTTCAACAGAGTGCTGGTGGATCTACTGGCCACGCATTATCCGCAACATCAATACTACCTGTTTAATCCCAAACCCGGCAACCGATACCAACCCCGGTTCCCTCAGGTTCAGGAAATCCGCCCCGCGAAAAAACTGCACAAGCTGCTCAGCAGTGCCTGGCGGAGCAAATGGGTAGTAGCTGATTTGCAGCAGCAACAGATCGACCTCTATCATGGCACCAGCCATGAAATTCCCGTCGGACTTCCGGCCAGCGGCATTCCTTCAGTAGTAACGATTCACGATCTGTTTGCCGAACTTCATCCCGAAGATTTTAAGGCCCTGGACGTTCGTATATACCGTACCAAGACGCGTTATGCCTGTCGCAATGCCAACCGCATCATGGCTATCAGTGAAACGACGAAGGCCGATATCATCGACCTCTATGGCATCCAACCGGAAAAAATAGCCGTAGCTTATCAGAGTTGTGACCCCCGCTTTCAACTACCCGCAAGCGAAGCCAGCCGGCAGGCAATTCGCACCCGTTACGGACTTCCGGAGCAGTTCTTTCTCTATGTGGGCAGTATTATCGAACGTAAAAACCTGCTCAATCTCTGTAAAGCCCTTGGTGAGTTGGGATCCGCACTACCCCTGCCCCTGGTGGTTATCGGCAAAGGAAGAAGTTACAAGGAAAAAATACAGCAATATCTGAAGTCCCGGGGCCTGGACCAGCAGGTGATTTTTCTGGCGGATGCACTGAAGACGGCGGGAAAAAAACCTTTTATTCAGGCGGCGGACCTGCCGGTCATCTATCAGTTATCTGAAGCCTTGGTCTACCCTTCTTTTTATGAAGGTTTCGGTATCCCGATCGTTGAGGCCATGAGCAGTGGTGTACCCGTGATCACTTCCAACTGTTCCTGCATGCCCGAAATCGGCGGCAATGCGGCCGTTTATATAGACCCTGCAGATCCTACAAGTATCGCAACCGGTCTCCACCGGGTCTTCAATGACCGGAATTTTCGCCAGGACCTTATTGACAAAGGACTGGAAAATGCCCGGCGGTTTGCGCCCGAAACTTATGTGCAATCTGTAATGAACATCTACCAATCCCTGCTGCCTTGACATAGAAGCGGGAATCAATTAAGTCATCACCATGGAATTTGAAGCAGATATCAAGACAGCTACCAGGGTTTTAACCACCGGCGGCACCATTCTTTATCCCACAGACACCGTGTGGGGAATCGGTTGCGATGCCACCAATCCGGCGGCGGTCGAAAAAGTCTACGACTTAAAAAAAAGAGACGATTCCAAAGCGCTGCTGGTACTGGTTGCCGACGAGCGTCAGGTCATGCAGCATACCGCAGCTGTCGATCTCAGTTTATTCGACTATCTGCAGGATCTCGAACGGCCCACTACCGTCATTTACGAAAACGGACTCGGGTTTGCAGATAACCTGCTGGCCGAAGACGGCAGTATAGCGATCAGGATCTGCAGGGATGCATTTTGCAGGGCCCTGATCAAAAGACTGGGCAAACCCATCGTTTCTACGTCCGCTAATATTTCCGGAACGCCGGCGGCGCCAGATTACGAAGCAGTAGCTCCAGCCATAAAGGAAGGTGTAGACTATATTGTTCGCTACCGGCAGGAAGATATCAGTCCGGCAGCCCCCTCCTCGATCATTCGGTGGAAAAACGGATCCGTAGAAATTATTCGTCCCTGATACTGTGTAGGAATAACGGTTTCCGGAGTGGTATACTTTTCAATTCCTGCCGGATGCCAAAGCCGGCTTCCCTATAGTTTTCGAAACTCCACACGCCGGTTTTGTGCTTTTCCGGATTCGGTTGCATTGGAAGCCACCGGACGATTTTCCCCCAGCCCTTCTGTCTGAATGCTGGAACCCGCAACGGGATAGTTTTCTGTCAGATATGATTTTACCGCTGCTGCCCGCCGGCGGGATAATTCGAGATTGGCTGCCGCAGTTCCATCTCCATCTGTATGACCTGTAATGCGAATTTTCAGTGCCGGATGGGCGACTAATGCAGCCCCTATTTCGTTGATGACGGGATGAGACTCCGGACGAATTATATCACTGTTTACGTCAAAACGTATTTCGGTAGTGCTGGCGACTCCTTCTTTTATGAGTTGATCAGCCAACTTACTGCGGGCATCCTGTTCTGTTGCTGCAATGCGGAAATTTCCAATAAGCATCGGTATTTCCGAAGCCGGAATAACCTGGTTATTATTCAGAAAAAAACTGCGATACATATCTTTAGAAAGTGCTCTGGGCAGATCAATGATCTTCTGCTGATCGAGATAGAGACGGATACGGGTGCCATTCAATGCGATAGCCACATGCAGCACCCGGTTCCGGTACCTCGTTAACGGGAAATCGTTCTTATTGCCCAGCACGTCATTTTTCAGTCCGTATTCCAGGGTTTGTCCGTCTGACTCGGCATACCGGTTCAGGTTGATAAAAAAGCGGTTAGCATAAAAGATATTCTCTTTTAAAATGTCACTAACGGGTGCCAGGCCGAACTGAATAAAAGGCGTGGATTGCTGCCCCCCCGCTTTCAGGAATAAATCAAACTCAATGGTCGCATGTTCGGGCAGGGGTTGTCCCAGGACTGGCTGGATCACCGTATTGTGTACCACACTCAGCCACCGCCCCTCCTGTCCTTCGATGGTTACTACCGCGCCGGATCCGTTGGTATTCCATTGGACGGGAAAATCCCCTTTTGCTACGCCCGAAAAATCGTCCGAGAAAATCAACCGGTTGCCTGGAACAAAATCAGTGCCCTGAGACAGCGCACCATTTCCCCGATCGGAGCCGCCCGACCCGGAGGATGCCGCTGGAATTTCAGCTGGACGCCCTTTTTCCGACCGGCCTTTCTTCTTACGAAATATCCCACCAATGCCTTCTTCAATTTTATCCAGCCCCTTATCTATTCCCTCGTCCACACGACGGTTCACCCTGTTTTCCGCAGCCTGCCTGGCACGCCGCTTTGGATCGATCAGTTGGGCATGCAGTTGCTGTTGCGCCAGCATCAGCCCCAGTAGGACCCATACAATTGTCTTCATGTTTTCTATTTTAAGCTATTAATTAAATCGGGATACACGCGCTGCGCGGGAGAAGATGAATTACCGTAGTATATACTCGTAGATGGTGGTAGAAGCCGTCCCGGAAGTGGCACGCTCGACAGGATAACCGCTTTCATTATACGTATAAGTATAGATCCGTTCTGAAGTACTCCCACTCAATAAATCCGTCCTTTTCATGGAAAGGCTATTATTGCGACTTCGGAAAATACTGGTGGCCGGAATAGAGGTGATTGCATTCGGTTTGTCGTCATAACTATCATATTCGGTAATCATACTTACGGAACCATCGCTCTGGTAGTCAATCAATTTAGCCAGGTTCTTGTTTTCATCTGTAAAATATTCAGCCTTTAAATACTGGGTTTCGGATGGATAGTCTGTCTGGGTAACAGCAATTTTACCCGGACTGTAAGTTAGAACCACCTTATTGGTCAGTATCATCGACAAACCGGTTATCAGAAAAGTCTCCGTCAGGATCAGCTGATTGCTATTGTTGTACTTATAACTGAGCCGGGTAAGCGGCAAGCCCGGATCGTCGCGTTTGATATCCCAATTCGAAAGTCGACCGCTGGCATCATACAAGTTAGTAGCGCTATAATTATTAGCAGGACTTGTCTCAAAATAAGACTTACTAGCAATCACCTGACCCTGGTTATTGTATTCGTAGGTTGTAAAGGTACCAGGGCTGGATACTCTTGCCAGCAGGACCTGCGGTGGCGGATTACTATCATCCTTGCTTTTCTTACAGGAAATCAGGGCTACGGCCATCATCAATACCAGATAAAATACAGTTTTCATTTTACAGATTTTAATAGTTAGTGGAGCCTGGATCTATAGAAACCTACCCTAAAACTCAGGGTCAGTACCACCACCCGTGCTCCAGGAGCAGCAGGAAAGGCTGTACAACGATGATGGCACTACGGAACGCATGCTACTTCCATCGGTATATCCGTTTTGCGAATCATCATATCAAAAATACCCCGACCAGCGAGCGGCAACAACTACATCATTGGGTAGTCGCTTTGTCGAATACTTAAAAAAAGGAGAAGATTACGCGTTCGAGATAGTAAAAACCGCAGGATTAGTTTATCAGTTTGTTACGGATAGCTTTGGTAACCGCCTCTGTAGCGGAATGCACGTGGAGTTTATCGTATATCTTTTTTATATGAAAGCGTACGGTATCCATGGAGATGCCGAGGGCTGCTGCAATCATCTTATAACTATAGCCATTCACCAGAAATCCCAGAATCTCGGATTCACGGGTAGAGAGCTTAAAATTTTCTGCAGGGGAAGTTGCCTCCGGCCGCACCATCTGCAGTACCCTGCGGGCGATACTACCCGTCATCGGGGCGCCTCCTGTCATCACATCCCGGATTGCTGCGGGTATTTCCGTAGTGGCATATCTTTTTAAAATATATCCGTCGGCACCGGCGCAAATGGCGTCAAAAATATGTTCATTGTCATCGAACACCGTGAGCATAATTACGGGCAAACTGCTGTTGATGCGATTGATGCAGCGAACCGCTTCCACGCCGTTGACCACAGGCATATCTATATCCATCAGTACCACATCGGGTTTGAAAGCGGGGATATCCGCGTCGATGGTCTCTGCATTTGGCATTGCCGCAATAAATTCCAGGTCCGGCTGCTCGTCAATCAATGCCTCGATGCTCATTCGCAAAGCTTCGTTATCATCATATAATAAGACTCTTACTGCCATTACTGCAAGTTAAATTTTCAAAATTGGTTCACCCGCTACATTATGATGTAGCCGGCAGATTCACGCTCACGGAGGTTCCCTGTCCCGGTGCTGACTGAATCACACAATGTCCACCCAGATTTTGCGCCCGGGCCTGCATATTCTTCAATCCGCTGGAGCTGCCCGTTCGCTCCGGTTCGAATCCCTTTCCATTATCACGAATCTGCATGCAAAACCGACCATCGCGAAATGTCAGGATGATTTCTACCCGGCTGGCTGCTGCATATTTTGCCGCATTATTTACTGCCTCTTTAAAGATCATAAAAATATCCTTACGCTGGTGCATGCCAATCCGCTCCTGCACCATATCGTCTTCGACAAAAAACAGGGTTTCAATTTCTTTTGGCTCCAATGTGTGACTTGTAAATTCCCGCATTCGGACCAGCAAGTCATCTATTCGGTCATTGTCCGGTGATATGGCCCAGACAATATCACTCATGCCCTGTTGCATGGCAGCAGACTGTTCCGTAATTTTTTCCATAAACAATCCGGCTTTAGCATGGTCCTGTTGCAGGTTGCGATGAGAAAGTTCTGAAAGTATTTTAATACTGGTAAGGGTAGATCCGATCTCATCATGCAGGTTTCTGGCAATATTATTACGAACTGATAATAATGCCTGTTGTTGCTCCACTTTCTTCTTCAGTTGATACCTGTTGAACAGTACGAATCCGGTCAGCAGCAGCAGCAACACTGCAGCAATAATAAAATTTCTCAATTGACGTTGGGTAGCGAGTAGCTGTTTCTGGGTAGCGATCTGCTGATCCGCAAACTGCTTCTGCTGGGTGATCAGCTGCACCTGCTGTCGTTCATTTCGGGTGAGTAGGCGCTGCTTCTCCAGGGCCTCCTGTTGCGTTTTTAATTCCAGTTTCCTCAGGGCCTGTTCCTTAGCCAGCATATTTATCTGATCCTGTTTACGTCCCGCTTCAGCAATCTTACCGGAAATTAGAGCCTGTTGCTTCTCAATCTGCAACCGGCTGATCTTTTGGCTGGTCTGTAGTTGAAATATTTCATTGTCCTTTTTTTGGGTTTCATATTTTTTCTCCAGTTCCGCAATACTGAGTTTAGTTCGCTCCAGATTCAGACTGTCACGGTAGGCTTGCGATTTCTGAACGTCCCGGAATGCATTTTTGTAATCAGCCTGATCCTGGTAATACCGATACCTTGACCGGTAGAAAATTTCAAGTCCTGACTTGTCATTCAGTTCCAGCAGGACTTGTTCAGCATGGTTATACCAGGATTCCGCCTTCAGGTTGTCCTGTAGTGCCCCGTATACACCGGCCGCCGTAAACATATACCGCGCCCATTCTGCCCGATTGTGCAGCGTATCAGTAAGATGTACCGCCTCAAGGATGCTTTCCAGCGCGGCATCCAGTTCATTTTTCTGTCTGTAGAGCATAGAAAGGTTGGCCAACCCCTTTGCCTGACTCATCTGCTCACCTTCCTGGCGGGCGTAATCCACGGATAGTTTTGCATACCGGGCAGCTGAATCCAGTGAAATAGGACGGTACATCACAGAAATATTCATATAGGTATAGATCAGCCCTTTTCGGTCATTCAATGTCTCTCGTATCGCCACCGCTTCCTTGATATAGGTGAGTGCTTTCTCCGGAGCCCGGGTCTCCCAGTATACCGCACTCAGATTACTGAGCGCTTGCGCTTTCTTTGGCAGAAGATTCCCGACTTTGTCATATAGACTGATCGCACGCATATAATAGTCGGCGGCCATTTCCATCCTGTGCAGTTTACTGTATACAAAGCCCGTTTCCACGTATAGGGTACCCTGGTAGGCAGGTTGATCTGAGGGAAAACCAATTTTCAGCGCTTTGGCAAAGTTGCTTTCGGCTTCCTCATATTGAAGATTTGTTCTGTAATATTGTCCCGACTGCAGGTAGGCCAGTGCGGTCAAAAAGCGATCTTTCTGCATCAAAGCAATTTTCAGCGCCTCATTGTTATGGGTCATTACCACGGCCCCCTCCTTCTCATCCAATAGCAGGTCCGCCATATACAGTGCTGCCCGGGCTGTCAACTTAGGCAGTCGTTTGCTTTGACTCAGGGCCAGCGCCTGTTGCGCCATCCCCAGCGCCTGTTGTTTTGATCCTTTCTTTAATTCAGTAATCTGCCCGAAAATCCTGACAATCCTCGCAGAATCGAACGACTGCGGGTTTTGGGAAAACCCGTCGGACGCAGTGATAAGGATCAAAAGAATCAGTCCCAGCCATCTGATAGAAGCAGGAAGTTTGCGATACGCCAATATGCTATCAAACGAAAAATAGCTCATACATAAATACCTGATGGGTTCCGGCATAACCGCGCTGTAACCTGTTGTATCCCCTGTCCGCTGCGGAGACCCCTCGATCTGAATATAATTTTTAAGTTTCAGGAACTCCGTTCTGACCTGAAATTAACAAGAAAAAACGGATTCAGTCATCACTTATTTACGTCAGTTGTCAAATCTGATATGCAAAAAGCACTGCTCCTTTTAAGACCCTCGCCTGAAAATTCCTTGCTGCAATAATCCTGTTGGGGCATGGATGGGTACACCCAAACAAAACCGCCGAATGTCAAGCATACGCCACAGACGGTCGGGGGCATAACTGGCATCCTGGCGGACATGAGAGAACGGATTTCACCTGCCGGTACCCTTAGTAAAAAATCAAACTCAGCTATCTTTGCGGCGCATGGATATGGATATTATATTAAATAGACAGGAAGCACAGGTAATCGCTGTAGTAGCAGCCGCCGCTGCTGATCTGCGGTTGGAGACCTACCTGGTGGGTGGATTTGTCCGGGACAAACTACTGAACCGTGCTACCAAGGATATCGATATCGTCTGTGAAGGAGATGGCATTGAATTGGCGCAGGCGGTAGCCCAAAGGCTGCATCCCGCTCCCCGGGTCAATATTTTTAAAAATTTCGGGACAGCGCAAATCAGCGCTTCGGCCATTGCCGCCGCCACGGGGGCCGATCGCAGTGCTGGGGGCTTTGACCTGGAATTTGTGGGTGCCCGAAAAGAAAGTTATCGTAGTAACAGTCGCAAGCCTGAGGTGGAACCAGGCAGTATTGAAGACGATCAGAAACGCCGGGATTTCACCATTAATGCACTGGCAATCAGTCTGAATCCCGACAATTACGGGCAACTCGTGGATCCTTTTGGAGGCGCTGAGCACCTGAAAGAAAAATTGATCATCACCCCCCTGGAACCCGAACAGACATTTAGTGACGACCCCCTGCGGATGATGCGGGCCATCCGTTTCGCCAGCCAGCTGGATTTTACAATTGCCCCACCTACCTTGCTGGCGATCACTGAACAGGCAGAACGGATCCGTATTGTTTCCCAGGAAAGAATTACTGACGAAATCAATAAGATCATTTTGTCATCGCGTCCCTCGGTTGGTTTTGATGTACTGTACCGGACCGGCCTGCTGGAACTGATATTTCCCAAAATGGTAGCCCTCGCCGGCGCTGAATATGTGGATGGATACGGGCATAAAGACAATTTTTATCATACCCTGCAAGTACTGGATAATGTTGCAGCAAATTCCGGGGATCTCTGGTTGCGCTGGGCGGCGGTACTGCATGATATAGCCAAGCCCGCCACCAAGCGTTTTGAAGCAGGGCATGGCTGGACCTTTCACGGACATGAGGCACTGGGCGGCCGCATGGTCCCTAAAATCTTCAGGGAGCTGAAACTTCCCGGCAATGAGAAAATGCGCTTCGTCCAGAAACTGGTGGAACTGCACCTGCGACCCATCAGTCTGACCAAAGAAAATATTACAGATTCTGCCATCCGGCGTTTACTCTTTGACGCCGGTGATGACTTTGATGCCCTGATGACACTTTGTGAAGCAGACATCACCAGCAAAAACAAACAAAAAGTCCGGCGATATCTTGAAAATTTTAAACTGGTAAGGCAGCGCTGTCGTGAAGTCGAGGAAAAAGATGAGATCAGAAACTGGCAACCACCGGTAGACGGCGCGGAAATTATGGAACGTTACCAGCTGGCACCCTCCAAACCGGTCGGCTTGTTAAAAGACAGTCTGAAAGAAGCGATACTGGACGGTATTGTAGCGAATAACCGACCGGCAGCCCTGGAATTTCTGGATCAGAAAGCTGATGCGCTCGGCATCCGGAAACCTAACTGAACTCAGGCCCAATCTGTATCACCAGGTTCTAATTGTGCTACATAAGACTGTAGGGCCAGCCGGCCCTTGGTGACCATGGCCGTCATTTCCGTCGGATTGAATACCAGACCACCCGGGCCGCCACCCAAAGGCAGTTCGGGCTGTATCAGGTGCAGCTTGCAGGGTGGCCGGTGCTGATAGGGTCCCGGCGTTGCGGCTACTGTAAAATATTCCTGAATCGCGGCTTCCGTTATCCCCGCCGCTTTCATTTTATCCTTGACCTGCTGGATATAGCGCAGGCCCTCGTTAAACATCCGGGGCTGATAAAAATCATTGGTGCTGACATCCGTAATGAAAATGGCGATCGTTTGCTCCAGGACCTGAAACAGGCTCCTGTATTCCGCGGTAACAGGTGTAGCGGTCCGCGCAGCAAGGCTGATCGTGAAAAGTTCCCGGGCGCCGGCATCCATGGCAATACCGATGCCGGCATATTCCCTCACGCCACCATCCACAAACTGAAATTCAGGATCTGAAGCACCGGGGATTAATTTATCAACTTTCACCGGTGGCATAAATACCGGTTGGCTGGCCGAAGCCAGAACGGCCCTGCGAAACTGGTCTGCATTCAACAGGGGCCTTAATTCATAGTAACTGTCAGAAACGGTATGTTGCCCGGTGGTATAGACGACCAAACGTCCGGTCTGCAGACAAACCGTGGTCAAATACACTGCTTTTCCGGATTGTATCAGCCGATCATAAAAATCGTCTGTGAACAGCGCATTGATTTTTTTGGTCAGCGGACCGGTTGTAAAAATCGAAGCCGTATTGAGCCGTTCCCCCAGATTGTATTTTACCAGGATATCCGCATCGGTCACAGAAGTATATAGTTGTTCCAGCGCCTCCAGTTCTCCCAACGCTATCAGCGGGACCATTAGCGAACCGGTGCTGGTGCCGACCAGTATCTCAAAATCCAGTTGATAGAGATTCATGAGGTCTTTAACAACACCCACTGCAAAAGCACCTTTGGAGCCACCCCCGCTGATAATGACTGATTTCTGGATCATGTTTGTTGCGCTGATTTATAGGTTTCCTGCCGGTGTATCCGGCATGGTCGCCTGTACTACCTTGAATATATATCATCGGCATCCACCGATTGAGGCCGGTTCAATCGAATAGCAATAAATGACTGTAACCACCAGTTGTCATGGCGGTAGTCCCGCTGTGCTGTAAGTCCCAGATGCGCCAGTTTGAAAATTTCGAATCCCAGCCCGCCGCCAGCCAGCTGTTCGTTACGGGTACCCCAGTTGGCCTCAAGCAGTAAATGCATGTTGCCGATCGTGCCAAACGCGCCCGCCTTAAAATTCTTTATTTTTAGTGCCGCCATGGGTCCAAATAGTCCCGAAAAAGATTTTCCCTGGTAGACGGCTGCGGCGTTTATTCCGACACGGAGCAGATGCTCTACAACGGCAAACTGGGTATTCATTCCTAATCCGCCCGCATACAGATCGGGTTGCTGACCGGTAAAATCGGTTACCAGGCCATTATGGAGGGTTGCAGTAACTAACCATCCCCGTCTGAATTCAGGATCTGCACCCTGAGCCTGACTGCACAACATGGAGGCAAGAAAAAGCATGATAAGGCAACAACGGCTCAGGAGGTGCATCAGGTAAGATTTTGATCCCCGAAATTAAGAAACTATACCATTCTGCCTATCCCTAATTCAGGTTAAGCCCTCAATCACCTCCTGCCACCCGAATGGTAAGATTGCGAAAATGATTCAGGAGCAGGCGAATCTCCGCAAATTCAAAATCATCAGGAAGTACTTTTTTCCAATCACTGAGTTTCTCCCACTTGTGTTGCATAAAGACCGCTTCAAAAGCATCGATTTTCACTTCGGAAAACAGGCGTCGGATATCAACCAGACCACTGGCCGCCATAATGGCCAGATGTCCCATTACGGTCGATGGGCTGATTTGTCGTTCTGAAGCTATTGCGGCGATATCATTTCCGGCTTCAAAAAGGCGATAACTCTGAACATGCGAGGGTATTTTCTCAACTTTGGCAGTGATCGTTTCCGGCGCGGCCGGAAGCAAGACGGTTTCCAGCAGGCAGGCTTCTTTCAGGGCGTTCAGGTAGCCGGCTACCTGTTCCGTAAAATCTTTCAGTTGCACATTATAAGCTTTCAGCCCCTTTACACCCCTGGTACTGCCATGGGCATCTTTGAGTACGGTAAGTACTTCTCCCTGTATTTTTTCGAAGAAATAGGCAACAGCTCCCCGGCTTTTGTTCAGGATGGTATCCCAGTTGACAGCTACAGCACCCTGCCTGGATTGCAGCTCCAGAAAAACCCGGAATTTTTCGAATACGGTATGGAGTTCTTCAAGACGAACCCTCATTTCCCGAGATCGGGCAGCGGTAATCTGATCATTTAAACTGGTGGCTGCTTCGACGGCCAGTTCCCATTTTCCAGCTTCTTCCAGTAATAGACCGGGGTCGAGCAAACGAAGCAGCTTACGCAGGGCCAACTCATGTTTTTCAGTTGCTATAATCCCGGAAATATCATTGCCGGCAGCGGTATCCTGCTGAAATTGCCGGATCCGGTCATCGGTCCGGATCGCTCCCGGCGTAATCAGGGATTTCAAAACGATCCCTTCCAGCGTGCGACATCGACTGAGGGCGACATAGACCTGACCGCTGGTGAAAGACCGGCCGGCATCAATAATTACTTTGTCAAAAGTAAGACCCTGACTTTTGTGAATGGTAACCGCCCATGCCAGCTTGATAGGAAACTGTTCAAAACTTCCGATCACCTCTTCTTCGATCTTATTATCAGCAGTTACCCGGTATTTCTTCTGTTCCCAGGTTTCCCGACTGATCTTCAACACTGTCGATTCATCCCGGGTCCTGACTTTAATTTCATCCGCGCCCAATTCCAGTACGGTAGCCAGCATGCCATTAAAAAAACGTTTCGTACCCTCACTGTCATTTTTGATAAACATTACCTGAGCCTGGGGTTTGAGCTCCAGTTGTTCTTCATTCGGAAACAAACCCGGTTTAAAATCCCCCTGAATGCGGGCCGGATAAAGCCGGCTTTTGGTATCGAGGGCTGCCAATTTTTTCCGATTGATGGCCTCGGCCATATAATTGTGTGATACCAGATGAATATAGAAATCCTCGGGGTCGAAATCCGGCTGGTACCGGGCCTGTAATCCCTCAAAATCCACTGCATCCAGATCATTTTCCCGAATGGCATTCAGCATTTGGATAAATACCGGATCCGATTGCCGGTATACTTTCGTGAGCGTCACCGTCAACAGCTCTACTGCCTGCAATACCTGGGCTTCAAAAAAAAAGGGTGAACGGTAATATTGATACAGGAGGCTTTCAGACGCCGATTTGACCACCGGCGGCAATTGATACAGGTCTCCGATAAACAGCAGCTGTACCCCTCCAAAAGGTTCCGGTATCCGGCGGGCAGTTCGCAGGGCGTGGTCCATCATATCCAGTACATCACAACGCAACATGGAAACTTCATCGATGATCAGCAGCTCCAGGGTGCGCAGGAGTTTGAGTCGGTCCTTACGGTACTTAAAATGTGGCAACAGTTGCGGAATATTGATGGCCAGATTGCGGTCTGTAAATTCCATGGTGGGCACAAAACTCGTCAGCGGCAGCCCGAACAGTGAATGGATGGTCGTTCCACCTGCATGAATCGCAGCAATACCTGTGGGCGCGACGATTAGGTGCTTCTTGGAAGTTTTTTGTACGAAATCTTTCAAAAAAGTCGTCTTACCCGTCCCGGCTTTTCCGGTTAAAAAAACATGTCTGCCAGTATATTCTATCAGCTCAAAAAGATGCTGCAAATGTTTCCTGTTTAAATTTCAATAATCTGAAACGGCGGCCCGTTTCCGGCAAAAATAAGCCTTTGAACTGCATCTGTGTGGGTACCTGGCAGGAGATTGTCCTATCGTCCGGCTGCCCCTTCCTTACCCCGTCAATATCCGAAGTGTACAAAAAATAACGAACATTAGTTATTTTTACTGATTCATCAAAAAACTTACGCTTTTATTTAGTACTGACTAATGATCACATCGGAAACACAAAAATTATCAAAGAAATCTACCGGGTTTATAATTAATATCAAAATGACCCACCCGGTCAGGTTGATTTTTCCGAATACATTTGCATCCTCGCTGTACAGACAGCTAATCCCTGCCTGCCGGAAACATAAACCAATATTAACATGGATACTTTGCTATATAGTTTAGGTGCCGGCATCTGTTATATTATTGAATCCGCTCCGGATCGCTAGTGAAATCCGGAGGTTAAAACGATTGATATGAAGCATGCACCTGCCCTGGTGACCAACCCTGAATTAAAGAAATGGGTCAGCCGGATGATCACCCTTTGTGAACCGGACGAAGTTTATTGGTGTGATGGTTCGGAAGCAGAATACGAGGATCTCTGTGACCAGATGGTGGAAAGCGGCACCCTGATCCGCCTGAACCCGGCAAAAAGACCGCATTCCTTTCTAGCGCGTTCGCACCCCTCCGATGTGGCCCGGGTAGAGGACCGCACCTATATCTGTTCCCTGGCGGAAGGGGATGCCGGACCCACCAATCACTGGATGGCACCCCGGGATATGAAGGCCATTCTAACGCCCCGTTTTGAGGGATGTATGCGGGGGCGCACCATGTATGTGATTCCTTTTTGTATGGGGCCTATTGGATCCCCTATCTCCCAGTTTGGCGTCCAGATTACCGATTCTCCCTATGTCGTCGTCAATATGTCGCTGATGACCCGTATGGGTACGCGCGCCCTTGAAGCTTTAGGCAACCGTGAATTCGTACATTGCCTGCATTCTGTTGGTATGCCACTGGAACCGGGAGAACCGGACATTCCCTGGCCCTGTTCACCGGATCCCAAGGATAAATATATCGTCCACTTTCCTGAAGAAAGACTGATCTGGAGTTTTGGATCAGGCTATGGCGGCAATGCCCTGCTGGGAAAAAAATGTTTTGCGCTGAGAATTGCCTCTACACTGGCACGGGAACAAAACTGGCTGGCCGAACACATGCTGATTGTCGGCGTGCAATCACCTGACGGACGTAAAGATTATGTCTGCGCAGCCTTTCCCTCCGCCTGTGGTAAAACCAATTTTTCGATGATGATTCCACCAGCACCTTTTCGACAGGAAGGCTGGAAGATTTCCACTGTTGGGGATGATATTGCCTGGATCAAACCCGACGAAAACGGAAAACTGCATGCAATCAATCCAGAAGCCGGATTTTTCGGTGTAGCCCCGGGAACCAATAACCGCACCAATCCCAACGCCATGCAAACCATCCGGTCGCATACCATATTTACCAACGTCGCCCTCACCGATGATGGGGATGTCTGGTGGGAAGGTATGGACGGCGCCCCCCCAGCGCATGCCATCGACTGGCAGGGCAATAGCTGGACGCCGGAATCGGAAACAAAAGCCGCCCACCCCAACGGCCGGTTTACGGTGTCAGCGGCCCGATGTCCGGTCATTGACCCCAGGTTTGACGACCCCAAAGGCGTACCCGTTTCCGCCTTTATTTTCGGCGGTCGGCGGGACGCAGTGGTTCCGTTGATTCTTCAGTCCTTTAACTGGTCATTCGGCGTTTATATGGCGGCTACCATGGGCTCGGAAATGACGGCCGCAGCTTTTGGAAAATTGGGTGAAGTCCGACGTGATCCCTTTGCCATGTTGCCTTTCGCCGGCTATCATATGGGCGATTATTTTGCACACTGGCTGAACTTCGGACGTCAGATTCCTGAGCCACCGCGCATATTTTCGGTTAACTGGTTCAGAAAAGATGAATCAGGTAATTTTTTATGGCCGGGTTACGGGGAGAATATGCGTATCCTCAAATGGATTGTCGGCCGTTGCCGTGGCGCTTCGGTCGGGGTGGAGATTCCACTGGGATGGATTCCCAAATACGAGCATATTGACTGGCGGGGCATGGAAGATTTCAGCGAAGATGATTTTGAAAATGTAATGAGTATCAATCGGGATCTCTGGATACGGGAAATCGCTTCCCAGGACGAATTGTTTTTCCAACTCTATGACCGACTGCCCAAGGAAATGACCTTTATCCGGGAGCTGCTGCTCTCCCATCTCTGGCGATCCAACAAAAAAGTCCGCAAGGAGCAAAAACAACCGGACCCAGTGGCAGCCGTCCATTAAATGCGGCAGGAAGGCAAACAGGCGCGGTCCTATCGCAATACGGGTACCGAGGAACAGGGCCCGGGATGATAGACCGCACCCGTATAAGTTATCAGTTCAGGACGGGGCACATAGGCCGTATCCTGCCGCAGCTGTTCCTCAGCAATACCGGCCACCAGGTCCTCACCTGAACGTTTAAAGTACAGTTCCCGTACACTATGCATTCCTTCCGATTCAAAACTATACCAGAGTCGAAATATATCGTTTAACAGCGTGCCTTCCAGATCTCCGTGACTGCTGTCTTTTTCATAATTACGGTATACGGCCTTTCCTTCGACGCTGTCCCCGGTAATCACCAGTTGCAGGGCATAAGTATCCCGGGCAGCTATAAACAGGTAACAATTCTGAACGGCTTCGGTAACAGGTGTTATCAGCGTCGCGGTGGTATCCTGATTCTCCTTCAAGGGGTTGTTCTGATTATCCGATACGCAGGCGCCGAGCGCAGCCAGGACCAGGAACATAAAGAAATAGGTTCTCATATTATACGGTTTTTTATACTGGGTTTACAGATTTCTTCAGGTAATGCTCAATGCCTTCCAGAATACCTTCAGCAAGTGGTTTACCGGCAAAATAAACACTGCGCTTCCCTTTGAGTATTTCCAGTTCCGGGCTGTAGTTTGCCACCACAACGCCTTTTGCTTTTCCCTGCAACATATCCATATCGTTGCCGCCGTTCCCAGCGGTAATAAACTGCTCTACCGGCAGCTTCCATTTGTAACTCAGGTAACGAACAACATTGCCTTTTCCGGCACGTCTCGGAATGATATCCAGGAAGCGATTATCGGTCAGCAGGATCTTGGCATGAAGTTTCCTGTCGTCCAGAATTTTATTGATATCAGCCAGGTCGTCACCCGTAAAATTCTCGTTGACATAGTAGCTGATTTTATAAGGCCATTGGGCATCCGCATCCTGCAGCCTGATTTTATTTATGGGCGTCAGTGCGGTCTCGATAGATTGTCTTTTCCATTGATGATTAATATGTTTTTCCCAGCCGGTATCAGCGATAAAGTCCCGGGTATAATACAGTTCCGTACCTGCTGAACAGATCAATATATCGGGGTTGACCATCGGATACTTTTTCAAAGCTTCAGTAAGCAATGTCCGGTTCCTGCCGCTGGAAATTCCAAATACGACCTGTGGATGCCCGCCCAGCCACTCCATCAGTGGTTCCAGGCCGCGGGTGTCTTCTCCTTCTACCAGGGTGCCGTCCAGATCGGAGATCAGAAAAAGTCGAGCATCGACCAGTTTCTTCCCAAATGAAGAATCGGTATGAAATTTTTCGGAAGCGTGCTTGAATATGTCGTTGATGACGGCCAGGTATTTATCGCTATGACTTTGCCAGGAATAATCCTCTGCCCCGGCCTTAATACCATTCGCCGAATATTTCTCCCAGAGACTGCTGTCTGCAATAATTTTTTTCAGGGCGGTGGCAATCGCCCGGGTGTCTTCCACATCGGTAAGGATGCCATTTCCTGCATTCCCCAGTATTTCCTTGGGCCCACCTGTCGGAGAAGCAACGATTGGCAGCCCGCAGGCAGCCGCTTCAACTACCGTGAGTCCGAAATTCTCCCCCGGTGTGGCATTTACAAATACGCCTTTCCGACGTGCAGCGACCCGGTAGATCTCGGGAACTTCCAGACCTGGATCGTTTTTCTTTGGCAGGGCCATTTTACCATAGAGATCGTATTTATCCATCAACAACAGCAGGTTGGTCAGGATTTCCTTTTCGTCCTCGGGCATCTGACTGATGTCTTTTCTGACCCCCGCAAAAATGGCCAGATTGGCCATGGCCTGCAATTCCTTGTCCTGACCGTAACTGGTAATAATCGCTTCAAAATTCTTTCTTTTGTCGGCCCGTCCAATGGATAGAATGAGTGGTTTATCGCCGTTAAACAGAAACCTTTCTATTTCGGAATTCACCCGGTGCAGGGCCTGTTCCTGCTCGATGGTCATCGAAAATGACGGCATTTCCAATCGGTAATAAGGGTAAAACACGTCGGTATTAATGCCGGGTGGAATGACCCGAAACTTGGCTTTGTCCCGCTGACGATAAGTTTTGTATTGTGTGTCTATCTCATGCTGGGTACTTACGATGATCCGGTCGGCATAATCCAACATGGCTTCTTCTACCTGGATTCTGCGTTCAATATTAAACCTTTCATTAATTTTCTTTTCTTCCCAGCCTTGGGATTGTAAAATCTGCTTTTTATTGCGTCCCAGGGAATGGGCTGTAGCAATAAAGGGCAAGGCGAATATTTTACTGAGTTCGCTGGCGATATAGTTACCATCGGCATAATGGCCATGCACCAGATCGGGATAATCATCCTCAACTTCTATAAAACGGATGGTATTATTGATAAATTCGTCAAGATGGGCCCAAAGCTGCTCCTTTTCCTTATAGGTCTGGCCGCCACAGTCGATACGGACGATCCGGGCTCTTTCGTTGATGCGTTCTTCCTTCTGACTGTAAGCATCTGATACCCTTTTGTCGGTAATTCTGCGGGTAAATAAATCTACTTTGCGTACCTGTGGGTGCTCGGAAAGTGCTTCCAGCAATTCCAGTACATACTTCACCTGTCCGCCCGTATCCTTATCTCTTCCTATTTCTGCATTCGTAAACCGGATCAGTCCATGAGGACTGAACAATTGTATATAATATTTTTTCATTATAAATTCTTCATTCAATTTTGGTCCGGATCAGAACTGCAGGGCGAAGGCCACTATTCTTCAATCCGGAGGGCGTAAAATTTAAACCTACCGCATCAATCTCATCCGTTTTTCAAAACAGGGAATACATTTCACATTCCCTTACACTATTAATTAACGGTAAATTTTTGTAGTTATTGAAATATAGGTATTTTTAATTAAATGCGTGAGATCCAGATAAGATCCTATTCCGGCTCGGGATTCAGTGATTGGGAAATCGGCGATGTGACGATTATCCTGCACAATGGCGTCTATCACCTGTTTCATCTTATCATTCCTAACCATGACTATATCGCCCATGCAATTTCCAGTGACTGTATTTCCTGGCACCGGGTAAAAAACGCTTTGTTTGTGGGTGACCCGGGACAATGGGATGATGACATGCTCTGGACCATGCATGTCTGCAAGACTGAACTGGGCTTTGAAATGTATTACACGGGACTGCAGCGTAAAGAGCGGGGCACCAATTCGATGATTGGCCGCGCATTTTCAACCGATCTCTATGACTGGGAAAAGGAAAATACAGGCATTTTTCCCATTGCTTCCAGTGGCCCTTATTACGAAAGTCTGGAAAATATGCCCCGGCAATGGCTGAGTTTCAGAGATCCTTTTCGCTATGATTACCAGGGACGGACTTTTTTTCTGGTCTGTGCCCGCGCAGCCAGCGGCCCGGTCTATCGCCGGGGTTGCATCGGCCTGCTGGAACTCGGAAAACAGGCAACCCAATACCTCCCGCCCCTGCATTACCCTATGGTGTATGACGATTTGGAATGCCCCTGCATTTTTAAGTTGAACGATCTCTTTTATACCATCGCCTCTATCCGTGAAGATGTTAAGGTACGCTATTGGTTTGCAGGTGAATTTCTGGGAGAATATCATGCTTTTCATGACAATGTACTCTTACCCCAGGGCAATTATGCCGCCCGGGTACTGGAAGACAAGGACGGTTCCCTGTTGATATACTCTTTCTTTTATACCTCCGGTTTGATTAATTCACACCGGGTCCTCTTACCCCCCAAACAGCTTGATACCGATAATCAGGGCAGGCTATTACTCAAAAGCCTGGACTACTGGGAACAGGAAGCGTCCCATACCCTGAATCAGAATGATTTTCCGGAAGTACGCAGGCTGTTCAATAATCCCACCGCTACCTTTTCCAAGGAGGACAACCGGATGATCCTGGGTTCACGGAGCGGTTACGAACTATTTGTTTTTGACACGCCTGCAGATGATTTCATTTGGGAAGGCGTTCTTTCGGTGGAGGGTAATGGTAAACTGGGGCTGGTTACTGATATGGATTCGGATGGTTCTGGCTATTATTATTCCTTTGATGTGGTAAATGGCAAAGTAGAAATCAGGGCCTGGGGCTTTAACGAAGCCGATGTCCGTTCCAATTTTAAGTATACGGCATTGCAGGATAATATATTTACCATCAACCAGTCAATACTCAGCTATCATTTTAAATTGATCCGTCACGGCAATTATATCGAACTGGCTATTGACGGGCTGGTAAAACTGACCCTGATCGATTACACCTACAGTAATAATTGTATCGGACTTTATTCCGCATCTTCGGTGGTCTCGCTAAATAACAGTTTTATTAAAAAACTGCCTCCGCTGGAAGACGAATACCTACCCGTTTCCGATCCAAATGACCGGCTGATTTACCCCGGCGTGACGGGCTCAGATGTAAACAATTAATTTTCAACTTCTTGCAGCATAACCTCCTGCAATTTCAGCAAATAGCCATCCCTGGCAATGTTAATAAATTGCTAATACCCGGGCTGCGGCGCAGGTCCGGTATCTGTTTGGCGTCAAAGTTCTAGAAGTACTACAAGCAAGTTTTTCTCATAAGCAGTTAGTTTTGGTTTAATCCCCACGTTTCAACGCGGGGATTTTTAATGGGCTGTCGGCAAGAAAGTTCAGTACCAGAATACAGTAACGCCTGTAACGAAATCCTTACTTCCGGAGCGATTTAGAGACAAGGATCAGGCATTGGGTTAGAAAACAGCCCGATCCGCTGGCCGCTTCAGCTTGCTGACGGAAAGCTTCGGTATCCCTTTTATGTGCACCGGATTCAGGGTCTGCATTTTTCGGCACTACGCAGATTCTTTGTACCTTCGGGATATGGCAATTTTTAAATTCAGGATTTATTTCGAAGAAGATGATAGTATTTACCGTGATGTGGTTATCAAACACACGCAAAATTTCTTTCAACTGCATGAAATCATATTAAAAGCCTACGAATTTGATAACCGGCACCAGGCGACTTTTTACCGCAGCAATGATAGCTGGCAGCAGGGTCGTGAAATTACCCTGGAAAAATATGATAAGGCCTATAAAGTAGCACCGCTACTGATGCAGGAAACCACGATAGGCTCTGAAATAAAAAATACCAATCAGCGATTTACCTATACTTACGATTTCCATAAACATTGGAATTTTTTGCTGGAATTAATCAATATCACCAAAGAGGCAGATGCAAAGACTTCTTATCCGGCAGTCGTTCGAAGCGAAGGCATCGGACCGAAGCAATACGGCACCAAAGGCCTTTTGGGCGATAAATTTGCCGATATCGAGGAAAAATACGATTTAACCCGAGGAGCAGAAGGCTTTAACGAGAAAAATGCGGAAGGCGAGGATCTGAATGTCGAAGAAACTTCTGAAGATTTCCAAAACGACGAGGAGTAATCCAGTCTTGTCAAGGCCCGATATCGCCACTTAGACGAATTTTGATGCAGCCCATTCTCCTTGTTATTACAGGCCCCACGGCTGTGGGCAAGACCCATCTGGCGGTAGAACTGGCCCGGCGGCTACAGACGGTGATTCTGTCTGCTGACAGCCGGCAATGCTACCGGGAACTCAATATTGGTGTCGCTCGTCCGGAACCTGAAGAACTCGCATTGGTTCCGCACTATTTCATTGCCTCCCATACTGTCACCGAGCCGGTCCATGCCGCCTACTACGAACAATTTGGCCTGGCGCTGCTGGAGGAACTTTTTTCGAAGCATTCCATCGTCCTGCTGACCGGAGGTACTGGTCTCTATATAAAAGCACTCACTGAGGGCCTGGATCCTATACCGGAGATTCCCCCATCCATCCGGCAGGAAATTACGCAACAATATGAGCAAGAAGGCATTGCCTGGTTGCGGGAAGCCATCCAAAACAGCGATCCGCTGTTTGCCACAGCGGGTGAAATGCAGAATCCCCGAAGGATGATGCGGGCCCTGGAAGTGGTCCGTGCGACTGGCACTTCGATCATCAGCTACAGGAATACCGGTAAAGCCACCCGACCATTCCGAATCCTTCGGATCGCACTGGAACTGCCCCGACTCCAACTCTATGAAAGGATCAACCTTCGGGTGGTACAAATGGTGGACGCCGGCCTCGAAGCTGAAGTACGGCGTCTGGAGCCACTCCGAAACCTCCATCCCCTTCAAACTGTGGGCTACCAGGAATTCTTTACCTATTTTGACGGTGGTTGCAGCCGCGAAGAGGCGATCGCAGCGATTCAGCAAAATACCCGCCACTATGCCAAAAGACAGCTGACCTGGTTTAAGAAACAGGAGGGATTCGACTGGTTGGATGCCGGTGACCCTGATGGGGCGCTGGACCAGATCCTGCGGCGCCTGCCCCGGTAACTTTTTTTGCAATCGGCCAGGAAATGAAATGGCAGTTGCTTTCCGGATTCGAAGGGAATAGCAGTATATTTGCAGTTTCATATGCAGCAGGAACAAGAGCAGAAGGAGTCCCGGATCTTTCATCCCCCCGATCCCCAAGATCTCACAATCATACAGATAAGCAGATGGGTTAAACTCATTGCCAGCATCGGATTCGCCCTGGGTGGTATCGTCGTTTTTACGATGCTTTTTCAGGGCGCAGCGATATTACAGCAGACAGCGGGCATTCTGCCAGTGCAGATCAGTGGGATTTACAGTATTCTGGTTATTACTTTTTTTATCATTTTTTTTATTACTGCGCTATTATTATTTTATCTCCACCGCAGTGCGACCCTGCTGATTCAGGGCATCCGGGAAAAAAACAAGACCCTGCAGGCAGAAGGCTTTAATTATCTGAAAAAATTCTTTACCCTTACGGCGGTTATCAGCATACTGCAGTTGATTGCCAATATTTCTACCTTATGGAACTAAACCCCCTACCCGAAGACCGGCCCGAGGAAACCGGTGCATCACTGCTGCGGCAGCGCATTGGGGCCACCGCAAAAACAGCGGGCATTGCCGCCTGCATTTCCCTGGCCGGGACGCTTTGCGGTGTGGTAGCTTTTTTTCTGAAATCCGGACAGCAATTACCAGAAATTCCCAAAGAGGGGTTCACCGCTTCGGAAACCGAAATGAACGCCTTTGGAAATCTTATAATGATCGGAGGCTCACTGATTGTCAGCCTGATTGCCTTTTATTATCTTTTTGGCTTCTCCAGAAAGGCCCGGGCTGCGGAGCGTCAGCAACACCCGGGGTTGCTGACCGGCGCTTTGCAGCGGCTGGAAGGTTATTTTAAGTTATGGGCTGTACTACTGATTATTTTTATTGCATTTATGATCCTGTCCCTGATCAGCGGGATCCTGTTTTCGGGCGCCGGTGCTTAATAAGTGCTGATGCTTATTCGATGGTTAGCGGGAGGACAGATAATTATAGTCTTTCAGCAGTTGATCCAGAAAGGCTTCATCTGAGAGCGGCGTTTCAATCTTCAGGTATTGTCTGACTTTTGCGGCCGCCATGGCACGCGTTGCCCGATTATTGGAACCGCGTCCATCCAGCAAGCTTTTGATAACATTCAGGTCTTTATCACTAATACGCATTACCTGGGGAAACATGGGCCGGTAATCGGCTTCTACCTCCCTGAAAATTGTACTGCTCAGGTTCTCGACTTTCCCGGTCCGGATCAGAATGGTTTGTGCCAGCATATCGCCGATACGTTGTGCTTTTGACGTTGCTGCCACCAATATAATATCCGTTAGCAGGAATCCCATACCAAAAAAGATCAGCAGCAATGCATCATTTACCTCAACGCCTGCCATCACATAAATGATAATTAGCAATAATAAAAAGACCCAGAGATCCGATACCCGCAACAGCCAGCGAATCAGCAACTGACTCAGTGAAGGGCGACCGCCGTTGGTACTGACGACCCGGATTCCCATGATCTTTTTGCCGGTACTCTGGCCATTGGTCGCGACTTCCAACACAATATGATAAAGAAACACCGGTACCAAAATGATCAGGCCCCAGGCCCAGTCGTTGAACCCCGAATCTGCATCAAATCGCAATCCTTTCAAAGAATTCAAAATTCTGGAAGCCAGCAGGAAATAAATAAACTGAACCGTCATATCAATAGCCAGGGCCACCAGTCTTCTTCCGAATCCGGGCACTTCGAAATCCAGGCTGATATTAAAACTTGTGGGAATACTAACCGCAGGCATTTGTAATGTCTTTTGGTAAAGTTAGGTTTTTAGAAAAAATTGTATGCCGGACAGGGACGATTAAGGTTAAATAATATTGGTCCCGCTTAAAATGTTGTATTTTAGACGCAAACGATTAGCGGATTGAGAGAAGCACTGTTTATAAAGAAAAATAAAGATCGTTGGCTCAAATACCAGACCGAGCCACCTCAGACACCGGATGAAATGGCTAAAGCCTTTACCCAAACGGTGGATGATCTGGCTTATGCAAAAACTTTTTATGCCCATAGTAAAACGGAACAGTTCCTGAATAAGGAAGCGGCTAAAATGTATCTGGACATTTATAAGAACCGCAAAGAAGCCAGTAACCGTCTCTGGCAGTTTTGGAAGAAAGAGTTACCGTTGACCATCTACCGGCACCATCGGGTACTTTTGTTTTCCTTTGTCCTGTTTACGCTCTTTTTTCTGTTGGGGTATTTTATTTCGAAGCAGGATCCGCAAGTGGCCCGCGATTTTTTCGGCGATGCCTATGTAGATAAGACTATTGATAATATTCAAACGGATAATCCCTTCGGCATATATGAAACGGGCAATCCGGTGCTGAGCTGGCTGGGTATCATGATTAATAATATTAAAGTTGCTTTTTTATTTTTTGTTTCCGGACTGTTTTGTGGCATCCCTACGATGTACAAATTGGGGGAAACAGGGGTCATGCTGGGCATATTTGATGAACTCTTTTCCGCCTATGGTTACGGCCTGCAGTTTTGGCTGGTGGTATTTGTGCATGGCATGCTGGAAATCACGGCCATCATTGTGGCAGCCGCAGCAGGATTAGTGCTGGGCAAAAGTTTTTTATTCCCCGGGACCCGCAAACGTATCGACGCTTTGAGACAGGGGGCCCGCGATGGAATTAAAATGATGGTGGGAATCGTACCGGTCTTTGTATTGGCGGCCTTTTTTGAAGGACTGATCACCCGGCTTTATAATGATGCACTCTGGTTTACGACGCTGATCACTACAATATCCGCTGTTTTTGTAGTCTGGTATTTTATTATCTATCCAATTCGTATGGCGCAACGCATTAAGAAAAAAGCACTTAATGCGGTCCGGGATCAATGAAGAACCCGATCTTACATATAGTCAGGGGTCTGCAATTGATGACCGGCATCCTGTTGCTACAGAGTAGCTTCGGGCAATCCGATAACCCTGAATCTGAGCGGCTGATACCGCAGGAACCGACCGTCTACGAAGACGCAATCACTTACCAGGATGAGGCAACCACCCAGGAAACCGTGTATGAATTCGTTTTCGATAGCCTGCGTACCAACCCGCCGGCGGAAATGACACACCGTGCGCTGCCTGCCAAAAAAGTGAAGGCGCTTAAGGAAGATCCCCGATTTTTCTATGTTAAAGAAGGTGTACCCAAAGCGACCCGGTCGGAAGGTTTTCGCATCCATCGGTTTTGGCTCTATTTGATTTTTATCCTGTTTATTGGCCTGCTTTTATGGTACCTTAAAGTCAACGGGCTGGTAATTTTTCGGAAGAAATCCAGCCGTCTGGGTTCCGAAGATGGCGATCAGGCCCCGGAGGATCTTTTTTCAATTGACTATTCGTCGGCAGTACAGGAGGCTTTAAAATCGGGCAACTACCGGCAGGCCGTAAGACTGAAATACCTGGAATTGTTAAAGGAAATGACGCACCGAAATATTATTCAATACCAACCTGAAAAGACCAATTTCGACTACCTCCAGCAATTGCGGTCCGGCTCCTACTATGACGCTTTTTTTACGGTTACCAGAAATTACGAATACGCCTGGTATGGACTTTTTGATATTGATGCGCACCAATACCATCAGATAGAATCTGCCTTTACCCGAATGAAAAATTTATTCCATTGAAAACTTGAGAAAAACCATCCCCCATATTATCACTATCCTGATATGCACCGGCCTGTTGCTGTTGGTGGGCAGCTGCCGGAACTCCAGGCAGGTCAGCATTTTTATCAGCCTCAGCCGCTATGATAAAAATCCTTATGGTGCATTTGTATTTCACGAATACCTTACAAGTTTCTTTCCCGAAGCGCGGGTGCGCACCAATAACCTGCCGCCGGGCAGCAGCGAGGTATTGAACCGGCCGGACAGCAATATGCTCTATATCATTTTGACGCCCGATTTCAATCCAATGGCATATGAAATGGAAGAGCTGTTTTACCTGCTGGACCGGGGCAACACGATCTTTATCAGCAGTTTTCATTTTAATAAAACCGCTGAAGACTATCTGAAAACGGTAGTATCCAGTAATAGCAGTGTTTTCTATCCTTTACCGGCAGCTGCCGAAGACAGTATGCGGGTCAGCCTGAACCGCCGGCTTTATTCCGGGAATTCCCAATTCAGTTATCCGGGTAAGAGCGTGGAAGGCTATTTTCTTAAAACGGATCCGCATCACGCATTGACGCTGGGTTATGCTGCCAATGACAAACCCAACCTGATAGCAATCAGAAAAGGACCCGGCACCCTGCTGGTGCATACCGCACCGCTGGCGCTGAGTAATTATTTTCTGCTTTCCGATCGGAACGAAGCCTATTTTGAAAAGATATTCTCGCAGTTTTCCGACCAGACCCGGGTAATTATATGGGACCAATATTTCGGAAAACCCCACCGCAACCCGAAATCAGGCTGGTTCAGCGCCATTATGAAAAATAATTATTTCAGGACGGGCATCCTTACCGCACTATTTTTTTTAATACTCTTCGCCATCACCGAATTCAGGAGAAAGCAAAGACTGATTCCGGTGGTTGAACCACCAGTTAATGACTCGCTGGAATTTGTAAAAACAATGGGATTGCTGTATTATGAAAAAGGTGATCATCAGGACCTGGCCCGTAAAATGAGTACTTTTTTTCTGGAGCATGTGCGCAGTCGTTACCAGATATTTACTGCCGTATTGGATGACAAATTTGTGCAGGAGCTCAGCGATAAATCCGGTGTTACACAGCCCCTGGTGGCGGAAATTGTAGCATTGATCAAAGCGCCTGGTCCGGTCACCCAACCTGCTTTGATACGGCTGCAACAGAAAATGGAAGATTTTTATAACAACGAATAAAATACAAAAAAATGCAAGATCCTGTTTTTGAAAACAGAATGGACCTGAGTCGGTTCAGTGAGGCAGTACAGAATATTTCCGATGCCATTAAAAAGGTCATAGTAGGTCAGGAAGAAATGGTAAGGCTGATCATTACGGCTTTGCTGGCCGATGGTCATGTTTTGATTGAAGGGGTGCCCGGCGTGGCCAAGACTTTGACCGCCAAACTGGTCGCCCGTGCCGTAAGGGCAGATTTTACCCGTATCCAGTTCACACCCGATCTTATGCCCTCAGACGTCATCGGTACACCGGTATTCCATCCGACAGACGCCCGCTTTGAATTTCGTAAAGGGCCCGTATTCGGAAATATTGTACTGGTCGATGAGATCAACCGGGCACCAGCCAAGACCCAGGCTGCGTTATTGGAAGTCATGGAGGAAAGACAGATTTCAGTCGACGGCACCACCTACCAGATGGAACGCCCTTTTATAGTGCTGGCCACCCAGAACCCTGTTGAGCAGGAAGGCACTTATCGCTTGCCGGAAGCACAGCTGGATCGTTTCCTTTTCAAAATTCAGGTACCTTATCCGAGTCAGGAGGAAGAGTTGGAAATTCTGCGTCTTTTCCACCAAATGGGTAACCAGTCTGCTACCGATCAGATTACCGGGGTACTGAATGGTGAGGTCATCCGGGATCTGCAGCAACAGGTGAAAGGTATCCTCATCGAAGAAAAGTTACTGGCCTTTGTAGCGAACTTGGTGCATCAGACCCGAAACCATAAATCGATCTATCTGGGCGCTTCACCGCGGGCTTCCCTATCCATCATGAATGCGGCCAAAGCAACGGCCGCCATCCAGGGCCGCGATTTTGTAATCCCTGACGATATCCTCCTGATTGCGCCGTCAGTGCTGCGCCACCGGATCATACTGTCACCCGAAAAAGAAATGGAAGGTGTCAGTGAAAATGAAATTATCAAACAGCTGATCGATGGTCTTGAAATACCCCGTTAGTTTCGATGCCGGTGACCGGCAACCAGATTTATGAAATCTATATTTTTCCATAAAACAGTTTACTATACCGGTGGCGTCTGTGCGGCATTATTTATGGCGGGCTATTTTGTTCCGGTCCTTTTTCAGTTGGCGCAGATTGGGCTGTTCCTGTTACTGCTCAGTACCGGCATCGATCTGCTGCTATTGTATCGGATACGTCAGGGCATTGTGGCTTCCCGGCAGTTGCCTGACAAATTGAGTATTGGCGATGAGAATACCATTCGCTTGTTTATCAGCAACCGGTACCCTTATGCCCTTTCGGTGCAGGTCATTGATGAATTGCCCATCATCCTGCAGGTCCGGGACTGGCAACGCCGCCTTCGGTTACCAGCCAAAGCCTCAGATACCATTATCTATCAAATCCGGCCCCTGAGCCGAGGACTGTATTTTTTTGACCAGATCAATGTTATAGTCGACGGCCCCCTGCATCTGGTTAAAAGAAGATATATCATTAAAGCCAGGCAGGAAATCAAAGTCTATCCGTCTTTTCTGCAGATGCGCAAATTCCATCTCATGGCCATCAGTAACCGGCTGCAGGAGGCTGGTATCAAACGACTGCGTAAACTGGGTCATAGTTCTGAATTCGAACAAATCCGGGACTATGTGAGAGGCGATGATTACCGGATCATCAACTGGAAGGCCACCAGCCGCAAGGGCAGTCTGATGATCAACAATTATACGGATGAGAAAAGTCAGCAGGTTTATTCCGTGATCAATATAGGTAGGGTAATGAAAATGCCGTTCGAAGGAATGACACTGCTGGATTATGCCATCAATGCTTCCCTGGTACTTTCCAATGTGGCCCTTCTCAGACAGGACAAGGCCGGCCTGATCAGTTTTGCCGAAAAGGTCGGCAATTTCGTGACTGCCGATAAAAGACCCGGTCAAATGAATCGTCTGATGGAAACCCTGTACAACCAGAATACACGATTTCTGGAAGCCGATTATGAGCGGCTTTATGCGACGATCCGCAACCGGATGACCAGTCGGGGATTGATCGTGCTGTTCACTAATTTTGAATCCCTGGAAGCCCTGCAAAGGGAACTTCCGGCGCTTAAAAGAATCGCACATTATCACCTGCTCTTGGTCGTCTTTTTTGAAAATACGGCCATCAGCGGCCTCTTGGAAGACCCTGCCCGTGATCTGGAGCAGGTATATATTAAAACCATTGCAGAAAAATTTGCATTTGAAAAAAAACAAATGGTCAGGGAACTGCGCCAAAACGGGATCATGAGCGTACTGACCCGCCCCCAGGACCTGACCGTCCATACCATCAATAAATACCTGGAGCTCAAAAACAGAAATTTCATCTAAAATAGGGCCGTTGCGTGAACCGGCGGTGTTTGCCCAATTGCACAATTATACTAACTTGCTCTTATGTCTTTTTCAAAACAACAACAACAGGAATTTTTTGAAGCAATTTACAAGCAGCTGAATCCCAAACAGCAGGAAGCAGTTAATCAGCTGGAAGGACCTGTAATGGTGATTGCGGGACCCGGGACGGGCAAGACCCAGATTCTGGCGGCCCGGATCGGTAAAATACTGCTGGAGACCGACGCCGGCCCACAGAATATACTCTGCCTGACCTATACCGACGCGGGTGTTGTGGCCATGCGCAAACGGCTCCAACAATTTATTGGTGCAGACGCCTATAAAGTGGGCATCTACACTTTCCACGCTTTTTGTAATGAAGTCATACAGGACAATCTGTCATTTTTTGAGAAGCCGGCCCTGGATCCCATTTCAGATTTGGAAAAGGCTTCCTTTTTTAAAGAGCTGATCGATGGATTTGATAAACATCATCCATTGAAAAGATACAGTGGCGATGCTTATTATGAATCGGTCCGGCTGTCAGCACTGTTTTCCACCATGAAACGGGAGGGCTGGACACCTGCCTATCTGGATGAAATGATTCAAAATCATATCCGGGACATGGCAACTGACGATCAGTATCTCTATCAGAAAGCAATTAAGGGCAAAAAGAAAGGTGACCTGAAACCTGATTATTACACGGATCTCGATCGCATGGAAAAACTTCGGGCGGCCGTGGGTGAATTTGATCGCTACCAGCAACTCATGTATGCACATCACCGCTATGACTTTGATGACATGATCAACTGGGTCATCCGTGCATTTGAACAGCATCCGAACCTGCTGGCGGATTACCAGGAACGATATCAGTATATCCTGATAGATGAATTTCAGGATACCAGTGGTTCCCAGAACCAGATAATACAGCTCCTGATTAGTTACTGGGACCAGCCCAATGTATTTGTGGTGGGTGATGACGATCAGAGTATTTACCGTTTTCAGGGCGCCAATCTGGAGAATATGCTGGAGTTTGCCCAACAATATGTCAGCGACCTGAAGACGGTTGTACTCACCGACAATTACCGCAGTATACAACCCATACTGGATTATTCCAGGACCCTGATCAGCAAAAATGAGGAACGACTGATACGAAAAATCCCCGGGCTGAGCAAAGACCTTCGGTCCGCCAACAAGGAGATCAATACGCTGAAAATACCACCGCGACTACTGCGCTACAACAGCATGAAGGAAGAAATGATCGGCATCACCCTGCAGGTAGAAGCCCTTCTGGCCAGTGGCATTGCTCCCGGAAAGATTGCTGTTATCTACCGGGAAAACCGGTATGGAGAAGAATTGGCAGACTATTTCGGGATCCGGAAAATACCCTTTTTTAGTAAACGCAGTCTTAATCTGCTGGATCAACCCTTTATCAGAAAGATTCTCAAATTGATGGAATACCTGGATGCCGAACTGGATATCCCTTATAGCGGTGACGAACTCCTCTTTGAGATCCTTCATTTTGATTTCTATAAGAATCCACCCATCACCATCGCCAAACTCACAGTAGAAACGAATCAGCGCCGGTATAAAGACAAAACCGCCTCCCTGCGGCTGCTCCTCCAGGAAAAAGCCAATGGTCCCGCAGCCGACTTATTTGATCCCGGCCTTCCCGAAAGCATGAGGTACTGTGCCGCTATGCTGGAAGACCTGATCGCTGCAGTTCCCAATACTACCATTCAGCAACTAATGGACCTGCTGATTCGTAATGCCGGCATCCTGCCCTATATCATGAACAGTCCCCTGAAAGTGGAACTCATGCAGCAGCTGACAGGTTTCTATGATTTCATCAAGGAAGAGAACCGACGCAATCCCACTCTGGATCTTACCAGGCTGATGGAAATGCTGCGGCTGATGAAAAAGGAAAATATTGTCCTGCCCCTGATCCGTGTGAACGGTAGTGATACCGGCGTTAACCTGTTGACGGCTCACGGCAGCAAGGGCCTGGAATTTGACTATGTTTTTATGGCCGGCACCCATGCGAGTGTCTGGGAGAAAAAAAGAAAATACAATCCGGGCTATAAATTGCCACCCAATGTTTTCACCTCAGGCGCCCAGGCCAAAGACACCGAAGAGTTGCGTCGATTATTCTATGTGGCCATGACCCGTGCCGAGCGGTATTTAACGATGTCTTTTGCCCAGACAGATGGCGCTGGTAAACAGCTGGAAAATTCGATGTTCATTGCCGAAATACAGGAGCAGCATACCCTGGAAATTCAGAACGAACAATTGGACGACGAAACCATACTGGCATTTCAGGAATTGACATTTTCCGGCGAAAGACCGGTTATTGGCATGCTGGAAGCCGACTTTGTCGACAGTCTGCTCAGTCGTTTTGAAATGAATGTCACGGCATTAAACAATTACCTTGCCTGTCCGTTACAGTTTTACTACCAGAACCTGCTGCGGATTCCCTCGGCTAAAAATGAAGCGCTGGCTTTTGGTTCTGCTGTCCATTTTGCACTGGAAAAGCTCTTTACCCGTATGCAACAGGATCCGCAGCAGCAATTCCCGCCGGTGGATCTGGTCCTGGGAGACTTCAACTGGTCCATGCAACGGAACCGCGAATGTTTTACCCGGGAGTCCTATGAACGCCGGATGGAACAGGGAAGCATTATCATTCCCGATTATTATCGAAAATATGTCAGCAGCTGGCATAAGATTGTAAAAACTGAAATCATGGTCCACAGTGTAATTGACGGTGTGCCACTGAAAGGAAAGGTCGATAAATTGGAATTCCATGGGAAGGAAGTAAATGTGGTAGATTATAAAACAGGCAGCTATAAAAAAGCTTCTCCCAAACTGAAAGGGCCAGACCAAAAACAACCTGATGGCGGCGATTACTGGCGTCAGGCCGTCTTCTATAAATTATTGATCGATCATTTTGATCGCAAGGACTGGAAAGTAACCAGTGCAGCATTTGATTTTATCGAGCCGGATGAAAAAAATGAGTTTAAAAAAAGCAGTATCGTCATTGGCCCTGCAGACCTGACAACAGTAAAACAGCAGATTGTCACTGTCTGGAATAAAATACAGTCGAAGGATTTTTATACAGGCTGCGGAAAAGAGGATTGTGGCTGGTGCAATTTTGTAAAAAATAATTATTTGTATACAGGTCTGCTGGCCCCTGAGGAATCATTGGAATCCGATCTGTCCTAACGGGATTATTTCATAATAATCATAGAGACTACCGGCATGCCCGGGTACATTTGTCGAATGTCATCGAAGTATTAGCCCTTCTTTAAAATTCTTCGGGCAGCATCCGAAGCACAGATCAAACCAGCCGCCATCATGATGACATCTTTTATTACCAGGCGTCCCGCACCGGATAAATAAGGGAAGCCGAATCGCGGCGTAGGAAAGTCCCCGCCCAAATTCGGGACATACACCTCAGGTGTTGTGATCAAAAAAGTCAGGGTTACTAAAGACATACCGAATGTCAACAGTCCTCCGACCAGACCGATTTTAGCATACCAAATGCCAAGCAAGGTCACCACACCGATAAGGATAATCACCATACCCAGTCCGTAGGAGAAAATATAGGTTCCGTTTGCCTTATGCCAGTCTATATTCTTCTGAACCGTTTTGCCTTCCGGATTTTTATAGGCTTTATACTCCGGCGCTTCCTTATGGTGAACTACCCATTGGCTAAAGACCAATGGGCTTCGGACTTCATCGCCCTGTGCTCCTTTTCAGAAGTCTTATTTAAGGCTCTGCCCGTGTAATCGGAGAGTTCCGCCCCGATGATTCTTATTCCTTCTTCAAGGATATTTTTACTTGCATTGTAGTCCCTGTCCAAAATATGTCCATTCGGACAAGTCCACTGTCTTTCCGAAAGATGTAGGTTCTGATGGATATAGCCACATTCGTTACAGGTTTTTGAAGATGGATAGAAGCGGTTGATTTTAATTATTCGCTTATCGTTCCAACTTGCTTTATATTCAAGTAACCTGACGAATGATCCCCAACTTGCATCTGCTATATGTTTTGCAAGTTTATGATTTGTCATCATTCCTTTTACGTTCAAATCTTCCAGACATATGATATCGTACGCATTGATTATCTGTGTAGATACCTTATGTAACAGGTCAAGTCTGGTATTGGCAACTTTTTCGTGTATTGCCGCAACTTTAAGCCTTTGCCTGTTTCGGCTACTTGAGCCTTTTACCTTTCTTGAAAGGTGTTTTTGTGCTTTTGCTAACTGATTTTCATATCTCTTTAAATGACAGTTGTTTGTAAACCTTATGCCATCGGAAGTAACAGCAAAATCTTTAATTCCTAAGTCAATGCCCACCTGTTTTTTTGTTGGCTTCAATGGTTGATGCTGCACTTCACAAACTATGGATACAAAGTATTTACCTGTTGGTGTTTTAGATACAGTACAATGTTTCACTTCACCCTTTAATTCACGATGTTCAATTATTTTAATGCCCTCTTTAAATTTTGGGAAAAACAATTTCCCATTACTCACTTCAACAAATTGCGGAACTGTGAAACTGTTCTTTTTGCGTTTACTTTTAAATCGGGGGAACTTAGCATTACCTCTAAAAAAGTTCACAAAGGCGGTGTCTAAATTTCGCAAGGCGGTTTGTAATGTTTGACTGTTAACTTCCTTTAACCATTCAGTTTCTTCTTTCTTTTTTAACTGGGTCAAAGCACCGGCCTGTTTAAGATAATTATCTGATTTTTTATTCTCCTTATACTGCTCAATTCTTTCGTTCAAAAAATGATTGAACACAAAACGCACACACCCGAAATGCTTACTCAAAAGCAGTTCCTGTTGCTTTGCAGGCAACAATGCAAAACGGTATGTCTTATGTATTGTTTTCAATTATAGTCTTAATGTTAAGTAATATGTATTGAATATACTAACAATAAATATTATATATATAATCAAAAATAGATATTAATGCACAAAAACATTGTTAAAAGATCTTTAAAGACGTTATACTACCACAAATATTCAAAATCT
The DNA here is from genome assembly GCF_054783135.1 of Niabella terrae. Classification (NCBI taxonomy): domain Bacteria; kingdom Pseudomonadati; phylum Bacteroidota; class Chitinophagia; order Chitinophagales; family Chitinophagaceae; genus Niabella; species Niabella terrae. The sequence goes on from NZ_BAAGRD010000001.1 coordinate 185,823, forward strand.
ATTCAAAATGCCATCTCATTTTCGTTTGTAAGTACCGTAAAAAGCTGCTTGTAGGAGATTTGGACAATGACATGAAGTCTATTATGCGGTCAATTATTGCCAAATACGATTTTCAAATTGAAGTATTTGAAAGCGATATTGACCACATCCATTTTCTTATTCGATACATTCCACATTTTTCGGTTACTTCCATTGCGGGCAAGTTAAAGCAGGAAAGCACTATTGCAATTTGGCAAAAGCACAAAAACATATTATCAAAGAACTTTTGGAAAGAACATGCTTTCTGGTCAGATGGTTACTTTGTTTGCTCTATTGGAGAAGCAAGTCCTGAAACTGTCCGTCAGTATATTCTTTCACAAGGCTAAATTTTTCTTGTGCCTTACATCCCAAAAGCTAAAGACTTTGGGTTTTGCGGCACGTTTTATAAATATCACGCAACAGGCGGCTAACAGGAAATTATCCGGCAGGGTAGGATAGGAGAGCTCCGGGGTCGTAAACGCTACGGCTACTATGGCAAGTACCAGAAAGTGCAGGAGCTGATCAACAATAAACAAATAGGCCTCCCTGAACCTTCCTCGATAGTAGAGTTTGCCAACATCAATAAGATAGTGTGTTATGCAGATTACAAGAACGCACCACCAATACTGTAGATCGAATCCGAGCAGCAGACATAATACAAGGGCATGTACCCCGATATGAAGATATAAGTATTTCGACCTTGCTTTTGAGTGGTTTTTATGCTGAACCCATTTTGTCGGCTGGAGTCATTAGTGTCCGGTTAAATTAGATTGATTTTCAACTGAGTATAATTTTGTTCTTTGACATCTTGGGATAAAGGGTTTTCAAAAAGCTGCCGCAAAGGCGTTTTGTCTAACAGAGATACATTTAATANTATCCATTTTCTTATCCGATACATTCCACATCTTTCGGTTACTTCCATTGCTGGCAAGTTGAAGCAGAAGCAGGAAACCATTATTGCCTTTGGCAAAAGCACAAAACATATTGTCAAAGAACTTTTGGAAAGAACATGCTTTCTGGTCAGATGGTTGCTTCGTTTGCTCTATTGGAGAAGCAAGCCCTGAAACTGTCCGTCAGTATATTCTTTCACAAGGCTAAATTTTTCTTGTGCCTTACATCCCAAAAGCTAAAGACTTTTGGGTTTTGCGGCACGTTTTATAAAAATTGAAATTCTTGCCAGGTTGATCAACTTGGGTTGACTGTTGGCCAGAATGGATATTAGGTTGTTCATAACGATAGTTTTTTGATTCAGCTCTTCAATCGTGTGGGATGACGTATAATGTATGCCAGTCCGGAGCGAAATTAAGTAAAATACAATCCCCTATATCCACGACCCACTAAAAACAGGCATTACATTGCCCGATTATCCTGTATTGTTATTCAGCCATTTAGCCAGGGTAGCGGCAACCCGCACCGGCTCAGATACCGTGCTGATCGATCAGATAAATTAAAGCAGCCATATTGACGGCGCCCAGTTCCAGCTCCCGTTTATTGACGATTTCGAATACATCATTGGTGCTGTGGTGCATGTCAAAATAACGTTGGGAATCCGGCAGCAATTCGCCCATCGGTGTCTTCAACAGACGATGAAGAGGTGTTATATCGGCACCGCCACCACCGGAACTGATTTCACCACCACCATAAGGTTGCAGCAGGGGCGCCCAGGATTGTAATTTGGCCAGTTGTGCATCCGTACCGGTACATCCAAACCCTCTGGGCGTGAATCCACCGGCATCAGACTCCAGGGCGAATATATGCTGTTCATTTCGGGACTGGGCCTGCTCCGCATAATGGGTACCGCCACGCAGGCCATTTTCTTCGTTGGCAAAAAAGACAAACCGTATCGTATGGCGTGGCCGATAGCCCAGGGCCCTGAATGCCCGCAGGATTTCTGCAGTTTGCACGATACCGGCCCCGTCATCATGGGCGCCTTCGCAATTATCCCAGCTGTCGAGGTGGCCGCCCACGGTAATATACTGTTCCGGATGTTCCGTTCCACGGAGTTCCCCGATAATATTATGTCCAGGTACTTCGGGCAGGAACGCTCCATAGCTTTTCATCTGGACCCGGATTGTCTTGCCATCGGTCAACTGCTCCGCCAGCCGGTCGGCATCTTGCAGACCCAATGCCAGCGCGGGTATTTTGGGGTAATTTTCGTCATAATACATGCCGCCGGTATGGGGCACATTGTCGGTGCTCCCGCTCATGCTTCTGATGAGTACGCCGACGGCGCCGTATTTGGCGGCACGGGAAGCGCCGCGGGTACGGTAGGTGACGGCATCTCCATAAGCCTCAAATACCCTTACCAGCCGGGGATTGAAATGATAATTATAAAATACAATCTTCCCTTTGAGCTGGTCCTTTTTTTGTTCTAGTTCTTCAAAACTACGGACCAGGACCAGCTGCCCGCTTACGCCTTCCGGGCCGGACCCGAGTGAATTTCCCAGGGCAATCACCTGGAGCGGACGGCTGTCTCCTCCGGGCAGCAGCACCTGCGCCTCATCTTTGCCACCACGTACCCAGTGCGGCACCAGGGTTTCCTGCTTAAAAGTGTGCTCACTGCCGTTGCTGTCCAGCAGGCGGTAGCCCCAGTCTTCGGCCTGATACATCTGCGGGGAACCGGCCAGCCGGCCGCCGATTTCCTTGGTCAGTACCCGGAGGTGCGCATAGGCCGTACTATGCTGCAGTATTTCATCCGCCAGTTTGCGGATGAAGAGGGTATCATTCTGCTGTCCGTAAACACTGGTTCCCAAAAACATTAAGAGCCCGACAAACAATTTGGAGTAAAGGGTGTTATTAATTGCCATACGGTAAAGATAGAAAGTCCGGCGGATGAAATGAAATACGAAGGAATAAGGACCCTCCCTTTCCGACACTGAAGAACGCAAAAACCATTAATTTTATTAGATGCGAATAGGAATAGTTTGTTACCCCACGTTCGGCGGCAGCGGTGTACTGGCGACAGAACTGGGTAAAGCCCTGGCCCAGAAAGGGCACCAGGTGCATTTCATCACGTACCAGCAACCCGTACGATTGAATGGATTTGTTCCTAATATTTATTATCACGAAGTTCAGGTTCCCACTTATCCTTTATTTGATTTTCCACCCTATGAGACCGCACTGGCCAGCACGATGGTCAATGTCATTAAAAACTATAACCTGGACCTGTTGCACGTGCATTATGCCATTCCGCACGCTTCGGCCGCCTATATGGCCAAAAAAATCCTGCAGGAAGAAGGGAGTAATATTCCGGTCATCACGACACTACACGGGACAGATATCACCCTGGTGGGTAAGGACAAAATGTATGCGCCCGTTGTAGCATTTTCGATTAACGAAAGCGATATCATCACTGCGGTGTCCCGTAACCTGAGGGAAGAAACCTATGCCAGCTTCCCGATTAAGAAAGAAATTGAAGTCGTTTATAATTTCATCGATGTCAATCGCTTTAACCGCAAGCCCCTGGATGCGTTTAAAAAAGTTCTGGCGCCCAACGGCGAGCGCATCCTGTTACATGCCTCTAATTTCCGGCAGGTGAAAAGGGTCACCGATGTGGTCAATATATTCAGCCAGGTGGAAAAAGAGTTGCCCGCCAAACTGCTTTTCGTAGGTGATGGTCCTGAGCGTCAGCCGGCAGAAGAACTGGGACACAAACTGGGCATTTTTGATAAAATGGTATTCGTAGGCAAGCAGGAACAGATTGAAGATATTTTTGCGGTGGCGGATCTGTTTTTACTGCCTTCCGAATATGAAAGTTTCGGGCTGGCAGCCCTGGAAGCCATGGCCTCCAAAGTGCCGGTAGTTTCCAGTAATGCGGGTGGTCTGGAGGAAATCAATATCAACGGAGTCACCGGTTATACCGCAGCGGTGGGTGATGTAGACACCATGAGTGCCAGAAGCCTGGAAATCCTGAAAGATGCTACAACACATGAGGCTTTCCGGGAGCGTGCTTTTTCACATGCACAGCAATACAATATCGATAATATCATTCCCCAGTATGAAGCCCTTTACCGTCAGTTCTGTAAAGACTGCTAATTTAATTCACAAAAAAACACCCCAAAATTGAGGTGCTTGAATATCGGGCTGCCTTCCTCTAAGGACAGGGCCTAACGAATATTGTAAATAAAATCGTTATTTCTGAACTGCTTAGCTATTTCACGCAGGTCATAGGCAATACTGGCGTCCACCATTTTATCGCCCATCACCAGCACAAATCCACCGATCAGATCCGGGTCAACTTTCTCCTCCAGTTCGATCTTCTCCACGCCCGCAGACTGCTTCACCTGATTCACAATATGATCCCTGACGGACGCGCTTACAGGTACCGCCGTTGTCAAATTAACCGTGTGGATATTATTCGTTTGTTTATACTGCTTTACGAAAGCAGGTAATACTTCCGGCAGGTTGGCTTCCCGACCCTTGTTGATCAGCAGTCTGATAAAAGACTGGCTGATTTCACCAATCTGATTCCGGGTAATAGCATCTACAATCTTCTGCTTCTTATCCGCTTTGATGATCGGACTGCGCAAGAGACTCACAAAATCCGGATTGCTTTTACAAACAGCCTGCAGCCAAAGCATATCGGCATAAACAGGATCCAGTTGCCCCTTTTCCGTGGCAATATCCACCAATGCTTTTGCGTATCTGGATGCTAAACGTGGGTTTTGCATTTTGTATGAATGATTAAAATGTCACAGTTGACGGGTAGGCATCCCTGCCCTGGTCAACCTATTAATTAAGTTTTACGCTGTCCACCAGACTGTTGATATGGGCTTCCTGACGGTTGTCGCCACTCAGTTCCTGCTTCAATACCTTTTCACTTACTTCAATCACCAGCTTACCCACTTCATTCTTCACTTCCGTAAGTGCGGCCATTTTCTGGGCATTAATGGCTTGTTGTGCATCGGCAACAATTTTAGCCGCTTCAGACTTGGCCTGTTCCTTCGCCTCATTGATCATGCGATCCCTGGTTTCACGGGCTTCTTTGAGTAACTGGGAACGTTCTTCCCGGGCTTTGTTCAGCAGTGCTTCGTTTTCGTTTTGCAACTGGGCCATTTCTGCCTTCACTTTCTCAGCAGCAGCAATGGCTCCCGCAATATTCTGTTCGCGTTCGGTCAGCGATTTGATAATAGGTTTCCAGGCAAATTTCTTCAACACCAGGTATACCACGATAAACGCGACCAGTGCCCAGACAAAATAACCCAGATCAGGAGTAAGTAATCCCATTTTTTTGCTTTTTTATTTTTCCGAAACAGCCCCTTCCGGGAGACTGTCGGGATAATTCTGATAATGAATGTTATCCTGTACCCTTAGTGGAGACAGCATAATAAATACTGCACCCGCCGCCCTTTGCTTGAGGTGCAGTAAATTTTCTACGGGCTATTACTTCAATACTGCCAGCAGGCCTGCGATTACCGCAAAAAGGGCCACACCTTCGATCAAGGCAGCAGATAAGATCATAGCACCACGAATGTCGTTAGCTGCTTCCGGCTGGCGGGCAATACCTTCTGTAGCGCCTTTACCAATCTGGCCGATACCGATACCGGCACCGATAGCTGCCAGGCCTGCGCCTACAGCACCACCAAAGTGAGACCAGCTTCCGCTTACTTCCAACAAAGTGTTCATTAAACTCATGACTCTGATTTTATGTGTATTAAAAAAAAACGTTATTAATGATGGGTCGGATGAATATCTTCTTCAAAGTGATGATCCCCAATCGCTTCCCCGATAAAGATAGCTGTCAGGTTGGCAAAAATATAAGCCTGTATGAATGCCACCAATATTTCTATCAGATAAATGAACACGGCAAAGGCTATAGAAATGGGTGAGAATGCCCAACCGGCCACCTGTGTCATTTCCCCAAAAATAAATATCAGACTGATAAAACTTAAAATTACGATATGGCCCGCCGTCATATTGGCGAAAAGACGCACAATCAGGGCGAAAGGCTTGGTAAACACGCCCATTAGTTCTACCGGAATCATCAGCAGTTTCACCGGCAGGGGAACACCGGGAAACCAGAGAATATGCTGCCAGTAATGCCAGTTGGTGCTGAACATAATCACCACAAACGCGATCACCCCGAGTACGGCAGTAAACGCAATATTGCCGGTAACATTGGCTGCACCGGGCAGCATACCCAGCAGGGCATTAATTAATATAAAAAAGAATATTGTTAGGATATAAGGCAGGTATTTCTGGTATTTTGGTCCCAGATTGGGTTTGGCTATATCATCTCTTACAAAGGTAATGACCGGCTCAATAGCATTCTGCAGTCCCTTGGGTGCGGAGCTTACCCCCTGCCCGGAACGGTATTTTTTCGCCATCGTCGTCATCAGCCAGATCAGAATCGCCAGGGAAAGCAGCATCTGAATGACATTCTTGGTCAGTGAAAAATCAAAAACTTTTACGGCGGGGTCCGGATTGCCGGCAACATCCACTGCTACAATTTTATCGTGCTCCAACCGGTATCCATTATAATCCTGGGTTCCATGATGAAATTTGGAGGACATAAAAACGCTGATGCCGCGGCCGGAACCGTATACCATTATCGGCAGCGGCAGTGTGGCGTGCATCTTGGAACCATCTGCTTTATTCAGGGAAAAGAAATGCCATTCATGGGAATCTGCAATATGATGGAGAATGGCTTCTCCGGGATTAAATTTTTCAGCAGTGGCTGCTTCACCGTGGCCTGCCGGCGCAGTGCCGGCAACGCCATGTTCCTCCTGGGCATTGCCCACCAGTGCAAAAGCTGTTAAAAAAAGGCTGAAAGCCGCCACCATAAAGGATTTGAAGCCGTTAGAACGCATAGTATCCTGAAATTTGCGGCAAAGATAAGGCTGAAACTGATAAAAAAGGAGATTTGCAGGTGGGTATTTAAAGTTTTTTGGCTGACCGAACCGCCTTTTTCACCCTATATCTATAATGAAACAAAGCCGCCTTCCTTTATTCAGAAGACGGCTCCTATCAACCCCTCAAACCTCCATCTTTGAATCAGGGAGCAGCACTGACCCGGCTTTTTACCACTACCGGCCATTTCGGGTAGGCGACAGACACGCCCTTATTGAGGCCCATAACCATATTATCCTGAACGTAGTAGTAAAGCGGCCAGCCATTATATGCCAGCTGTTTTTTCCCTGAAGGGTGGGTAATAACGGTGAATTTGGCTTTATCTAAATAAGAGGGAACCGCTATTTTTTCCGTTTCATAAACGGGCCAAACATCCGCACAACCTCCGGTACAATTACTGGTGTTCAATTTATCGTTGGTAAACGCATACAAAGTAATACCCCGCCCATCGGTCAGGTAACGGGTTTTACTGTTCCCGGTAATAACCTGAAGGCTGGAATCGTATTTTTTACCGTCGGCGCCCACCAGCTGGGCATTGGTAAGCATAATCGTATAATCGGGTTTGGCCACAAACCAGTTGTTGCCAAAACCATCACCCCCGATATCGCCTGCGGCTTCGGGCGTATTGGTACCCCCAACACTAGGGGCATAGTAATATAAAGGTCGCCCTTTATAGGCCAGCTGCATAGACCCGTCGCTGCTAATGGTATCGAAGTCGTTGATATCCAGATCATTACCGATAGTCTGTGGCGTAATTCCTACAAAAAATGCCGGCCAAAGCGCCTTACATCCGCCTGATACACAGGTGCTTATAGTGGCAGAGTCGTTGGCAAAAAAGTAGAGCGTTCTGCCATCCTTATCCACCAGGTAAGCGCCATGTTGGGCACTGGTGGCCAGTTTTACCTGCATTTCCGCGTCCGGGGGGGTATAGCTGTCATCGCTGGAGCAGCTTACTACAGCCAATAGTAAGGCCAAAGCGCCCATATAATGCAACAAAGGTTTTTGCAGATTCATTAACGCTGCGAATAAATACGGTGTCATAATTTTTAGTTTAAGCTTTTAAGAAAAAGAATACGGTTTTATCGAATCAGGAACCAGGCACTGTTTGGCTTTTTCTTTTGCCAATCGTAAAAACTCTTGAAAGATTGAAGCCAAAACGGATCTCCCCGCTACCCCAGCTGTCTGTGGTATTTGTTATAAAAGCCTTTTCATTCATACCGGTGGCATTGGAAAAATGGAGCTGAAATACGTGGCCGCCGGTCTCAATATCGAATCCAAGGGAAAGCGGATTTCTATAAATATCTTTATCTAGGCCGGAGACCACATAATGATAGTCTGCAACGAAGGCGACCCGTTTGGATAATTTTAACCGGCCGCCAATTCCCAGTGCGTAGGTGTCGTTATCGTCGGTCTGGTCCGGCACCAGGTTCCGGTGCACATAGGTGGGTGACAACTGCAGGCTGAAAGCCTCGTTAAATTTCCGGCCTACAATAATGGAGCTGTAATAAGCCAGGCGGTGTCTGGTGTCGGTAAATTTGGCATCGCTGGCAAACTTCGCCGTGGTAAGCGTACTGCCGCCCACCAATACTACCGTAACCGGTGAGGTTCCCGGGGCCCCGGAGGCCTGGCGGATCAGCCGGTATTTGATAAATCCGTCGAGCTCCTTGCCTTCGGTACTACGGCCGACGCCAATCGTAAGATCCTTCCCCAGGCCGTAATCAAAGCCCAGCCGCATGCTGGCCTGATCCAGCCCAAACAGTTCCCCCACACCATCGCTGACCCGGCCAAAACGATGTAGGATGCGCACGTCCAGTACGTTTTTGCCAATGAATTCGATAGATTGGCCGTTGATGACCCGGCTCGATTTAAAAGCGCCTGTCACATATTCTTTTTGTCCGGTTCCTGCCGGGTCGATCAGGTCCAGGAGGTCTTTTTCCTGCGCCCGGATAACCGGGACTATTAAAAAAAGAAAGATGGCTGTTACTAAATATTTCATATTGGGTTTGGTTTATGATTGATGGGTTATTTTAAAACGGCGTAGTTGCAACGTACATCCACTGTTGCGGTTGTTGATATCTTGTCCCGGACAACACCAGGTATGGAAATCTTATAATCACTGATCGTCACAACAAACCTGGCCCTGGCCTCCACAGTGGCACCCGATACTTTAATACTGCCTTCGGTCTGCATTTCCTTTTTTACGCCATGGATTTCCAAGGTTCCTTTTATCGTAACCGGATACGAGCCCGGCTTTTGGAAGGATACACTCCGGATATTAATAATCTTTCCTTTGAACGAGGCCCGGGGGTATTTGCTGCTTTCCATATAATTTTCGTTAAAATGCTCCTGCATAAGGGCCCGGCGGAATTCAAATCCTTTGATCAGGGCAGCAAATTCGATCTGACCGGTGGCTGCATCCAGCACGCTGGCAGCGGTTTTATTGGTAGCTACGATGTCTTCGAGGGCGGTACCTGCCTCAAACGAAATGGTTCCATTTTTGGTAAAGTATTTTTGTGCGGTCCCTGTTGATATATGCAAAAGAAAGAGACAAAGAATTACGAGGTTTTTTTTCATAATAATACGTTTAAGGAACAATGCTGCATTTGTTTAAAACCACATCCATTAGCTTACCGGTGCAGATTCCTTTGATGGTTACTTGCTGGCCGGCCGCCAGGTCCTTTGCTGCTCCTGCCTCGGTATCGTAAAAGCTGCAAATGACCGAAGCCATGGGATCACCGGTTTCCAGAACAACCGTCGCCTGCCCTGTCGGGTCAACCGTTATATCCGCTATCTTGCCGGTAACCGAAAGGATTTTATCCACGTACATTTTATTGGCTGCGGCCTCATCGCGGTTAAACGAGGCTGCCAGTTCCCCTGCATCCATATTTATTTCGGGTGCTGCCGCTTTTACATCAGGTGGCCGCCGGTTGTATTGAAAGTAGCCGTAGCCGGCACCCAGCAGGACCACAACCAGCAGGAGAAGCAGTATCTTTTTTCCTTTTGCCATAATATTAATTGTTTAAGGCGCCGCCATCGATCCAGCAACCCAGTGTTTTTTTCTCCGCTGCGGTAAGTGGTGGGCCGCCTTTGGGCATTCGGCTGTTGACAACCGCCTCGGCTTTTATTCCGCTTGCCCTGGCTTTTATCTGTTCGTAGGTTTCCAGCGCAAAAGGCGCGATACCACCGGTTTTATGACAGCCCTGACATCTGTTTTGGATTAGTGGTAGCACATTGGCTGCAAATTTTGCATTGACACCATCGCAGGCGTTTTGCGGCGGATCCGGTTTGTCGATGGCATTGTCTTTATCGCCGCCGCAGCGGATAAGGGCAAGGGAAATGAAGGCAAATAGAATCCCTGTAGAAAAAAATTTCATTTTTTTCATGATGACAGATTTAAGTTAATAAGAGGATTATATGTTAATAGGTCACTGCTGCATTACAAATCTTTTTTGATGGAGATCTGCGTGCCCACTCCACCCAGGTTCAGATTCCCATACCCGATCTCACCCATCGGGATCTTTACATACGGGGCTATCTGTACAGATATATGTTCCCATTTTTGCTCGTAGCCTATGGAAAGATTGGCAACGGCGTAAACATTTTTACCTTTTCCGGATACATCCCGGTTTATCAGCTCCGGACCATCGCCTGCATCATAATCGTAGACATAGCTTTGCTTTACGATCACCGTGGGCGAAACGCCGGTGCTTACAAAGGCTTTTTTCTTTTTAGATGCTAGGACATCATAACGGACATTTACCGGGACATCGATCATCGTACAGGCGCCCTCGATATTGGACACCCTTGACGACACCGGCTGTCCGTTGGGTGTAAAATCGGCATTGTTTACATCGTAGGTCATGGATTCATAAAGAACACCGGATTCTAGAGAGAAACGGGACAGCCCCAGTTTCTTTTGTACCAGCACGCCGGCATTCAGGCCCGGCTTTTTCGAAATATCACCACGAACCATTCCCAGGTTAGCACCTGCCAGTAATCCAACCTGCCAGCCGGACGAAGTTCCCCTGCGGGTCCTGGTTTCCGTCTGAGGAAACCGATAGTTATCCGGAATTGCCGGTTGTACAGGAGATGCTTCTGAGGCAGGTCTCCGGCGCAGCGAAAGATCGATTTTAGCATGTTCCGCTGTACTGTCTGCAGGAGTGGCCTTCAGCACCGGCTTTTGCGAAAGATCAAATACACCCGGCTTCGAAGGCCTTGCCGCAAGAACGGCAACCCTATTCTCAGCAAGAATATCTAATGAAGGCTGTTCTCCAGGATACCACCCGGCCTTGTTCTGGGTGTCGCCCGGGCTGTCGGCATCGGAAAATTCCTGACCACCTTCGGCGGCCACAGGGGGGGCATTATCGGTAGCAGGCTGTTGCCGCGCCAGTTCTTTGACCGGCAGTCTGTCAACATTCCCGGAGGGCGGATTTGTATGAAGTAACAGCCATCCGCCGATTAATGCCAGCACACAAGTGGTTGCAAACTGCCAGGAAAGTCTCGGCACAAAAAATTGCCCCATCATGGCTGCGATCCCCGCCCACCTGCTGCGCTTTACTACCTTATTGCTGCCAGGAAACATTTTTGTTTTATAAAACATATCCCATGCGTCATCCGGAGCGTCCGGCGGTTGAAAACGATTGGCTGCGTCACGAAAGAGTTTGTCTAACTCTTCATCATTAATATTTGATAACTTTTTATTCATTTAATTGCCCCAGCATTTTCCTGAGATTTTTGCGGGCTTTTACCAGGTTCGATTTGGACGCGCCCACGGATATACCTAATGTTTTTGCTATTTCTTCATGACTGAAACCGTCGATTGCAAACAGACTAAAGGTGTTTCTATATGCCGGGCTTAATTTTTGAACCAGTTTCACCAGCTCGGTATAGGCCATGTTATCAATCGGGCTATTTGCAGCGGTTTCCTCCGCCTGCCCGGCCGGCATACCCGATCGCTCCGCTGTCCTTTTAGCAGCTTTGTAATGGTTGATGCCCGTGTGGATCATTATTCTTTTAAGCCAGCTCATAAAAATCTTCGATAAGAGATCCGGATCATCCGGTTCCTGGAAATGGGCGATCCCTCTGAATACCCGAACAAACCCGTCATTCACCACTTCCGCTGCATCTTCCTTCGAAGAGGTGTACCTAAAGCAGACGGAAAGCGCAAAACCAAAATACCGTTCATACAACCGCTTCTGCCAAGAGGGTATGCCCATCTTACAGCCACCTACTATACTAGACAGGCTATACTCGGTCTTAAGAGGTACTGACAAACAATATGAATGAGGTTATGAAAAGGTTTATTTTTAAATACATACAGCAATTCTGAGGATCGGGTTGCCTGCCAATGAAAATATTTTCGCGGACAAGGAATCCTGGGAGGAAGCGGATGCTAAAATGGGGAAGGCAATGTTCAGTAAGGTGCTACACAATCTGCCGGCTGGGTTGCTGCTCAAATTGCATTTTATGCAGACGTGCATAAAACCCGTTCTCCTGCATCAGGTCCTCATGTGTACCCATTTCAACCAGAACGCCTTTATCCAGCACCATTATCTTATCTGCTTTGCGTATGGTACTTAAGCGATGAGCGATCACAATGGAAGTACGCCCCTTTACAAGTGTATCCGTTGCCTTTTGGATGCGCAGCTCACTTTCAGTATCTATGGAAGAAGTCGCTTCATCCAGCACCAGAATGGAAGGATTGTAGAGCAGCGCCCGGATAAAGGAGAGCAGCTGTCGCTGGCCCAGGGACAGGGTGGCACCCCGCTCCTTCACATCATAGTCATACCCCCCGGGCAGTCGCATGATAAAATCATGCATATCAATCATTTTTGCCGCTTCTATGACCTGCTCGCGGCTGATCGCCGGGTTGCGGAGGGTTATATTATCCATTACGGAGCCTGAAAACAGAAAAACATCCTGCAACACCACACCGATCTGACCGCGGATATAATCCGCAGACAGTTGGCGTATATCAGTTCCATCCATTTTAATACTGCCTTTCTGGATATCATAAAATCGATTCAAAAGGCTGATAATAGTCGTTTTACCGCTACCGGTATGACCTACAATGGCGACAGTTTCGCCGGGCGCAATGGTAAAACTCAGGTCCCGGATGACCCACTGGTCCGGGACATAGCCAAACCAGACCTGCTCGAAGCTTACCGCCCCCGCCAGTTTTCTTTCATCAGGTAATCCATTGCTGATCGGGCCGGATTCCTCCACCGCAGGGTCGTCCAGGATGGTAAATACCCGTTGTGCCGCAATCACACCCATCTGTACCGTATTGAATTTGTCTGCGATCATCCGCAGGGGTCGGAATAACAGGTTCAGGCAGAGAATGAAGGCAACGATAACGCCCTGCTGGCTCTGATGGAGCTGGAGGGCTTCCCGCGCTGTATACCATACAACCAGACCAATCGACAGGGCCAAAACGATTTCAATGACCGGAAAAAATACAGAATAGGCAAAAATCGCTTTGATATTGGCATTCCGGTGTTGCTTGTTAATGGTTCGGAATTTTCCGAATTCCCGATTCTGCGCGTCAAAAGCCTGGACGATGCCCATACCGGTAATATGTTCCTGAACAAAGGCATTCAGGGCAGCTACCGCATTCCTGACCTTGAAAAAAGACTTGTTGATGGTTTCCTTAAAGTAATAGGTAGCGACCAGCATAATCGGAAAAGGAGTCAGCGAAATCAGGGTGAGGCGCCAGTCCACCCAGAACATATAGCCCAGTATACAAAGGATGGAAAGCAGATCCGCTATGATAGGAATCAGACCGTCGGAGAAAATTTCATTGATAGATTCAATATCATTGATCGTTCGGGTGGTCAGGGTACCAATCGGTGTCTGATCGAATTTCCTCAACCGGAACCGGAGAATTTTCTCATATACCCGCATCCGTATATCCCGAACGACTGCCTGCCCCAGCCAGGCTGTGGTAAAACTGAACAGAAAACGCAGGAAAGTTTCTATCAGAATCAATCCTATCTGGATCAGGGTAATATTGATGACCATCCGTGGGAGGGAGCCTGTAATATACTTATCAACCGTAAGCTGAATAAGCATGGGTCTGACGGGCGTAAAGACGGCCAGCAGGACCGCCAGCACCACCGAACCCCAGAAACGGGTCCGATAGGGTGCAGCAAAGGAAAAGACCCGTCGGAGTCCCGAAACATGAAAATTTCCTTTTGAATCCTGCATAACTGAACTGCTAAAAATGAGGGGGTGGCCCGCACCGAAGTTCTATGAAACCTCGCCCGTCGCTGTCGCAATATAATGGAAAATGTCCAGCCCGCCCGCAATCCAGGACATCTCCCGCTTATCCCAATTTAAATATTTTCCTCGCCGGTTTCCTTCTTATAGGCCTTGATGAACAGGGCGCCCAGATTCTTATAAGGCGGTATATAATCCTCCATACCGGTGACATGGGCAGCTTCCCGGAACTTCTGCCAGAAAGGAATCCAGTCTACGTCATGATGTTCCCGCAGGTTCTCGAGAAAAATCCGGATAAATGGCAGGTTGATATCCCGGTACCCTGTTTGTTTGGAAGAAATAATATGGGCATCACTGGATTTTTTAAGGATCGAATCAATGAGAAAAAAGCCGCCACAGGAGCCCATAAAGACCACTTTAGAAGTCGGCGTAAGATAACTTACACTGGTGGGGGCATGATAACTATGGCCCCGGTGAAACGTCACCGTCGGTGACAGGTTATTGTCCTGCAGATAAGCCTCCATGGCATTCTGGGCTACATAGTCTTCATCATTGGTATTGGGCAGCGGCCGGTTGGCATACACATAGACTGGTACACCGGTCGTGCTTTTGGCCACCACGAACTTGGAATTACTTTGGTCCACTTTCCACTTGGGATCATTATTGAAGGTCCGCACGAAAATGTCGAAATCCATCATGCCGTCCTCGTCTCCGTAAAAGAACATCTGGGTAATGATTTCGCCTTTCTCGTTGGTGAAACTGTTAAAAGGAATCTGATAGACCGGAGGGATGCCCAGTTCCCGGGTCAGGTCAATATTATTTGACGGGTCTGCAGAACGGAATAATTTGTCCAGAATATTGTAAATAGCCATGCCCCGCGCATTGCGGTTCTTGACACTGCGTTCATAATTTGACCGGATGTTCCGGAGCATCTGTTCCGCCAGATCGGGCAGGCTTTCATAAACGCTGGCATAAGAATCCGCCACGTCTACCCCGTCTTCCAGTCCCTTGGATTTTTCCAGACCACTAACGAAAGTGGTCATCAGATTTGTGGCATCCTGTTTATTAGGAAAAGTGGTGAAAAAATCCCTTAATTTATTATAACCGGCTGCCATACTGATAAACTTCCGATAGTGGTCAAAATAGACACTCAGTAATAGGGAATCTCCGCGGTTATTGATCTTCTGCATCATCAGCGGATATACACCTGAAACATAACTACTGGTATAAATCAAGCCATCCGTCATGACCGCGAGGTAATAAAGTTCCTGGGCATTCAGGTCCTGAAGGCAACGGAATCGGACCGCATTCGGCGATTCATGCAGGGCATTGATCTCATTGACGAAATCATCACTGGCCTTTTTCTTCAGTCGGGAAGTCAATTCTGCAAAACCCACTGCCGTATCTCCGTTGATCGCACGGTGACTGTAATCGATCTGGGTATTGACCAGCAACCGGAAATATTTGTACCGGTCATCTTTGGCCGCATCCAGGTCGGCAATGCTGATCTTACCTTTTACCAGATTGTCCAGAAAAGGAAAATAGATCTGACCGCTTTTCATTTCCGAAAGCGACACTACGGTCTTTACAAAATGATCATCCTTGATGCTTCGAATCTTGTATCCCAGTTTGTTACCGGCCTGAGCATAGGAATAAAGCTGTTCCGGAAAACGCTTGCCATATTCTTTGATCATGGCATCCGACTGGGCAGATTCCGGAAACTTACTCAGGGCAAAAAAGGTCTTCTCTGGATAGAGCGCACAATATTTCGACAGCAGGAGCTCTTTCAGGTTACCCGCTCCGGGATTTTCCTCAAATATCCGGGGTAAGGTTGCGGTATAGGCGATATCATAGGGGAACTGCTCCACATAGGGAATAATGGACTCCCCGGCGGTATGCACGTCAATCAGTTTTTTATACAGGGAGAATATCTGGGCAAAATGAGCCGGAGAAACTTCCTTTTTCAACCAGCCCGTCCGCATGTGCTTGAGGATATTGGAAAGACCGAGCAGGTATCCGGATTTCAGACGCTGATCCGTTTTGGCATCTGCTTCAATAGCAAACCGGATGGCGTCCACCTGACGGTTGATGGCATCCGTAGCGATCTTGGCCGCATCCGGCTTGTCATCCATGGTAAAAACATCGTCCATTTTACCATCACTACCCAATAGCTGTTTCTTGTCTTTGACAATATTGTCATGGAATAATTGCCGGCGAATGGGAATGGACACGCCGGTGTCTGTCTGAGCCTGCAGATTTGCAGAGAAAATTAAAGCTGCCAATCCCGGTAACAAAGCCTTTCCTGTCATATCTTTCAATTATGCTGATGCTGCGAAATTAAACTCAATTCGCTGATATAGTTAAACGAAAAACGTTAAAAGAAGTTCGGTCAGAACTTTTCTGAACGACTGTCTGAAACTAGACAGACAGCCCAACCAGCGTAATGGTTGCAAAAAAGCGGCCAGGAGCCGCTTCTGAAGTAATCCCGTTATGTTCTTAAGCCTTAGAGTAGCGCAAAGCAGGTAACTGCTTTTGGGCTATGGCGAATATACCGAATAAAATGCTTGAATAAAACAAATCACCTAAAAATGTCCCCAGGAATAACTGTGTACTCATGGTATTATAAAAAGGCAGGGCCCTGATATAGGTCGCGGCCAAAGTCAGGCCGGGTTCATGAGTGAGGGTGCCGGCAGCAAAATAGTTTCCCACCCAGACACCCAGGTTCGAAAGGATCCAGAAAATGGTCGAACCACCAAGCGAAAAGCCCAGGATGCGCCGCGCAGATCCGCCATTGAGGCGGGTGCCCATCAGGGTCACGAGTATCATCGACAAATAGACAAATGCCTGGGAGATCAGTACAAAAGGCTGGCTAAAATGATAGCCGCCCATCAGTCCGCTCCATTGCAGGATGATGTCTGAAACCAGATACGCTGCCAGCGGCACTAAAAATGCCAACCATTTTTGCTGCAATTTTGCCCCGCCAAACAGCGCCATGGCAACCAGGGGGGAGAAATTATAGGGATGCGGCAATACCCTGCTCAGCGCCGCCAGTAGAATCATAATTATTACAACACGTAATCGAATGGTCATTTTTTGCATAACACCGTAGTTTAACTGCAAAAATATATACTTTTACAAAAACCGGGATCCGCTGGGTTATTTGGCGGCATATATCCCGAAAAAATAAATCCATAAACGGAACGGAATCGGGCATCCGATCTGAAAACATAAAAAAATCTAACATGAGACTTTTTCTTTGTATTTCATTTATATTATTGACAACCAGTCTGATACAGGCACAGCCACCTGTAGGACCGGCAGATCCAGGTGATCAGTACGGTGCCGCTACTACTGCGGCCGGCACCCTGAGTACACCCCAGCTCCTCAAAGAATTGAAGCAAAAGGACAGTATTACGGCCAAAATTGAAGGCCGGGTCCTTTCCTCCTGCCCAAAAAAGGGCTGCTGGATGGAGATGGAACTGGCAGATAAGTCAAAAATGTTCGTCCGTTTCAAGGATTATGGCTTTTTTGTACCCAAGGCGATTGCCGGCAAGACGGTGGTCGTTGACGGAATAGCCTTTACAAAGACCACCAGTGTACAGGAATTGAAGCACTATGCCCAGGATGCCAAAAAATCCCAGGCAGAGATCGACGCCATTACCCAACCCAGGAAAGAAACCCGTTTTTTGGCAGACGGCGTCCTGGTAATTAAATAATCCCCTGCAGGACCCTGCATTCCTACGATCGTAAACTTTTAGACATTTTTTGTTATAAAAGGGGGATGTCCTACTTTTGCAGCCTGAAAAACAGGGCTGCTTAAAATCAGCCCCCATAAAACCCAATTTTAAAAATATTTTGATATGCCAGAAATTAAACCCGACGAAATCAGTGCCATACTGCGGGAACAATTAAGCAACTTTAACGCACAAGCGGATTTAGAGGAAATAGGTACCGTATTACAGGTAGGTGATGGTATCGCCCGGGTGTACGGTCTGGGCAATGTACGTTACGGGGAACTGGTAGAATTTGAAAACGGCGTCAGGGCAATTGCACTTAACCTGGAAGAAGACAATGTAGGTGTGGTTCTGATGGGTGAGGGCACCGAAATCAAGGAAGGTTCCAAGGTACGACGGACCGGCCAGATTGCCTCTATCAAAGTAGGTGACGGCATGGTTGGTCGTGTGGTCAATACCCTGGGACATCCCATTGATGGTAAAGGTCCCATTGCCGGCGAATTATATGAAATGCCGCTGGAGCGCAAAGCACCCGGGGTAATTTTCCGGGAACCAGTGAAAGAACCGCTGCAAACTGGTATTAAGGCCATCGATGCCATGATTCCGATTGGCCGTGGTCAGCGGGAGCTGATCATCGGAGACCGTCAAACAGGTAAAACCGCCATTGCGGTGGATACCATTATCAATCAGAAAGAATTTTTCGAAGCCGGCAAACCGGTATATTGTATTTATGTAGCCATCGGACAGAAAGCCTCCACTATTGCCGGTGTTATGAAAACACTGGAAGATAATGGCGCAATGGCCTTTACGACTATTGTTGCAGCTTCTGCCTCAGATCCGGCGCCGCTGCAGTTCTATGCTCCCTTTGCCGGTGCCGCCATCGGAGAGTTTTTCCGGGATACCGGAAGACCTGCGCTGATCATCTATGATGATCTTTCCAAACAGGCTGTTGCCTATCGGGAAGTATCGCTGCTGTTACGTCGTCCGCCGGGCCGTGAAGCTTATCCGGGTGATGTATTCTACCTGCACAGCCGTCTGCTGGAAAGAGCTGCCAAAGTTATTTCCAATGATGAAATCGTTAAAAACATGAACGACCTGCCGGATTCCATCAAACACCTGGTGAAAGGCGGTGGTTCGCTCACAGCACTGCCCATCATTGAAACCCAGGCCGGCGACGTATCTGCTTATATCCCGACCAACGTGATCTCGATTACTGATGGTCAGATATTTCTGGAATCCAGTCTCTTCCTTTCCGGTATCCGGCCTGCGATTAACGTAGGTATCTCGGTAAGCCGTGTAGGAGGTAACGCCCAGATCAAGTCCATGAAAAAAGTAGCCGGTACCCTGAAACTGGATCAGGCACTTTATCGCGAATTGGAGGCTTTCTCTAAATTCGGGGGTGACCTGGATGCTGCTACCAAAAATGTAATCGACAAAGGTGCCCGTAACGTTGAAATTCTGAAACAGCCCCAGTATTCACCCATGCCGGTGGAAAAGCAAGTGGCGATTATTTATTTGGGTACCAATGGTTTAATCAAGGATGTTCCGGTCAGCAAAGTCAAAGAGTTCGAAGAACAATTCCTGCTGGAAATGGAAAACCAGTTACCCGATATACTGGCAGAATTTAAAAAAGGCGCTTTACCGGAAGAAGGTTTGAAAAAGATGGTCGAGCTGGCCAATGGGTTGATTCCGCAATTTAAAACCGCGTAAGTGAATCCATCTGATATTTGAAAAAGCCCCGCCGAAACGCGGGGCTTTTCGTCGGGATTTAGGCAGTTATGCTTATATTAGCTATATATTTTATTTTAGTGTATGGAGCATCCGTTTACTTGCCTGATTGTTGATGATAACAAAGTTGCCCGTCTGCTGTTACGACAGATTCTGGAGAAACTCAATGGTGTTACGGTTGCCGGTGAATGTGAAAATGCGGTGGCAGCCAAACAGTTTATTGAGGCCCATGAAGTAGACATCCTTTTTCTCGATATAGAAATGCCGGGCATGAATGGCCTGGAATTATTACGCATGTTACCGCAAAGACCGCTGACCATTTTGACCACCGGCAAACAGGGCTATGCGGTGGAGGCTTTTGAACTCAATGTGGTAGACTACATCGTAAAACCTTTTTCACTTGCCAGGGTAATGCTTTCGATTGAAAGGGCCAAGGAACTGATCAGTGCGAAAAATGTGCAGATGGCACCCGATATCACCAGTGATTTTCTTTTTGTCAAAGACAATAAGGTCATTCGCAAACTGGACATAAACAGTCTCCTTTGGATGGAAGCCAAAGGAGACTATGTGAAGATTCATATTCCGGAGAAAAGTTATGTAGTCCATGGCAGTTTAAAAGCCATTGAAGATAAATTCCCTTCTCAAAAATTTATCCGGGTGCACCGGAGTTATATTATCGCGATCAATAAAATCGATTATATTGAAGACAGAGTCGTCTATATCCATAATCAGGCGATTCCCATATCCGAATCCTATAAAGATGCGCTTTTAAAAAGCCTGCAGTTGTTTTAGACGACGGTTACCGAGATTATGAAGCAGAAAGGTATAGCATTTCTTTCGATGGTCATTCTGTCATTGGCATTAATGGCACTGATCGTGGTTACGCAATTCTTTACCAATAAATCTACCCGGGCGCTGAATAATGGGAACAAACAGGCGGTACAGACTTTCCGAACCAATTACAGCATTCAGGAGCTGGTCAACCTTTCCTTCGACCTGCAGTCGAAACTGCGGGACCGCTACAGCAGTTTTGACAGTACCCGTATGCGTCAGCTAACGGATTCCCTGATCATGCTCGGCTATAATACCAATATCCTGGCAGCGGCCACTTTTGACAGCACCCGCCTGCATCAGCTCACGGATTCTTTAATCATGCTGGGTTATAATACCAATGTCCTGGCATCCGCCAACAAGGTGGAAAGTGACTCGCTGGCCAGCAAAATTGACAGCCTGGTCATCCGGCAGGTCAGTCTTTCTGAGTCCATATTAAAGGCCCACCAGGAAGGTCGGACCGGCCTGAAAAACCGGCTGATTGATTCCCTGGAGTCCCTGAAACCCGGGGATCAGGTATATGCCAACTGTATTGCCATGCAGGCCCTGTTGAAGACCAATTTGCAGGAAACCCTGGTTACCAATAATGAACAGTCGGCCAAACTGTCGCGTTACAACCGGGCCCTTGCATTGCTGGCTATCGTGGCGATCCTGATCATGGCCACCATCATTATACGCAGGCAGGCCCAGCAAATGCGGCTGATAGAAGAATTAAAGGCTGCTGAAGCTGCCGCACTGAAAAGCCGGAATGCCAAAGATGAATTCCTGGCCAATATGAGTCATGAACTCCGGACACCACTGAATGCGCTGATCGGATTCGGTAACCTGCTGAGTGAAACGACGCTGGACAGCAAACAGAAAGAATACGTGGAGATTGTCCGCTCCAGCAGCCATAACCTGCTCAATATCGTCAACGACGTACTGGACCTCTCCAAAATTGAAGCAGGTAAGTTGAAAATCAACAACAAACCTTTTAACCTCTACGAACTGTTCCGCGGCCTGGAAAAAATGTTCTCCAGGGCCGTTACAGAGAAAGACCTGCTGTACAGCTACCGGATTGACGAAAATATCCCCCGCTATGTCGTCGGTGATCCTGAAAGACTCAAGCAGATTTTCGTGAACCTGATCGGCAATGCCATTAAATTCACCAATGCAGGCGGTATCCATGTCAGTGCGAATATTGTCTGGATAGACGATAATTATTATAAACTGGGATTCACGGTCAAAGACACCGGAAGTGGTATTCCCCGG
Source organism: Niabella terrae (assembly GCF_054783135.1). NCBI lineage: Bacteria > Pseudomonadati > Bacteroidota > Chitinophagia > Chitinophagales > Chitinophagaceae > Niabella > Niabella terrae. The sequence goes on from NZ_BAAGRD010000001.1 coordinate 207,452, forward strand.
GAAAAAATTGAAACCATTTTTGAGCGTTTTGAACAATTGGAGCACGGCAGTCAGCGCCAACATGGAGGTACCGGCCTGGGCCTTACGATCGTGAAGAATCTGGTGGAGCGTATGGGTGGTTCCATTTCCGTATTCAGCGAACTGGGCCAGGGTTCTGAGTTTAATTTTACCTGCATACTGGAAAATGCCGGTCCGGTCGAAATGGAAAACGATGCGGTTCAGACGCCGGCGCTGGTTTTCAATGCTTCCAATGTCCTGATTGTCGAAGATAATAAGGCCAACCAGACACTCCTCTTACATGTATTGCATAAATACGGGCTGCAGCCCAGGATCGCCGACAACGGGCAGGATGCGGTGCGGATGCTGAACCAGGAAATGTACGACCTCTGCTTTATGGACATCCAAATGCCCAATATGGATGGCTATACCGCTATTGAACTGATACGCAATAAGTTAAATTTAAAACTCCCTGTTATAGCCATGACCGCCTATGTTTCCAGGGAAGAAATTGAAAAATGCTACCAGATGGGATTCGACGATTACCTGGCAAAACCACTGGATGAAAAATTATTGGTGGAAAAAACCTCGAAATATCTGCAATGTGAGATGGTGGAGCAAGCCGGGACTACGCAGAAACTCAGCTTCCTGGAGCATTTGGTAGGCGGGGACGCCCGTATGGTTGAAGAAATTCTGCTGGAGATGAAACAACAATGGCAAACCGATAAGGCAGATTTATTAAATGCGGGCAAAGCGGCCGATATAAACAAAATGAATAGTATCTTGCATCGTATAAAGTCAACATTTTCGCCCCTGGGCCCCAACCATGAAGTCTATAGGATCGTCCAGCATCAGGCTACCATGCTCAACCAGATGCCGGAAAAAGTATCCCCATTAAATTGCGAAGGGTTCATAAAACAGATTGAAAATGCCCTAACGGAAGTTTTTTAGACATGAATCGTGCCGCCGTTACATATCGTAAAACCACCAGGATTTCGCTGCTATTGCTATGGACAGGCGCCCTGCTGGCCCTGGCTTTTATGCTGTCCACCTGGCGTTCTGATGCAGAGCAATCGGGTTTTTTGTCCAAAAGTATTCTTGTGGACCAGCTCTTGTTGTCTTCCCAGGACATGGATCTGGGCAAATCAAATGCCCTGATCAATATCGGTTTGAACCGTGTTATGGCCGCCGCTGCGGCAGATACCGATACACATTCCAGTGTTGCTGAAGAGAAACTGGCGAAAAAAGAAGTTTACCGAAGAATTTTACAGCAAAAAATTAACACCTTACCAAATAACGCCGAGGAATCGGAAAACGAGGGTTTTATAATAAAACCATTGCCTCAGTAATAGACTATGTTGAAACAACCTATATCCTTCACACTGCTGGCTTTGTTACTACTGACCGGCTCCTGTGGGCTGCAAAAACGTCTGACGGCAGCTAAAGCGACTACCGCAACCGCAAAATCCCTGTTGGCCGGGGAAAATGCCAGCCTGGACAAGGTCAGCGCAACAGCGATGTCCAAACTTGACAGCGCCCATCTGGATAGTAATATTGCCGGCAATATGAAAAGGGTAATCAACGTTTTACACCGGGATCTCAATCAGATCAGCCAGGTCGTAGAAGCAGTGGAGCTTTTCGCTAAGGACAAATCTAATTTTAATGAAAAGAACTACTACCCTACGACCCGTAATTATATCGCCCGGCTGGATTCCTTTAATGCTACCGTAAAGACCCGGGAACGAATTTACCAACTGATTAAAGAGGCTGTTCATATCGATGCTTTTAAACGTAATGAACTGGGCACCTTCTTTGAGCCCGGTGCATACAGAATCCCTATAAAAGCGATGGGGACTTTTGAAGACGCTTTCCAGCCAACCATCGATACCATTACGCTGATAGCCAACCAATTCAGTGATATTCCGCGCAGTATCTATCTGGTGCTGGTCGGCTATGCTGACGAAACGCCTTTTAATAAAGAGGGCCCCCTATACCGCGAACTCCGGTCCTATCTTCCTGACAATCAACATCCGGACCGCCAGCAATTGAATCTACTGCTTTCCAATCTGCGGGCCAGGGAACTGGAACGTTCCATGCTAATGGCCCTGACCAATAATGCCGAAAAATTTACTGATTTCAACAAATTGCGGGTACACCATATGGGCTATGGCAGGGGCGAAGAGTATCCTTTCAGCTATATCAGGAATTACAACGCACAGGATGAAAGACGCCGTGTTGTCGTTTTCTATTGGTCCATTTTGCCGGATATTCATTAGGTCTTTTTGGATTATCCTGAAAATCCGGGCACTCATCTTAAAAATCGAGTACTTCATCGAATATGGATTGCAGTTGCTGCAAATCCGACTTACTTTTACAGTGGTTTAGAGGGCTTAAGAGTGGGCTGCGGCGTCTTTCCAGGCAATACGTGAGCCCCTCTTTTTTTAATATATATCTGAATGTACGTGACTTCGGAGCCCGTTAAAACTAAAAAACTTTGGAGCTGCGATGGATTTAAAACATTATATTCAATTTCAGTTGAACGGAACCGGCAATTTCTCTGATTCCGCAGCCCGCTTTTATAAAGAAGACCGTACAAAAATCGACATAGCCACCGACCTGATTATTGATCATACCATCAATGCGATGAGCTTCCAATGTTACCAGAATAACAAAACAGAAGAACTTATTAAAATGGCCAGGGACTGTGCGGGACTGAACCTGAATGCCTTTTTCATGTCAGGACACGAAAAAATCCTTGCCAAAGGTAAAAGTGTCATTTCTGAGATCTTTGGTGTCAAACATGTTAACATTGTAGATTCAATCGCTTCAAGAAGCCTGCTGAAAAACAAAACCGTTAATGCACTTACTGCCCTGGTAACACCTGTGGCCCTGGCAACCCTCAATCAGATCAATCATCAGAAAGACTACGGCGCGGATGATATGTGCCGGTATCTGAAAAAAGAGGTAGTGGCGGAAACAGAGACCCTAAAACAGCTCATGCCGCCGGAATCCACACCCCATCGTCGTCCGGGATACCGGCTGTTATCGAATGCGAAGCCCTTTAATTTGTTGTTTCAGTTGCAGGCATTATTTAAAAGGGCCGTCTGACACCCTTATCGGGCTCCACCACAACGCCGCCGCATTTCCGCGCACAGGACTGCTTATTCATCGATTTTTTCGTCCGCAAGTCTGGCAGTTACTTCCGGCATCCGTTTTTTCATGGGATTGGAACGGGCCTCATCATATTCGAACCTGTGACCAATAATATCGATACATAAATACAGGGAAGTCATAAAGGAATGATGGTCTGCCCTGCCCCGGCCGGAAATATCAAAAGCCGTCCCATGATCCGGAGAAGTCCTTACAATATTGAGTCCTGCGGTGTAATTGACCCCCTCACCCTGAGCCAGGGACTTAAAAGGTATCAGTCCCTGATCATGGTACATCGCCAGCACTGCATCAAAACTTCCGTACTGGGCTCTGGCAAAAAAAGCGTCAGCGCTATATGGGCCATAGGCCATGATATTATTGTCTTTGGCCTGCCGGATGGCAGGTTTGATGATTTCAAGTTCTTCGCGGCCAACCAGCCCTTCATCACCCGCGTGCGGATTCAGGCCCAAAACGGCTATTCTGGGCTTGTCAATGCCAAAATCACGCTGTAAACTGGCTTGCATGACCTGGAGCTTCCGGAAAATAAGGTCCTGACTGATATGGGAAGCCACTTCGCTGACAGGCAGGTGTTCGGTCACCAGGGCCACCCGCATATTGGTAGCACACATCATCATAACTGCGTCAGCGCCTTCAAATTGCTGTCTCAGATAAGGCGTATGTCCGGTATAGGTAAATTCCGCAGACTGCACATTGCTTTTATGAAATGGAGCCGTCACCAAGCCTTGGATCTGATCGGCTTTCAACGCGGCCACAGCAGCCTCCAGTGAACGAACGGCATAGAGACCGCCGGATTCATTCAGGGTTCCGGGAGTGATATTTACGTCCTCTTCCCAGACATTGAAAATATTCACCTGTTTGGGATTGATCCGTTCGAATTCCCTGGTATAGAAAAAATTAAAATTGATGTCCGGAATCGTCTTGCGATAAAAATTGATGACTTTATTATTGGCAAAAATCACCGGCGTACACATTTCAACGATACGGGCATCCGCAAAAGTCTTTATGATCAGCTCAGGACCGATACCATTCAGATCGCCACAGGTAATACCGATGACTGGTTTTTGTTTACTACTCATAATTTGTCAAATGGCTGTAAAAATAAAGATAAATGCGCGAAGGAAAACAGATTACCCGGCCACTGCAATGGCGATCGCCCACCAGCCAGCAGTCCGTACAACAGCCTCCCGGCTATTTTTTTACCAGCGCCAACAGCTTCTTAAGTATAGTCACCAGCAAAACAGCCAGTATGCCGCCGGCAATGCCATAAATAAATTCCCGCAGCATAGAAGGCCAGTTGCTCAGGTAATGGTGCAGGGGCTCAATATTATGGGCAAAGATGCCTCCTGAAACCAGAACCAGGGCCAGGGTTCCAACGACTGCGAGCAATTTAATTATCAGGGGCAGGGCCTTCACCAGCCCATGACCCAGTCCGGCAAGAAAACCCCGATCTCCTGCACGTTTGATCAGTTTAAAACCGGCATCATCCATGCGAACAATCAGTGCCACGATCCCATAAACCCCGATCGTCGCCAAAATAGCAACGACGGATACCGTCAGTATTTGCGTGGTCAGCGATTGGTGCATGACTGTAGAAAGGGCAATAATTACGATTTCGATGGAAAGTATAAAATCCGTGGATATCGCAGATTTAACCTTAGTCCGCTCTGCATCGGAATCGTTTTGGGTCTCTTCCTCGATAACTTCATGACCTTTTTTAGACCGGTGAAAAAGAAATTCAATGATTTTTTCCATTCCTTCGTAGGCCAGATAAAATCCCCCGAAAATCAGAATGATGGTAATCGCCGCCGGTAAATAGACCTGCAACAAAAAAACGACTGGAATAATCACCAGCTTATTCAGTAAGGACCCTTTAGTGATTTTCCACAGAACAGGCAGTTCCCGTGAAGATAAAAATCCCGTGGCCTTTTCCGCATTTACCGCAAGGTCATCCCCCAGAATCCCTGCAGTTTTCTGTGTAGCAATCTTGCTTGCCACTGCTACGTCGTCCATCAGCGCTGCTATATCATCCAGAATTGCAAATATGCCCGAAGCCATTCTTAAAGTTTTGTTGAGGGCGTAAAATTATTGATTTGAAACCAAGCATTGTCAAAAAGATGCCATTTGCGCTAAAATCCGGCCACAGGGCGCCGAGCGATACCTTTCCTAATCCCTGCCGTTACCGGATTTGCTAAAAAACCACAAAAAGTTTAAACAGCTTTTAAGTACCTTTCAGACAATTAAATTTGCCATATATTATAATACTTCAGCCCATGCGCATCCAACAATTGCTGACGCTCCTTCTGCCCCTTCTATTTCATCAGATCGGGTTTTCCCAAACCGCAAATACCGAACAGCGGCTGCAGGAATTGATGCAGACGACTCCGGTAATGGGACTGAGTGTAGCGGTCGTCAAAGACGGGCGCCTGATATATACGCATGCATTCGGCCTGAAAGACCAGGCATCCGGCCAGCCGCTTCAGACCACGGATCTGTTCCGGATTGCGTCAATTTCCAAATCTTTTTCGGCAACCTCAATCATGCAACTGGTACAGCAAAAGAAACTTCATCTATCCGATGATGTCAGCCGTCTGATGGGCTTTAAAATACGCAATCCGCGATTCCCTGAAACTGTGATCACCCTCAAAATGCTGCTCAGCCATACTTCCAGTCTCAACGACAGCCAGGGATATTTTACGCTGGACGTCGCCAATCCGGATAAAAATCCGGACTGGGCCAAGGCTTATAACGCATACGAACCGGGACGGGGTTATGAGTATTGTAACCTGAATTTCAATATGGTAGGCACCATCATAGAAAAATATTCGGGGCAGCGTTTTGACCACTATGTAAAAACGCATATCCTGGATCCCCTGGGACTCTATGGCGGTTATAATGTCAATGAACTGGATAGCACCCGGTTTGCCACCCTCTATGAATATAATCCGGAACAAAAATCTTTTAGCCCCTCCCCTGCCGCCTACGCGCCCCGGAAAGCAGAAATCGCCGCCTATACGATGGGTTACAGCACTCCGGTATTCTCACCGACCGGCGGGATGAAAATATCGGCCCCCGATCTGGCCCGATATATGGTAATGCACATGAATTTTGGCAAATCCGGAAGCCGCCGTATCATCAAAAAGAAATATGCCCGCCTCATGCAAACGCCCTTAGATCAAAAAGCCCGTTACGGACTGGCACTAAGGCGTACCGACCGGCTGATTCCGGGCGAAGCGCTGGTGGGCCACACCGGCTCGGCCTATGGACTTTATAGTGCCATGTTTTTCGAACCGCAAAAGAAATTTGGCATTGTGGCCATTACCAACGGCTGTCCCGCCGATGAGACCGATGGCTATATCGCGACTTTAAAAACAGCGATTAATATTCTGTATGAAGAACTGGTGAAAAAATAACAACGGCTTGCCCGGGATGGCCTAATATTGCAGTCCTTAACAGCAATATATGCAGTCTTCCGCAATTTCACATATTCAGGCACTGACGGTGCATAGAGTCGGCAATAAAAATGAAGGCGAACCGCTGACCATCGGTCAGTCGCCGGTTAAAATCGATGAAAGTATTGGTGCCCTGCTTTCCACTTATTTTCTTTCGGCGTTCAAATCGGAAGAATATTATCAGTTCTGGCACCATGACGGATTACACCTGCACGAAGTGCATACCTATGTAAGTGCCATTTTCGCCGATCCCGATTCCCTCCAGCAACAATCGGTTCGACTGGCGGAACAATTGTATGCCCAGAGCACCCATCCCAGAATTAAAGGCGGTGAATTTTATGTCGTCTATTTTAAAGGCATTATGGCCGCAGGTGAACCACTGGATGGCGTCGGATTATTCAAATCAGAAAATAAGGATACATTTCTAAATGTCTACCCGGCCGATGATCATTTTGAAATTGAAAGCCGGCAGGGCATCAATATCAACAAACTGGACAAAGGCTGCCTCATATTCAATACCGAGAAAGAATCGGGCTATCTGGTTTCGGTAGTGGACAATACCAACAAAGGGGCGGAAGCCCGTTATTGGATCGATGATTTCCTGCAATTAAGGCAGCGGGCAGATAAATATTTTAATACCGAAGCCACCCTGACTATATACAAGGATTATATTACCCAACAGCTTCCGGAATCTTATGATATATCCCGGGCGGACCAGGCCGATATGCTGAACAGGAGTCTGCATTTTTTCAAGGACCGTGACAGTTTCGAACTGGAAACATTCAATCAGGAAGTGTTGCATTATCCGGAGTATATAAACGGCTTCAATGATTATAAAAAACAATATGAGTCACAAAGAGAGCTGCAAATCGCGAATAGTTTCGATATTTCTGATGCAGCGGTAAAGCGTCAGCAACGTCATTATAAGTCAGTTATCAAGCTGGATAAAAACTTTCATATTTATATCCACGGCGACCGCAGTCAGATCGAAGAGGGTCAGGACGAACGCGGCCGCTATTATAAATTGTATTTCACCAATGAAACATAACAGCAGCGCGTCGGTATTACAATTCAATCCCCCTGGTCGTCTTGTATAGTTTCAGGGCGTAAACATCCGTCATCCCCGAAATAAAATCCAGTACATGCATTACTTTTTCGTAGGCTGATTCCTGGGGATCAAACATAAACTGCCGCGGAATCAGTTTCAGAATCTTTCGATCTTCGGTTTGTCGCTTTTCATCGGGAATTAATGCCACTGTCACAAAATCTTCTACCAGCCCGCTCATAATCCGGAAGCCGGCTATTTCCAGTTCAATTACCTGACGGGCATTGTATATTCTTTCAACCGACACTTTTTTAATCGTACCGAGCACGCCCTGCATTTCGGGAATCGCATCCAACAGGCTGCTGTTGAAATCACCCGCCAGAATAGCGGCACTGTTCTCCTGAAAAACCCGGGCGCATTTGGCAATCAGCACCCCTATGGCCTTAGTGCGCAAATAAGCAATGGATTCATTGGCGTCTGCGCTCAGACCGGCGGCAATATTTTTCACTCTTTCAAGATCCCTGGTATGATACTGTATGATACTGAGAAAATGATGCTTTACTTCCTCGTAACTCAGAAGATGCAGCCGATGCGCATCTTCCAGATCAATAATATTATAACAAATATCATCGGCGGCTTCCACAATATATACAAATGGGTGCCGACGGTAAACCGGTTGGAGCGCATCCTGGTCTGCCACCATATGCAATTCTTCAGCAATATCCTGAAATACCGATTCGTCGATGTTAAAATAGCCGTATTTCTTCCGGTGGACATTCCCTTTCGCCGTCGCCGTGGAAGGGCAGGGATATTTGATAAACGAACCCAGGGTACTATAGGTCAATCTGAAACCGCCCTTCACCCGTCCTTTCTGTTGCATGGTCAGAATCCGCAATGCGTTGGCATTTCCTTCAAACCGAATCAGATCTTCCCATTCCTTTTTACTGAACAGCGCTTTAAACGCCCTGTCTTCCGCGGTATCCGTATCCCTGTTTTTGAAATACTTGGAAATCGCCTCTTCCCCCGAATGGCCGAAGGCGGGATTGCCGAGATCATGCGCCAGACAGGCGGCGGCAACCACGTATTTGAGATCATTGTTATAAAATCGCAACGCAGCAGGATCTGCCTGTACCTTTGGCAGGGTCGCTATCTGTTCGCCGATCAGACCGCCTAAAGAACGGCCGACACTGGCCACTTCCAGCGAATGGGTCAGTCGGTTATGCACGAAAACTTCTTCCGGTAAGGGAAATACCTGGGTTTTATTTTGCAGACGGCGAAACGGACTGGAAAACACGATCCGGTCCCAGTCCCGTTCAAAATCACTACGCTCATCCATGGATGTCGCTTCAATGCCATATCTTTTGGAGGAAAAACAGTTTTCCCAGGTCATCGCCATAAATAGTCCTTTTATCTGCCGGCAAATATCGGTTTTAACCCGTCATTTCATTTTCTAAGACAGGAAAATCTGTCGTGAAAGGTAACTGACCTGCCGGTAATATCAGGGTAAAAGTAGTGCCCTGCCCCTCTTCACTGATAAAGCTCAGCCGGCCGCCCATCAGATCTGTAAAATCCCGACAGAGGCGAAGACCCAGCCCGGCACCCTTTTCAGCAGCCGTACCCCATCTGGTGGAACTGGCAGTAAGGGAAAACAAGCCGCGTTGTAATTCCCGGGGAATCCCGATCCCATTGTCTTTGACAGTGATAACTGACTGTCCTCTTTCGGTAACCGCCTTGAGTTCGATCGCACCGCCTCTGGAAGTAAATTTCAGCGCATTCATTAACAGATTGCGGACAACAAGTTCGAACATATGCCGGTCGGCGTGAACTACCGCGTCGGCTTCGAGGGCATTGAGTATACTGATCTGCTTTCTGGTGGCGATACCACCAGCAACCTCGAGCAGATTGGCCAGCGCTGGTGCCACCTGAAAATCAGTCTGCTGCACTTGAAATCGGTTGCCCTGCGTCGTTGTCCATGCAAGGATATTGGATAACATCGCCGAAGTATTGCGGGTCATGGACAACAGGATGCCGTTCATTTCCTTTCTTTCGGTTTCATTCAGGTCTTCGCTTTGCAGGAGTTCCAGATAACTCTGAAGTGAAGCCAGGGGACCATTCAGGTCATGACTGACAACAGATAATAATTTATTCTTTGTCTCGATAGCGGCTTCCAGTGCTGATTTCTGTGCGGTGAGGTCATTCCGCTTTTTATTGTAAGCTTTTCTGACGAAAAGGGCAATTATAAAAACAAAAGCGGCCATGACCAGGTAAGAAGTAATCAAATCCAGATAACGGGCCGGATTGGATTTATAGGTTATGGGTATAGCGTTCAAATAGAATCGTTCATAAGTCAGCAAGCCGATGATCAGTACCAGGTTCAGTACCAACCACAAATAATGCTGTTTTCGGGGGGTCATAACGACTGACAGGAGCAGATTTAAAAGGAACAGCGTGTAGGTGGGTCCCTCCGATCCTGAATTATAATAATAATTCATCACCAGTGAAGCATTCACGTAGATCTGGAACACCAATACGCTGATATGGTATAACCCCTTGAACCGGGAAATATAAAACAGGATAAATCCAAGGCAGGTAACTGCCAGAAAGAGCAGGTACAGCGGCCCGTCACTCAGCAGGTAATTAATGGGTACGCAAATGGTGCCGGATAAGGTTAAGATAATGGCTACAAGATGATACACCCTGGCCTCCAGCTCAAACTTTTTTGAACTGCCAATTAACCATTTGAAGTAAGCACGAATACGAGACATGACTGAGGAACAGATGACTCCTTTTTTTTCGGTGCAGGGGAGTCGGACTGGTCTTTATTTAGCTAACAAAAAACGAATGCATAAAGATAAAGAATTTGTCGTACTCCGACTGGCATGCCTTTCAATTTTAAAAATCAGGCAACTCAAGGCGATCCACTTTGCAACGACCGTTTGTAATTATTTAAAAATCAATAATTTTACCGTTATGAAATCTATGATATTTCTTGTTCCTGCGGTCAGTTTACTGTTCATTTCCGGATGTATGGAGGCACAAACCCAGACCAGTTACCTGCTGGATGTAGCAGCATTTTCAGTAAAGCTAGAGCAGCTCCCTGATGGCGTGATTCTGGATGTCCGTACACCGGAGGAATATGCCGGAGAACATCTTGATAAGGCGGTCAATTTTAACTGGCAGGACCCGGCTTTCGCCGACAATGTGGCAAAAATGGACAAAAAGGCGCCGGTTTTTGTTTATTGTCTGAGTGGTGGTCGAAGTGCGGCTGCCGCCAAAAAATTACGGGAAAAAGGATTTCAGGAGGTCTATGAAATGCAGGGGGGTATGCTGAAATGGAAAGCATCGGAGCTGCCACTTGTTCAAGGCAGTCCCTCCGATACTACCCGTGAAGGGATGAACCGGGCAGATTTCAAAGCTGCATTACAAACGGACAAACTGGTCCTGGTGGATTTCTATGCGCCCTGGTGTGCTCCCTGTAAAAAAATGAAACCTTTTTTAGAGGAAATTGCGAAAACCCGTGCGGAAACACTCCAACTGATCCGAATTGATATTGATGCCAACCCCCAACTGGCCGAAGCCTTACATATTCAGGAATTACCCCTGTTGCATCTGTACAAAAAACAGGAGCGGGTCTGGGTACAAAAAGGCTATATCGATAAAAAAGGGCTGCTGGAAAAATTGCCCCAATGACGGAATGTCTATAAATGTTGCTGCTCTTTCAATAGTCGGGCGGCACCAATAATTTCCACTTCCGCAGTGACTTGCAGGCCATATCGGAGCATCAGTCGGGCAAGCCGGTCCACGGCTAAAGGCGCCATGTTTTTGAATAAGCCCAGCCTGTTGAGAAATTTCAGCACCCCTTCAATTCTTTTTTCCATGATGCGGTCGGTACCGGGCCTGGAAAGCATCCCTGGTCGGAAAATGATCAGGTGTTTAAATGACAGAGCCCGGATACCAAGCTCCAGCTCGCCTTTAATCCGGGAGTAAAATACCGGAGATTGGGGACTGGCAGCGGCGGCGGACACGAGTACAAAACGGGGGATCGAAGCTGCAGCAGCCGCCTGAGCAAAGGCATATTGGTATTCATAATCCACCTTATACTGGCCCTCTTTACTACCTGCAGCCTTTAGCGTCGTACCCATACAGGAGAATGCCAGATCACCCTGCACCAGAGGTGCCCATTGTTCCGGATGATCGAAATCTACCAGGATTGATTCCAGTTTCCGATGGATCAGCTCCGGATTCCGTCGTACCAGGGCCGTTACAGTGGTAATCGCCGGGTCCTGAATTAATTGCTCCAGCAATGCCTTGCCGGTGGCGCCGGTGGCGCCTATAATTACCGCTCTCATTTTCCTGAATTTAAATATCCGTCCCGAAGCCGGCCCTGCCACAGTAAAATCAGTGCAAACCATTGCACAGCTTCGGGATTTAAAGTTTTACTATTTTGTCTCAAATTTATCGTCAAAAAATTAATAATGAAGTTTTTCATCAGCCGTCATTGCTTTCTGATCCTACTGCTTCTGCTAATTATGCCCGCCCTTCAGGCACAGCGCAGTCCGGTAATTCCCCAACCCTTGCATTACAGCGAAAAAGGTGGCCATTTTCTGCTGGACCGGACCACTACCATTTTTGCAAATTCGGATGTGATCAACGAAGCCCGGATACTGGCCCGGCTGATTCGGACCGCTACCGGGTATCCGGTTAAAATCCGGGCAGCCGGAACAACCCCTACAAAAAAAGGCATTCACCTGTTGACAGAAAAAGGTTTTAGGCCAGCCACCAAAGGCGCTTACCGGCTGGAAGTTGCTGAACGCACCATAACGGCGCGGGCCGCCGATGCCACCGGAGTATTCTATGCGATACAATCCCTGCGGCAATTGCTCGATGTGGCTATCGAAAGCCCGGTAGCAGTAAAAAAAGCGAACTGGCCGGTACCTGCCGTACTTATCGAAGATGCGCCCCGTTTTCAGTGGCGGGGCTATATGCAGGACGTGAGCCGCACATTCTATTCCGTGGAAGTGATCAAGAAGTACCTGGATCTGATGGCACTTTATAAGATGAATACCTTTCATTTCCACCTTACGGATGATCAGGGCTGGCGGGTAGAAATCAAAAAATACCCCGAACTGACTTCAAAGAAAACCACGGTATTCGGTGAAAGCAGCCGCCAACCTGATTACAGAAACGGCTATTATACCCAGGAACAGATTAAAGATATTGTCGCCTATGCGAGCGCGCGGCATATTACCGTAGTGCCGGAAATCGATGTTCCCGGCCATTGCTGGCCCATCGTCATCACTCATCCGGAACTGGCCACCAATACCAACCTGCATCCCGACTATGTCATCTCCTTTATGGATTCTTATCATTACTGGGGATTTCAATATACGCCCAATCCGCTGGATCCTACCAAGGAAGCCGTTTACGGTTTTCTGGACGATGTTTTTACGGAGCTGGCGCAATTGTTCCCGGGTAAATACATACATTTTGGAGGGGATGAAGTCCGACATGAATTCTGGGAAAAACCCGCCGCTATCCGGGAATTTATGAAAGAACAGAACATGAACAGCGTTACTGATCTTCAGAACTATTTTGTCAGCCGTGTCAGCAAGATCATTGAAGAAAAGGGCAAAACCCCCATCGGCTGGAATGATATCCTGGCGCATAAGGCAGAAAAGCTTCCCAAGAATACCGTTATCATGTCCTGGATCGGCAGTGAAGCGGTTCGTGAGGCAGCCCGCTATGGTTTCCCGGTAATTGCGACACCCGCCGGCCCTTTGTATTTTGATATTTCCCAGGACGATGTCAACGACGGAACAATGGTTGATTGGAATTATGGGGGTGGTGACGGCAAAAACGGCAAAGGCAATACCCTGCGAAAAGTATATGCGTATGACCCTGGAGCGGGCCTCACGCCTTCCCAGCAACAGTTACTGCTGGGCGTCCAGGCCAATATGTGGACAGCGGTGCCGCAGGAAGTCAAGGACATGAATGTACAGAACTTCCCCAGATTGCTGGCGGTTGCAGAAATAGGCTGGACGATGCCGGGCCGGAAAAATTATGAAGACTTTTTGGGGCGACTGGACCGACACTATCCACGACTGGACCGGCTAAAAGTGGATTACTTTAAAAAAGGTGGTTATATCGTCAATACCTGGACGCCGTCCGGACTCAGTACGGATTTCAAGACACGAAGCTGGGATGTAACGGATCAGGTCTATGCTTCTGGCAGCGCGCAGGCAGGTTTCCTCTATACATCGGGCAGCTCCTTCCTAAAGGTTAAAAACGTCAAATTACTGGAAAATGGCCGCCCTGTTGCCGAGGACCTGCACGAATCGCTGGCCGATAAATTCAGGGGCACGCCTTTTAAGAAAAATATGTTTTTCTATATCCTGGAACTCAAAACCTATCGTCCGGAAGCTCGTTATGAACTGCAGGCGGAGATTGCCGGCATGGAAAGTACTGATTCCTACGGAAATATTACGTTTAGCCTGAGTCCATACCGGCCATTCAGTGCTGTTCCCACAGATAAATAGAGATCAACATTCTCTGCCAATGGCAGTCTGTGTAAAACAGTCCATCAGTCGAAGTGTTTCCACGCCCAGGTCCGCACTGCAGGGATTCGGTGCCCTGTCCAGAAAATAATCCACGACCTGGCGGATCATTGGTTCCTGGACATGGCGGGGCATTTCAAAGCTGAAATCCTCGCTGGAACCCATTTGGTTCAGCGACAGCCGGTCGCCAAAAAAACCGAATGACAGGGAACCTCTTTCGCCGTAGATCGTACAATGATCTGTCGTGTTCGAGGGGTCCACATGGAAAGCCCAGAGGCCATTAAAGACGATGCCGTTTTCAAAAACCAGACGGCCGCTTACCAGGTCATCAGCGTCATGAATCTGCGCCTGATTGGCACTAAAGCCATTGCAGGATGCCACAGGACCAAACAGATACAACATCATATCCAGCTGGTGGGGGGCCAGATCATGAAACAAGCCACCTCCCGAAATCTGGGGCTGGGTGCGCCAGTTTTCTACATTGGAAGCCACCAATTCTGCTGCAGGACTTTGCATTAATTTCAAGTCCACCAAACGAATGCGACCAATCACCCCGTTATCGATCAAGTCCTTTATTTTTAAAAACAAAGGCAGTTGCCTTCTGTAGTGTGCGATGGTCATTTTCAAGCCGGTACGCATGGCCGCAGCTTCCAGTTGCCGGGCTTCAGCAGCATTCAGGGCCATGGGCTTCTCCATATAAACCTGTTTACCTGCTTCGAGGGCGGCCAAGCCGTAACTGAGATGGTAAGCCGGTGGCGTAGCAATATAAATAGCATTGATCGCTGGATCAGCCAACAGATCCTCCGCCCGCTCATACCACCTGGGTACATTATGACGACGGGCATAGTCTGCTGCTTTAACACCGTTGCGACGCATGACCGCTGCAAGCTTTGACTGCGGTATCCGGTTGAATGCCGGCCCGCTTTTCAGTTCGGTTACGTCTCCGCATCCAATGATGCCCCAGTTAATCTCTTTCATCTGCCTGATATTTGATTACCCAATATAATATTTTTAGACTGCCAACCTGCAAAATAAACCGAATTGTAACATTTTAGGATTTCAGGCGATTCTAGGATATATGAGATTCGGAAACCTGCCCCTGCCAGTATTTCTAAAATTTTTACTTATCAGCGTCAGCCTGTCTGCGACGCTTGTGGTCTCCGGTCAGGGGGCTGCAACTGGCCGGCTGCAGAACAGCGAAACGGGCGAGCCGCTGTATATGGCCACGGTAACTTTATTTAAAGCAGCAGACACATCAATGGTCAATTACCGGCTGAGCGGACAGGACGGCCGTTTCCGGATTCCCGGAATAGAAGCGGGGATTGCCTACCGGCTGATTGTATCCTATGCCGGTTACAGTGTCATTAGAAAATCCTTTACACTCTCTGCCGACAGCCTCCAATATGATTTCGGAACGCTTACCCTGAGACCCGATACCAATTCGCTTGACGAAGTGCTGGTGCTGGCTGAAAGACCGCCCATGATCGTCCGGAATGATACGGTAGAATTTAATGCCAGCTCCTTTAAGACCCTGCCCAATGCCCTGGTAGAAGACCTGTTGAAAAAATTGCCGGGTGTACAGGTGGACCGACAGGGTAATATCAGGGTCAACGGTAAAAGGGTAAACCGGATCCAGGTCGACGGAAAGAATTTTTTCGGAAGTGACCCCAAGATGGCCTCCCGGAACCTGCCTTCCAATGTGATCGACAAAATACAGGTCACCGACGATAAGGAAGAAATGCTGGAGCGGGGTGAAGACAACCTCAACAATGTCGGCAAAGTGATCAACCTCAGTTTTAAAAAAGGTGTAAAAAAGGGCCTGTTTGGCAAAGCTTACGCCGGTGGCGGGAGCGGTGCAAATGATGGTCGTTTCGAAGCGGGTGCCATTGCAAATATTTTCAGAGATACACTGCAGTTAAGCCTGCTTGGATACAGTAATAACCTGAACCGCCCTGGATTCAGCCGGACCGACCTGATGCAAACCGGTGGTATGGAACGTAGCCGTGAAGTCACAGGGGAAGGCAATAACAATACCAGTAGCGGAAATTTCGGCTCCAGTATGACACTCAATGGTATCAATTTTGGGGGGTTGTCCCAACTGGGTGGTGTAACAACCAGCAGTGGACTGGGTATCAACCTCAACCATGCACCGAATGACAAAAAAGCCTTTTTTGCGCAGTACTATTTTGGGCGGGTGCATACCGACGTACGGACAGATAACAGAACGGAGATTTTCAATGCCGATACCGTCATCACCAATAAGTCCATAAAGAATACGCTGCTAAAAGGCGGCACCCATACATTTGGTGCCGGCGTGAACCTCAAACCCGATACACTGACTTCCATCAAGGCTTACGCAAATTATATTATAGCAGATCAGGACGATAACAGTCATAATTTTCAGGAAGGTTTCAATAACCTTACGGGACCTTTAAATACAGGCAATGTGCAGATCAATACCGGAACAGGCAACCATATCCTGCGGGAAAATTTCTCCCTGGTCAAACGATCTAAAGCCAAACCCGGACGGCAATTTACTTTCACACAGGGTCTGGCCTGGAATAAAAAGCAGACCGATGCATTTACCGATGCCAGCATCAGTTATTATTATCCACAGCTCCTGGATAGTATCATGCGCCAACTCCGTCAGGAGACCGTTCCCAACTGGTATCTCTTTACGGGTGCAGGCTACCGCGAACCGTTAAGTAAAATATTTTTTCTTCGTACCGGCATGCGGTATGAATTCGAACGGCTGGAAAACAGCGTAGCCACCTTTGATCGATCCCAGAACACCGGCGACCTGCAGGATGCAGACCTGAGCCGCAGTTTCAAACGGAACAGCAGTCGATATCTGACGAACGCCGGCATTGAACTGAAAATCCACGGTCTGAGCATTACGCCCGGGCTGAAATACCAATACCTGCGATTTGAAAATCTGTTATCGGATCATCCAAATCCGGTAAAGCAGGAATTTAATAAACTGCTGCCCTATCTGGAACTGAATTATAAAAAGCTTTCAGTCACCTATAGCCGTGATTTGCTGCTACCTGATTATGCGTATATGAATCCGGTCATTAACAATACCGACCCCTACGCCATCCGGATGGGCAACACCAATCTGCTACCTTCTACGCGCGACCGGATATATGTCAGTCTGAATACCTTCAATCCTAAAAACAACCTGAATGTCTGGAGTTGGTTTGACGCCTGGACCGCAGATAACGATGTCGTATATAATATCCAGATGGACGAAGCGGGTGTGCAAACGCTGACGCCGGTAAACGTACCGAAAAGTAAAAGAATCGCGACCAACTTTGGTTTAAACCAGGATATTAAATACCAGAACCAGTTCACCTTTTCATGGAATTTCGGGACCTGGTCTGAATATCGAGAGATTCCATTCCTATACAATGAAAACCAAAGCACCCAGAAACGGCTATTCAGCAATGTCTGGGGTTTTCTGGGATTCAACTGGGACGATAAACTGGAATTGATTCCCAGCTATGCGTTATCCTATATCAATGTCAGCAATACCAATCCGCTGTTTGCTTCCAACAGCAGTTTTGAGCAGACCCTGGCTTTGGAAGGCGTATTACGCAAAATCAAACATGTCATCTTCGAAACTGATATCCGATATATCAATAATAATGCTTTTACCGATCCGGCCTACAAAAGGATGATCATGTGGAATGCAGGGGTGAATTTCACATTTTTTCCGGATGAACGCGCGGTACTCCGCCTGTTTGCCAACGATATCCTGAAACAAACCCGCAACACAGAAATAGTTCCCAATCAAAACACCCTGCAGACCAACTACAGCAATGTACTGGGCCGGTATTTTATGGCAACATTTACTTATAACCTACGCCCTTCCGGCGCTAAATCCAAGGTTGGCGGCTGGTCACTCTGGTAATTCGGAAAACAAATCTGCCAGTGAGCTGTTCTATTAGTGAAAATTCTTATTTTCACCTGAACCATTCAGACGTGAAATTCTATGTGAAAAATATGGTATGTGACCGGTGTAAACTGGTAGTGCGGGACACCCTTCTGGATTTGGGTATCCGTCCGGTCTCCCTGGAACTGGGTGCAATTGAGATCGAAGGCCACCTGACACCGACAACATCCCGACAACTTGCAGATAAGCTGGAGCCGCTGGGTTTTGCTATACTGGACGATCAGCAGCAACAGCTGATTGAAAAAATTAAGACCTTGCTGATTCAAGAGGTTCAAAGCGGGAATTTGCAGGAACATTTCAGTCTGAGCCAGTTTCTGGGCAAATCACTCCACCGGGATTATGCAGCCCTGTCCAGGTTGTTTTCCCAGGTAGAAGGCATCACCATCGAACAGTTTTTCATTCTGCAAAAGCTGGAAAAAGTAAAAGAATGGCTGTCCTATGGGGAACTGACCCTGTCTGAAATTGCTTGGAAGCTTGGTTACAGTAGTGTGTCCCATCTCTCCGCGCAGTTTAAAAAATATACCGGTATGACGCCCACCGCCATGAAATCTATGACCGAAATCCACCGCAGGTCATTGGATAAAACAATTAAACACAAACTTTAACCAACAGGATATAACAACGGTCCAGCGATTTGGCCGGAACTTTGTGCCTAAATCTTACAGGCATGAAGCATATATACCAAATCGCAGGCATGAGTTGCCAGGGCTGTCGCAGCCGGGTGGAAACCGCTCTTAACCAAGTGCCTGGCGTAGACGCGACGGTCAGCCTGGAACCACCTCAGGCGACTATCGTCATGTCAGAACATATACCCACAGCCACCCTGCAGGCAGCCATCAGTCCGTTGGGGCACTATAGCATCCACCCACAGGAGGAAAACCACAACCATCCGCATCAAGATAATCAGCCTACGGTATTGCAACATGCTGCCGGTACACATGGGCATGCCCATCCAACCCCCGCTGCAGAACCGCATCGTCCGGGGGATATCTACTACTGTCCCATGCACTGTGAGGGCGAAAAAACCTATGACCAACCCGGTAATTGTCCGGTTTGCGGAATGAACCTCGTTAAGGCACCCTCGCTGCGTCCAACACAAACAGCAGGAGGTTATACCTGCCCCATGCACCCCGAAGTATTCAGCCAGACACCCGGAACCTGTCCCCGTTGTGGTATGGATCTGGTGGCCATTGAACCGGAGGATGGGGAAGACCAGCAATACCTTGCGCTTAAAAGAAAATTCATCCTTTCAGTCCTATTCACCCTACCGGTCTTTGTCCTTGCCATGGCGCCAATGCTCGCCCCCGAGCTGTTCCAAAATCTATTGACTAACCGCAGTTCCAACTGGATCCAGTTATTCCTGACCCTTCCTGTTGTTTTTTATAGCGGCTGGATGTTCTTTCAGCGGGCCTGGTCTTCGGTAAAGTCACGGCACCTGAATATGTTTACACTGATCGGCTTAGGGACAGCAGCGGCATTTTTGTTCAGCATAGCAGGTATTTTGTTTCCAGGATTATTCCCGCAGCAATTTAAGGCCGGCGACGGATCGGTACATCTGTATTTTGAAGCCGTTGCCGTCATTCTGACCCTCGCGCTGCTCGGCCAGCTGATGGAGGCCCGGGCCCATGCCCGGACCAGTAAAGCCATCAGCCAACTGCTGGAGCTCGCACCTGCCACGACTATCAGGATTACAGGTAACAGGGAGGAGGAAGTGCGCCTGGAAGACATTCATCCCGGCGATATTCTGAAAATAAAACCAGGTGCAAAAATCCCGGTTGACGGCATCATCACAGAAGGTTACAGTGTCGTTGATGAGAGTATGATTACCGGCGAACCGATTCCTGTAGAAAAATCCCTGCGGGATCAGGTCAGCTCAGGAACGATAAACGGTAACCACAGTTTTCTGATGAAAGCGGTGAAAGTGGGTGCCGATACCCTATTGGCTCGAATTATCGATATGGTCCATCAGGCCAGTCGTAGCAAGGCACCTATTCAGAAACTGGCGGATAAGATTTCAGGCTGGTTCGTTCCGGTAGTAATTCTTATTGCTATCGCCACTGCGATCATCTGGACCGTCTGGGGCGGCCCCCAAGGCTATGTGTATGCCCTGGTGAATGCCGTCGCGGTACTGATCGTCGCCTGCCCCTGTGCGCTGGGTCTGGCGACGCCCATGTCGGTGATGGTCGGGGTGGGCAAAGGCGCCCAGTTAGGGGTATTGATTAAAAATGCTGCGGCCCTGGAAACAATGAACCGGGTAGATCTGCTAATCACGGACAAGACCGGTACGTTAACAGAAGGCCAACCGTCTTTGCAGGAGATTATCAGTGTGGGACAATATGATCCACAGCAATTACTGGGTTGGGCGGCTTCTGTCAACCAGGAAAGTGAGCACCCGCTCGCTGCTGCTATCACCCGGACCGCCCATCAGCAAAATCTGCCGGCGGAAACCGTCACCGCATTTGAAAATCTTCCTGGAAAGGGTGTCCGTGGCCGAGTCGGTGACCGCAATATCTATATTGGCAATGCAGCATTGATGGAATCGCTGAATATACTGCCCGCATCTTCGGTGCAAGCACAGGTAACCAGCTACCAGCGGCAAGGCAGTACCGTTTCATATATTGCTGTTGATCAGCGCCTGGAAGGACTTTTGCTCATCACCGATGCGATTAAAGAGAGCAGCATTCAGGCGATCCGCAGCTTGCAGGCTGCAGGTCTGGAACTCATGATGGTTACCGGTGACCACGCAAATACTGCCGCTCATATCGCTGCTAAACTGGGTATTCAAAAATACCAGGCACAGGCACTCCCCCAGGACAAACTGGAAGCGGTCAGGAATTTGCAGGCATCGGGTCGAATTGTAGCCATGGCGGGAGACGGCATCAACGATGCACCGGCGCTGGCCCAAAGTGATGTGGGGATCGCTATGGGCACAGGAACCGATATAGCCATAGAAAGTGCGGGTATTACCCTGGTCAAAGGGAACCTGAATGGCATTGTCAAAGCCCGGAAATTGAGTCATGCCGTGATGCGCAACATCCGGCAAAATCTGTTTTTTGCCTTTTTTTATAATGCCCTAGGCGTGCCGATCGCAGCCGGTATTCTCTATCCCGCATTCAATATTCTGATGTCGCCGATGATCGCCGCCGCCGCCATGAGCTTCAGTTCAGTTTCAGTGATCTTTAATGCACTTCGGCTTCGTCATAAAAAAATCTAAATTCCGGCAGGGCAACTAAAAGGCCTCCTCCACCATAATCTGCAATGAAAAAGAAGAATAAAATACTGATCCTGCTTTTGTTCAGTTTCTCATTGACGGTATTGAAAGCACAACAATATCCGGTTGATTCCAGCCTCATTTATACCTGTCCCATGCATCCCGAAATCCGGAATATGCATCCGGGGAACTGTCCCAAATGCGACATGAAGCTAGTAGCCGATACGAAAGTAACCACTACCAGCAGCAGCTCCGACACCATAGATTTCGAACGGGGACATAATGACAGTTACCAACCCTTCACCCGGTTCCTGCTACCTGTTGCCCAACCCACACCCGGCGACAGTCTAATACCCGTACACCGGCTGTCCAATCTGCAAAAGGATATTGCCGCCGCGTCTGTAGAAGCCGCCCGGGCCGGTATTCATTTCACTGCCAAAACAGCCGGGGCGAAGACCTTGCGGTATGATCTGAATATCTCCGACTCTCAGGTAAACTATACGGGTAAGCAACGGCGCGCCATTGCTGTTAACGGTCGTTTACCTGCACCTACCCTGGTTTTTACTGTAGGCGATACGGCACTGATCTACGTACATAACAATACCCATCATCCAACAGCGGTACATTGGCATGGCGTGCAATTACCCAATCGTATGGATGGCGTACCTTATCTGACCCAGGAACCGATCCCGGCCCACACCACCTATATATATAAATTTCCTGTGGTGCAAACCGGGACCTATTGGTACCATAGTCATTTTCACCTACAGGAACAGATAGGCCTTTATGGTGCACTGATTTTCAACAAGCGTACAGAACCGGATATCCCTACGATTCCCGTAGTGCTCAGCGATTGGTCCGACCTCAATCCCCGTACGATCAATCGGTACCTGCACAATGCCAATGATTGGTTTGCTGTTAAGAAGAATGCGGTACAGAGTTATGGTCAAGCCATCCGTAAAAAAGCCCTGGGGACCAAACTGAAGAATGAATGGCTCCGTATGCATGCTATGGATATCAGTGATGTATACTATGAGAAAATGTTGCTGAATGGTAAAATCAGCAGCCGAATAGAGCAATTGAAGGCCGGAGACCGGGTGCGACTACGTGTCGTCAATGGAAGTTCCTCTACCTATTTCTGGCTCCGCTATAGTGGTGGCCCCATGACCGTCATTGCCAATGACGGCAATGAGGTGACGGCAGTCAGTACCGACCGTTTGATTATCGGCGTATCGGAAACCTATGACATTCTGGTCACCCTTCCGGAGAACAAAACCTATGAATTTCAGGCAACGGCAGAAGACCGTTCCGCTAGCAGCTCGCTCTGGCTGGGGCAGGGTCCGCAGGTTCGTGCACCCGCACTCGGTCCCCTTCAGTATTTTAAGGGTATGAAAATGATGAATGACATGATGAAAATGTCGGGCGACATGAAACCCATGGGCCATGGCATGTCACTGCAACAGATGGACATGAATGCTGTCATGTATCCCGAACTGGATTCCGGTAAATCTTTGCAACAGCAAGGGCATAACCATCCCAGCGACATGAAATCTGATCAATCAAAAGTAATTTACAGTTGTCCCATGCATCCGGAAGTCCAGTCCACCCAGGCTGGTCGTTGCCCTAAATGCAACATGGATCTGGTACGATCCCATCCAACAGTTACCAGTAATACCCCAGGTTCAGCCATCCGGACATTGAACTATAACCAGCTCCAGGCGACAGAAAGAACCACCCTTCCCGAAGCGCACTGGCGGGAACTAAAATTTACACTGGAAGGAAATATGAACCGCTATGTATGGAGTCTGAACAACCGGACCGTTTCTGAATCCGATAAAATTCACATCCGTCAGGGAGAGAACCTGCGAATCATCCTCCACAACAATTCCATGATGCGGCATCCCATGCATTTACATGGACATGATTTTCGGCTCCTCAATCAATACGGTGATCGCGCCCCGATGAAAAATGTCGTGGACATACTGCCCATGGAAACTGACACCCTGGAATTTCATGCCAGTGAATCCGGTGACTGGTTCTTCCACTGCCATATACTTTATCACATGATGAGTGGTATGGGCCGCATATTTAATTATTCGGATAGTCCTGCCAATCCTGAAAACCCACAGGCAGTAAAAGCTTACCGGCTCTTGAAAAGGGACGACCGCCGTTTTTACTTTATGGCGCAGAATGATTTTTCCACCAACGGCAATGACGGGCAGTTCAGTCTGTCCAATACCAGATGGGCCCTGCAGACCGAATGGCGGCTGGGTTATCAGGCGCGTCACGGCTATGAACTGGAAACCCATTTCGGGAGGTACCTGGGTAAAATGCAATGGGCCTTTCCCTATATCGGCCTTGACCTGCGGTACCGGAACCATGGTCCTGCCCCTTCCAATATTTTTGGACAGCGGCTGACCAAAGATCAGCGATTTGTGGTACATGCCGGTCTTCAGTACACATTGCCCTGGCTGATCCTTGCCGACGCTTCCTTGGACCATACCGGTAATTTCCGATTGCAGTTCAGCCGGGAAGATATTGCGCTCACCCGTCGGGCGCGGGCCCGGTTTATGGTCAACTCTGACCGGGAGTTTATGGTAGGCACCAGTTATATTGTCACCCGCCATCTGGCGCCTTCCCTGCATTATGACAGTGATATGGGATGGGGTCTGGGACTGATCCTTCGTTATTAGATCAATGGCTATATTTACTGAAAATATTGTATGATCGCACCCGGGCATTTTCTAAAAAGCAATAGTCAGGATCCGTCAGATTATTTCCGGGAGGCCCTGGTGTATATCACGGAATCCGGGCAGGATGGTTGTATCGGATATATTTTTAACCGGTCTTTCCCCAGGAATTTTAACGAACTCCAAGAATTCTCTGACAGTCCGCCATTCCCGCTTTTTGAAGGCGGGCCGATGGAACAGGAAAAGCTTTTCTTTATACACCGGCGACCTGATCTCATTGAAGAAGGTCGCTTCATTGGAAATGAAACCTGGCTGAATGGCGATTTCAAAGCAGTGGTTGCCTATCTGAATATCGGCATGCTGGATCAGACTGACATGAAATTTTTCATCGGCTATTGTGGTTGGGATTCCGGACAACTCGAAGCGGAGATCCAATCTGGAGAATGGACGGTCATTGATGACCCCGGACTTTTTGAAGTCGGGTAAGTTGCAGGGGCGGAACTGTCTTCTCCTGTTGCGCCCGGGATGCTTGCCGCGTCCTACTTTAAACAAGCCAATGAATATCAATGTCCGTCACTTTGCCATCTTTATAATCTGTCTTTCGCTGGTATACTTATCCTGTAGTAAACAGCATGATGATCGTGCCTATGAAAAAAGCTATAGAAGCTGGCTGGCATTTAAGGACAGTTCAGACAATCATTACCAGTATACCAAAACTTACAGTTCGTGGACGGGATATTCCAGCACATATACCATCGAAGTGAAGAACGACAGGATCATAAAACAGGTATATCAGGCCTATCGGATCAATGACACCACGCACCAGCGGGAATTAATTGACGCCTGGACTGAAGCGTCAGGAGCCATTGATAGTCACAGTTCTTATAATCCGGCACAAACGCTGGACGAAATCTATGCCATCGCTAAAAATGAATGGCTGAAAGCAGATCCGAAGAAAAACACCGTCATATTCGAAACCCGGAATCGGGGGATGATTTCCCAGTGTGGTTATATACCCAACGACTGCGCCGACGACTGCCTGAACGGTATCACCATCAGCGAGATCCGCGGCCTACCTTAAAGTGGAACTGGTTTCCGAAAGCATTGCTTACTTTCGCAGTGGCACTAAGAAACTTTAGCAATGGAAATGATTATTTATCTTTTGACAGGAGCTGTCCTGGGAGGCCTTATCAGCTGGCTGATGGCGCATAACAGGCAACGTGGCCAAAACGAACAAATACGAACTGCCCTTAGGGAAGAAAAACAAGAACTAGAGCGGCAATATGTACAGAAACAGGCGGTTGCAGAAGCACAATTACAAAACGCCAGGGATACCATCAGCCTTAAACAAAACGATTTCAACGAGCTAAAACAGGAACGGGACCGCATCGTAGCAGATATGGATGAACTGCGCGGACAATATGCTACTGTAAAAGCACAGTTTGATACGGCCCGCTTAAACCTGATTGAGAAGAACAATGATTACCTGAGAACCCGTTCCCAGTTGGAACAGTTGCAACAAACAGCACAAGCCACCCACCGGGAACTGTCCGCGGCAAGGGCCCAACATCAGGCGGCAGAAGAAAAACTGCAAGTACAGAAAGAAGAAATAGCCGCCCTGGGTCAGAAATTCAATACCGAATTTGAAAATATTGCCAACAAAATTCTGGAGACAAAAACCGGGCATTTCACCGAGCTGAATAAAACCAACCTGAAGCAGATTCTGGAACCATTGGGAGAAAATATCCGGGAGTTTAAAAAACAGGTTCAGGAAAGTTATGGAAAGGAAAGCAATGAAAGATTCGCGTTGCAAAATGAAGTAAAAAACCTGATCATCCTCAACCAACAGCTCAGTCGCGAAGCACAGAGCCTCACCAGAGCACTTAAATCAGAATCCAAAACGCAGGGACGCTGGGGAGAAATAATATTGGAAAAGATCCTGGACAAATCGGGGCTTCGGAAAAATGAAGAATTTTTTATGGAGCATCAGCTTTTTGATGCGGATGGCAGACCCCTTTTAAATGCAGTCACTGGCAGGAAACTACGGCCGGATGCCCTTGTGGTTTATCCAGATAACCGACATCTGATTATTGACGCCAAAGTCTCGCTGACGGCTTTTATCCGTTACGCGGACGCCGAGGAAGAATCCCTGCAGGAGGCAGAGTTGATGGGTCATGTGCGTTCGGTAAAAAATCATATCAATGAATTGCATGCGAAAGCTTATGAAGATTACGACAAAGCCATGGATTTTGTGATGATGTTCATTCCAAATGAAGCGGCCTATTTTGCGGCCCTGAAGGGCGACCCCCAGTTATGGGAATATGCTTATGAAAGGCGTATCCTCCTGATTAGTCCTACCAACCTGATTGCAGCCCTTAAACTCATGGCAGATCTCTGGAAAAGAGAACGCAATGACCGCAACAGTATGGAAATTGCGGGCAGGGCCCTGAAAATGTATGAAAAACTGGTGGGCTTTGTTGAAAATCTGGATGCAGTAGGAAAGCACCTGGATACCGCCCGGGATAAATACGAAGACGCGATAAAACAGCTGCATACCGGAAGAGATAATTTCTTTTCGCAAGCGGGAAAAATGAAAAATCTGATTCATTACGATAAACCCAGGGATTTCTCTGCGGCCCGGCTGGACCTGGGCGCTGATAATGACGCAAAGGAATATACCAATCCTTAAGTCTTATTTCAAGGCAGCCTCGAGACCCTGACGATAAGCCGGAAAATCGGAAAGGTTATTATGGTCGCCTCCCGGAATTGTTACCAGTTTTTTAGGTGGGTTGGCTAGCCCGTATAGTTTTTTACCCAATGCATAGGGAACCACGCTATCTGCCGTACCGTGAAAAATTATAACAGGACAGGATACCCTGGAAATCTGACGGGTATTGTCCAGCGGAAACCGCAGCAGCATTTTCACCGGTACCAGAGGCAAATATCCGCTGGCGACTTCGGTAATACTGGTAAACGGTGTTTCCAGTATCAACATCCGGGGATGATACTCGCTGGCAATAAGGCTGGCAAAATGCGTACCGAGGGATCGGCCATAAACAATTATCTGATCCTCAGGAACTTTACGGATCAGGTCCCGATAACAATGACGCGCATCCTGTTCCAGGGTTTGTTGACTTCGCTCGCCAGTAGATTTACCGTAACCACGATAATCCATTACCAACACATTGTAGCCATAATGCCTCAGCGTAGCAGCAATGGCGCCCCATCGATCCAGGCTCCCCGCGTTGCCATGAAAATAGAGAATGGTCCCTTTGGCAGCTGAGGCGGGAAAATACAGAAGATTCAGCCGGGCACCGTCCGCCGTCTCAAGCCACCTTTCTTCAAAGGGTTCGGAAAAAGAAAACGAATATGTTTCCGGCAGTTTTTCGGGATGAAAAATAAACCGCTGTTGCAACAACCCGACGGCTGTCAGGATGATCAGATAACCGATGATCAGCCATACAACCGCTCTGCCTAAGCGTCGGAAGCCAAAAGTTTTACTCATGGCGGTCCGCCTCCTGCACGACACCATCAGTGTTAAAATGAATAATTTCCGATAAAATCTGATGATAGGTCGGAAAAGCATTCAGATTTTTATGGCCGCCGCCAATGACGGTATAAAGTCTGGTCTTGTCGGGATTAATTTTGGACAACTTCACGGCGCTGCTATAGGGTATCAACCGATCCTGATTGCCGTGAATGATAAAAATGGGACACTGTACATAACGGATCCACTTAAAAGTAGGCAGGGGGAAGCGCAGGGCCAGCGACAAAGGCATAAACGGTACAAATCGGGCAGCAACCTGTTTGAGGCTGTAATAAGGCGATTCAAGTATCAACATACGGGGCCGGTTTACGGAAGCCAGCTTGGTGGCAAAACCTGAACCAAGCGACCGGCCATATAACAGAATATACTTTTCCTTTACTCTTTCCCGGAGCCGGTCGTAAATCATCTGTAAATCCTGTTGTATGCCCTTTTGGGTTCGACGTCCGGTACTCTTGCCAAATCCACGGTAGTCAAACATCAGTACATCATATCCATATCGGGTAAAATCCACCGCAAATTTACCCCAGCCTTTTATACTCTTGGAATTCCCTTTCAGGTACAGCACCACGCCCTTCGGCTGGTCAGTTTTGAAATGCAGGCCATTGATTACCGCGCCGTCATGAGTGGGGAGATTGTATTCATCTACCTGTTGCTGTTCATAATAAAACTGAAAATCCTTAGGCAGTTTTTCGGCTTTAAAAATAAAGAACTCCTGCAAATAATAAATGGCCACGCTGACAATCAGATAAACAGCCAACAGGATTAATATAATAGTGACCCAGACAGGCATTGCTACATTGTTCTTACAATATACAATTTTTTTCCGGCTTTGCATACCGGACCCGGAGAAGGAGTGATCCATGATTGGCTTTTCTCCTTTTATTCGGCGTCCCGGCGCGAAATTTTACTGATTCCGGATGAAAAAATTCTAAGAATGGATTTTTCGAATTCAGGATTTCTTAAATTTGAAAGAGCAGAATTACCCATATATGTCAGAACAATTAATCGATAAAGAAGAAATCAGCAATTATCATATTATTCCTGCTGAATTGGACAAAACCGAATACTGGAACGATAAATTAAAATATTATGTGCGGCTAGGCAATGCCTATAAAGGCAAAACAACACTGACTTTTAATACCACGGAAGGTGAAAGAACCGTATATACTACCGTCTGGTCACTTACCGATAATTATCTGGAATTAAAGGCCGGCATTGTCATCCCGTTGAACAGTCTGACGGATGTGCACCTGTGAAGACTTTAACCCGAAAGGATTGCTTTAGAACCAGGACTTTTTCTTGCGGCTACCAGTTCCGATCCCTATAGCACCCAACAGTGATCGGACGATCGTATTACCGGCTGTCCGGGCGACACTTTTAACAATAGGATTGTCAAAAAAACCTTTTTCTTCCTTCTTTGACCTGGAAGTTGCTTTTTCCCTGGCTGCCTCTTCCTGCGCCTCAGCCGCAGCTTCGAGTTTTTTGGCAAGCAATTCATAAGCGCTTTCATTATCGATCACTTCATTGTAATGACCGGCTATATCGGAGCCACTGACTATCTGATTAATCTCGGATTCGGAAAGTATATCCATCCGGCTTTGGGGCGCCCGCAACATACAATGAACCAATGGCGTGGGGATCCCCTTTTCATTCAACAGCGATACCAGGGCTTCTCCGATCCCAACCTGGGTCAGTAGTTCATCGGTTTCATAAAAATCGGATTCCGGATAGTTCTCAGCTGTTTTCTTGATAACTTTCCGGTCAGCAGCCGTAAATGCCCGCAGCGCATGCTGGATCTTGAGACCCAGCTGGGATAAAACTGATGCCGGTACATCCATGGGATTCTGGGTACAGAAATAGATGCCGATTCCCTTGGATCGAATCAGCTTAACTATTGTTTCTATCTGACTGAGCAGCGCCTCGCTGGCTTCTTTAAAAATCAGATGCGCTTCGTCAATAAACATGACCAGTTTGGGCTTTTCTGAATCACCCAGTTCGGGGCTGGAAGCATAGAGTTCGGCCAGAAGCTGCAACATAAACGTGGAAAAAAGTTTCGGACGATCCTGCAAATCCGTAACCCGAACTATCGATACCATACCCTGTCCCGCCCCGGTAGTACGCATCAGGTCTTCCACATCAAAGCTCCGTTCACCAAAGAACAAATCTGCTCCCTGTTGCTGAAGTTCTATTACTTTTCTCAGTATGGTACCTGTGGAACTCGTGGATACTTTGCCATAATCTTTTTCCAGTTCCGATTTGCCCTCATCACTGACGAACTGTAAGACCTTGATAAAATCTTTTAGATCTACCAGTGGTAATTTAGTATCGTCACAATACTTAAATATCATAGCCACCAATCCACCCTGGGTATCATTCAGATCCAGAATCTTCGACAGTAAAATCGGACCGAACTCCGTTACGGTAGCCCGCATCCTCGTACCCTTTTCTTCACTCAGGGTCAGCAATTCAATGGGATAGGCTTTAGGCTGAAAATTGATTCCCAGCAACTGACTCCGATCCGCAATTTTATCATTGGGTACTGCCGCAGCACCGAGGCCACTCAAGTCACCCTTGATATCCATGACGACCACTGGTATGCCGGCATCACTCAGACCTTCTGCCAGTAACTGCAGGGTCTTCGTTTTTCCTGTTCCGGTAGCCCCGGCAATCAATCCGTGGCGGTTCAGGGTCTTGAAGGGCAGGAATACATCGGCTCCTTCCACCACCTTACCATCGAGCATCGCCCTGCCCAACTGATAAGCATCACCCTTAAAACTATAGCCTGCCTTGACAGTCTCCAAAAATTTTGCTGCATCTCCCATTGAACAATAAATTTTGACTAAGTTAAGTTTTCACCGGTAATATTCTGCATTTTTCAAAACCGCCAGCCCACGGATCCTGCCGGCAGTTCCTGAACTTTCGGTAAACTATATCCTTACAAAGTACTTCCAGGAATTCAATGTGATAAAGCATCCGGACACGATACCGGATTTTACCTCAGCGACGGATATTATTCCGTCGCCGGTCTTGTTAACCTTGTAGTAAGGGTACTGTAAACGAACCATTTAGAGTCGAAGCGCTACCGCCCGGACGATTGCTTCTGTGTAATGCCATGTGGTCCGCTACGGATATTTCATTGAGACACTATTCTTCTTTCATTTAATTATCCGGACTTTTAACAAAAAATTGCTTTCCAATTGCCAGACTATTAAAATGCTTTATCTTTATTTGTATACAGTGTATTGACAAATAACAGTTTAAAACATGGAAAATAAGAAACCACGAATATTATTATGTGAAGACGATCCCAATCTGGGTAATGTGCTGAAGAATTATCTGGAATTGAATGATTATGATGTCACCCTGGAAAGAGACGGCCGTCTGGGGCTGGCGGCTTTCCAAAGGGAAAAATTTGATCTCTGTTTGCTGGATGTGATGATGCCGCATATGGATGGATTTACGCTCGCCGAGGAAATCAGGGATATTGACGCCGATGTTCCTTTGTTCTTTCTGAGTGCCAAAACCATGAAAGAAGATATTATACAGGGGTATAAGCTGGGAGCGGATGATTATATCACTAAACCTTTTGACAGTGAAGTATTGCTGTTAAAAATAAAAGCGATACTGAAGCGCAACGAAGAGCTGAACAAGGAGACAGAAAATAAAGAATATCAGTTATCCAGTTACCATTTCAATCCCAAACTGCGCCAGTTAACCCATAGCGGTAATACCCAGACCCTGTCACCCAAGGAAAATGAACTGCTGAAAATGCTGGCCGAACATTTGAACGACCTGCTGCCAAGGGAACAGGCCCTGAAGAAAATATGGGGCAGCGATACCTACTTTAACGGCCGCAGTATGGACGTCTATATTGCCAAGCTCCGGAAATATTTAAAAGATGATGAAAAAATTGAAATCGTCAACATACACGGCAACGGCTTCCGGCTGGTAGTGCAGGATTAAAATATTTGCAAAAGATATCCGGCCTCTTTTATTGTGAAAATAAAAGGGGCCTTTTAATTTATTCACCAATCAATCTGTTATTATGAAAAAAATAGTTTGCATTCCTTTTCTACTGCTTTTAATTGCGGCTTGCAATAACGCTACCCATACCAGTTCTCCGGCTGGAGAAACTGATACAGGCCGTAGTGAAAAAGCGATCGGTGGACAAAAGGATGCCCATGGATGTCTGACAGCAGCCGGGGAAACCTGGAGCGAATTACAACAGGGCTGCATCCAGGTATTTAACAGTGGTACAAGGTTGAATCCGGTAACCAAGACCCGTGATGGCGCCATATTAAGCGCCTTTATCCTAGCAAGTAACGATGGCTCCAGGCTGGAATTGTTCCTGCCGGACAGCAGCAGCACCGTCCTGTTGGAAAAATCTGCAGAAGATATTTTTCAGAACGGTCGGTATAGTTTCCATACTGTCGATTCCGCCTTATATATCGACAAAGTAAAACAGTACCAGTCTAAGACAGACTAATTTTTAAACTACCACTTATCACTTTTTAGACCTGGACTTACCGCCGGACCAGAATGCAATAATCCTGACAGGACCGGGTCTTGTCAGGATTATTAATATTAACTCATTTTCCCGAAACTAATAGCAGCTACACTTGATCTGCTGCTAAGCCGGATCAGGAGACATGATAATTGGTCTTACCGGGAATGGCGATCGGATAAGTACCATCCGCATTGGGTACCACCGGTGGTGTAGCATCAAAACTATAGGTCTCGGGCATAATACTGATGCCACTGTTCAATGCCTTTTCAAAATCAATCACCTGGCCACTATAAGTCGCCATCCGGCCTATGATACCTGTCAACGTGCTTTTCGCACCGTGCTCAGTGTCTGCAAATTTATATTCCCCTTTGGCAATGGCGGCAAATAAGGCATCATGTTCGGCTTGATAGGGGTTGTTATCAGCATTCTTGTCATAAGCATAAAGGGTATTGCCCGCATGGTCTTTGATCACTGCAGTGTCACCATATATTACGCCTTTGGTACCGACCAGTAATTCGTCTACTTTCGTTTTGGTACCGCGGATATGGCGACACTGGCTGTTCATAATGCTGCCGTCAGCATAGTGAAATTCCACAAAATGATGATCAAAAATCTCTCCGTACTTTTTATCCGTTCTGACCTGCCGGCCTCCCATGCCCTGCGCTTTGACAGGATAGCCGCCCTTGAACCAGTTGACGACGTCAATATTATGTACATGCTGCTCTACTATATGATCTCCGCAAAGCCAGTTGAAATAGTACCAATTACGCATCTGGTATTCCATTTCAGTCTGTTGGGGTTGCCTTTCCCGCACCCATACGCCATCACTGTTCCACCATGCCTGCGCTGATGTAATATCCCCGATCAGGTCTTTCTTCTTGTACAATTCCGTATAGGAGTTCTGGTAACGTCTTTGCAGTCCGACAACGACATTCAGCTTTTTCTGTTTGGCAATTTCGCCGATTTCCAAAACTTTTTTGATACCAGCCGGGTCTGTCGCGACCGGCTTTTCCATAAACACATGCTTGTTCAGTTTTACGGCTTCTTCAAAATGAATGGGCCGGAATCCCGGAGACGTGGTCAATATGACGACATCTGCCAGAGGAATAGCTTGTTTGTAAGCATCGAAGCCGACAAATTTCCTGTCTTCAGGCACATTGACCCGATTTTTGTCGATACCGGACTCCGCAAGAGTATCGGTGATGGCTTTATAACAGCCGTCCAAGCGGTCTTTGAACGCATCCGCCATGGCCACTAATTGCACATTGTCTTTGGTGCTCAGGGCCTGGATCGCCGCGCCAGTTCCCCGGCCGCCGCAACCGATCAGGGCGACTTTAATCACCCCCGCCGATCCGGAGAAAAAATTTGTTGCATTACCCAGGAATGGCGCCGCCACAATGCCGCCCGCCAGTAACGAAGTTTGTTGTACAAACTTTCTACGTGTTGTTTTATGATCCATTTTTTGACAATTAAACAGTAAGTGAATATTTACAATGGTTAAAATCAGTATTTATCAATGCCATCTGCTTCTGCTTGAATCCGGCACGATCGGCTTAAAGTCCCAGATAAGTTTCAAAGAATTTTCGGGCCTCTGCTTCGGACGGCTGCTTCAATGGCCTGACAATCCTGAATCCCACAAATGGCGCATCTGCATTCCACCATTTACTTTTGGGGATCTGGGGATCCCTGCGATTCCAGATCAATTCTGAGACCTGCCTGTTGGCGGATCGGAGGGCCACTGCATCGTCGTTATAATTACCACCACGAAGCACCAACGGATGTTTGGTGCTGGGCGTGTTTACGGGATCAGCGGACTGTTTGGCCGATTTTGAATAATAATCTTCCTGGTACTGGTCCAGCACCCACTCCTGCAGATTGCCCAACATGTCGTATAGCCCCCATTCATTCGGTTTCTTTTGGCCGACTTTGTGATATTTTTGATCGCTGTTGGCACTGTACCACGCATATTCGGTCAGGTTGGCACTATCCTTTCCAAAAGGATAAACTGTATTGGAGCCGGCCCTGCAGGCATACTCCCATTCCGCCTCCGTGGGGAGCCTGTAAAAGACGCCGGTTTTTTCGAACAGCCATTTACAATACATTATGGCTGCGTGCTGCTTCATACTATTGGCGGGAAAGCCACCTTCTTTTCCCATACCCAGCGTTAAATCTATATAAGGGCGGGAAGGGCGTGTGATGGCATCTACCTGGTTATTCTCGGAAAAATTCTCATCATTCAGGAAAAGCGCATAGGCGTCATAAGTCAGTTCGGTCGCGCCCATCCAAAAGGCACCAATATGGACTTCATGCGCCGGACGTTCATCGGCTTCAGCTCCTTTATTATCGCCCATGAGGAATTGTCCGGCTTTTATGGGTACCATTTGTTGTTTTACCGTTCCTCCTGGAATGGTGAGTTCATATTTCTTAAAGGACGTATCCTGGGCATTCAGCCCGACAACAGCAGCCATACTCAGGGCCAGCAGCATGCACTTAACCATAGCGCTAAAGATATAAAACAATTATTAAAATAGGTTTCAAAAAACCTATTGCAAATATTTTTCCAACCTTTGACCAAGATTTACTATTTTCCATCTCATTTATTGCTCATACTGAAAAAAATACAGATGTATCGTCGTTCCTTTTTAAAAAATACCCTTCTGGCCACCGGCACGATGGCAATCAGTTCGCGGGCCTTCGGTCAAAATCCGTCCGTCAAAGACCAGCCTTTTCAACTGGATTACGCACCCCATGACGGCATGTTTACCAATCTGGCAGGAAAGGATTTTATTGACCAGATAAAATATATGTATGATCGGGGATTCCGTTCAATTGAAGATAACGGCATGACGGGAAGAACTCCGGAAATGCAATCCAGGATTGGGGAGACGCTCGCTAAACTGGGGATGCGCATGGGGGTTTTTGTCGTTCCTAAGGGTGGTAACGGCGCCAATACCCTGGCTGCTGGCAAAAAAGAACATATTGATATATTTCTGGATGGATGTCGCAAATCCGTCGAAGTAGCCAAGCGTTGTAATGCCAAATGGGTGACGGTGGTTCCCGGCGATTATGCGCGGCATCTGCCCCTGCCGGTGCAGACAGCCCATGTAATTGAAGCGCTGCGACGGGGCGCGGAAATTCTGGAACCGCATGGCTTGATCATGGTGCTGGAACCGCTGAGTGACAGCCCCGATCTGTTTTTGAGGTATGCTACACAGACATATGAGATTTGTAAGGCCGTGGACAGCCCCAGCTGTAAAATTCTTTATGACATCTATCATATGCAGAAGAATGAAGGCAACCTTATAAAAAATATGGAACTCTGCTGGGAGGAAATTCCTTATATCCAGGTCGGAGATAATCCCGGACGAAAGGAACCTGGCACGGGAGAAATCAATTACAGGAATGTTTTCAAATTCCTCCACGAGAAAGGTTATAAAGGCGTAGTCGGCATGGAACATGGCCTCTCTGAAACCGGCAAGGCAGGGGAAGAAAAACTTATCCGTGCTTATCGGGACGCAGATTCCTTTTAGAACCTGAAACCAATCCCCAAATAGGGATACGGAAATACATCATTGGGGGTACTGGGACCCAGAAAGAAATCAGCACCGGCTTTTAGAAAAAGTTTTTCATTTTTAGTATAATACCGGTATCCGATATTGGGCACCGGTATCAACCCCTCCGAATCCACCCATTCTTCCTTATCCGTCACATAAGCGACATTCATACCCGCTTCAAGCGCATGTCTTTTGAGGAAGTACAGATAACTCAGACCACCGTGAAATCCGGTTGCTTCACGCCAGATCATTCCTCCTCCGTTGATTACCAGTCCATGCTTCCCCTGTGCCATCAGTGCCCGCTCGTAACCCAGTGAATAGATTATTGTTGGACCCATCAGGTGAACAAACCCCGCGTTTTTTCGATGTAACAGGGGATTTTCATCCTGCTGGGCTGCCGCCGGTCCTGTGAAGATGACGACAAATAGTATCCAAATGCAAATGGCTTTCATATGCTTTTGTTTATCACAAAAAAACAAATAATTAACCGGCTTGGCAATCCCGAAAATGGGGATTTTTAAAAATCATTATAATTGGGTATGCCGCCTCATTTACTGTCGCGTGAGACAGGAACTCAGGCGGGAAGCCGAACACTTGTGATTATTTAATATTACCCATCCATCGCCGGATCAGGGGTGAGATACCCAGAATCAACAGCCCGGTCAATGCAGAAGCCATGGCAATCTGTTTCAGGATCGTAGCATAATAGGGCAGGGAGGCGATGGCATTTTGCTGTACTGCTTCGGGTACGCTCATCATTTTACCAATCTTGCCCGCCAGAAATTCTCCCCCCGCACTGGCAAAAAACCAGATGCCCATGATGACGGCAACCATTCGTGCCGGTGAGAGCTTGGTTACCATGGAAAGGCCGATCGGAGACAAACAAAGCTCCCCGGCAATGATAAACATGTAGCCCATTGCGAAGGGCAGCAAACTGATTCTGCCCTGATCAGCATTCAGACAGGCGATATAAAAGACGAAAAAGCCCAGCGCAATAAACAAAAACGAAAATCCGAATTTGACCGGCGTATTTGGCTCGGCATTGCGTTTGGCCAGCCAGGTCCAGAGCCAGGCAAAGAAAAAACTAAGTATGACGACCCATCCGGGTGGCAGGAAATTATTTACCGCTAATGCCGGAAGTTCTGTTCCCATCACATTCATGTCGACATTGCGCATTGCAAATAAATTCAGGGAGCCGGCATTTTGCTCATAAAAGGCCCAGAAAAGAATAGAAAAAATGATCATAAACAGGGCCGCCAGCAATTTATTGCGACCGGCTCTTTCCATTCGAAATGCTTCCCAGAGTACATATACAATGGCAATAATACCCAGTATGCCCATCAAATAATCCATAATCTCATGGCGATTGAATAAAGCAACGACCAGGGGAATAATGACCAGGGCACCCAGGTATATCAAATACTCTGAAGAGATACCCATGGTTTTCCTTTTCAACAGCTCGGTTTGGGGTGGCAGTCCCCGGTGCCCCAGGGATTTCTGCCCAATTGCGAATACGACCAGACCCAGGATCATAAAGATGCCCGCCAGCCCGAATCCATAATGCCAGTTGATTCGTTGCCCCACGTAACCGCAAAGCAACCCGCCCAGCGCGGCGCCAATATTAATCCCCATATAAAACAGCGAAAAACCACTGTCACGACGCGGATCATTTTCAGTATACAATGTTCCCACCAGACTCGATATATTGGGCTTGAAAAAGCCATTTCCGCAAATGATAAAAGCCATCCCATAGAAAAAACTCCAATCCTGCGGCAGGGCCAGTACCAGATGGCCGATACTCATCAATATTCCGCCATAAATTACCGCTTTTCGGTATCCAAGTATCC
Organism: Niabella terrae; assembly: GCF_054783135.1. Taxonomy (NCBI): domain Bacteria; kingdom Pseudomonadati; phylum Bacteroidota; class Chitinophagia; order Chitinophagales; family Chitinophagaceae; genus Niabella; species Niabella terrae. The sequence goes on from NZ_BAAGRD010000001.1 coordinate 244,979, forward strand.
GGTCGGCCAGCATTCCGCCCAGCATGGGCACCGTATAGACCAATGCTGAATAAGCGCCCAGAATACCATAAGACCTGGGTTCATCAAATTTCAGTTCGGTAACCATATAAGCAATCAGCAGGGCCTTCATCCCATAAAAGGAAAAACGCTCCCACATTTCGGCGAAAAACAGGAGATAAAGTTGCCGCGGTTGTTTGGTCGAAATAGACTGTTCCATAAGCTCTTTTAATATTAAAAGCCCTAATCCTTCAGATCCAGGGCTTTTAGAATTGTTGTTCCCATTTTACCGAACACCATGCATCAGTTTTCGGATGACAGGCGTTAAGAGTATAATCAGCACACCCAGCGCAGCCGGGATGATCGTGAAAATCAGGAAAAAGGTCTGCATATCGTACCTGGCTGTAATCTTATCGATTTCCCCGCCGATACTGCCCGCCAGTTTATTACCGATAGCAATGGCCAGATACCAGATCCCGAACATAATGCCGATCATTCTTCCCGGCACCAGTTTACTTACATAGGATAGACCTACCGGAGAAATAAACAGTTCTCCAAGGGTATGGAACAGATAGGCCAGTACCAGCCAGATCAGGCTTACCTGAGCAACTTTTGCTCCCTGGGGAATCGAAGAAGCGCCGATAGCCAAAGCAGCAAACCCGATGCCCAACAGGATCATACCAATCCCGTTTTTTACCGTTGCCGGCGGATTGAATTTACTTTCCCAGATTTTGGAAATCAGGGGCGCCAGACTGATGATAAACAATGAGTTCAGCATCCCGAACCAGGAAGCAGGAATCTCGGATTTATCTTCGATATATTGCTGAGAGAGCATGTAGATAACCAGCCCCCAGATCAATAAAAAGCCCAGGGCCAGAATAATATTACCCAGGGCGTGATTCTTAAAAGTCTGTCCGAATAATTTGAGCAGCACAAAGGAAATGATCACCATAGGTACCACGGTAATCAGGGTATTCACAATATTGAAAGCAATTTTACCACTACCCTCCAGTATTCTGTCAGTATAGTCATTGGCAAAAATGGTCATGGAGCCTCCGGCCTGCTCAAAAGAAGCCCAGAAGAAAATAGTGATAAAGGCCAGAACGACGATAGCAATCATCCGGTCCCTTAAAATAGGACCGTAGCCTGCAATTCTTTTAATCAGTAATAACAGAAACAGTCCCAGTGCGATGAGGATTACGGCATTACTTCCATCCATACCACCCAGGGTAAAATTAAACAGGTTGAAAGACGATATCTTAGAAACCGGATCATTGATAATCCAGGTAAGCCCCATAATTGAAACCACCCCTATGATGGCCAGATCGAATACCGAAAATGGATTTTTAGGTGCATTATCTATATCATTCAGAACATCCTGACGATCCGCCACTTTTCCGTCGGTGGATTCCGCCACTTCTGTTAAAGCCAGATCTGCTACAGGCTTTTTCCCGATATTACCGAAAATTCCCTGTGTAAAATAAAATTGCAACATGCCTACCAGCATAAACACACCCGCCAGTCCAAAACCCCAGCTCCATCCTACCCTTTCCCCCAGGTAGCCGCAAAGCAGCATGCCCAGAAAAGCACCGGAGTTGACACCCATATAAAAAATAGTATACGCGCCGTCTTTCTTCTCGGGGTGTTTTTTATACATCTCGGACAGAATAGAAGTCATATTCGGTTTAAAAAAGCCATTGCCCAGGACCAGTAGGGCCAAACCGATATACAGGTAAATATGATTTGACTCCATGGCCATAGAAGCATGCCCCAGGGTCATCAAACTGGCGCCAATGACCACAGCCCATCGATAACCCAGAATTTTATCCGCAAAATAACCGCCCATAATCGGGGTCAGATAAGCGAGTGAAGTATAAGTTCCATATAAGGCCAGCGCATGCGCCCGGGGCCATTCCCAACCCGGGTTTGGATCTATCAGAGAGGTAGTCAGGAACAAAACCAGGAGGGCACGCATTCCATAGTAGGAAAACCGTTCCCACATCTCCGTAAAAAATAACACAAATAAACCGGATGGATGGCCCAATACACGGCTCTTAAAAAAGTCGTTTTCGGTTGCAGACATATTAAATTATTTTATGACAAGATTCGTAAAATTATGGATAAGTTGCTCCCATCGGCCAGAAATAACAAAATTTGATTATATAAGAACAATTTTTGACGCCCAAATACATCGCTAATAGCTTGACTTCCCTGTAGTTTTTACTAACTTCACCGCCCATTAAAAAAATTTAAGGATGAAGATACTCCTTCTTGGTAGTGGCGGTAGAGAGCATGCACTCGCCTGGAATATCAAACTGCGTGGTAATGATGCGCATGAGTTATTTATTGCCCCCGGCAATCCAGGTACAGCCCAATGCGGCACTAATATAGCGCTGGCAATTACTGATTTTGAGGCGATTGGAGATTTTTGTCTGAAAAATGGAATAGAAATGGTAATCGCCGGACCGGAAGAGCCATTGGTGAAAGGCGCCTGGGACCATTTTCAACAGGATAGCCTGAAGCATATCCACTTTATCGGTCCCTCGCAATACGGCGCCCAGCTGGAAGGCAGTAAATCATTTGCCAAAGCTTTTATGCAGCGCCATCAGATCCCCACGGCCGCTTACCGGGAATTTACCAGTGAGCAGTTCGAAGAAGGACTTCAATACCTGCAACAACACAGCCTGCCGATCGTCCTGAAAGCAGACGGACTGGCCGCAGGCAAAGGAGTGGTCATCTGCAATTCGGCCGACGAAGCCATTATTGAATTTGAAGAAATGCTGGTAAATGCCAAATTCGGAGAAGCCAGTAAGACTGTAGTCGTGGAGCAATTTCTTTCTGGTATTGAACTCAGTGTTTTCGTGCTGACAGACGGGAGAGATTATCTCATCCTTCCGGAAGCCAAAGATTATAAACGTATCGGCGAAAAAGATACCGGTTTGAATACCGGTGGTATGGGTGCGGTGAGCCCGGTACCTTTTGCAGACAGTACTTTTATGCAGCAGGTGGAAGAACAGATCATTCAACCGACTGTAAATGGATTGAACACCGAAGGAATAGATTATACAGGGTTCATATTTATCGGCCTGATTAAAGTCAATGACGCGCCCTATGTCATTGAGTACAATTGCCGTATGGGCGATCCTGAAACTGAAGTAGTCATGCCCCGACTTCTGAATAATATTGCAGACCTCTGTCTGGCAGCGGCAAAAAATGATTTGAAAAGCCAGCAAATCGCAACCGATCCGCTTGCGGCGGCTACAGTCGTTGCAGTAAGTGGCGGTTATCCAGGCGCTTTTGAAAAAGGATTTAAAATCCTGCTGCCCGAGCCCGCCCCCGACGAAAAATCTACCATCATCTTTCAGGCCGGTACACGCCAGGACGGCGCGGCACTTTTAACGAATGGCGGGCGGGTCCTCTGTGTCAGTTCCTACGGCACTAGTATTCAGCAGGCTGTAACCCAGTCCAGGTCCATTCTGAATTCGATCCAATTTGATGAAATGTATTACAGGAAGGATATCGGCTGGGAATTTCCGGATTAACTCAGGATCTCCGATAGCGTAACTTTTTCTTCCGACAGGCCGATTGCTGTATGCCTTCACCGCAGGTTTCGGGAAACGATTCGTAAATTTAGGCTTAAATACACGTTTATGAAGCCTCCATTTATAGTTTGCTGTACGTTGTTTTTGTGCCTACCGCTGTTAATCCTCGCCCAGGCCCGGGAACCCGACCAGGCGGCAAAGGAAAAACTGGCCGCAGGGCCCGACGTTACCGTTCAGACGACGGTGGGCCCACTGACACTGCCGCCTCCATATAAAACCACTGTAGCCCGTAAAAATAGCCGGGTTATTGGCTGGCCGGACACAAAGGCGCCAAAAGCTCCCGAGGGATTTACCGTCAGCAGTTTCGCAGAAGGTCTCAGTAATCCGCGTTGGACTTATATTGGCAATAACGGCGATTATTTCGTAGCCGAGTCGGGGACCCGAAAATCTGCCAATCAAATCAAATTACTAAGAGACCGGAATGGCGACGGCATCATTGATGAGCAACATATTTTTATCAAAGACCTGAATCGTCCTTTTGGAATGCTGATATTAGATGGCTATTTTTTTATCGGCAATACCGACGGCATCTACCGCTATCCCTATAAAAAAGGCATGACAGCATTGGAAGGTAGCGGTGAGAAAATTATTACCCTGTATGCAGGCGGCTATAACAATCACTGGACCCGCAATATCATCAGCAGTGAAAAAGGGGATAAAATATACGTCACAGTAGGCTCCGCCAGTAATGCAGGGGAGCACGACATGGAAGCAGAAAAAGGCAGGGCATTAATTTTTGAAGCCAACCCGGACGGCAGCGATCTGAAGATTTATGCCAGCGGCCTGCGAAATCCCGTGGGACTGGCATTCAACCCGGTCACCCATGAGTTGTGGACTGCCGTGAACGAAAGAGATAATATTGGCGACGAACTGGTCCCCGACTACGCGACCAGCGTCAAAAGAGACGGATGGTATGGCTGGCCATTCAGCTATTATGGCGCAAATAAAGATCCCAGGTGGCAAGCCGATCCCCATGAAGACCTGGTTAAAAAAGCGATCGTACCTGATGTACCGCTGGGACCGCACACCGCCTCCCTGGGGCTTTGCTTCTATACCGGAGATCATTTTGGTTCCGAATATAAGAATGGGGCTTTCGTCGGGCAGCACGGTTCCTGGAACCGGTCAGAACTATCCGGCTATAAAGTGGTTTTTATCCCTTTTAAGAATGGCCGGCCCCAGGCTGCCAGAGATTTTCTAACCGGATTTATTGCTGATGAGCCTGCAGCAGAAGTATACGGTAGACCTGTAGGAGTAACGGTAACGACCGATGGCGCCTTACTGGTCAATGATGACGCTGGAGGAATTATCTGGAAAGTGACAGCTGATCGATAAAAGTTATTAAGTGTTTAAATTTCTGACTTTGGAAGTCAGCAAAAAACATCCTTCATAAGAGAAGAATAATCCGAAATACGGGTAATGTTAACGCCCGGTAAATGGATTGCGTTCTCCTTCTTCAATAGCAATGAATTAAAACAAAAAGAGTCCCTCAGGACTCAATAAAATTCGGGATGTAGTAAAACTCTGGAATTTGTAAGTTTCGAAATTGATACTCTTAGGCCTTAATCAATTTCCAGTAAGCTGTGATGATTCGCCTGATGAGGCCTACCGAATGAAAGGACTATTCCGCAGCATTTACATTGACAGCGGCCAGGCCTTTGGGGCCTTTTTGCACATCGAAGGTGACTTTTAAGTTTTCCTGAAGGGCAACAGCTGCATCACTGAAATGCACGAATATACTTTCTTGTGTATTAACGTCCTTAATGAATCCATAGCCTTTATTGCCATCAAAAAATGTAACCACTCCCTTACGGACCTGTTCTTCTGACTGTTGATCACGGCTATTGCCCACGACAGGAGGAATATCGTCAATGGACGTAGGTTTTTTCACAGGTGGGGTATCTGACAGGTTGCCAAACTCATCAACATAGGCAATCATATCATCGAGACTTTTCGCTTTGGAGGGGTTCTCCTTACGTTCCTGCCTTTTTTCTTCTTTTCTTTTTTTAGCGTTTCTTTTTTTCTGTTCTCTTTCTCTTTTATTCCAGGTTTCTCCCATTAAATAAATTTAGATTTTAAATTGATAAATAGTACTCCGGGCTACTGTGCCGCGTGACTAAGTCGCGTAAATGCCGCACCATTGAACAGGCGCGAGACATTTACATCTTTCGACTTTTCCCAGGATGGCAGGTTTCTGATATTGACCACCCTCCAAAAATTTTTCGCCCTGAGTTCATCATAATCATTCATCACAATAAAGACACCCGTCACAGTAGAACGGTCTTTAAAATGTATGTTCACTGCGGGACTTTTTTTATTGTTGGAGCTTATAAATCTTTCTATCGAAGCTGCATCCATGAGTTCTAATTTTGTGGCTTTAAAGCCGGTTGATTACCATCTGTTTGAATAGCTGCCCTTTTCTTCTCTCGGGCGTGCTTCCATTACTTTAATGGAACGGCCGTCCTGCATGGTTCCGTTCAGTTCACGGATTGCTTTGAGTGCCGCATCTTCATCAGACATTTCCACAAATCCAAAGCCTTTGCTTTGACGGGTGAATTTATCGGTGATTACCCTTGCTGTATCAACGGTACCGTAAGTGGAAAATAAATCTGTAAGATCCTCAGTAGTAAAACTGTACCCAAGATTGGACACGTAAATGTTCATTTTAATGTATTTAAAATTTTGTAAAACGATTTGAGAAAGGCAAACTGTAATACTAACAGGTAAAGCGTATGTGCTTACAATAGAGCGGTTACTCAAACTAACGCTGCAAAGATAGGCTAATTCCGCCAAATTACTGCTTTTTCGGTCTTCTGATCGGAACAGGTTAACAAAATTATTTATGTGAACTCGCCCAAAATTCCTACATTAGTGTACTTACATGAGCAAAAACCCCGCTTTTCTCCTGCGATTATTGCCGGTATCGGAAGGGAATAAACAACTTAAATTATGAAAGTATTAGATCATTTAACGGACCCCGTATATAACAATCAATACAAAAAAGGATGGTATGATAAGTTATGGATGCGTTTTATGAAAGATGAGCGGGACCTGCCTTTTATTCATTTGCTAACACTAATACATCTCACTATCGTTCCCGTAGCGATCCTGTTATTTACATCGGTACTGACCGGATGGATCTGGTGGGTTGTAGCCATTGTCTATTTTTATTTTGCCCAGTTCTATTTCAAGGGGAGATTTGGACTGATGTTTCATTGTTTCTGCCACCGCAAAACCTTAAAAGCTGCCTATCAACAAAAATTCCATTCTTATGTCACCTGGATACTCTGTCCCCTCTTTGGCCATGCACCGGAAGGGTATTTCAGTCACCATATGGGCATGCACCATGTGGAAAATAATACAGAGGAAGATTCCAGTTCAACGATGTACTATCAGCGGGACAGTTTCCAGAGTTTCCTGGCATACTTTTTCAACTTTATTCTGCTGGGTTTTAAAGAAACTTTTGAATATCTGTATAAACGAAAAAGGAAAAAACTCTATACCAACCTGACATTGGGAGAATGGATATATATATTTTTCTGTATTGGCATGTGTTTCGTCAACCTCAAAGCCACGCTGGTCGTCTTTGCCATTCCACTGGTATTTGCGCGCTTTGTGATGATGTTGGGTAATTGGACACAGCACTCCTTTATTGACAGGAGCAACCCCGATAATATCTATACCAACTCCATCAACTGTATTAATACCAAATACAATCATGTTTGCTGGAATGATGGTTATCATATCATCCATCACCTGAGACCCGGTATGCATTACACTGAGATGCCTGGCGAATTCTGGAAAAGAAAAGACGAGTTTGCGGAGAAGAAAGCCATCGTTTTTGACGGCATTCATTATCTCCATGTCTTTTTTTTCCTAATGACCAAGCAGTACGACAAGCTGGCGGATAATCTGGTGAATATTAACAACATGTTTAATAGCCGCGAGGAAGCGATTGTACTGATGCAGGAACGAACCCGCAGATGCGCGCGCCCCTAATCTGTCTGGTGTTCGCTGCCATGTCGGTCAGGTAATATATTCCAATATATCTCCGGGTTGACAATCCAATGCCTTACAAATTGCGTTCAGGGTTTCAATGCGGATGGCCCTGGCCTTACCGTTTTTCAGAATAGACAGGTTAGAAAGCGTGATACCTACCTTATCACTCAACTCATTGAGGGACATTTTACGCTTCGCCATCATTACATCCAAATTTACTATGATCGCCATACTATACGGTTAATTCGCTTTCAGCCTGAAGTTCCATACCTCTTTTAAACACCTGTGCTATCACAAACAGAATAACAGCCATGAAAATCCATACATGTGCCCCGTCCAGTTCTAAGGCGGCCGGATCCGGAATCGGGATTTTTTTATCCGTTAACCAACGGGCATAATCGACACCGTACTTTGAAAAAAGTCCGATTAAAAGTGCCAGCACGGCACCCAGTAAGGTAAAACGCTGCACCTGTTTGCTGAAAGGGCGGCTTAAACTGAGTTGTTTGTCGCTAATCAGCCGAATAATCAGGTAGAACAGGCAGGCCTTTAAAACGGTGACAATACTGATGATGGCGACCAATGCGGTAAAATGACCATGATCATAATTAAAAAGGACGGTCAGGTCATTCCATTTATAGAGTCGATCCACTGACTCCGGCATCACCAGCCAAACTATACTGCTTACGATAATGGCGCCCGCCTGAACACATAAGGCGACAAAAAGGATCCAGGCAAGGATATTCAGCAGGAGCAAAATAGTCTTTGTTTTCATCTCTTCAATTTTAGTTGGACAAACAGGACCGGACAGCGTTCTGGTCAACCTATGTGCGCCGCGAGGTCAGGAAAACAAAGTAAATAAGAAATTATTAAATAACAAAATATATTTATCGAATTACAATAAATATATTTTGTAAAATAGCAAATATCAGTCTCGGGTTTCTTATTCGATCTCCAACAGCCAGCCTTTCCCCGGCAACACCGGGATCCTCTCACCGGGCTGAAAAATCCTGGCTTCCTGAAAATTCCGGATAGCAGGTGCTGTAATTTTCGCTTGCGCCGGATCGATACCCAGCGCCTTCCAGTCGATTTTCAACTCGATGTCGGTGACGCCGGGTGCCCAGCTGGCCAGTGCCACCATCGTTTTCGCTTTCTTCTTGTACACAGTGGCCAATACGCCAGGATCGCTGGTCGTTACAGGGCAACGCGAACTCCAGTAACCGATCATTTCAGCACCCTGTATGCCAAATGTATCCCAGGCCTTCCATAAGGGGCGCGGGTCGGCATTGTCGCTCCAGGGCATCCGGTTGGTCATGCCGTAGATCATGCCCCGCCAGGCATTCCCGCCGTCCTGAAGCATCTCTCCCATGAGGCCGAACGGAATCCCGCTGACTTCCGTCAGGAAAAAATCGGGACCATTCTTTTCATAATCAAAATATTCTCCGAACCATAACCGGTTCAGATAGGGAAAATGCTCCATATAGAGGTTGGCGCTATTATTGAAACCATCGCGTTCATTGTACTGGTTGGCCGAGTGCAGGTCGATAATTCCAGGATGGCCATTGCGGGTCAATACCCGCTTAATTCTCTTCATCGTTACCCGGTCGAAAGCCACATCGTCCAGATAAATGCCATCGATACCGACATGCTCCACCAGCCAGTTCATGCCTTCGACATAGTAGTTGTGCCACCGATTCATGCCACTGTTAACAATAGCGGCATCCTTAATTCCTGGTACAAACCAGGCGGCAATATAATCATTGCCGAGATGTTCCTGCAGCCAGCTGAAGCCTCCCCCCGGCCCCGGAGAGTAGACCTCATGGCCCAGGCTTCTCAGAGGAAAAGTCTCATAGGCACGGTTCGAGAGTTCCCGAACGGTATTATATATTTTTACCTTAAGTCCCAAACTGTGGGCTGAATCAATATAGGCTTTCATTTTTTTGTACTCGATAAAAGGATAATTGATCCAGGGGTTGATGGGGGTGGCATGATGAATATTGACCAGTGTGGCACCTGTTTTCCTGATGGTTTCGGGTCTGTCATATTTATGATAAAAGCGATTCGCCCACTGGAAGTCCGTATCGATCGGATGGAAGGGCGTGATCAACAGATTGAAATTATAATAAAGTGTATCGCCTTTTTTCATTTCCCTGCTACCGCTGTAGCTATTCACAAGAATCGCCGTTCCCTTCTGAAAAATATCAATTCCACCCTTATGGTCATTGCCCCAGGAAGCGGGCAACAACAAAGGCTTCTGCAGATAAAAATTGGTATTCAGTGGTCTGACATATTTTTCATCCCGCAGTGAAAACTGCATGCCTCCGTTGACGGCTCCGATCCAGGCTCCATCCTGATTCTTATGTGCTACATCCCATTTCCAGTGTACGGTGTCGGGACGGATGCCCCCCTTGGCGCCGAGGCCCATCATATAAGTCGCCGCCGCTGGTTGAAAAGGGATATGCATGCGGATATCCTGAATGGCGATATCCTGAAGCGCTGTCAGCATAACATTATAATGCATAAATCCATCAAACTCCAATGTCCCGAGCACTTCCATCCGCAGACTTTCTGACTGGTTAATCGCCTTCCATTGCACAGTACCTGGTTCCTGTCTGATAAACTCGGGTCGACCCTGTTGCCAGGAAAGGTCCTTACCGTCAATTGCAGCACTGACATGAAAATGAATAGGTTCCGTCAGCAAATCTTTGGGCTGCTCAGTGTAACCTGTCATTTCCTGCGTAAAAAAAGTCTGCACCTGGGAAGGAAACCCACCATCTGCCAAGATAAGCTTTCGGCCCAAAAGTTTGATATTGTTGCCATCAACCTTCAATGGCGTATAGGGTGCAATCACTTCATTTTTCTGTGCCATTGTCGAATTCAACCAGTGCAACCGGGTCTGAAGCTCCGGATGGCTGATACCACCGTCCTGTAGCCTTCGATTATCAACCCTTAGTTTCACAGAGACGGTGACCGGTCGCTGCCCCTTCGCCCTCACGGTAGCCGTACCGGTATAGTCGCCTGTCGTTGCTGTTTCCGGAATGCGCAGGCTGCACCAGAGGGCTTGTACATTGCCAGCGGGTACTTTGAGGCGCTGGTGAAACGACTTCCCATCATAAGTAATGCCCTCCGTATTGATACAACTGATCGCATCAGCTGATATGATCTTTTCTCCCAGGACAAGATCGGAAAACTGCACCTCAACATCGGTAAGGTCTTTCAGGGCATAGACACCCAACTGAAATGTATAGAATTCTCCCTTTGAAGCGTTGCCCTCAAAAAATCCGGATCGCTGGTACATCCAACGTTGGGGCAAATCGGCTTTCATAATAATGGGCCGGGACCGGTCTTCAGGAAAAACGATGAATCCGGCATCAGCAAATTGCTTTTCCAACTCCCTGCGTTCCGCCTGGGTAGCAATCACTTCCATCGGATAAAAACTATTGAAGCTGTCAATAACTTCGAAAGCAGTTACCCGGGCATTGACAGGTGCGCTGGTGTTCAGCGTACGTATCCAGTCAGGAGCGGCAGTGGTATCAGGCCGCAGATAGACGCCCTTGGGGTAATTGCTGCGCCCTTCGTTCTTGTACAATAAATAATACACATAGTAAGTACCCCTGCCTGAAACCGGCTCAAAGAAGATGTGCGCCTGTTCCCGGTTGATTTCAGTTACGCTACAGTTGAGCACCCGCTTCCCGGTCTGACCATCTATTACCACTACCCGCTTTTGATCTACATGCGCATCGGGTCTTCTCCAGGGAAGCAATACATGTGCCATTTTATCCTTACCATCGAACTGAAGAACAGCCCGGTGATTGCCCAATTGATCAGGCTCCCAGCAACGCTCACAGGTTTTATATGGTATCATTTGAGCCTGTAAGAAGTTGCTAAATGTCAATAGCAGCAAAAGCGGCAGTATTTTCATACTTATGTTTTTTAAATATCAGCGACAGATGTCACAGAAAAGGAAGGTCACCATCCCCTGCAACACCTGTTGAAAAAATATTCATCCTGGCAGCAAGGAACTTTCGGTCGCTCACAGCCATTGCGGATCCGGACTAAAATTAAGTGAAGCGAACTGAGTTTTTCCGCGCAAACGGTTGCGCCTTTCCTCCTGTGGAATACAACCCTCCCATCAAAAACCAGAAAAGCCGGAATAAATCCGGCTTTTCCCATTTTGAAATAAACTATTATTATGCCGCATCTTTAATCGGAGCATCCGGTGCGTTATTTTTCACCGATGCAATTCCATTGTCTCGCGAAGCTTCGGTTTCATACATTTCGCTGGTGCCGATAATCTGACCATTTGCCGCTTTCAGATTAAAATAAAATTTGCCGTTTTTGGCGGTCAACTTTTCATATCGACTATCATCTGCTGCGTTCGTTTTTACAGAAGCAATGCCGTTTTCGCAGGCGGCCCGACTGCTGTATCCTTCACTACTGAGGATAATTTCGCCATTACCTGCTTTGAGGTTAAATTGTGTTTCCCCATTTTTTCTGGTTGAAATTACAAATGTTCCCATATTATTTAAATTTTCCTAAAGATGGGGAAAAACAGGTAAAAACGAAAACTTTCCAGTGAAAAATGTGGTTAAAGCCCCAATACCTCTTTTAATTTACCATAACCACTGCGGCTTACATTTATTTTGGTTCCATTTTTTAAAATGGCAACATGACCATCCTTCTCGTAGGGATCAATTCGGGTAATTTCCTGAATATTTACGATAAAAGATCGGTGACTGCGAACAAACATATCGGCTGGCAGAAAGGATTCAAAAAAAGACATGGTCTTATTTTTCAGAAAATAGCCTTCTTTGGTAAAGATCTTTACAAAGTCATCTGCCGCCTCCAGATAAAGTACTTCCTGTACCGGTATAATCTTGATCTTACTACCATTTTTAACAACAATGCGGTTATTACTGCCCTGCAACTTTGTATCATTTAGAAGTTCCTTTGTGGGGGAACTCGTTTCGGGGTTCCTGGCAACAAATTTGGCAACCGCTTTGTCGAATCGATCCTGATCAAAAGGTTTCAGCAGATAGTCAACGGCATGGGCTTCAAATGCTTTTATGGCATACTCATCAAAAGCAGTGGCGAAGATGACTGACGGTGGGTCTTCCACCAGTTCCAACATTTCAAAACCGCTGATTTTAGGCATCTGAATATCCAGAAATATAAGATCCGGCTGGAACTCCTGTATCGCTTTCAGACCCTCAAAACCATCGTTGCATTCGGCGACTACTTCCAGTTGCGGGTGTTTCCTGAGGTACTCCTTTACCATGGATCTGGCCAGGAATTCGTCATCAATAATTATTACTTTGCTCATTGAGGTATCTTTATGATGGTTTCAAAAATTCTGTTTTCTGCATGAATGGCTAAGAGGTCATTCCGGGCAAAAAGCAAATATAAACGCCTTTTTATGGAAGACAAGCCAAAACCAGTTCCGGTTTTCGGCATGGAAGTCTCCGGATCGAACGGATTCTTCACACGAATCAGTAATTGTTGTTGCTGCAGTTCACAATCTATGGAAATCAAAGTAGATCCGGTGGTATCATATAAGCCAAACTTGATGGCATTCTCGACCACAGGCTGCAGCAAAAGTGTCGGAAGCATTGCCTGTTCGGCACCCTGCGCAATTGTGATACGGGTTTGCAAACGGTTACCGAATCGCACTTTCTCAATTTCGAGATAAAGGTTCAGATAACTGAGTTCCTCATCCAGGGTCACCATCTGAGATTCTTCTTTCTTCAGGGTCCCCCTTAAGAAATCAGACAACTGCTGAACCATTTTTCGCGCCTGCGCCGGATCCAGACCGATCAGGGCATTGATGGAGTTCAGGCTATTGAAAAGAAAATGAGGCTGTAGCTGTTGCCGTAACTTAAAGAGTTCCGCCTCCCGGGATAGGGCTTCCACATCCTTATTTCTTTGTAGTTCCTTCTGACGTTGCTGCCAATTGCTCCACAGAATTGCTGCGGTCGTTATGATAGTCAGTAACAGGACCGCGAAAGAAAACCGGATTACCAGCGAGTTCTTCAGAAAATATAAATAGGCTTGATTGTCACCGTAAATAATTTTCAAAAAAGTATTGGATACAAAAAGCCAGAGCGCCGCAAGTACCAGTGAAGACATAATAATCCCCACGAACAGATAGGACGTTGGCAGGTAATACCGGGAAATCGTCAACACCAGCAGGCCTGCCAGTAGTAACAGGGTGATGCTAATCAGGCTGTCACCAGCAACAATCGTGGCAGGAAAGCTCAGCCAGTTCAGCACATAGACCTCTACACCGACCAGAACAACCCATCCGATGATCAGGGAAATAATAAATCTTTTCGCGGATAATGGTGACGCCATGCAGTCGTTAAATAATACCAGGGTTTAGATTGAAAACTGATCTTCGACGCGAACTCAACAAACAGCCGGGATCTTCGATATCCTATCCCGGTCACTATCAGATTAGAAACTTTTAATATCGATGCCTCCGAAAACTACGGTACCTTTTATCATCAGCACTTTATCATTTTCAGGGTTGTTCCGCAATACACGTTTGTCTTTTACTTCCCCGAGTATGGCTACTGCTTCAGAAATAACGTTCCAGTGAGATGGGACAATTAGCGTCGATCCGCCAAAAAGGGCGGTTACGTCCAGTACCGCAGTACCCTGGATATCGGCCTGGGTCAGATCAATCGAACTGCCTCCAAATATATTGGTCATATCCCCCCCTTTAAAGTTCTTCGAATACACTTTCTTTTTGGTACCACCGAAAATTGAGGTGGTATCAATATAATCCTGGCCGGAAGCGCCGCCTTCATCAAATTGAATAATATGTCGGGAGCCCTTGGGCCGAAAAATAAAAAACAAACCAGAGCCAATCAGGATGATGGGTACGACAAATCTTCTCAGCTGCCCGAATACAAAATATTCGTTGATCATGGGAATAGCGCCCACAAGAATCAGAATCATCCATCCTACTCCTTCAAAACTCTTCCGGATCCCGACGAAAATTCCCAGTGCGATTAATAGCATCTGCCAGGAAAATATAAAATCAGGCAGATCTACGCCCATTTTTCTGAGCAGGTACACAATGCCTACGACCAGTAAAAATCCGCCGATCCACACATGACTCTGAGAAGACCGAGGCCGGAAGTTCTGGTCGGGTTCCGGCTGGTTGTACATTTCCGTTTTATAGGGATTGTTTTCAGTCATTTTTCCAAAATTTTAGTAAAAATAGGAAGCCCAAATTGGTATTACAACAGATTTATTGCATATAAACTTAATATATCGGTAAACAGCGGACTTGACTCGGTCAATAACCACAGCCCAAATACCGGAATCCCGCTTTCGGGCCGTTTAATCTGTCAATCCGTTGGTACAAATGCGAATTTTATGCCATCAAAAAGACCTTTATCGCTCATTTTCAACGCCGGTATTACCAGCAGGGCCATAAAAGACAGTGTCATAAACGGCGATGGCAGGGAGGAACCCATTTCCCGCGCCATTTGGTCTATTTCCGTATATAAGGCCGCCGTTTGATATCCATCCGCATTGGTCATTATGCCTCCCACAGGAAGCGGCAGAATTAGTTGAGCACGGTTATTTACAGCACTGATGCCCCCTTTTTCACGAATGATCAGGTTGGCGGCCGCAGCCATCGACTGGTCGTCAGCACCCACCACCACGATATTATGACTGTCGTGTGCCACCGAGGAAGCCAGCGCCCCGGAGGACAGGCCCATATTCCGGATAAAACCACAGGCCACCGGGGCATTCTGATACCGGTTGATAACAGCAATTTTCAGGATATCCTGATCTGTATCTGCGACAATTTCATTATTCGACACCCTGGGAGGGCAATCCAGTCGATTGGTAATCAATTGTCCTTCAAGGGCTTCAATGACCGGGATGGTCACCTGACCCTTAAAAGGCACTGCAAAATCGATGGCCTGCTTTGGGTTTGTCTTGAAATGATTGATCAGATTTGCAGGAGTCGTATCGATCAAAGACCGGCCCGATACAGCGACTTGCCGACCATCGATATAAGTCGCTTCCACCTCAAAGTCCCTGAGATCCTTTACCTGAATAAAATCCGCCGGGTCCCCGGGTTGCAATAAACCGACATCCAGCTTATAATGGAGGACCGGATTAATACAGGCCGCCTGAAGTACTTTATACACATCAATCCCCCGGGCAACGGCCCGTGCACAAAGCTGGTTGATATGGCCCACCATGAGGCTGTCGGGGTGCTTATCATCACTGCAGAACATCATCCGCGGAGCATGGTCCGGAAGCAAATCGATCAGCGCTTCAAAATTCTTGGCGGCACTACCTTCCCGGATCAAAATCTTCATGCCTGCGTCCAGTTTATCTATGGCCTCCTGGCGGGTAAAACATTCATGATCGGTGGCCTGAGGTTCTCCCAAAGCCGGATTCAAAGCGGCGGCATATTTTTGGGCATCTGCTCCCCGGAGTCCTGGCGCATGGCCGTCCACAGGCTTACCCAGATCATGGGCCGCCTTAATTTTCGCCATTACTTCTTTATCACCGCTGAGCACACCCGGGAAATTCATCATTTCAGCCAGGTACCTGATCTCATCCCGGGCCAGCAATTGTTTGATATCATCCACCGTAATGCGACCGCCAGCTGTCTCAAACGCCGTAGCCGGTACACAGCTTGGGGCGCCGAAATTAAATTTGAAAGGTACTGAACGGCCATTTTCAATCATATACTCCACGCCGGCCACCCCACATACATTGGCAATTTCATGAGGGTCACTGATGGTAGCGACCGTGCCATGAACAACGGCCAGCCTAGCGAATTCTGAGGGAACCAGCATACTGCTTTCGATATGGACATGACTGTCCACAAAACCCGGCAGGATATAACTTTCATATTGTTGATGTGTCATCGGGACCAGTTCCACGATTCTGCCTGCTTCGACCCGAATTTTACCCGGATAGATTTTCCGGGCCTGAATGTCAACAATATTACCTTCGATCTCCATGGGATAAACTTACAGGTTTTTTCCCGTGCCGGGAAATTAAAACCGGGGATGGCTATTTGTTAAAAAATAGAATCTTAACCTATATTAATGGTGGCAGTGGAACTTTGACTGAACTTTGTACTATCAATTAAAAATAAAAAAATAAATATGGCACAAACCTGGAATCTCGACCTTGCGCATAGTGAACTTTTGTTCTCAGTAAGGCATTTAATGATCAGTAACGTCAAAGGACAATTTGTAGATTTTAATGCGACCATTACAGCTGCCGCAGATGGATTTGAAAATGCTACGGTGCAAGCCACCATTGCAACCAACTCCGTCAATACCAAGAGCGCTGACAGGGATACGCATTTAAAAAGCGCAGATTTCTTCGATGCAGAACAGTTTCCCGAGATCAGCTTTACCGGCACCAAATTTACACCGGTTGGTGAAGGCAACTATGAGTTAACGGGAGATTTAACCATTAAAGGCAACACCCTTCCTCTTACGCTAAACGTGGAATACGGTGGAACCGTCAAGGATCCCTGGGGAAATGAAAAAGCAGGATTCTCCTTTTCGGGAAAATTAAACCGCAAGGATTTCGGACTGAACTGGAATGCCGCCCTGGAAACCGGTGGTGTTATGGTTAGTGATGATGTTAAATTGAGTGGAGAAGTACAATTCGCCAAACAAGCCTAAGTTACGATACAAATTCTCAGAGAACTCCTGCGATGGCAGGAGTTCTCTCAATCCTTCAATAAGTCAGGCCGACGTTGGCGGGTCCGCTCCAAAGCCTGTTCATAGCGCCAATCTTCAATTTTCTGGTGGTCCCCGCTCATCAGGACGTCCGGCACTTTCATACCCTTCCAGTCCACCGGTCGAGTATAGACGGGCGGCGCCAGTAAATTATCCTGAAAGGAATCTGTCAGCGCAGATGTTTCATTGCCCAGCACGCCGGGAATCAGTCTCCCGATCGCATCGACCAGTACGGCCGCAGCCAGTTCTCCGCCACTGAGGACATAATCACCCACAGAAATTTCCATCGTAACATATTGCTGGCGAATACGTTCATCGATGCCCTTGTAATGCCCGCAGATGATCAACAGGTTTTCTTTTAAGGAAAGCAGGTTCGCCGATTGCTGATTGAGGGCATTTCCGTCGGGTGTCATGTAAATAATGGCATCATAGCTGCGCTGCTGTTGCAGGGATTCGATGGCATTGGCCAAAGGTTCGCACATCATCACCATACCCGCGCCTCCCCCATATTGATAATCATCCACCTGTCCGTATTCATTCACCGCCCACTGTCTGAGCTGGTGTACAGCAATATGCAGCAGGCCCTTTTCCTGAGCCCTTTTCATGATACTATGTGAAAAAGGACTGATCAAAAGGTCGGGTTGTACACTCAGAATATCTATATGCATGTGACAAAATTAAGCAGCTGGGGAATCTGAATTTCAAAACCCCTCGGGATTAATCCGCTCCGTCCGTAAAATCTTCCAGGTCCCGACGTTGTTTCTTTGTGGGACGGCCTATTTTGCTGAGGCGTTTTCCTGTATGAAATGTCGCCGCCTGGTAGTCCAGCCGTTCCAGTTCTTCGGCCGGCGTGAGGTCCGCGTAATAATTTACTGCTTCGGAATATTTGAGTCGATTGTGTAACAGTCCGGTGACTTTTATGACCCATTTGCGCCCTTCGGTACGTACTTCATATACATCGCCTAAATGCACATTTTTACCAGGTTTAGCCGATTCTTCCTGATATTTCACCTTGTTATTATTACAGGCATCGGTAGCCAGCCGGCGTGTTTTAAACAGCCGGATTGACCATAAATACTTATCCAGTCTTAGCTTTTCCTTATCGCTCATCTTTTATTATTCAACAATTAAACCTTCTTCAGCGTTTCAGTTTCAAAGTTACAAAAGATCTGAAAGCGGGAAAACCCTTGTAAATAAATGGGTTTTAGGCGATTAAAAAATTCCCGAATTCGTAAACAGCTCAGCAGTTTCCAAGAGTACCTTTGTGCGTTCAAAATGAACAAAACTATCGCTAAATATTTTTATATCTGGCTGTTCTACACCTGTTGTACGTTATCTGCTAATGCTCAGGATAACAATATTTTAAGAGGTGTTGTTGAAGACGCGGAGGGTATAGGCTTGCATTTCGCCACAGTAAGACTCATTGTCGAAGGAGCCGAAGTGGCATCCAGAACGACTGATACCGAAGGACGGTTTGAATTCAACACGAATTTAGAAGAATATGATAGTATTCAGCTGGAGGCAACTTTTGTTAACAAGGCTCCGCAATCGGTCCTTATTCACAGGTCCGAATATTCCCATATTCATAATATCACCTTGCTGCCACTCAGTCTCACCTTAAGTGATGTCGTAGTATCAGGTGTAGTAAAAAATCAAAACTCAGCATCCTCTATTGTTTTTGATGAGGAAGCCATCCGGCAATTACAGGCTTTTTCTCTAATGGACGTACTCAATGCACTTCCTGGAAGAAAAACTACTGCCCCGGACTTACAAACTCCCCAAACCATCAGTTTACGTACGGGTGCCTCCGGAGTAGATGCAATGAACAATTCATTTGGCGTCGCCATCTTTATTGACGGCGTACGCATTAGCAATGAAACAAATATGCAATCGCGAGGCATTTCTTCAAGAGGATTGGGAGGGTCGTTATTAAATGGATTTGGCGAATCAACCGCAGACGTCACTTATAATGGCTTCGACCTGCGGGATATACCTATGTCCAATATAGCCAGTATTGAAATTATCCAGGGAGTAGGCAGTGCGAAGTATGGCGATTTCAACAACGGCGCAATTCTTATTACTACGAAGGCCGGTCGGACGCCCTATAATTTCAATTCCAATTTCAACGGAGGCAGTACTAGTTTTTCCCTGGCAAAAGGCTACGACCTCGGGCCAAATGTGGGGGCTTTAAACTTCGGAATTGGGTATACAAACAGTAACAAAGATCCCAGAGATAAAGTTAAAAGTTATAATAATGTCAACGCCAGTCTCAAGTGGACAAAAGATTTTTCAAAAATCATCAGGAACTCACTGAATATTAGTGCAGAAAGCAATCTGGACGATAAAAAAGCCGATCCAGATGATGATGCCGATCGTATGAGTTATTCCAAAAGGAGGAACTTACGTCTGAGTAATAATACCACATTTACTTTTAACAAACGGTTTCTGGACAATGCCGCTGTGTTACTAAGTTACTCCACAGGAAGACAAGACTCCTATACCCAATGGCTATTGAACGGAATGCCGAAAGGAATCGCATCAAAAGACACTACTGGTGTTTACGAAGGATATTTCGTGCCTGGCAATTATCTGGCAGTAGAACAAATCGAAGGAAGGCCCGTTTCCTATAGCGCTCAATTAGATCTACAGTCAAAGCTAATCCCTACCTTGTCACTGCAACACCAATTTTCCGCTGGCCTGAATCTGAGCGGTGCGGGAAATACAGGCCGAGGCAATATTGTTGATCCCGATCATCCCAGATGGGTAGATCAGTCGGATCAAAATGAAAGATCCTTTAGTTATGCAGATAGCGTAAAATTTGAAACCAATTTTGGCCTCTATTTCCAAGATAATATACGTGGTAAACTTTTTAGAAAACGCTTTAATTTTGGTATAGGTTTCAGACTAAATGTCCAAAACCAGAACCTGAACCCCCAACCCCGGATCTCCTTCAACTACGCGCTTAATAAAAACTGGAGTATCAGCAGTTCCTACGGCATTTCATTCAAATCCCCATCCTTGGCACACCTGTATCCCGCCCCCACTTATTTTGACCTGCCGTTGTTAAATCTATATACAGGATATACCAATACCAGTTTGTATCTGGTATATACTAAGATGATCCCCGCAGAAAACAGAGCCCTCAAAAATGCCGCCACCTACCAGTTTGAACAGGGCATTACATTCCGATCATCTAAAATTGGCAGCGGCTCCATGTTCGCTTATTATAAGAAAAACAAAAACGGATTCAATACCTTCACCGAATATATCCCTACTGAAGTTCCGCTGTACAACTACACACTCAACCCGGATAGTACAATTTCTTATTTCCCGACAGGAGAAACAGCCACCGCCTGGGATCTTCGACGGTCCCGGATGAATAACGGCTTAAACTCTGAAGACTGGGGTCTGCAGTTCTCATTTCAGAGTAAATATATTCCTGTGATACTTACCTCTCTGGCAATAAGAGCTGGATATGCCGTTTCCAGATATACCGGTGGTAATCTTAGCGAAATCGTAATCCCTTCAGAATCGGCTCTAGCGAAGGGAGTTCGATATGTCGAATATCCCTCCAGACAAAGAGTTTCCCGGGAATCTGTATTAAATTTTACTACTAGCACGCATATACCTACGATCGGTTTTATCATTAGTGTAGTAGCAGATTATCAGCCTCTGCTTCAACAGCGCTGGGAAGCTGAAAATATCTACCCTTTATCCTATACGATGTACACCGGTGAACAAATACAGCTCAGTCGGCAGGAAGCAGAAAGTGAAGAACTAGCCTACTTAAGGAAAGGTATAGATGAGGACACGGGAGAAAGATTGACAATACCTTCCAGAGGATTCTGGACTTTCAATATGCGCGTCGCCAAGGAAATAGGGAAACGTATCCGGCTCTCCGTAAGCGCTTTTAATGTTTTGAATATAAAACCTAAAGCCTACACAATATCGAATAAAGATGGAAACCAGACTGTGGGCATCTATAATTATAACCCATTAAGCATTACTATGGGGGCAAGTTTACAACTATAATTTTTCAACAAACAGATATATCATGAACAAACAATTGCTCTTTTTTATTATTACACTGATTACGACAATTACTGCCTGCAGAAAATCTGATATTGATACGATTCAACCTATCTCATTGAGTGTGCAGGTAAGTTACACACAGGAAGATAGTGCGCTGGGACTATCAAAGGAAAATATTCCGGTAAAAATCACCAATCTGATCAGCGGCCAGGAATTAACGGCTAATACTAATGAAGACGGTATTGCTATATTCGCAAGTATACCACCCGGCAACTATACTATTAGTGCTTCGAGAAACTATACGGCAGAAGAATTCTATAACAAAACGGAAATTTTTGTTGGAACCAACGTTGCCTATAATGGAACTGAATCAGAAGCGATCAACCAAAATGCCAATATTAAAATTACCTTACAAAGTGGCAAAATTGGGGACCTTGTTTTTAAGCAAATTTATTACGCAGGTTCAAATACAAAGACAGGTGCAATGTTTCGGGATCAGTTTATCGAAATTTACAATAACTCTAATCAGACGATATATCTGGACAGCTTATTTATAGGAAGTTCCTTTAGCGAAAATGGAAGCATTGCATCCGGCAATTCGAGCTTTGACTGGGCACAAGCCATTGGAATGCCAGGAGGTATCGGTAACGCCAACAACGACTATCTGTATTTCAGGTACCTGTTTATGATCCCCGGAAGCGGCAAGGATCATCCGCTGGAACCAGGACAAAGCATTATCATTGCACAAACCGCTTTAAATCATACACAACCGTTCAATGGAAATGACGGAAAAGTAATCAGCGTCACCGACCCAACCCTGACTGTTGATTTGAGTACGGCCGAATTTGAAGTGAATGCAGTTGCCTATGATGAAGCTCAAACAGATAGCAATACTGTTTTCAAGCCCTATAAATCAGACGTTGATAATCCTCAGGTACCCAACCTGAATATCATTTATATGAATACAACAAATGACTGGGTTATGGACAGCCCCGGCAGAGAAGATTTTATTATGTTCAAATCCAACTCCTCTTTCAATACCTGGTTGAAATACCCCGATCCTACAGCTACCGAAATCAAAGCTTCAACCAGCTACGGAATTCAGGTGCCGGTTAAGGTGGCTGCACCAAATGAAACGATCAGTGATATTCTCGATGCCGTGGAAGTCATCCGACCCGTTGAATCGCAAAGAGCACCTAAGCGTCTGTGGAATACACTGGATGCGACCGGTACATTTGTGGCGGGAGGACAATATTCTTCACAATCATTAATCAGAAAGACAGTTAAGGTGATTGAAGGTAGGCGTATCCTGCAGGATACCAATAATTCGCAAAATGATTTTCAGACGAAAACCAAAGCAGATCCATCAAAATCAGTGGCCTCATTTGAGATTTAATTTGGATGTTACACTCTTGTAAAATATGGTTGGCGATAAGTTGTATTCTGTGCACGATAGCTGTTCGTGCACAGGTGCCAACTTTAGCTGATACGCTGTCTGAATTTAGACCGGAATTTTACGACAGGCTCAAATCGACAGCACAGCGCCGGTTCGAAACAGATAGTCTGTATCTTATGAGCTTCGCCAGACTGCAGCTCGCGTTTACACAAAAAGACATTACGCAACTCATCGCAGATTCCATAAAACGTGCTGGTTTATTGGAACTGACGTATACTGCAGATAGAAAATCAATCCGACTACCGGTCGAAGCGTACCACACGCAGTCAGGCAATTTATACACAGAGGGATTTACGACACTGGGTAAAGCCCGAATCATGGGCAAACTAAGATTTAAAAAAATCTGGGAGGACAGCCTGGCCAATAATTTAAATTCACCGCAGGAAAGCTTTGCACCTTTTACCTACTTTGCCCGCAAAGCTGGCCGGTACGAAAGGCAGAATATTGATTTTCAGGCAGGATTCAGCTATCCGATTTTTAAATCCCTTTATCTGACATCAGATCTGAACTACAAATATCATTGGTCCACAGGGTCTGTCGATCCACGCCCTGATATTAAAGTATTTACCATTAACTACGCACCCGGGCTCACCATGAAAATTGGCAAAACTTCCTTGGGGGCACATTATAGTTTCGGAAAATCAGAGGGTTTGTATGATATCGTTTACAAAAACACAATGTTCTCTCAGAGCCAGTTGTATCCCGAAAGAAAATTGTATATGAATAATGGCTACGGATATACTGCACAGTACACTTCTGAGATCTATTCTGATTCCAAAGCTATTTTGGACGGCTGGCAAGTAAGTATGGCAACTGGAGTTTCCAACTGGCTCATTAAAGCTATTTATGCAAATAAGTTTGCTGCCAGAACCAATTTTAATCTGATTAATCCGACTGATGAAGATGTCAATGACCCGGTACCCGACAAAGAGGCTGGAGATTTAATTCGAAAATCTGTACATAGCCGGTATGATTTGGCAACACAAACATTGGAATCCCTGATCTACAATGTTAATTCCTCAAGGGTTCACCAATTTTTTATCGATGGCAGCATCAACGAAGGAACAGGGTTATTGATGTCTTCACCAACTGGCGCCAATTATCTTTTTGACGAACACCGGGCAAAACTGCAATATCTTTTAAGTGTAAAAACGGAAAAGAAACTTCGCTACGAACTCGGGTTCAGCGGAGAAGTTTATCATCTCAGTAAAAAAGACTTCCTGGCATCGCATTTTTACGAAAATACCACTGCGGAACTGGCACTGTCTGGAGGAAAATACATTTATACCCCTAAATCGCTTATTAAAATCAATATCCGACCTGCGGTTGTGAAGCCCGTAAAAAATGAATTAACTGTCCCACCCACGCAGATAAATGTTTTTACAAGGACTATCGCGTACCCTGAATTTGACTTCAGAGGCTCAACTTTTTTCAGCGGAGAGATATCTCTATTGTATTATACGCAGGCCCTTCTGAAAAGAATGGGGTCGGCTTTTTCACTTAACGCCGGCCTCATGCACCGGTTACAGGGCAGCCATATCGATGAACAATTATACATACCGCCAACTGGAAGTAAAAAGCAAATCAGTATTTCAATCGGATTTCAAATATTTTTGTAATCTATGCGCAAAATCTATCTGGTTACGGCAATTATAGTTCTCCTGGGTCTGGGATCACTTTCTTTTACCCGTTACGGACAACAGCGGCATAACAGTTACAGCGACTCATTAAGAAGCCTATACAGCCGTCCTATTGCAGAATGGCCCCGGCCGACGATTGATTCCGGTGCCATCTGGAGTGAAATGGCCGTCATACCCAAAGACGATACCTCCTGGTACAAGACCACCGCCGATCCTTTGACACGTTTGGGCATGTTTCTGTTTTTCGATCCCCGGCTTTCCGGTTCCAATCAGATTTCCTGCAGCAGCTGCCATGAACCCGACTTGAGTTGGCAGGATGGCCGCGTCGTGGCCCTTGGCAATGATCACCTCCAGGGAAACCGGAATACCTTGAGCCTGTTGAATGTTTATATTTACCCCAGGTTATTCTGGGACGGCAGGGCCAATAGTTTTGAAACCCAATTAGTAGAACCGCTGAGCGCCCATCATGAAATGAATGTAGATGTACCCACTTTGGCCGCCAAACTGGAGGGCATTCGCGGATACGACACCCTTTTCGAGAAGGCTTTTGGCAACCGGGAGCGGGATTTTGACCGGATTGCCGGAGCGCTTACCGCTTTTCAGCAGGTAATCAAAAGTCGCAGTACCCGTTATGATAAATTTCTGGCGGGAGATTATGATGAATTCAATGATGATGAACTGGCGGGCCTGCACCTTTTTCGTACCAAAGCCCGTTGCATGAACTGTCACAGCGGGACCTACCTCACGGATACCTCCTTCCACAATATCGGACTCACCTATTATAAGAGAAAATATGAAGACTTGGGACGATACAATGTTACCAAGGATGCTGCAGATGTAGGAAAGTTCCGGACGCCTTCATTACGGGAGCTGGACCGTACCCGTCCCTGGATGCACAACGGATTGTTCAGTAATCTCCGGGGCATCGTAAATATGTATAACAGCGGCATGCCACAGCCACCGAAAACAGAAGAACAAAAAGCAGATCCCTTATTTCCAAAAACCGACCGGCTTCTTAAAAAGCTGAATTTAACTGCGCAGGAAAGGGATCAGCTGGTAGCTTTTCTGAATACATTAAATGGTACGCCTTACCGGATGCAGCGCCCGCGGCTGCCGCAATAACTGAAGTGCGTATCAGAGTACGCGCGACATTTTGATATTGCATCGCTCGTATTCGGAATGAAATGCCCCAACTTCCTTGAACCCAAATTTCCGGTAGAGTCCAATGGCGGGTGCCAGCAGCGTATTGGAATAAAGGACCAGTTCCCTGGCGCCCCTGGTCTTGGCGGCATCAATCGCAGCCTGCATCAGATAATTGCCAAAACCCCGGCCTCTTGCTGCATTGGATACGGCCATTTTAGTGAGTTCGAGTTCCCCTTGCTGGTTGTACATGATGGCGACCGTACCCAATGGCCGATCGGATTCTACCACAAAGAAAATGGCACCACCGGAATCCAGAATATACTGCTCCGGATGGGAAAGCACTTCCTGATCAAAAGGTTCGGGTTGAAAATATTGTTCCAGCCAGGCCATATTGAGGGCCTTGAAATCAGCCGCCCATTCGGGCCTGAAATTTTCAATAGTTGCCATGATTTCAGATATTCGGTACCCCGGATATTAACGGCCGCACAGTGAAACAACCTTATTCTGCAAAAAATTTATGAAAATAGGGTATGGTTTCAATGCCTTTGTAAAAGTTTTCAATATTATATTTTTCATTCGGGCTGTGCAGGCCGTCGTTATCCAGTCCAAATCCCATAAAAACGATATCCACGCCCAACTCCTGCTTGAGCAGCGAACATATGGGAATACTGCCCCCGCCTTTGACCGGAATCGGCCTTTTTCCCAAAGTCGTTTCTACCGCTTTAGATGCTGCCTGATACCCCTTGCTGTCAATTGGTGTCCCGTAGGCTTCGCCTCCATGATGTTCGAATGCGTTTACGGTAACAGATGGCGGCGCTATTTTGCGGAAATAATCCAGGAGCAGCCGGGTAATTTTTTCACTGGACTGATTGGGTACCAGTCGGGCAGAAATTTTAGCACTGGCTTTCGCCGGCAACACCGTTTTGGCGCCTTCACCCTGATAGCCGCCCCAGATACCGTTCAATTCCAGCGTGGGCCGTATACCAGTTCGTTCAAATGTCGTATATCCTTTCTCGCCCCAAAGTGCCTGGATGCCGATTTCGGATTTATATGCAGCTTCATCGAAGGGCGCTTCGTTAATCATTTTTCTTTCTTCCGCCGAATATTGCTGTACCGCATCATAAAAACCCGGAATCGTGATATGGTTGTCCTGGTCATGACAGCTGGCGATCATTTTGGACAAAACAACAATCGGGTTGGCGACGGCACCGCCATAAGTACCGCTATGCAAGTCCCTGGCAGCAGCCGTTACTTCCACTTCAATATAACTCAACCCGCGTACACCCGTGTCCAGCGTAGGCGTTTCCAGGCTGAGCATGGCGCTGTCACTGATCAGAATGGTATCCGCTTTCAACAATTCCCGGTGTTCTGCCACAAAGGGACCCAGGTTGGGTGAACCGATCTCTTCTTCACCTTCAATCAAAAACTTGATATTGGTGGTCAGTGTTTCAGTCTTATTCATGATTTCCAGCGCCTTCACATGCATATAAAACTGACCTTTGTCATCGGCGCTGCCCCGTGCAAATACTTTCCCGTCTATTATCGTAGGCTCAAAAGGTTCCGTTTTCCACTCTTCCAGTGGTTCCACCGGCTGCACATCATAATGTCCGTATACCAGGACCGTTGGCAGGACGGGATCAATGATTTTCTCACCATAAACCACGGGAAAGCCGGCGGTGTCCATCAGTGCTGCTTTATCACAGCCACTGGACAGCAGCGCTGCTTTTACTGCTTCTGCACAGCGGGTCATATCGGCCTGGTGTTCTGATTTCGCGCTAACTGAAGGGATGCGCAATAAATCCATCATTTCGGCTAAAAAACGCTCCTGGTGTTGTTGCTGATAGTCCTTCCAAAGCTGACTCATATCGTAATTTTTTTTCAGACGAAGGTAAAAGAAAATTACTAGTTAGGTCTTCGCTGCTACCGCAGGGTGCAAAAACAGATATTGCTTTATCGAGGGGAGCCCATCAACCCTGATACCGATGGCTTCGCAACGCAGCAACGGTTTCGGTAATCCATTCCAGGGCAGTGCGAATTTCAGTTGTTGTAGTCCAGCGGCCGATGCTGAAGCGGAGCGCCGCTTTGGCCAGGGCCGGTTCCAAGCCCATAGCGGTCAGTACATAAGAAGGGTCCAGACTACCAGTGGTACAGGCAGAACCGGCAGAAATAGCGAGTTTGCCGGTAAGCGCACGCAATAACTGCGCGCTGTTAAGGTCCTCAAAAGAGAAATTCAGCACATGTCCCAGTTTAAGATCAGGATGACCATTCAACCGGGTACCGGGTATTTGGTGTATGCCTGCCTGCAATTCACGGGCAAGACCAGTGAGTCTTGTAATCTCTTTGTCCATGTCAGAACCGCAAATTGCGCAAGCCTTGCCCAGTCCTACAATTCCGGGCACATTCTGTGTCCCGCTTCTGATCCCATCCTGCTGGCCGCCGCCAGTTATTTGCGGGCGGATTTTAACCCGGGGATTACGGCTTCGGATATAGAGCGCTCCTACTCCTTTGGGGCCATAGATTTTATGTGCACTCAGGCAGAGCAGGTCGGCCTGAATAGTTTCCACGTCTATGGGGATTTTACCTGCTGCCTGGGTGGCATCACAGAAAAAAAGTACCTGCTTCTGTTTACAGATCGCTCCGATTTCCTCTACGGGTTGCAGGACGCCTGTCTCGTTATTGGCCATCATTATCGCTACCAATACGGTATCCGGCCGGATGGCCGCCGCAAGTTGCTCAGGATCCACCCTGCCCCCGGCATCAACAGGCAGCAGGGTCAGTTCTGCACCTTGCTTTTCCAAAGCCTGACAGGTGTCGAGCACTGCCTTATGTTCCGTCCGGCAACTAATAATATGTCGTCCCTTGATGGCATACATTTCAACAATGCCCCTGATGGCCAGATTGCAGGCTTCTGTGGCACCCGACGTAAAGAAAATCTCCCGCGGTTGGGCATGCAGTAACGCCGCAACTCGGGCTGTAGCCTGTTCCACTGCTGCCGCAGCCTGCCAGCCATAACTGTAAATACGGCTGGCGGCATTGCCAAAAAATTCGGTAAAGTAAGGTAACATCTCTTCTACCACTGCCGGGTCGCAGGCGGTAGTAGCACAATAATCCATATAAATGGGAACTTGCTTCATGAGCCTCGTATGATTTGATGACAGGCCGGAACCGATGCAAGTGCGACCTGGTATCGGTCTAGGAATCAGGAGGCTTCAGCATCAGGAGCTTCCTGGGGTTCCAGATGTTCCATCGCCAGATTGGCGGCTACCTGAGAAGCATCTTTCTTATTGAAGGCACTGCCGCGGGATACTTCCTCACCATCTACCAGCGCCGCCACCGTGAAAAGCCGACGTCCGTTCTCCTGCTTTTCGCTCAGGGTCCTGAATTCGAGCCGTTTGCCGTTTCTGCCAGCCCAGCCATAAAGTTTGTTTTTATGGTTGATTTCGAGTGTTTCGAGTTCATCCATAAACATATGGGGCGCTACCACAAAATCCAGCACCCATTTACTGGTCCTTTTATAGCCATAATCCAGATAGATGGCACCTACGAGTGCTTCCAGTGCATTGCCGAAAATATGGCTGGTTTTCAGACAATGATCCTGTTTATTGTAACGGGTGATTTTTTTGAGCCCCATCCGGACGGCTACTTCATTCAACTGCTGCCGGTTGACCATTTTACTTCGCATCTCCGTCAGAAAACCTTCTCCCTGGAATGGATATCTTCTGAATAGATAATCGGCTGTAATGGCACTTAAAATGGCATCGCCGAGGTACTCCAGCCGCTCATTATTCTCATCAACACTTTCGCTGAGGGAGCGATGGGTTAAAGCGGTTTTATAGAGCGAGAAATTATCAGGTGAAAAACCTAAAATGTTTTTCAGCTCTTTTTTCAGCGTAGCATCTGATTTTTTTTTAAAAAAGTCCCTGATAAAGTTCACAAACGATTACTCCTGATATTTTTTTACGATCACACAGGCATTATGGCCGCCAAAACCGAATGTATTACTCAGTGCGTAATTTACGGTTCGGTGCTGTGCTTTATTAAAGGTAAAATTCAACCGGGGATCCAATTGCGGATCATCGGTGAAATGATTGATGGTCGGTGGTACAATATCATGTATGACCGATTGAATACAGGCAATTGCTTCTATCACGCCGGCAGCGCCCAGGGTATGCCCGGTCATGCTCTTGGTCGAGCTGATATTCATATTATAGGAATGCTCACCGAAGACGTCCAGTATGGCTTTAGTCTCCGCAATATCCCCCAGCGGTGTTGAGGTACCATGGGTATTGATATAATCAATATCGGAAGTCTGTATGCCGGCATCCTTTAAAGCGACCTGCATGACATTTTTAGCGCCCAGTCCTTCCGGATGGGGTGCGGTTATATGGTGGGCATCCGCTGTGGCACCGCCACCAACAACCTCACAATAGATTTTTGCGCCACGGGCTTTTGCATGTTCCAATTCTTCAAAAATCAGTATACCGGCCGCTTCCCCCATAACAAAACCGTCACGGTCCTTATCATAGGGCCTGCTGGCGGTGGCGGGATCATCATTCCTTTCACTCATCGCCTTCATGGCATTAAATCCGCCCACCCCTGCTTCACTGATCACCGCTTCACTTCCTCCGGTCACTATGATATCTGCCTTGCCCAGCCGCAGCAGGTTCAGGGCATCGATCATCGCATTCGTGCTGCTGGCACAGGCACTGGTGACCGCATAGTTGGGTCCCCGCAGATTGTGCCGCATACTGACCTGACCGGCTGCGATATCCAGAATCATCTTGGGGATAAAAAACGGGTTGAACCTGGGCGTACCATCTCCCTTGGCAAACTCCATTACTTCATGCTGAAAAGTAATAAGTCCGCCAATACCGCTACCCAATACAACGCCGGTACGATCCGGATTCACATTCTCCCTGTTGAGGCCCGCATCCTTCATCGCCTGGTCACTAACGACCAGCGCAAATTGTGTGAAGCGGTCCAGTTTTCTGGATTCCTTCTTATCTAAAAAATCGGTAGGCTCAAATCCCTTTACCTCACAGGCAAATCTGGTCCTGAATTTTGACGCATCGAACAACGCAATAGGCGCTGCTCCGGAAACGCCGTTGATCAGACCTTCCCAATAAGCTTCGACCGAATTACCCAGCGGGGTTAAGGCCCCCATACCTGTTATTACTACCCTTTTTAACTCCATAAGCCCTGCAATACATTAAGAAAAACCGCCTTTGCCATGGGTGAACCATATTCAAAGGCGGATATAAAGTTCGCTAATTATTACCAATTTATGATCGGCACACCAAAGCGCTCAATGTTTAAAAAAATGGTTACTTGGCGTGTTCTTCTAAATATGAAACGGCCTGGCCTACTGTTGTGATGGTTTCGGCTTGTTCATCAGGAATAGAGATATTGAATTCCTTTTCAAATTCCATAATTAATTCCACTGTATCCAAAGAATCAGCCCCCAAGTCGTTGGTAAAAGATGCTTCGTTGGTTACCTCAGCTTCGTCAACTCCTAACTTGTCAACGATGATTTTTTTAACTCTTGATGCAATGTCTGACATATCTGATTGTTTTTATTTGTTGAGTGCAAAAATAGAGCTTTTGGTTAAAAATGCACCAATATCAAAAAAAAATGTAAAAATGCCGGCAGTGCCCCAAAAATGACGTATTTTAGGCTACAGCGGGTAACCCGAAACCCCGGCTAAAAATTCAGTTCATGGCCCTGAAGATTATCGATTACGGATCTCCACAGTACGAACAAATGGTCCGGCTTCGTAATGAAATTCTGCGGCATCCGCTCGGAATGGAGTTAGAAGAGGATGATATCGTCGCGGACCGCGACTATATTCTGATCGGGGCTTTTGAAGATGATAAAATGCTGGGTTGCTGCCTGCTGGCGCCCGAGGATGAAATTAAGGTGGTACTGCGACAAATGGCCGTCAGACCTCAGTTGCAGGGCAAAGGCATCGGAAAGGCCTTAATGGACTTCGCAGAAGCCATTGCAAGGGACAGCGGATACCGGGAGATTTTAATGCACGCCCGTAGTACGGCTACCGGGTTTTACGAACGAATGGGCTATATGACCTCCGGAGACATTTTTGTCAAACTTTCCATTCCCCATATTTTAATGAGTAAAAAAATCTGAAAAACCGGCCGTCTGAAGCCGTTCATTTTTTAGTAATCTTCTCTTTCAACAGTTGGCGGAAAGTCCGCATTGTTTCCAAATCCTCAAAGGCGGATTTGGGTACCAGCAGGAAAGAACGCGGGTCATAGTACAAATGAAAAAAATGAGGCGTTTCCTTATAGGTCTGGAGTGCCGAATAAGGCCAGCTGCGCTGGCCCTGCTCGTGAATAAGCCGGAATTCATCGGTAAGAAACTGCATCCGGAATCCGTGTCTGAAGGTTTCACTTCTTCGGTAGACCACGCCGGGCAATACAAACCAGAGGCTTAGCATCAATGATATCCAAAGAAAAGCATAGACCAGAAAAGCGGTAGGCGTAATACGTCCCGTCAGGTAGAGTCCCAGTGAAATAAGCGCAAAGACATTGACCAGTATGATCATGATCCGCATTTCAATTTTGGACACAAAATGATACCGGAGGGCCTGTAAAACCTGTCTTTTATTATAATCAAAGGCAATTTCCATACGGGATACTTTTCTGTGCTTCCTGGATCAAAAATAAAAGCGAAGCGCTTGAGGGTGCTTCGCTTTGGTATCATTTACCGGCCGGAACCGCTATTTGTTCATCATAGATTTGGCTTCGATACTCAGTGTCGCATGGGGCACGGCACGCAGGCGGGCCTTTTCGATCAGATTGCCGGTTACCCGGCAAATGCCATAAGTTTTATTCTCCACCCGCATTAATGCTTTCTCCAGGTGGTCGATAAACTGTATCTGACGGCTGGCCAACTGGCTCAGCTGTTCTCTTTCCATACTTACACTGCCATCCTCCATGGTCATATAACGGCCTTCATCCATATCACCGCCTTCATCCCTGCGGGTGATCAGACCCTGTAAATAGGTCAGTTCCTTTTTTGCGGCATCCAGCTTGCGCAGAATAATTTCTTTGAACTCCTGCAACTCATTATCTGAATATCTGATTACTGATTTCACTTTATCTCTTTTAGGTGTATCAAGAATACTTTTAGTAAAATCCGGCTGATACTTTACCGAACTTTTTGTGGACAATTTGGGCACTACAGGCGGCTTTTTGGCTTTCACCGGCTTGGCCGGAGCTTTGGCAGCTGCCTTCGGCGCTGTTACTTTCTTCACCGGAGCGGGCTTTGCCGCTTTTTTCGCCGGAGCCGCTTTCACGGGCGCTTTTACCGGCGCTTTAGCTGCGGGCTTCACCGTCTTTTTAGGGGCGGCCTTCGCTACTGTTTTCTTCGCCGCCGGTTTGACGGCCGGTTTAGCAGCCTTTTTTGCCGGCGCCGCCTTTTTGGGCGCTGCCTTCGCCACTGCCTTGGCGGCAGGTTTCGCAGCCGGCTTTACAGCTTTTTTGACCGGAGTTGCTTTTTTTACGGGTGCTTTTGCTGCCGATTTTCCGCCGGAGGGACGAGTAGTCTTAGAAGACGCTTTTCCTACTACTTTTTTCTTTGTAGCCATAGAGTTTACCCTTTTTTTGTAACAATCGTTTTTAATCTGATGTCGTTCACGTCAATTTCAATGCCATCACCGTTCGAAATCGGCTGAAAATCCAGATTCTCTGCCAAAATTTCCGCGCAAATATACTCTTTATACGTGTTGAACGAACTTTTTAATGTCTCATTTGTGTCAATAACTACATTTATTTTGTCCGTTAGTTCAAAACCACTATCCTTTCGTATTTTCTGAATGCGGTTGACAAACTCCCGGGCCGCTCCTTCCTGTTGTAATTCAGGCGTTAAGGTGATATCCAGCGCCAGTGTCAGGGCGCCTTTGGAAGCTACGGTCCAGCCGGGAATATCCTCACTGCTGATTTCCACTTCATTGAGTGCAATTTCCAGCGGTGCCCCATCCATGTCCAGGCTTATCTTGCCTTCCCGTTCCAGCCGGGAAATCTCATCCTGACTGAATTGAGCCAGCCGGCCGGCAACCGCCTTCATCTGCGGGCCCAGTTTTTTACCCAGGGCCACGAAATTCGGCTTGATTTTCTTGCTGATAAATGTATTGTCGGCGCTCAGGTACTCAATTTCCTTGACATTGACTTCAGACTTGATCAGGTCCTCCACATGCTGCAGATTTTGCTGCATCCGGGGGTCCAGCACGGGTATCAGTACTTTTTGCAGTGGCTGGCGTACTTTGATATTCACTTTTTTACGTAAAGAAAGCACCAGGGAACTGGCATCCTGTGCCAATTGCATCTGTTCTTCTAACTGTTTATCAATCAGCAACTTGTTCGCCACCGGAAAATCAACATGGTGGACACTGGCGGCCTCAAAACGGCCGGTTACCTGATTGAGCTGACAGAAGAGGGCATCACTGAAAAAAGGCGCAACCGGCGCCATCAGCCGCAGCAGGGTTTCCAGACACTCATACAGGGTCTGATAAGCGGCGATTTTGTCGGTTTCATATTCCCCTTTCCAAAACCGGCGGCGGCAAAGCCGTACATACCAGTTACTCAACTGCTCGTCCAGAAAATCTTCAATAAGCCGACCGGCCTGGGTGGGTTCATAATCGTCCATAGCTGTCGTCACCTGGGCAACCAGGCTGTGCAGGGCAGAAATGATCCAACGGTCGATTTCAGGGCGCTGGTCGACGGGAATGGACGCCTCCTTAAAGCTAAAACCATCGACATTGGCATAAAGTGCAAAAAACTGATAGGTATTATACAGGGTGCCGAAGAATTTCCGCTGCACTTCCCTGATACCTTCGATATTGAATTTCAGGTTATCCCAGGGTGAAGCATTGGTAATCAGGTACCAGCGGGTAGCGTCTGCGCCAAAGGATTCAATGGTTGCAAAAGGATCGACTACATTGCCCAGTCTTTTGCTCATCTTATTGCCATTCTTATCCAGGACCAGTCCGTTGCTGACTACGGTTTTATAGGCAACATTGTCATAGAGCAGGGAGGCTATAGCATGCAGGGTATAGAACCAGCCCCGGGTCTGATCCACGCCTTCACAGATAAAATCTGCAGGAAAATTCTGATCGAAGGGTTGTTTGAATGGTTGCGGATCTCCGGCTTTCAATTTCTCATAGTCCAGTCCCCACTGGGCATAAGGCATCGCACCACTATCGAACCAGACATCAATCAGGTCCGGTACCCGATGCATCGGGCGACCATCATCACTCACCAGAACTACTTGATCCACATAGGGTTTATGCAGATCCAGAATGCCTTCATGCAGATAATTCCTGTTCACCTCACCGCCCAATACTTCATTGGCTTTTTTAACGCCGGCATTCAGTTCTTCTACCGAGCCGATACATCTGACAACTGAGCCATCTTCGGTTTTCCAGATGGGCAGGGGTGTACCCCAGAATCGGCTGCGGCTCAGGTTCCAGTCTACCATATTCTCCAGCCAGTTACCAAACCGGCCATCCCCGGTAGACTGCGGCTTCCAGCGGATGGTCTTATTGAGTGCCACCATCCGATCACGCAGGGCGGTAGTACGGATGAACCAGGCATCCAGCGGATAATATAAGACGGGTTTATCTGTCCGCCAGCAATGCGGATAATTGTGCTCATATTTTTCAATCTTAAAAGCCAGCCCCTTTAATTTCAAGTCCACGGAGATGTCTACATTCACATCCACATATCCGGGCTCATCCTTGTAGTCCTTGACAAAGCGCCCGCTATAGGGGCCGACACCTTCCACAAACTTTCCTTCACGATCTACCAATGTGACAATACCGAGTTTGTTTTTAAGACCTACTTTATAGTCATCAGCGCCGAAAGCAGGCGCTGTGTGAACGATACCGGTACCATCTTCAGTCGTGACAAAATCTCCGGTCACCACCCGGAAAGGACTGGCATCGGGTGTAGTTTCCCGAATGGCTTCAAGACTATTGGCTTCAAAGGGCATCAGTTGTTCATACCGGAGCCCTTCCAGTTCAGCGCCGGTAAATGATTTCTTTTCTGACCATGGAATGGGCGCTTTCGGGTTTTCCGGCGCGGCAGATATTCCACTGATATCCTCTAATCGGGCTTCGGGGTGAAAATATTTATGCAGCAGTGATTTTGCCAGCACCAGGTTCACCGGCGCTTTGGTGTAGGGGTTAAAACTCTGAACCAGTACGTATTCAATGCCTGCTCCCACCGTCAGTCCCAGATTAGAAGGCAGGGTCCAGGGAGTGGTGGTCCAGGCCATCAGGTAAACCGGCTCGCCACTTACAGCTTCCAGTAGAAAACGGCTTTTTTTACTGTCCTCCAGTTTAAAAAGTACAGTGGCACTGGTATCTTTTACGTCTTTATAAGTTCCGGGCTGGTTCAGCTCATGGGAACTCAGACCGGTACCGGCTGCCGGAGAATAGGGCTGAATACTGACACTCTGATACAGATAGCCCTTATTAAAGAGTTGCTGCAGTAACCACCACAGGGTTTCGATGTACTCATTCTTGAAAGTCACATAGGGATCATCCAGGTCCACCCAGTACCCCATTTTACGGGTCAACTCATCCCATTTATCCTTAAATCGCAGGACCGCTTCCCGACAATGCTGGTTGTATTCTTCCACCGATATTTTCTTGCCAATATCCTCTTTGGTAATACCCAGCTCTTTCTCTACGCCCAGTTCGACGGGCAGACCATGGGTATCCCAGCCCCCCTTACGATGAACCCGGTAGCCCTGCATGGTTTTGTAGCGGCAGACAAGATCTTTTAGGGTTCGGGAAATAACATGATGGATGCCCGGCATGCCATTGGCACTGGGCGGTCCTTCATAAAATACAAAGGGCTTCGCCCCTGCTCTTAAGGAGACGCTTTTTTCAAAAGCTGCTTCATTTTGCCATTGCGCTAATACTTCCGATTCTATTTTGGGAAGATTCAACCCTGTAAACTCTCTGTACTTCATCTGTATATAACCCTGTTTTAAGGAATGGAATTCCATCTGCCGGCATCGTCCGCCACTGTATCAACCTGTCTGCCGGCCCGCTAAAAAGAGGGCAAAGTTACAGGAAAATACGGGTTTCAACGCCGTCTGGTGACTGAAATACAGCCGTTGACACGGATCATCTGGGACCAAACCGGAGGGCAGCCCGCACTGAAAAAAGCTGCGCTGACCGAAGCGGCTTTGATTCCTGTTTGACGGGCTGCAAAAGCCTCCCAACCGGTTAATTCATTATTTGACATGGGTGGCCAGCAGGGCTGCCAGTGTGGTATGTACATTTGCCTCAGTGAGTTTACCGGCTTTCCAATCATCTGCCAAAGCAAAGAGTCTACCCATAAAATCCTGATCACCAACTTTTTCGGTAAGAGTAACGCTGGATTTAGCGTCCAGTAATTTGTCCCATTCTTCCTGCAGGGCTACCCAGTAACCTTTGTGTGCTTCCCAATATTTACGGCCATCTTCACAATCAGCCGGATCCAGTTTTTCGTAACCATTCAGGCCTTTCTCCTCCACCAGCAGCTCATCTTTACCGTCTTTCCTGATAATTTTACGGTTGTCCTGGATATGATCATAGCCCTTGTCATGGAGTTGAATCCGGTTGGTTCTACCCAGGATATTATAATCACTCCGCTGGGTATATTCCCGCCGCGGCAGGGGCGCATCGGCCGAACTCTCCCAAATGCTATGACCATTGACCTGTAACCACGCAGAAGCGCCCTGGTAACGGGGTGCATCCGTTACCTCCCAAACGGACTGCGACCATTTCCCTTTCACATCCGAAGCATTTAGCTGCAGTTTTTCCCAGACCTTATCGCCCTTATACACCCAACGCACCGGATTTTCATAGGTCCAGTCTTCCCGCCAGTGTTTGATAACCATACCATTGCTCATTACCAACAGGTGCTGGATCACCACTCTGTTATCTGTATTCACGATGGGCAGGGCGAGTTCGGTCACCCCCAGAATGGATTCCCGTTCATGAAATTTGTATTCTTTGTTGGGCGCAAAAGTCTCGGCATACTTAAAACTGACTTCAAAACAACCGCAGAGCTTGTCTACATTTTCCTTACCGTTCTGGGCCATTGCCGGCAGTACCAGGCCGAGGCCAAAAACCAGCTGCATCATCTTTCTCATTGTATATATTTTTAAACTTTAAATTTAATCAATTAATGTATAAGTCAACTGCGGTTTGCCCCGGGTGCCACCATCCTCGGCAATAAAGGAAATGAACTTGAGTTTGTATACATTTCCAACCGCATCCTTCACCAGATAAAACCGGTCTTTGCGTACGCCTTTGGTTCCGGTAGTCGCCCGCCAGTTTCCAGCTATTACCAGCCGGTTGTCTTTGAAACTGTATTTGGCGACACTGTCTTTGTTAAACTGGTTATAAGCTGCTTCGGCTGCGGCCTGATCGGCATAAATCCGTTCCAATGCGGTAACACCTGCGAGGTTGTTGATCACGATAAAATCCGAATATATGTAGGGTATCGTCGGACCCGCGGTATAAGTATTAACGCCCCAGGCAATTTCCCAGGCATCCTGTTCAGGTTCTGCCATGACAACCGTTCCGCTCACCAAGGACACATAACCGAAATTAAAATTATCGGTCTTGCTTATTTCGAGCGTCTGGAAACTGGTGGCAGTTAAAGGAGCATATTGCAAACTGTAGCCATTGCCCGATCTGAGTATCCGGATCTTATACAGTTCGGCTGCCGGCAGGGTGGCACCGGTGCCGCCGACTCTGTTTAAGATATAGACTTTATTCTCCCCCTCGGTAGCCGATACTTCCTGAATCACGGTTTTGCTGAGGATGCTGCTTTCACGGGGATCATCAATTACCGAAAAGCTGCCCATGCCATGGCCAAGTGCCAGGGTATCGGGATTAAAATCAGCTTCGGTGACTGCATTGATATCTGTTTTGTCTACCGCAACAGCGCTGGCACCCATGGTGGAGTTGATAATTACTTTAAAGGAAGCTCCATTGTAAAATCCCAGATCCCAACCGGACCGCTTTACTGCAGTTTGCTGGTCGGCACTGAAATCTACAAATACGGTGTTTGCAGCACTGGCCGGGTCTTCATTGCCTTCCAGGCCGTTAAGGGTCAGGGTGGCACCGGATGAAGGTGGCACGACAATGATCGGATCAGCGTCTTTACTACAAGAGCAGATAGCCATTACCACTACGGCCATCGGGATTATTCTTCTCATATTCTGGATTTTTTATTTTTTAAAAAAATGATAGCTAATATTTAGAAAATAGGAGCGACCGTAACTTATGGGCAGGGGTCCGCTGCTGCTATGTGCCCCTCCACTCATCGCCGTACTGTTGATATTGTTGATATCGAAAATATTTTTGACGCCCGCCTGTAACATCAGTCGATGCCACAGGTTTTTGGTGGCTGTCAGGTCAGCCCAATGATAGGCATCCACTTTAGTCAACACCACCGGGGCACCTTCCGTTC
This sequence comes from Niabella terrae, assembly GCF_054783135.1. Taxonomy (NCBI): domain Bacteria; kingdom Pseudomonadati; phylum Bacteroidota; class Chitinophagia; order Chitinophagales; family Chitinophagaceae; genus Niabella; species Niabella terrae. Next base: position 284,070 of record NZ_BAAGRD010000001.1, read on the forward strand.
CGGACAATTGATAACCATTACAGGCACCGGTAAATTTGTACATCAATGCGAAACTGGTACTGATTTTATCCAGTTTATAATAGATGCTGGCATTGATCTCCGGAGACCAGTTAAACACCGGAACATCACTGTCCAGATCTTTGTCTTCGTGTAATTTATTATACCGGCCGACGTAGAGCAGACCCGCCTGTACCTGCCAGTTCTGGTAAAGCAGCTGCTGCTCCCACCGGATGCCGGTGGTTTTAAACCGCGAGACATTGAATAGCCTTGTTATGGTGGGTTCGGCGGGATCAGTTGCATAATCAATCAGATCCTCAAAGACATTATAAAATCCGGAGAGATTACTGACTACTTTCCAGGCGCCACTACGATACTGCCAGTTAAGGGCGGCATCCAGACTCCGGGAGTTTTCGGCTTTCAGGTCCCTGTTACCCAGTATGGCGTGATTGGCATCGATAAAATCAAAATAGAGCTCTCTGAGCGCAGGTGCGCGGTAGCCCCGGGCATAGGCCAACCGCAGATCCAGCCGGTCCGTCAAACCTACCTTGGCATTAAAAGCGGGAATCACCGGCGGGGCATCATAAAGCGCATTTTTAATCAGCCGCATTCCGGGACGCAGGACGATGCTGGAGAAAGGTTTCCATTCGGCGGAGGCAAAGAAGGCAAAATCATTGATTTCAGGACGCCCGGTAATCCGGGCACCGGAAGCGCTGTTATGATTGACCTCAATACCCGGTTGAAAGGACCAATTTTCGTTGGGTTGGTAAAAAGCCTGGGTTCGGAAAAGCAGGGTGTTGAAACGGGCGGTGTCCTGTTCGCCGGCGCCTGTTGAAAGCTGGTCTTCACCCGTGGTGAAATCATGCCTTGTTGTCCGGGTGTGACGGTTATAATCCGTAAATGCAGCAGCTGAATTCAGGTGCCAGCGTTTACCTAAATGACGGTCATCCTGCAGTTGGTGCATCCAGCGGCGGGTTATATAACGCTGATCATAGGCCTTATAATTATCCCAATTGATCGGACCGCGGGAAAGAATGGTTTCATCCAGACCGTCCAGCCGGTAATATGTGGTATGCGTTGGTGTTCGCCATCCCAGCATTAAATGGCCCATATACTGTTCCTTGGGTTTCCAGGCCTTTGCCCTTCCATAAAGATCGCCACCATAACCCCGGTGATCAACCCGGCTTAGTCCCCCGTTAACAAAGAAAGCCTGCCTGCCAAAGGAAGCATTCACAGACTGCAGGTGTACCCCCTTATTTCCAAAGGCGCTGTACTCATTACCTGCGGTCTCTTCCTGCAAACGCAGCCCCGCACGTAAATGGGATCCGGTGGTTTTGCGGGTAATAATATTAATTACGCCTGCCAGTGCATCCGCACCGTAGACAACGCTCATCGGTCCTTCCACAATCTCAATCTGCTGAATTCGGTCCAGATCAATCTGATTGAGGCTTTCCCGGGTATCATTCCGATCGGTAAGCGGTATGCCGTCCAGCAGGATTTTCACGCCTCTTCCGCTCATACCCATCAATTCAATATCGGCCACACCCAGGGTATTATCATTACTGAACCGGATACCCAGCTGGGTATTCAACAGTTGGCTCAGGTTTACAGCAGCTTTAGCCTGAATTTCCGCCGCTGTAATCACCCGGATATTAAAAACGGATTTTTTCAGGGATTGCGGACGGTACTGCCCGGTTACTACCGTAACCTCCTGAAGCATCTGACTGCTGTCCTGAACATGCTGTCCTGCAGCTGGACCAGCAATCAGTAGAAAACTGAGCAGGGATGCGAAAAAACCTGTAGTATTTTTTTTCTGTATCAAAGGAGTGCGAAGTTGCAGCCGACTTCGCGGAACCATTTCCGATTTCAGGAAAAACGGTTTTCGAATTCAGGAAAATAATATAGCTACGTTGATTCTTTAGGACTTCCGAAGCTTCCGCTCCAACTGATCCAGCCTTTTTTTGATAAGGGTAAGTTCCCGCGTCAGTGTGGCCGGCAGGGGTTCGTCTACGGCCAGATAGGTGCCGATAATCCGGTGGACGCTTTTAATGGTGTCCCGGGCAATCTTATGGGTTCCCAACAGGACCCAGTCTTCAGTCAGTGTTTTTTCGGAGGCCAGATAGAGCCCCTGGGTAGTATAGATCAGTTGCGGTCTTTGGGAATCCGGCTGATCGGGTTGGGTTAATAATATTTGCTTTTCCCGGAAATTATCGTCAATAATAATAGCATTGTCTACGCTCATCCAGTTAGCATCTGCCGGAAACAGGGAATGAATCGGCTCTTTGACCGGCGCTTTCCATTCTATTTCGGGGAGTTTGAAATTCGCCAGTTCATTGACCGTCAGTTTTCTGTTCACCAAATCATCCATGCTGACTTCAAAAATCTGTGAAGCACGGGTAAGCGTCTCAATTTTAGGCTCTGCGCGACCTTCTTCATAGGAACTAACCGCCGCCCTGGTCAGACCCAGAATCTCCGCCAGATGCTGCTGGGTATAATTTTTAAGACTCCTGATTTTTTTGATATTGGCTCCAAAATTCGACATATCCTTGCTTTGCGGCAAATATACGTTAGTATTCTGCAAATAAAAATATCAAAATTTTTAAATAAATGCTAATTATATTTGCATATATCAACCGGACTTTGTAAATTTGGTCTCGGTTCAACCATCCAACAGCAAACTATTAGACAAACAATATGGAAAATCTCTTCAACAAAGTAAAAGACTACGTAACGGAGCTTGACTATGAAATTCTCTACGAAAATGAAACGGACGGGATCCTGGTCATAGACAAGCAGGAGTACGGTATTCAGAATATGGTATTGGGCGTTGCTAACCCCATTTTAATCGTGGAACAGTACCTGTTCACCTGTAGCAGTGATGAAGTGTACAAGGCATTGCTTATAAAAAACAGGGATATTGTTCACGGCGCGTTCGTCCTGGACGACACCGGCAAAAAGGTAATTTTCAGAAATACCCTGCAGGTGGAGTCCCTGGACCGAACCGAACTGGAAAGCACCATTAATTCATTGTCGCTTTTACTTTCAGAGTATTCCAACGAAATTTTAAAATTCAGCAAATAATATTATTCAATTTTTAATGCAATTACCATGAACATCTTCAAACGTCTTTTTAAAATAGGCCAGGCAGAAACCCACTCGGCAATCGACAAACTGGAAGATCCCATCAAAATGATCGAACAGGGACTGCGGGACCTTCACGGTGAACTGGACCAAGCCAATCGTGCCATGGCTGAAGTAAAAGCCATGCATATACGCCGCACGAACGAACTTAAGAACTTCCGGGAAGATCAGGAGACCACTCATAACAAATCGGTACTGCTGCTCAAGAAAGCCCAGGAAGGATCCGTTGACAATCAGGAAGCCGACAGCCTCGTTAAGGAAAATCTGCGGAAGAAAGCAGAAATTGGCAAAAAAATCACTGCTTCAGAACAGGATGTCCAGGCCTTACAGCAGCAAGTGACTGCTCTGGAAGGTAATGTGTCCAAAATTAAAGCCAGCATTCTGCAATGGGAAAGTGAGCTTAAGACCCTGCGTGCACGGGTGAAAGTAAGCAATGCCACACAGAAAATCAATAAACAACTCCTGCAAATGGATTCCAATAGTGTTGCCGGCATGCTGGAAAGAATGAAAGACAAAGTGCTGGATGAGGAAGCGCTGGCGCATGCCTATGGCGAAATGAGCCGTCAGGAAGAAAGCAATGATGAAAAAATTGATAAAATCATCGATGACTTATCTTTGGAACAAGAGCTGGCTCAGTTAAAAAGTCAGCTGGGCATTGGCACAAATGAAAACAACAATACTGAATCCTGAAACAACTGCCTATGAGTGAGTTCATACAACTGGCCTTTTCGAAAGTGAATTTTATAGCCACGGTGCTGGCCATACTCTTCGCCATCTATTGGGTCGTTACGATATTCACGGGTCTGGATTTTGACACCGCTGACAGTGATCTGGCACTTCACCATGACGGTGACCTCCATCATGACGCAGGTCCGCACAAGGACTTTCATCATGGCGAGTCCCAGGCGGATGGTCATTACTGGCATTCGGTACTGAAATTTTTCCACATCGGTGAACTGCCAATACTTTTTATTTTCTCCTTTGTCAGCATTTTCATGTGGCTGATTATGATCAATACCAGTGCCTGGCTGGGATGGCAGGACAAATGGATTGGCCTGGTGCTTTATATTCCGGCTTTTATCCTGGCAATGCTGGTCAGCAAAGTCGCCATTATCCCTTTCCTGAAACTCTATCGGGTGTTTAACCACAAAGGGGAAGAAAGCATCGATTTTATTGGCAAAGTGGGCGCGGTCTATTCTGTCGTCAAACCTGATAAGCTGGGCCAGATTGAAATCAGAAATCAGGGAGATGTCATTCGGGTTTATGCAAAATCGATCGATCACGAAATCTATGAACCGGGCAGTCAGGTCATCATCCTGGAAGCCTCCCCGGACCAAAAATTTTTCTTCGTACAATCTTATAACCTGTAAAAATCAAAACATAATATGGCAAACTACTCTTTTTATATAACCGCCGGCTTTTTGATCCTGGCCGTTGTCGGTTTGTTTTTCTGGCTGATCTCCATGTACAAAAAAGTAAGCCAGGGAAAGATCCTGATCAGGACCGGTCAGGGTGGTGTGAAAGTATTCTTCAATGCAGGCCTCGTAATTCCCGTACTCCACAAACAGGAGATTATGGATATTTCGGTCAAAAAACTGGACATTGAACGTATGGGGAAGGAAGGTTTGATTTGTAAAGACAATATGCGGGCCGATATAAAAGTAGCTTTTTTTGTACGGGTCAATAAATCCGCTAATGATATTATTAATGTAGCGCAAACCATTGGTGCGGACCGCGCCTCCTCTCATGATACACTGACAGACCTGTTCGAGTCAAAATTTTCCGAAGCACTTAAAACCGTGGGCAAAAAATTTGACTTCATTGAACTCTATGAAGCCCGCCGGGAATTCCGGGAAGAAATTATAAATATCATTGGCACGGACCTGAATGGCTATGTGCTGGACGACTGCGCGATCGACTATCTCGAACAGACCCGGGTTGAACTCCTGGATAAGGACAATATTCTGGATGCAGAGGGGATCAAGAAAATTACTGAACTGACAGCAGCACAAAATATTAAAGCCAATCTGATCCGCAGGGATGAGGAACGAACGATCAAAAAACAGGACGTGGAAACCAGGGAGGCCATTCTGGAACTGGAACGCCAGTTAAAGGAAAAAGAAGAAACCCAACGTCGGGAGGTGGAGAATATCAAGAGCAGGGAGCAGGCGGAAATTGACTCAGTACGTGAACAGGAAAGACTGCGTTCTGAGAGAGTTCGGATACAGACAGAAGAACAACTGCAGATTCAGGAAGAAAATAAACTTCGCCAGGTAATTATTGCCGCCAAAAACAAAGAACGTGCGGAAGCCGTGGAAACAGAACGTGTATTGAAGGACAAGTTTCTGGAAGCAACAGAAAGAGAACGCGTAGTTTCACTGGCCGGTATTGAAAAAGACAAAGCCCTGGAAATCGAAAAGAAAAATATTCAGGATGCCATACGCGACCGGGTAGCGCTGGAAAAAACGGTGGTGGAAGAACAGGAAAAAATAAAAGATGTACAGGTACTCAAGGAGGCCAACCGCCAAAAGGACGCAGCCGTAATCAAAGCCAGCCAGGAAGCCGAAGCCAAACTGATCGAAGAAGTGAAAAAAGCAGAAGCACAGGAAAAAGCGGCTACCCATGAAGCCCAGAAAGTAATTATTGAAGCCAATGCCCGCAAAGAAGCCGCAGGCAAGGAGGCAGAGGCCCGCAAAACCATTGCAGATGCAAAAGCCAAGGAAGAAGCCACCGTGGGTCTTTCTGAAGCACAGGTCATGCATGCGAAGGCGGATGCTGCCGAAAGGCAGGGCTTTGTAGATGCCGCTGTAATTGAAAAAACAGCCGTAGCTGAAGCGGCCGGCATAGAAGCGAAAGCCGAAGCCAAACGAAAGGAAGGGCTGGCAGAGGCAGAGGTTATCCGTGAAAAAATCGTCGCAGAAGCCAAGGGTATCGAAGAAAAATCGCACGCCATCAAATTACTCAATGATGCCGGAAAAGAACACGAAGAATTCCGCCTTTCCCTCCAGAAGGACAAGGAAGTAGAACTGGCCGAAATTCATATTCAGAAAGATATCGCCGAAGCCCAGGCCATGGTGCTGGGTGAAGCATTCAAAAATGCGAAGATTGATATCGTGGGTGGAGAAAATACATTCTTTGACAATGTGGTGCGTCAGGTATCCAATGGCAAGGGACTGGATAAACTCATCGACAATTCCAACCATCTCTCGCAGCTTTCGGAAAACCTGCTGGGCGGTGAATCCGGTTCGGATAATATAGTGGACCGACTCCGTGAAATGGCAGACCGATACGATATCAGCAGCGAAGACATTAAAAACCTTTCGGTAGCGGCACTGATCGGCCGGATGCAGTTGGCTGCCGGCAGCAGTGATAAAGGCTTTTTAAACAATTTGCTGCAAATGGCCAGAAACATAGGTATTGAAAATAAGAAACTGCCGCAGATCGGCAGGGGCTGATTCCATCGCCGGATCAAAATCATCCGACCCCACCGGTCGGACTGATGCAGGATGCTATCGCACAGGTCAGTTAGCGTCCTGTTTTGTCGGCGCTCAATTCCGTTCGGCCCACCCACAATAATAAGAATACCGCAGCTGCGGCAACCGTGACATATGGCAGAAAATACCACCGATATACAAATGGATTCGGGAGCCTATGAGGTTATCCTACAAAGGCTCAGGGTCCAGAAAGAACAATTACTGGAGCAGGTAGATCAGCTCAACAAAGACCGTAAGGAAGTTTTTGGTGCTACCGGTTTTGAACTGCTGGCCAATCTTAGAATAAACACCCAGAATAACTGTTTTGCCAAAGATATCGTTGCCCTGGGCCAGTTTTGTCTTTTTGGCTATAATGTTCAATTCGGACTTCGCCAGGATATTGATATCGGCGATGTATTCAGTATGTACCATTTTGATGGTAAAGAATTTACCACCAGTGACCTTTCCCTGTTACAGGATGAAAACTTCATTCTGGAATTCAGAAACCTATACAAATATTTCCGATACGCTTCTTTTTCGCGCTTTTATCGAAACGGCAATCTGCTGTACATGATCTTTCAGCAGACCGAAAATGTGCAGGATATCAAAGCCTTCAAATGGTTGATCCAAGACGGTCAATTGCAATTTATCGATGCGCGAAGTGCACATGATATCCGGTATCCGCCTCAACATGATTTTGAGTGGATCCGGGCAACCCGCGACATGCAGCGAGGCGGAAAGAGTCCGCATGTATCAATTCTTGACCGGGTATTTGTGGAAACCATTAACGGAGACCTTACCATCAAAGTGGAGGACAATACCGAATCAGGTAAGGGCATTTACCGCGAGGAGGTTGCGCAAAAGGATCAGACGCTGGATGACAGTGAAATTTATTTTGCGGACCTGGGAAATATTATTCTGATGAATATCCGGCCCTATATGGAAGACTGCCGGTACTTTATCTATAATGACAAGCTGAAACATATCACCCGTGTAGATACCCTGGCAGATGCCGGACTGCTTCTGCCGGAAGAACAGGGCATCCTGTTGTCCAACGGATACTACCTGCAAAATGGTGATCATAAGATTTTTGATCGTAAAATTGATCAGCTGAAATTTGCCGCCCGTGTGGATGCGCCGAATGGCGAAGATTTTTTATATATTTTCTATCAGGAGAACAGTTACAGTTATGTATTGCTTTCCTATAATGTCATCGAACAGCAGGTACAAACCCCTATTTTTTGTAATGGCTTTACCATCTTCAACAAGGGTAAACTGGTGTATTTTATTGCGGAAAAAGATCCATCGCGTCACCACCTGCTGCAGGTCTGGCAGACCCCGTTTACCAAAGAACTGCTGCTCAACGAAGCCCAAAGCCAGCATCATCTTTATAAGATCGGCAATAAGGCGATTGTCCACGCCATGGCAGAAATCCGCGAATTGCTGGTATTGCTTAACCAACAGGACAATTATGAAGGGCTGTATGATGATCTGTTACAGAAAAGTCAGGAAATATATGATTCATTTTTCTGGATGCAGGACGAAACCCATTACCAGTTTGCTGCTATCCTGAAGGCCATCAGGCAGATCGCAACCAATGCCATTGATGAATTTAAAAAAGTGGTGCAAATGCGACAGCAGGCTGAACGATATACCCGGCAAGCTGTAGAGAAGGCTGAGAAGCTCATTTTTGAAGTTCGTACTTCCAAAAAGGAAACACTTCAGGATTTTGTTGGCTTGCTGAGCCGGCTAAGAATTTTTCGGGGCGAACTCATCGGACTGAAAAAACTGGCTTATATGGACCAGCAGCTTATCGACGCGCAGGAGGCCGAAATTGCAGAAAAGTCGGACGCGCTTTCCAAAGACTGCGTCGGGTTTCTGCTTCGGGATGACGCACTGGATTCCTATAAGCAGGAGCTCAGTAACCTGCAGGAGCAACTGACTGGCGTTAGTAAAGTAATCGAAGTCCGTGATCTGGAGCAAAATGCTGCCTCGATGGCATCCGGCCTGGAAATGCTTATTGAAATCATCAATCAGCTGAAAATTGAAGATGCTTCTCAGACCACCCGTATCATCGAGCAGATTTCTCAATTATTTTCCCAGCTCAATCAACTGCGTACGCGATTGCAGAACCAGCGCAACGAACTGAATAAACAGGAATCCGAAGCCGGATTCCAGGCACAGATCACGCTACTGGATCAGTCAATTATCAACTTTCTGGATATGGCGGATACGCCAGAGAAAGTGGATGAATACCTATCCAAACTAACAATTCAGTTGGAAGAAATTGAAATGCGTTTTGCGGAATGGGCGGAAGTACAGGAAAAGGCTGCCGAGAAAAGACAATCCCTGTATGACAGTTTCGAAGCCCGTAAAGTACAGCTGCTGGAACAGAAAAATAAAAAGACCCATCAATTGATGCAGGCAGCAAACCGTATTCTAACCGGTGCGCGCAATAAGACAAAACAACTGGACAGTGATACCGAGATTCACGCGTTTTTCTCCTCGGATCTTATGGTCGGAAGGGCCCGTCAGATCGCCCGTGACTTGCTGCAATTACAAGATACCGCCAAATCGGAAGAAATCCAGCAGCAACTCCTGGTACTCGAGCAGGAAGCTATCCGAAATCTGAAAGATCGCAAAGAACTATATGTAGACGGTACCAAACTGTTGGCCATGGGGGCGCATCGTTTTGTCATCCAGTCACAACAGATTGCATTATCACTGACGTATAAAGACAACTGCTACTATTACCATATAACCGGTACTTCCTATTTTGAGCCCGCAATTCACCCGGAACTGGCGACGTTGGGAAATGTGGTCGCCCAGGAGTTTGTTTCTGAAAACAATACCGTTCCCAGGGCCATGTATTTTACATGGAGGGTGCTGCAATCCTTCAGTAACCGGCAGTTACCGGAAGAACAGACATTGCGAAGCGCCGTCAGCAACTATCTGACCAGCCACACCGCTGAAGGTTATGTCAAAGGTGTGCATGACGCCGATGCTTATATCCTGGCCAAGAACTGGCTGGAGCTGCAACAGGATCTGGGTCTGTTATGTTTTCTGCCGACGGAAAGGGCTGTTGTTCATTTATTTTGGCACTATCTGAACGAAAAGGAACAAACGGCAATCAGTCGACAGATCGAAGCCGTAAAGTTTTTGAAGGATCATTACCAGCAGGAATACGAAATACAGCTGTTTATTGAAAGAGCGGCGGAAAAAATCACCGCCTTCCAATTGAAATATTTTCCGGAAGAAATTGTCGATACCCGAAAGTCCGCCGCCTACCTGTATAATAAAAATGCCGGTGAGATTGCCATATCCCGGCAGCACCATGAAATCTATGCCGCTTTTAAAAAGCACTTGAAAGCCGATTTTATTGATAAGAAATATGAAACCAGTCTGCAGGATCTACACCAGGACCCCTCCGTCCTGCGGGCGCTGGTGGGAAGTTGGCTCGAGCGATTTGCGCAGACCAGTGACATAGCGTTGCCGGCGCACCTCATTTTTGAATTGTCTGCCCTGCTCATTGCAGAAACGAAGACTGCTATCACGATTCTGGACGCCTCCGAGCAACGGAAGGTCGCCGGGTTGCAATCGATATCCGGTACTGACGGATCTTTTACATTGAATCACTATTACTGGGTCCGGCAACTGGAAGATTTTGACCGGCAGCAGGTGCCGCGATTTACCCGCCTTCAGGAATTGAAAAGACAGCTACTCCAGGAAAAAAATCAGCAGCTTCGTCTGGATCATTTTGCAACCGAAGTACTGAGTTCTTTTGTACGCAATCAGCTGATCAATAAAGTGTATTTTCCTGTCATTGGGGCCAATTTTTCCCGCCAGATCGGTGAAGCCGGTGAAGCCAAAAGAAGCGATCGCAGTGGTCTGCTGCTGTTGGTTTCTCCACCAGGCTACGGCAAAACCACTTTAATGGAATACATCGCAGATCGTCTGGGTCTGGTATTTATCAAAATCAATGGCCCCTCACTCGGTCATGATATTCGTTCTGTTGACCCGGGTGAAGCCAAAGACGCGGCTGCTAAAGCAGAGCTTGTGAAGCTGAATCTGGCTTTTGAAATGGGTGACAATGTCATGTTATATATAGATGATATTCAGCATTGTCATCCGGAATTTTTGCAGAAATTTATTTCACTGGCCGACGGTCAGCGAAGAATGGACGGTGTCTTTAACGGTCAGTCCAGGACTTATGATCTGCGTGGCAAACGTTTTGCACTGGTGATGGCTGGCAACCCTTATACCGAATCAGGCGCCCTGTTTAAAATACCGGATATGCTGGCCAATCGGGCAGATATTTATAACCTGGGAGATATGACCGCCAACAATAAAGCGGCTTTTGAGATGAGTATGTTGGAAAACGCACTAACATCGAATTCGTATTTACGACAGCTCACCCAGAGCGGTAATGAGAACCTGTATACGCTGGTCGATTTTTTGCAGCAGCCCGAATCACCCCTCCCCAATCTGGAGGGCAATTTTTCCGCCGCAGAGATCCAGGATTTTATCAAAGTCGTGCAACATGCCCTCCAGGCCAGAAATGTCGTATTAAAGGTCAATGCCGCGTATATCCAGTCAGCGGGTACCGAGGACGGCTTCCGCCAGGAACCGCCTTTTAAACTTCAGGGCTCCTACCGGAACATGAATAAAATACTGGCGGCGGTTCAGCCCATCATGAACGAAGCGGAAATCACCACGCTCCTTTTAGAACATTATAAGAATGAATCCCAGACCCTTACACGTGATGCAGAAGCCAACCTGCTCAAACTACGTGAAATCATGGGTCTCCAGACTGCACAGGAAATGGCACGCTGGGCGGAAATAAAAACTGAATATAAAAAATACCGGATGCTCAAGGGACTGGACGAGCAGGACAAATTTGCTCAGGTTATAGCACAGATGAATCAGTTCGTCCAGGGACTGGAAGGAATCAGGACCGTTTTGGAACAAAAACCCGGCGACTGATCAATAGGGCCGCTGTCGGCCAACTAAATGGCTTGTACCGCTTCCGCCACCATGGCAATGGTATGGTCCAGTTCTTCATAACCCAGGGCATTATTGAGAAACCAGCTTTCAAATGCAGAGGGTGGCAGGTAGACCCCTCTTTTCAACAATTCATGAAAGAAGACGCGAAAACGCTCCGTATCCGCCGCAGCCGCACTCGCAAAATCGGTCACCGGTTGTTCTGTAAAATGAATGCTCATCATAGAGCCCAGCTGATTGATCACAAAAGGCTGTCCCCAGTCCTCCAGGACTCTGCGGATGCCCGAAGCCAGATAAGCAGTTTTCTGATCCAGTTCGGTAAGTAGTTCAGGGTGGCCTTTCAATTCCTGCAATAATGTATAGCCGGCAATCATTGCAATGGGATTGCCACTCAGGGTACCCGCCTGGTATACCTGTCCCACCGGCGCAATATGATCCATGATTTCCTTTTTCCCACCGAAGGCCCCTACCGGCATACCGGCGCCAATGACTTTCCCATAAGTCACGAGATCGGCCTCAACGCCCAGTTTCTGCTGAGCACCCCCAGTCGCCAGCCGAAATCCTGTCATTACCTCATCAAAAATCAGCAGCATCCCTTCGCGATCGCAGATCCGGCGCAGGCCTTCGACAAAGCCTTCCCGCGGCAGGATACATCCCATATTGCCAGCCACCGGTTCCAATATTATGGCGGCCAGCGTTCCCCGATGCGCCTGCACCAGCTGCTCCACGCCCTCCAGATCGTTATAGGCGCAGGTCAGGGTATCTGCACTGGCACCTGCAGTGACACCTGGTACGGTTTGAATATTAAAAGTAGCCACGCCGCTTCCTGCTTTCACCAGGAAAGGATCGGCATGTCCGTGATAGCAACCCTCAAATTTGATAAATTTATTTTTCCCTGTATAACCCCGGGCCAAACGAAGCGCGCTCATACAGGCTTCGGTACCACTGCTGACCATCCGGATCAATTCCAGGTTTGGCACCATGGATCGGATCAGCTCGGCCATTTTAATCTCCAGCTCAGTAGGAGCACCAAAAGAGGTAGAACCTGCTGCCTGCCTGCAAATCGCCTGGACCACAGGCTCATAAGCATGCCCCAGAATCATTGGACCCCAGGAGGCGATATAATCAATATAGGCTTGCCCATCCACATCATAGAGATAGGCCCCACGGGCCTTTTCTATGAAAACAGGTGTTCCACCAACACTTTTAAATGCCCGCACCGGGGAGTTCACACCGCCCGGAATACTTTTCTGGGCTCTTTCAAACAGCATCCTGCTGGACGCATAACTATATCTGTTCATTGCAAATATTTCAAGTTCTCAGACCAGCTGCGGCATGCAGCGGTCCTGGTTTAAGTACGTATCGCCTTTTGCTGTTGTTGCTCATAGGCTGATTTAACGGTTTCAAAAAGCTGAGCAGCATCGGTTCTGAGCCGGCTGACAGCAATATTCACCGGCGTCTTCAGTGATTGATAATTCAGCTCCAGCATTTTCCTTTTCACAGTATTGGTTTCCTGCTGGATATAGGCTTCAGGGTGGCGGAGCATGACCGTAAGAAAATTCTCTCCGGCCCCATGCATTTTTTTGATACCGGCAATTTCCTCCCAGGGAACCTGGGCAAAAAGCACCCCCATGGAATTATCCGTAATACCTGCATCATCAATCAGAAGTCCCGGCTTGCGCTTGAATACCTTATTGGATACGATCGTAGCCGCCAGCACAAATATAACTGTGCCCACGTACCCACAACCCCGTACAAAACCATAATGATTTCCTTTGACAAAATACTGGGGATGGGTAACCATAAAGGAACAAAGGATTACCGCAATGACAAAAAAGACAAACATCCTGATAGCTTTTCTTTTATCAATCGGTATTTTGATCGGCGTCATTAATTCATGTTTTAAAAATGTTTAACTATCCTGCAGCAGGCGGGCAGCAGCTTTCGCAAAATAAGTGGCGATCAGATCTGCACCTGCTCGCTTGATGGAAGTCAGGCTCTCTATAATCGCTTTATTCTCATCCAGCCAGCCCCGTTCCGCCGCCGCCTTAATCATGGCATACTCACCACTGACATGATAAGCGCTTACCGGCAGGGTAACCGCGTTTTTGACCTCACGGATAATATCCAGGTAGGCCATCGCAGGTTTAACCATTACGATATCCGCTCCCTGCGCTACGTCCTGCAAGGTTTCATTAATGGCTTCAATCCGGTTGGCATAATTCATCTGATAGGTTTTCTTGTCGCCAAAACCAGGACTGCTGTCCAGCGCATCCCTGAAAGGACCATAGAAACAGCTGGCATATTTGGCACTGTAACTCATAATGCCGACATCGGAATATCCGTTTTCTTCCAGGGCCGTACGAAATGCGCCGATACGGCCGTCCATCATGTCGCTCGGTGCTATAAAATCAGCTCCTGCAGCTGCATGACTCAGGCTCATTCGGGTCAGTGCTTCTACTGTGGCATCATTGAGGATGGTACCCCGATCGGGATCGACAATACCATCATGCCCGTAAATCGAATAGGGATCCAGGGCGACATCGGTCATTACCACGAGATCAGCAAAACGATCCTTTATTGTTTTTACGGCGCGCTGCATCAGACCTTCGGGATTCCAGGCTTCTTTACCTGTATTGTCCTTGAGATGATCTTCGGCCTTTACAAAAAGCAATACAGACCGGATGCCCAGGTCCCATAAGGATTGAATTTCATCAAGGATCAGATCCAGGCTCATCCGATAATAACCGGGCATGGAACTTATCTCTGTTTTCAGATCCTTTCCCTCGTCAATAAACAACGGGACAATAAAATCCCGGGGACTCAAATCGGTCTCCGCTACCAGTGACCTGAGTGCGTCGGATTTTCTTAGTATGCGATTGCGTCTGATTAAATGCATGCTCATTAATTTATGTAGCGGCTGTAGCAGTTCCCCCGAGCCAGTCCCGGGGATGCTGACATGCCATTAGTAATTGTTCTTCTTCCGATCCCGCGGCGGGCTGATAATTATAGTCAAAACGAACGGTTGGGGGCAGACTCATCAGGATGCTTTCTGTCCGTCCGCCTGTTTTCAACCCAAATATAGTCCCTCGATCGTGAACCAGGTTGAACTCAACGTAGCGCCCCCGCCTGATTTCCTGCCAGTACTTGTGGGCGGCTGTAAATGGCATTTGCTTTCTTTGCTCTACAATAGGAATATACGCCTGGGTAAAACAATTGCCATTGGCCTGCTGGAACCGGAACCAATCCTGCTGGTCCATTCCGGCGCCAGGCTTCAGGTGGTCGTAAAAGACACCGCCGATTCCCCGCATCTCAAAACCACGGTGGGCATTGTTAAAATACTGATCACATTGCTGTTTAAACTCCGGATACCATTGGGTGCCAAAGGGATCCATGGCTTCTTTCAACTGGCGGTGAAAATGCACGGCATCGGCTTCAAATAAATAATAGGGCGTGAGGTCTGCACCGCCTCCAAACCAGCAGTCTTTCAATTTACCTTCCTTATCATAGAGCTCAAAATATCTCCAATTGGCGTGGGTAGTGGGAACAAAAGGATTGTAAGGATGTATCACCAGACTCAGGCCGCAGGCAAACCAACTATCTCCTTCCATGCCCAGTTGCCGACGCATGGTATCAGTTACCGGCCCATGCACTACGGAACTGTTCACCCCACCCTTTTCAAAGACTTCGCCATTACTGATAACCCTGGTCCGGCCCCCGCCGCCGCCTTCCCGCTCCCATTTATCTTCCCGGAACACAGCGTGACCGTCAGCAGCTTCCAATGCAGCACAAATTCTGTCCTGCAGGTTTTCTATATATCGGATCCAGTCTTCTTTAAAAGCCATTATTCGGTTATTTTCGATTCCATTTGTTATCCTCCGGCGTGGCGTCCATAAAGATACCACCGTCAATTTCAATAGTCTTTATCTGATCCATCTCAGTTACCTGCAGTTTGATCAGGGAAGCGGATTTCCAGGCAGTCGGGGTGTAGTGAAACCGTTTTTGTCTTCCGTCAACAAAGGTCATCACCAGGTCAAAGGGTATGGCAAATCCACCCCGGTTCTCCACGGAGACATAACGTTCATCCACCGCCTGTATGCGAACATCTATATAATTATTGGTAAAAAACCAGTTCTGAAAAAACCAGTCCAGATCCTGACCGGTGCCTGTATTAAAGGCATTAAAGTAATCCCAGGGTATGGGATGTTTGCCGTTCCACTGTTCCATATAGAAATGCAGGCCTTTTTTAAACAGGCTGTCTCCCAGCAGGTCCTTCAAAGCCAGGTAAGACAGGGCGGCCTTACCGTAGGAATTATTGCCATAGCCCGGACCACTGACCTGTGTGGACATCGTAATAATCGGTTGATCCTGTTCCGCGGAGGGATCACCGATCCATCTTTTTACCCGAAAACCTTTGAAATTGGCTTCGGCGGATGGCTTACCCGCATAGCTGATGCCAATCAGGTACTCCAGTGCCGTGGCCCAACCTTCATCCATAAAGGCATAGCGGGTTTCATTAATCCCCATATAAAAAGGAAAATAAGTATGGGCAATTTCATGATCCTGTACCAGGCGGCCAAATGCGTCATTGGCCTGTTCACTGCCAAAATCAATTTTGGAATCATTGACCATCATCGGATATTCCATGTCTGCAAAGCCCTGAAAGGCGATCATTTTTGAAAAAGGATAGGGAACGCCTGGCCAGTTATTGCTGAACCAGGCCAGCGCATAATTATTATAGCGTACGGAATTCAGAAAACTCTGGGCGCCGGCTTCATAGGCCGCCTGTGTACTGGCCCTACGGCCGGTACGATTGTCGACAATTACACTGGAAGCCTGCCAGACATAACTGCTGCTGAGTGCAAAGCAAATATCCGTAATATGGTCCGCTTTGAATTTCCAGACATTCCAGGGTTGCTGCCGGGTAACTTTTCCCTGCTGCATTTCAGAAGCGTCCGCAACGGTGATCACAGAATCGCTATTATAAGATTGTTCCAATCGGTCTGCAATCCCGGGCAGCAGTACTTCCCGGGGATTCAAAAAATCTCCGGTAGCATATACCACATAATTTTGAGGAACTGCCACCGAAAAACGGTAGTCATTAAAATCGTTATAAAACTCTGCCCGATCAGTATGCGGAATCCGGTCCCATCCATTATAATCATCATATACTGTAATGCGTGGATAACTGTAGGCAGCGTAAAAAGTCGTGGCATTAATCTGCCCCTCCCTGCCACTTTCCCTGGAAAGCGGATAGGACCAGCTAATGCTAATCTGGGTAGTGGTTCCGGGCGCTATGGGTGTTTTCAGCGGAATATCCGCTACGGTACCCCAGCCGCTGGCATCTGCCTGATAGTCGGCCCCGTTAATCCGGAGTTGATGTAAAGTCAGTCCCTGATCCAGAAAATCCGCAGCGACCTGGCCACTGCGCGGAGAAGTGGGTTTGTGTATATTATTTACAAAACGGATGGGAAGCACTTTCAAACTATCGGGACTAATATTACTGTATTGAATCTGCGCCTCTCCGCTCAGGATACGGGTGACAGGATCCATTTTGAAACTCAGGTCATATACCCCTTTATTTTGCCAGTAAGCAGGTCCCGGGCGCCCATCCGGGGCGCGGGTTCCCTTTTCGTAGGCTGTTTTTATGTTACGCGGCATATACAGCGACTGGGCCTGTACGGAAACAGCCAACACGGCGATCCAGAATATTGGGAGCATCAAACGTTGAAACATTCCTGTTGATTTTAACATGCGTACTTTATTTTTCCGATGATTCAAAACGGAAACTCTTTACAGTATCCACAAATGCCCGGGCATGGTCTACCGGAATATTCGGAAGGATGCCATGACCCAGATTAGCGATATGACCGCGGGGGCCGAAAGCCTGCAGCATGGTCCTGACTTCTTTGCGAATCTCGGTTACCGGCGCCAGCAATTTGGCAGGATCAAAATTGCCCTGAAGCACGACTTCAGGACCGGCCAGCCGGCGGGCCATTTCAGGCTCGATGCACCAGTCAATTCCGAGTCCCTGGGCACCGGTGGCCTGCATTTCCGGCAGTGAAGACCAGGCGCCTTTGGCAAAAATTATCACCGGAACCTCATCTTTCAGCGCTGTCACAATCTGACGAATGTATTGCAGGGAAAATAGTTCAAAATCCCGCTTACCCAGGAGACCACCCCAACTGTCAAATACCTGTAAAACGTCGGCCCCGGCCGCTACCTGGCCTTTCAGATAGGCAATTGTCGTGTCCGTAATCATTTGTAATAACCGATGCGCCAGTACCGGATGCTGGTAGCAGAAGCCCTTAGCCTCATCAAAGGTCTTGGAGCCCTTGCCCTGCACCATATAGCAAAGCAGGGTAAACGGTGCTCCTGCAAACCCAATCAATGGAACCCGGCCGTTAAGTTCCTGTTTGATCATTCGAATCGCTTCGAAAACATAGCCCAGTGTTTCTTCGGTATCCGGGATTCTCAGACGCTCCAGATCCTTTTCTTTTTTGACTGGTTCGGGGAGCAACGGCCCCAGATTTTCTACCAGCTGCACTTCCAGACCCATAGCCTGCGGCACTACCAGAATATCTGAAAACAGAATCGCGGCATCTACGCCGATAATATCCACCGGCTGGAGGGTAATTTCACAAGCCAGTTCCGGGCGCTGGCAACGTTCGAAAAAAGAATATTTTTCACGTAGCCGGATATATTCCGGTAGATAGCGTCCTGCCTGCCGCATCATCCAGACCGGGGTACGTTCAGTGGGTGCACCTTTCAGCGTTCTAATTATCAGGTCATTCTTCAGTTCCATCTATTGTTGCTTAATTGTTTGAATTAATTGTTCTATAACGGCTGGTGCCGTAGCTTTTGGCGCCGTATACACCGGATTATCCATCCGTTGCTGAATGGCTTTCGTTGTAGTACTGCCTATGGAAAACAGGGGAACCTGCTTTGGGATATGGTTCAGACTGCAAAAACTTTCCACGCCACTGGGACTAAAAAACAGAACCGCCTGTATGGGATCCGGAACGGACACGGGTGTGAGTTCGGTCTCATACACGACGTATTCCCTGACTGGAATACCAGCTGCCGGAAGCAGGTCCGGGATGCTGTTCATGCGGCGGTTGCCGCAGAAAAAATACAATTCCTTTACCCCGGGAAATTTTTGTATTTCGGCTGCCAGTTCGGTACCATAGGCGGCTGTCGCCAGCAATTGGGATCCAGGGAAACAGGCTTCCACCGCCTTTTGGGTTTCTCCATGAATGGAAAATAATTTCCAGGTAGGCTTTGTCGGCAGGAGCGCCGCTACCGCCTTTGCTGCAATGCCACTGGTAAAAGCCACATGTATGACACGATTAGCCAGTGGTGCCAGACTGGCCTTTAGCGCATTTTCGTTCCGGGGCCGGGTGCGTATAAAAGGGATTTGGTTGATTTGGATGCCGGCATCGGCTGCCAACCGGATGAGGGTATCGGGAAGGATCTTGGTACTGACCACCGCCGCCGGGACGCCGGCTCCCGGATTCCCGGGCGCGCTTTGTTCACGACCACCTGCTGTTGAAAGCGCCATATCCTTGATTATTTATCGCTGTTGAGCTGATCCAAAATTTGCTGACCACCACCGGCCAGTAATTCCCGGGCGGATAAAAAGCCCGCTTCGCCCATCTGGGCGGTTGTAAAAGTTTTTTGTACGGTCGCCATATCACTGCCATCGGGCGATACAATATTGCCCGAAAATAATATACCGTCTTCATGCGGTAAAGCCAGGGCGCTGATCGGCGTGGAACAACCGCCCATTAAAGCACTTAAAAAATTTCTTTCCTGATGTACGCAGGTAGCGGTCGATGCATCGTGAAGTAAATGGCAGGCTTCCAGGACGGGGTTATCACCTGATCGCGCCACGACCATAATGGCTCCCTGTGCCGGTGCCGGCAGCATCCAGTCCAGTTCCATACTGCCTGTAGGTCTGCGACCGATCCGCTCCAGTCCCGCCGCAGCAAAAATGGCTCCCTGCCAATTACTGTCCGCCAGCTTCTGCAGTCTTGTATTAACATTACCACGAAGATTCTCGATCCGGGAACCAGGGTAGCGATGCCACCATTGCGCCTTACGGCGAATACTGCTGGTGGCGACCTGCAATGGAATGGTTTTCAGATCGGCAGGATCCTCCTGTTCCAGCAATTGCTGTTGTTCGGCATTCAAATGGGGCCCGAAGACCAGCAGGTCCTTATAACTGGCCCGCTTCAATACGGCCGCCTCTACAATACCAGCGGGAAGCTGTACCGGCACATCTTTCATCGAGTGCACGGCAATATCTATGGATTGATTCAATAAAGCGATATCCAGGCTACGGGTAAATACGCCCTGAACACCCATCGCATATAAGGGTGTAACCAGGTCGATATCTCCCTGACTTTTAATGGGCACTAAACGGGCCGGCAGGCCATGCTGTGCCAGTAAATCATGTACCAGTTGCGCCTGCCAGAGGGCCAGTTCGCTGTCCCGTGTGCCAATTCGAATGGGGTCAGTTGACATCAGGTGTTTGCAAATAGTCATTAATCAAATTAATAAACTGGCAACCCTTGTCATTTCTTGTCTTCAGATTGACCGCCAGTTGCTTGACGGCTTTCTGCGCTTTGAGGGTCTGCTCCTTGAGCTGGGCATCCCTTGCAAATTCACAGGCCGGTAAATGCAGCCGGTCAATTTCCTGTAATTTACTTTTCCAGGTTTTGAGATGCAGGGCAAAACGGTAGTCTTTCAACCATTGCCAGAATGCTTCGGTATAATGGGCAATAATGGCTTGGGCCTTGGGAATTTCATTTCGCCGGCGGGCCAGTGTTTTATCGAGTATCCTGGTGGAAATTTCATCCACATCAATCACCAGCTTACCCGGTATCTTTTTGACCAGTGGATCCACATTCACCGGTACGGAAAGATCCAGGATCAGTTGGTCTTTATGGTCGGTGAAATGCTCGGCCAAAACCGTGGGTTCATTCGCATTGGTGCATACAATTACGACGTCTGCTTCGGCGATGGCAGCGGGTTTATCGCTATAAGCCCGAAAATGAAATGCGCCCTCAGCTGCCAGGGCTTTGGCAGTTTCATCCGTACGGTTCATTAATGTAATCCGGGCATCCGGAAAATAAGTGTGCAGGTTCTTGCATACATTCCAGCCAAACTTCCCGGTTCCAATGACCAGCACTTTGTCCATATTATTGGCTGGTATCGACTGTAGCAGTTCGATAGCTGCAAAAGACACTGAAACCGTACCGTTACTCAGGGCGGTTTCGGTTTTTATTCTTTTGGATGCCTGTAATACAAAATTAAGGGTACGATCCATGACCGGACCTATGACGTCCCTGGACTTGGCATATTCCACTGATTTTTTGAGTTGCCCCAATATTTCATAGTCACCCAGAATCTGGGAATCCAGTCCGGATGCCACCTGAAAAAGGTGCTGTAGGGCCGGATCGCCGTTCTTGAGATAAGCGTATTCGAAAAATGTGGGTTTATCGGCCTTACAATGGTCCAGCAGCAGGTTGACCAGCTGCATGACGGATTCCGCAAATCCGTAGATTTCAGTACGGTTGCAGGTCGATACCACAAAGACACTTTTCAGCCCGGCCGCCCTGGCATCCAGGGCAAGGGCGTCAAATTGCTCATTATTTATGGAAAATAAGCCCCGCGTTGCAGCATCAGCCTTAAGATAGTTGATTCCTGCCACACAAAATCGATCCAGGACCTGTTTTGAAATATGAAAATCTTCAGCAGACATGTGAGTCCTGCAAATGTATACAACCTGCACATGTCAAACGTCACAAATTTGTCATCACATCATCAGGGGACCCTCAGAAAAACCAAAAAAGCCGGGAACACCGGCTTTTTTGACAAAAAGATGATCGGGATCAGTTCCCGGTCTGATAAGCAGTAATAACTTCCGAAACACTGATTCCGCCATCTGTATCGTACTGCTTCAGGCGTACAAAGATTTTGCTTTCGGGGTTGGTAAGTACTGCCTCACCTGATTTATCGCAGGAGGCCAATGCCGTGCCCATACCCAACAGGAGTACCAGCATTGCGGGCCAGCGACGTTTGGGACGCAGCCCTAAAGCGATCAGTGCCAGGACAATGGCGCTGATACCCGCCATTGCCATCGCCCGGGTTACCGGTGTACTGAAACTATAATAAAGCGCTTTGTCTGAATTACCGCCATCCGCTTTCGAAAACACGGTGCCCGCCTTAGCGAAATGGACGCCATCAGCTGATACTTCCACATCGAACTTCTGATTATTGGTCTCACTCATTGTACTCCAGTTCACCTCGAGCATTCCAGCTGAAATGGCCGCCTTGATCGAACCGTACCGGACAGGCAGGACCGTATTGATCGGTAAATACACGGTGGCCAGATCGGCAATATTGGCGGCATTACCGGAGCTGATCGGACCGGTAATGGTGATGGTTGGATCCGTCGCTGATACCTTACTCATAAAATAGATGCCGCCATCACTCCCGTCCTGAACTGCGATATAAAAATTTCCGGTAGAAGAAAGTGCCAACCCCACTACAGGCCCGACGAAATTCTGACCGTCCTGATCTACCACGTCCTGCTTTTTCACCATATCTGTAACACCGTTGCTACTGTTAGATATCGCGGACTTTGCCGCATAATAGATGACCGCCTGACCTCCGGGCTGATCCAGATTTACCAGTGCATACAGGTTCCCACTGCCATCAAGGGCAATATCACCATTATTAAAATTAGTGGCAGGGGCCTGTCCTTCCAGCGTAATGGTTCCTAAAGACTCCAGATTCGTTGCCGTACCGCCGGCACCGGTCTGAAACCGGAGCAGGTAGACATTATTCGTTCCCTCTTCGGTAGCCAGTATATATACCCAGTTTCCAGGTCCGGAAGCCATTCGCCTGAAAAAAACGTTGGCAGTATCGACAGTCCCATTAGCATCACCGGAAAGCACTTCCATTCCTGTATCCGGAGCCGTTGGGGTGGAACTGGGGTAGGCCGGAATAGCGCTGACAGTAAACGTACCCTCATTGCCGGAAGACGATGAGATATAATATAGATAACCATTGGCCGCATAAGCCAGTGCAGCGCCAACAGTTGACTGATCCGTGGAAGCGTAGTTTAATACAGGTCCTGAAGCGGCGCCGTTATCAGGATCAACTCCGCCAATCTGCGTAATGCCTCCTGCTCCCCAATTGTTAATACTGTAAATTTCATCTTGTGCGTTAGCCAACACAAGGCTGCTCATTGCCCACAGGGCAAGAATTAATTTTTTCATAAAGTTTCTAATGTTTAGTTCTACTATATACTACAGATCAAGACTGATATGTACATATTCGTATAAGTATTGACGCGAGAACTGGAATTATCCATTGGACCATTTCCTCCAAAGGGATTCCAAGGGTCCGTAAGGATGCCTGGTTAGCCAGATCCGGGAAAACCAGATTTGGACCATTACAAATACCAGATACAGGAGAAAAACGAAAGTCGCCGGAAGATTTGCAGCCAGATTCAATCCATAGGGAGCAAAGGCAAAACCTGCCAGAATTGATTGCAAAACATAATTGGTTAGACTCATGCGTCCATAGAACCTTAAGGATGGCAGCAGTTTTGAAAAAATGCCGTCGTATAGGATACTAAAACACATGATATACAAAAAAGCAACTGAAACACAATACCAGTTAAAACTTATCACCCTGAGTTGCTCTGCTGTAAATCCGGTCTTTCCCTGGAGCCAAAACTTACATAAAATCGAAATAACTAGTGCAAAGATAGGCAGGGCAATGTATTTCCAAAATCTTTTTTGTTCGCCTATGAATCGTTCATAGAAACGGCTTTTCCCGCAGCTGTACCCCAGTAGGATCAGTCCAAATGTTTGCAGCAGACGACCTGACTCTACCGACCATCTTAAACTGCAATACTGACCCAGGACTATATTGGCCCGAATATTTTCCACAATTCCGCCATTGGCATTTATGAGATCAAGTTGCTGTTTAATCGCTACCGTGTTCCATTGAATGAGCGGTTGGCCACCGTGGCTGCTTCCATAGACAAGGTTGATCCATTCCAGCGGTTGTAACAAGCCACAAACACCTAGTACTACGAGCCACTTCACCGGCAAACGCATCAGTGGAAGCAGGACCAGGCCGCATAGTGCGTAAGTCAGTAGTATATCGCCGCTGGGAAAAAATACGGCATTCAAACAGCCAAATCCGATCAACAGTAACAGTCGTTTAATAAAATAAATGGTGCGGTAATCACTTCGCCCTTTGATCTGTAGAAAAAAAGACAGACCGAACAGGAAGGCAAAAATCGGAAAGGTTTTACCGTAGAAAAAATGGTACCCGAACTGCTCGAGTAATTTATCTGCAGCAGCCATCACCGATTGCGATGTGAACGCTCGGGGCTTATAATTAAAACGGGTCAGAAAATGGTGCAACAGAATGCCCAGCAGGGCAAAACCTCTCAACGCATCAATCAGCTCAATACGATATTTTTTATTTGTGCTTCGTTCAGACATGTCGCTGCAATCCCGACAAAAATAGCAAACTAGTTCTGTACGGACTACCCAATATATCAGGCGTCTCCCACTTACATGAATATGATACAACAGACTGATAGCCAGATCGCATAACCGGAAGATCTGCTTCCTGATTCAAATATAGACAGTACTGTTCCCTGTTCGCCTCCCGTCAAAACTGTACCTTTGCCGCTTTATTTTAATTCAACCATTTTTTTCAATGATCAAACTCATTGCCATCGATCTGGATGGTTCTTTACTTACGGACGACAAACGACTACCACCCGATTTTTTCCAGATAGCGGGCGAACTGCAGCGTCGCGGCATCCTGCTAACGATCGCCAGTGGTCGGCCGCTCAGTAATATCCGCTCTGTTTTTGAGCCCATTAAAGAACAGATTTACTTCGCCAGCGATAACGGAAGCTACCTGGTTTTTCAGGACCAGGAACTGATCGTGAACAGTCTGGATCATGCAGCTCTCGTAAAGTTTATCGGAATTTCGCGACAAATTCCCGAAACCTATCCGGTGCTCTGCGGAAAAAATATCGCCTATGTTGAACACCTTGATGAAGTTTTCCAGCAACAGGCCCTAAAGTATTATCAGGAATATGTGGTGGTCAAAGATCTGGCTACGGTTCAAGATGAAATTCTTAAGGTATCACTTTGTGACTTAATCGGTTCGGAAGTCAACAGTTACCCGTTTTACAAGGCGTTCGAAAACGAATACCAGGTCGTTGTGTCGGGCCAGCTCTGGCTGGATATTACCAATAAGGATGCCAGCAAAGCTACCGCTATCAGAAAAATTCAGCAGCAAACCGGTATTCGGCCGGAAGAAACCCTTGTATTTGGTGATTATCTCAATGATACTGATATGATCCGGGAAGCGGCCTACAGTTATGCTATGAAAAATGCCCATCCACAGATTCTGCAATTGGCCAAATTTGTTACCAATCTGGATAACAATCATTATGGTGTTACCGAGACGATCAAGCAATTACTGGATATTCAGCTTTAAGTACGGAACAGCCGTTGCATAATCTGAGGCACGGTCCTGCTGTAATCTACCTGCAAAGGCGTATAATCCCGCATCCATTTTTTAAACTGGAGGGGAAAATCACGGCCCGCTACATCGAGGGTCATCACACCCATTTGTTGTAAAGCCGCTGCATTGCAGCATTGCTCATACTGCCCCCGGATGGGAATGGCCAGTAACTGCTTTCCCAAATGCAGGGCTTCGGCCGGCGTCTCAAATCCCGCGCCGGCGATCAGGCCCCGACAATTAATCAGGCTGCTGTTAAAAAGCCGACGGTCAACAGGCATCCAGCAAATATTGTCCTGCCGGCTGCTTTGAGCATGGTAGATCGAAAAAATATGAAATTTAAAATCCTTTAACCCGGAGAACAATTGCCAGAGTTGCCGCTGACAATAAGAAGGAAGATAGACAGTAATATGTCCCTGGTCTCTGGGTTGTGCTTCCAGAATTTCCTTTTTAATCACTGGAGGAAGTATAAAATCATCATAGGGTTTAAAATGAAGACCCAGATACTGTTCCGCAGGTGCAAATCTTTTCAGCAACCATTCCCCTGTCCTGCTGATCTGCGGCGGGCGGGGCACCTGCAGCGACTGGAAACTCGCCTGATGGCCAAAATGGATAGACCGCAGGTTTTTCAACCGGCAGGCAGCTGCGGTGAGATAATCATAATCATTGAGAATCAGATCATATTCTTCGACGGGCAAATGACTGATTTGCCGGCGTAGGTAAACCGGATTCACAGACCAGGCAGTTTTCCAGTAATTCAGGCCACCATGACAGCTGTAAAACAGACTCAGGCCGCGGCTTCTGTACTTAATGGGGGCTTCCAGACGAAGCTGGCTATTCCCGCCACTCAGGAAAATATCCACCTGACCGTACTGTTGTAGATAAGGCAATAATTCCATACAACGACTGATATGGCCATTCCCGGTTGCCTGTACGGCATAGAATATTTTCATGTTGTTTTTTTTTAAAATCTGCTATCATTCTGCCCGGTCAGGCCGCATAGATTATTTCGACAAGGAATAAAAATAATAGGCGACTTCGGCGGGTAATACTTCAGTTGCCGGCCGGGCTTCTTCTCCGGATATGTCCGGGTGGGGCTGGTCCTCATACTGGTATAATTTCCAGTCTCCATCACAAAACTCAAGCGCCGTCATATGTTCTACCCAATCACCCGCATTTAAATAGGTGACCGAACCCCTTTCCGTTGTAATAACACGTTGGCAGGGTTGGTGAATATGACCACAGATCACGGTATCAAATCCTTTTTCGATGGCCAATGCGCCGATCTTCTGCTCGAAGGCGGTCACATTGAGTATCCGCTTATTAAACTGATGCATGGCCGCTTTTGCAAGTGATCGCTTCTCCTTTCCCAATACCTGCGTCAGCCTGTTGAAGCAACGGTTAAAGCCCAATAACAAGGCATAACCATTGCTGCCCATTCGGCCCCAGAACCGGGCTTGTCGGGTGGTTGTATGATCAAAAACATCCCCATGAAATATCCAGGTTTTCCGGCCATTGACTTCAATTACGATTTTATCGGTCAATATAAAGTCGCCCATCTGCAGATCCGTATATTTTCTTAAGACATCATCATGGTTCCCGGTAATATAGATCACCCGGGTACCCCTGCTGAGCAAGTTAAAAATTTCCCGGATGGCCTGAATATGGCTTGCCGGAAAGTACCTTTTAGAAAACTGCCAGCCGTCAATGATATCTCCGTTGAGGATCAGCAGCTGCGGTTGGATACTTTTGAGATAAGCGGTAAACGCTCTGGCACGGGCCGCGTAAGTGCCCAGATGCAAATCACTCAATACCACCAGTTCTACCTGTCGTTTGGACATCGTTTAGGGTTTCTCAAAGGTCCCTTGGTGGTATCAACTAATTGTTACGGCAGTATTATTTTGCTATTATCAAAAAGGGGCATGCGCATCGGCCTGCCGCAATTCATATACGTTAAAGGATGACTCATTCTTCAGGCAAGGTCCCCTGAGGACCTTCCTGGAACACCCTGAAGCTCAGGGATTTTCCGGTAGTTGTGGTGACCGTAACCGTATCCATTCTATTATAGGTTGAATTGGAAGTCACAGTCAATTCCAGTGCGCCTCCGGTATGACGGATAGCACACCAGCCTGTTGTGTCTTTATGGGTTATACGGTTTTTCCATTCTGCTGTATCTATATTGGTTGCGACCGGCACCAGACGACTTTGGGCAGCGGGATTGAATTCAACCAGTTTATAAGCGTCTGCAATTCCAAAATAGGGCCGGTCAAGCTCTTCATACAGCTCCGTCACTTTCTGACAGGACAGGAGCCAGAAACCTGTAATCAATAAGGTACTATATAAAAGTTTGTTTCTTTTCATTTGCGGTCATCTTTGGATAGTACCAGTTTTTTAAAATTCTGTGCGGCACCCGATGCAGAAACTTCCGCTGTATGGATTCGCTGGTAAACCACAAAAGAACGCTGCTCGCTACTGTCGTTCGTCACGGTGACTATAGCATATCGGGGCTGGCCCAGACTGTTACTATCGGCGGTCAGCTCAAACTGATTGACCGCAATTGAATCTGCCTGAAGCCAGTCTTCCTGGGCTACAGCTACTTTCCAGGGCGCGTCCGATTCCACGGTAATTGCTCTTTGCTCTTTATCCCCCGAAAAAATCAGCGTATCGCCATATACCTGTACCTGCATCCTGTAAAATGTATTTTTTATTGTCACGTTTTCACAGGCCGCTAATATAGCCGTCAGGATGATTACCAGATATACGATCCGCTTTTGCATGGCGATAAAAATAAGAAAACACTAAGGACAAAAGCCCTTATTTGATAAATTTACCAAGAAATTACAAGCCGGTGCCGCTGTTGCGGCAAACACCTGCCAGGCTGTTACTTCATGGCTTCCAAATCTTTCTGCAACCGGAACATCTCGTCTCTTAACCTGGCGGCTTCCATAAAATCCAGATCCCGGGCCGCTTTCTCCATTTCCTTCTTTGTTCGGGATATCGCTTTTTCCAACTGAGGAATGGTGGAATACACCAGTTCCTCTTCGCCGGCCAGGGGCACCGGATCCGCACTGAATGCAATCGCCTGAGGATCCTTTTCGTCAAATCCTTTTATTTCCAGAACGCTGGTCTGTTTAAAGACATCTTCCTTGGACTTTATAATCGTCCTTGGTGTAATATGATGTTCGAGATTATAAGCCATCTGCTTTTCCCGGCGCCGATGGGTTTCATCGATGGTACGTTGCATGCTGCCCGTCATGCTGTCGGCATAGAAGATAACCAGGCCGTCCACATTCCGGGCCGCCCTGCCGGCGGTCTGGGTCAGTGATTTTTCATTTCGCAGAAAACCTTCCTTATCGGCATCCAGGATCGCTACCAGGCTCACTTCCGGCAGATCCAGGCCTTCCCGCAATAAATTAACGCCCACCAACACGTCGATCTCACCGAGACGGAGTTGTCGCAGGATCTCAACCCGGTCGAGGGTATCCACTTCACTATGTATGTATTTGGATTTAATATCGATGCGGTGCAGGTATTTGTCCATTTCTTCGGCCATACGTTTGGTGAGCGTGGTAACCAGCACCCGATCCCCTTTCTTCACCCTTTTATCAATCTCATCCAACAGGTCATCGATCTGGTTGACGCTGGGCCTCACTTCGATCGGCGGATCCAGCAAGCCCGTGGGCCGGACGACCTGCTCTACAATGACACCACCTGTTTTCTCCAACTCATAGGCATCCGGTGTTGCCGACACATAAATCACCTGGTTCTGCAGGCTCTCAAACTCATGAAAATTCAGGGGCCTGTTGTCCAGCGCTGAAGGCAGCCGGAAGCCATAATCTACCAGGATCAATTTTCGACTCCGGTCACCGCCATACATACCGCTGACCTGTGGCATGGTCTGGTGACTTTCGTCCACCATCATCAGAAAGTCTTTGGGAAAATAATCCAACAAACAGAAAGGTCGGGTACCGGGACTGCGACGATCAAAAAAACGGGAATAATTTTCAATGCCATTACAATAGCCCAACTCGCGAATCATTTCCATATCGAATTCCACCCGTTCTTTAATTCTCTGAGCTTCGATCAATTTCTGATTGCTGCTGAAATATTCGACCTGTGCCTGCAGTTCATCCTGTATTTCATGAATCACCTGCTGTAGCATGTCCTTGGGTGCCACATACAGATTGGCAGGGAAAATAGCTACATGCTCCAGCGGACTGATCCGCTTACCACTGGTTATTTCAATGGTTTCAATTTCTTCAATTTCATCGCCAAAAAAACTGATCCTGTAGCCGTAATCGACATAAGGCAGGTTGATGTCTACCGTGTCACCTTTAACGCGAAAACTGCCCCGGCTAAATTCTTCCGTACTCCGGGAGTAAAGAGAATTTACCAACCCATGCAATAAAGCCTGGCGGGAAATGGTCTGACCCCGATTGATACGGATAATGCTGTTTTCATAGTCCGCCGGATTACCGGCACCATAGATACAACTGACCGAAGCGACCACAATAATATCCCGGCGCCCGCTGAGCAGGCTGGTAATGGTACGCAGCCGGAGCTTGTCCAGTTCTTCGTTTATGGCCAAATCTTTCTCAATATAGGTATCACTTACAGGCAGATAGGCTTCCGGCTGGTAATAATCATAATAGGAGACAAAATATTCTACCGCATTCTCCGGAAAAAACTGCCGAAATTCTCCGTATAGTTGGGCTACCAGGGTTTTATTATGGGTGATGATCAGCGTGGGGCGCTGGGTATTCTGAATCACATGCGCCATGGTATAGGTCTTACCACTACCCGTCACGCCAAGCAGGGTCTGATACTTTTCACCGGCTAGGACACCTTCTGTCAGTTGGGCAATGGCCGCCGGCTGGTCCCCGGCGGGCGGAAATGGACTATGAAGTTTAAAAGACAAAATCTATTTTTTAAAATATGAATTCCAAAGTTAAAAGATTAACCCAAGACGGTGAAAACACGCGATGCTAAACTAACCAGGCCCGGAAACGCCTGTTAAAACTGAACTCGGTGCCGGGATACCTGAAACGGAGCTTAACGCATTTGCAGGAAATAGTTTATTTTCCATTCCCATTTTAAATAGTTCATGAAATTAGTTTCCGGATTCCTGCTCTTGCTTTTCTGCGGTTCACTGAATGGCCAGCCCATCTATTCCCCAAAACAACTATCCGATGATCTGAAAATCTTACAGCATATCATTTTACACACTTACCCCGCTGCAAGTCAATCAGAAAGAAACAGATTTTTGGAGAAATGGGACAGCCTGGTGGCCCGTCGTCCAATGAAAGAAGGTACTGCCATCGACCTGCTTAGATTAATTTCCAAATCCGATCTGGCTGTTCATTATGATGATCACGCAGGAATTATTCTCAAGGATGAAGCCTATCCAACGGGTCCTGGATATTTCCCTTTGCCTGTTTACGCACTGGACGGACATCTCCTGGTTAATGCAGAAGGTACAGAAATTCCTTTTGGAAGCATAATTGAAAACATTAACGGCCGGGCGGCATCCTCCATTCTGGACACATTAATCGGCAGCCAGACCATGCGACATTTTCGGGAGCACCACTTATTCAGATCCTTTCCCGTACTGTACTACTTAAAATGGGGGGCATCGTATGTATTCAATATCCGGTATCGCAGTCCCGGAGCGCCGGAAATAATTCAAACGGCAGCAGTTAAAAGCCTGAACTTAACGCAATGGCTCCAGATGCGACAGCAGGAAATTTACCCGCTGTCCAGGGACCATCCCTCCCCACCCCTAACTGCAAGATATGAGCAGCAGACTCAAACCTATTACCTGAGAATTAGTCGTTTTACCGGGGAATCTTCCGATACGATTGCTGCGAAAGAAAAATTCAGATCGAGACTGGATAGCCTGTTTGCAGATGTCAATGATAAAAATCCGAAGGAGCTGATACTGGATATCCGGGATAATGGTGGTGGGCTTATGGACTTAGCGGCATTGCTTTTTTCCTATTTGGGCGATACCATCCTGAAACAGTCTTTTGATTTAAAAATGCCTCCGGTCAAAAAGATACCCCTTCATCATCTAAAACAGATTGACTTGCAACGGGTACTGAATGGCTCCGATGCACGAAAAAAACTGTACCGACTCTACGATGGTTTCCAGGGTCAAAAAACCTTTGCATGCCAACATCTTGTTTTTGAAATACCTAAACCTACACATCCTTACAAGGGCAAAGCATCATTACTGATGAACGGCGGCAGCTTTTCTGCAGCTGTCTATTTTGCAGCTTTATTCCGTCAGCATAATAGGGGCATCATTTATGGGAGCCCGGCGGGCGGTAACATTCGGCATTTGACCGCAGGGCATATACTTATGTATGAATTACCCCATTCCGGCTTACTCGTGCAGGTTCCGTTAATGCTGATAGACCTTGACAGGAATTTTTACAACTTTAATAAAGAGGGAACAGTCCATCCGGATATCAAACCTGACTTTGGCAAACGCTATAAAAATTTTCTAGAGAAAAAAGACCTGGATACGGGTGCCCTTTCCCGATAGCTGTCATGCCGTCAAAATAATCGTAACCGGCGACCATGCAGCATCGCATTTTTATAATACAGCCCCTCAATGATAAGTAGGAGACGCCGGAAATACTGCTGCAGATCACAGTTCCCGGAAACCATCTGAAAATCTAAGCCCGCGGTATTTTGGCTGAACCGGTCTATTTTTTCTGATAGACCCGGACATAATCCACTTCTAGCTTTTTCGGTAATTCCGTACCCGACGGATCTCCTCCATTCATGCCGCCCAAAGCAAAATCAAAAAGCATATACTGCGGTTGTTTGAAAGGATGAAATTCGCTGCCATCCTTATTCACCAGATTTTCCATCGGTTCGCGGATCAATAATTCGTCGTCTACATAAATAGCAATGGCTGAAGCGTCCCAATCCATCCGCCACACATGAAATTCCGCGGCCCATTTGGCATCGACCGGCCGTTTCTTACTAAACCAAAATGCCTTATAGCGCTCGTCCGTACCGATAGCAATATTAGCCAGCAGGCTATCCCGATAAAATTCCATGATATCTATTTCTCCATTGGAAGGCCAGTCTTTCTCCACTCCAAGCATCCACCAGGCCGGCCACATACCTGTACTGACGTCGATCCTGCCCCGCATTTCAAATCGTCCGTACAACCATTGCTGTTTTCCCCGGGTGATGATACTCGCAGAAGTATACCGAATGTCCTTTCGGTTGGTACGCCAATCCCGGCTGCCGGCGACAAAATTCGGATTTGGTTTTGATTCCCGCCGGGCTTCCAGAACCAGGTAGCCATCTTTACAGTAAGCGTTCTCCGGCTGGTACCACTGCTCCTCTTCATTTCGAACAAAACCCAGCTCATAACTCCAGTTCGTACTATCCGGAGGGCCGTCATGATTAAATTCATCCGCCCAAACCAGCGCGTAATCACTTTCAGCCGGTTCAGAACGCTGTTGACCTGTGGACTGGCAGGCCGTCAATACCACCAGCAGATAAAAAAACTTGTTCATTAGATTTGTTTTTAAGCGTTCAAAAGTACCAGCGCCTGTCGGTGCTGTTACCCACCGACGCTCCATTCGATATCCGTCAAATCTGATCCTGATCCGTCTTCAATAATCCTGCTTATTATTGCGGATCATTTGGATGCTGATCCAGTTCGGGCTTCTAACCACTGATCGATTGCGGAATCGGCATTAAATAATTCTTAGAAGTATCAAAAAACCATTAGGGCGACTCCGGAAGAATGCATTTATTCGTTGGCAGGAAACAGGTATCCGGCTGATCGGCCAATGTCTTTATACGGTCCGTCTAAGAAAGCATGTGCTGATGCGGTTTACTACCAATATCAATGATCTCACTTATGCGGTGCGCATCCATAATTTCAGGTATTTCAGGGAACAATTCAAGAAACGTTATGGGATCGCCCCCTATCCAATATATCCGAAAATACAACCATTCTTTATAACAAGGAAAGCAGCAGCAGTATAAAAAATCTAATGCCCCTTTCCGGGATCAGGAAAGAGAATACCTACTGGCAAGAATACAGAGACAACTGATCTGAAAACCTGTCAGTGCATCGCTTCAGCAGACGGAAATCACTTAAAAATCCTGCTCAATAAAACATGGTCTTGTAGGGGTAACGAATGGCGTAGAGCTCTTTAACCTTTTGCAGGATAATTTCTCTGAGGCCGTCTACATTGCTGCGCGCCAATGCCGACACAAATACTACATTACCATTCAAATCACGGTACCAGCGATCATACAGATCCCGCAGTATCTCTTCCTTGGTCTCATCAGCAAGCCATTCGTCAAAAGTCTGCTGCTCATATAAATCCATCTTGTTGAAAATCGTGATGACCGGCTTGTCAATCACTTTCAGCTCCTCAAGGGTTTTATTCACCACCGCTAGCTGGTCCTCATAATTGGGATGGGAAATGTCCACCACATGCAACAGGATATCGGCTTCCCGAACTTCATCCAGCGTACTTTTAAAGCTTTCTACCAGATGGTGGGGCAGTTTTCGGATAAAGCCCACCGTGTCGCTCAACAAAAAGGGCGTTTGCTCATACACCACCTTGCTGGTAGTCGTGTCCAGTGTGGCAAATAATTTGTTTTCTGCGAATACATCCCGCTTGCTCAGCAGGTTCATGATCGTGCTTTTGCCCACGTTGGTATAACCCACCAGAGCGACCCGGATAAATTCTCCCCTTTCTTTGCGCTGGGTAAAGGACTGTTTATCGATCTCGGCGAGTTTTTTACGCAGTAAACTGATCTTGTCACGGATAATCCGCCGATCGGTTTCAATTTCGGTTTCACCCGGACCCCGGGAACCAATTCCACCGCCCTGGCGTTCCAGGTGGCTCCACATACCCCGCAGCCGGGGCAGGATATACTGGTATTGTGCCAGCTCCACCTGTGTCCGTGCCTGTGCTGTTTTAGCGCGATGGGCGAATATATCCAGGATCAGGTCCGAGCGATCGATAACTTTTATTTTCAATTCTTTCTGAATATTATTGATCTGCGCCCCGCTGAGTTCATCATCAAAAATCACCAGATGGATATCGTGAGCAATCACATACTGCCGAATTTCTTCCAGCTTGCCCTTACCGACAAATGTTCGGGAATCCGGATGCTGTAATTTTTGAATAAAACGCTTGCGGGTTACCGCACCGGCCGTTTCTGCCAGAAAGGCCAGTTCGTCCAGGTAATCGTTCACCTGTCGCTCGGTCTGCTGCTGCTGAACCAGACCCACGATGACGGCATGCTCCGCAACCTTAGTTTGCTTCTTCTTTTCTATCATATTGAACCGACAAAGGTAGGAAAGATTCAATTGACCGATTGTCCTGGTCCTGTAGCCGGCAGAAGAGCCCCACGACAAAATCCATCGACCGCCGCTAAGCCCCTTCGAGTTGGCCGGTTTGCTGTATTTTTGCCCGGGCCTCCCGAGGCTTATTCATTTGAAGGATCATTAAAATTATACGCAATCATGAACAAAGGACCTGTTTCAAATTTTATCAGCCATCATTACCGGCATTTTAATGCGGCAGCCCTGATGGACGCCGCCAAAGGTTATGAGACCCATTTACTGGAAGGTGGTAAAATGATGGTCACCCTGGCCGGAGCGATGAGTACGGCAGAACTGGGTATCTCACTGGCGGAGATGATCCGTCAGGACAAAATTCATATCATCAGCTGCACCGGTGCCAATCTGGAAGAAGATGTTATGAACCTGGTAGCCCATTCTCATTATAAAAGAGTACCCGAATACCGGGACCTGACACCGCAGCAGGAATGGGATCTCCTGGAAAATCATTACAACCGGGTTACCGATACCTGCATTCCGGAGGAAGAGGCCTTCCGCCGCCTGCAACAGCATCTGGTAAAACAGTGGCAGCAGGCAGAAGCGGCCGGTGAGCGTTATTTTCCCCATGAATTTCTCTACAAGACCGTGCGCAGCGGTGAACTGGAACAGTATTATGAAATTGATCCCAAAGACAGCTGGATCCTGGCGGCAGCAGAAAAAAACCTGCCAATTATATGTCCGGGCTGGGAAGACAGCACCACGGGTAATATCTTTGCCAGTTACGTGATCAAGGGCGAACTTCAGGCCAGTACCGTGAAAAGCGGGATCGAGTACATGGTCTGGCTGACAGATTGGTACCGCAATAACAGCGGTGGAAAAGGTGTTGGCTTCTTCCAGATCGGGGGCGGCATTGCCGGAGATTTTCCGATCTGTGTGGTCCCGATGATGTACCAGGATCTGGAATGGCATGA
Organism: Niabella terrae; assembly: GCF_054783135.1. Classification (NCBI taxonomy): domain Bacteria; kingdom Pseudomonadati; phylum Bacteroidota; class Chitinophagia; order Chitinophagales; family Chitinophagaceae; genus Niabella; species Niabella terrae. The sequence continues at coordinate 319,553 of NZ_BAAGRD010000001.1, forward strand.
TGTTCCTTTCTGGAGCTATTTCTGCCAGATCAGCGACAGTACTACCTCCTACGGTTCTTATAGTGGTGCGGTACCCAATGAAAAAATTACCTGGGGGAAACTGGATATCCAAACCCCTAAGTTCATTGTAGAAAGTGATGCGACCATTGTTGCGCCCCTGATCTTTGCCTGGATCCTGGGCTGGTAGTTCAAAATAGATTACAGAAGACCGCAGTTGCTGATGATCCGCACTGCGGTTTTTTGTTTTTAATCCTCGATGATGACCACGGCCGCGGCGATGCCTTTCAAATGACTTAGAGACAGTTTAATTTTGGATAGGTCCAGATGGCTCAGCGTGGCTGCGGTGTCTCCGGCCAGGCTGAGCTCCGGCTTGCCGTTATCATCTCCACTGATGATGATCTCATGATAGGCAGTGCCCTTGGCCCAACCGGTACCCAGGGCTTTAAAGAAAGCCTCCTTGGCGGCAAATCTGGCACTATAATGTTCAAATTTATGGGTCTTGGGCTCGCAATAGGCAATCTCCACCGGATGGAAGACCAACTCCCGAAAGCCCTGCTCTTTTTCTATTTTTTCCTGTACCCTTGTCACTTCGATGACGTCCAGTCCGATTCCAGTTACCATAAGGTTTATTTTTGAAGTTCCCGGTACTCAGGGAACAGGATCATAGCCACTGCCGCCCCAGGGATGGCAGCGGGAAATTCTTTTCAGGGCCAGCCAGAACCCTTTAAACAGGCCGTATTTCCTGAATGCCAGTAAGGCATATTGCGAACAGGTAGGCGTATACCGGCATTTGGGTCCCAGCCAGGGAGATATTACCCACTGGTAGATCTTTATCAACAGGATAAAGGGCCAGCTAAGTATTTTCAGTAATTGTTGCATCCAGGGTGGCTAATAATTTTAGAAACAATTGGCGGCTGTCCTGATACAATAGGCTATAGTCCGGAAGCTCCCGGCCGGTATATAATAAGAAAACTGCCAGACTGCAATGATGCGCTTCGGTCCAGTTCCGCAGGGGTTCCTGCTGCAACCGACAAATTTCTCGTAATATTCTTTTGATCCGGTTGCGGTCCACGGCCCTTTTGAAATTCCGGCTACTGACGCCGACACCAAATTTCAGGCCTGCATTCCCCGTATCATTAAGAAATATCAAGCGAACAGATTTTCCCCTGAAGCGTTTTCCGCTGTCAAAAACAGCCTGCAGTTGCTTGCTGCTTTTCAGTCTCCTGGAAGGGGGAAGCCCATAAGTTTTCATCCGTATCTTGTGTTTTTTCACGGATCCTTGCCTGCTTTGGACAGCCAGGGGACTCCGTAAAACAAAAATAGCTCCCTTTAAGGAGCTATCCATATTTTCTGACCGCCGGGCGGCTTACTTCAATCTGCTTTCGTCAGAAACTGTAAGTTTTTTGCGTCCTTTGGCACGGCGACTGGCCAATACCTTACGACCATTAGCAGTCTGCATGCGTTTACGAAATCCATGGACTGTTTTACGACGGCGCCGGTGTGGTTGAAAAGTACGTTTCATATTCTAAATTATTTTCACTTTTAAAAGATGCAGCATGGGAGAACATGCCCGGGTTACTTATCACAGGAAATCACCACATTTCCTGGTTGTGAAAGGACGGCAAAGGTAAGGAAAAGCCCGGACCTGGCGAAGCCTGCGATTAAAAAATCGCATCATCCTATAAAGCGGTAAACTGACTTTGTATGGGTGCCCCGAAAAAAAGACTCCCCTTTTCATTGAAATCCTCGACTGAATCTGTCGTAAAGAATTGCAAATCACCATTTTGACTGCAATTCTCCTGAATTTCGGGATGCCGTTCCAGATAAGCTGCCAGGCTGTTGGCCACGAGTGCTCCCTGCCCCATCAGCTGTACATCTACCGGCAGGTATTCCCGGATCTGATCCGCCAGGAGCGGGTAATGGGTGCAGGCCATCAGGACCAGATCAATATTTTTACCCTCATGAAACAGCCGGTTGAGGTATTCCTTTATAAAATGCGGCGTACCCGGATTATCCATCTCATTGTTTTCAATAATAGGTACCCACATCGGGCAGGCCTGCTGAAAGACGGTTAGATCCGGAAAAAATTTTTCAATTTCTATGGGATAGGAAGCGGAACTGACGGTTCCCCGGGTAGCGAGGATGCCCACCTGCCGGGTCTGGGTATGAGCGCCAATGACCTCGGTGGTAGGCCGGATTACACCCAATACTCTTCTGTCCGGGGCGATTCGGGGCAGGTCCAGTTGCTGGATGCTGCGCAATGCCTTGGCGGAGGCTGTATTACAGGCCAGGATCACCAGCCGGCAGCCCCTTGAAAAGAACCATTGGACGGCTTCCAGACTGTATTGATAAACCGTCTCAAAACTCCGGGTCCCGTAAGGCGCCCGGGCATTATCGCCCAGGTAGAGATAGTCATAGTCCGGTAGTCTCCGGACCATTTCCTTTAAAACGGTTAAACCGCCGTAACCGGAATCAAATACACCTATCGGGGCTTTATCCATAATGGAGCAGGTCTTATGGTCCAAAAATAAAAAACCGTCTGCATACAGACGGTTTAATTTTTTTGTTCCCGATTACTGGCTTATTTGGCGCCGCCCGCTGCGGGTGCGGTCGCACCGGCCGGCGGTGTGACATTGCCTTCAGCATCGACCTTAATACCCAGTTTCTGTGCGATCGGAATATTGAGGATATCGCCGGGAGGTGCAACTACGACCACCTGCTGATCCAGTACATGGGTATAACCCTTCTCTTTGGCATAGGCATTAATGGCGTCCATTACTTTTTTATACAGGGGCCCAAAAAGCTGGCCTCGCTTGGCCTGCGATACTTCCTGCGCTCTTTGCTCCCAGGTACCGAGAATCTGGCCCAGGCGGTTTAAGTCATTTTCCAGGGCGCTTTTTACAGAGGCGTTGGTCGCTGCCTTATGCAGGCTGTCTTTTTCCTGATATTCATTCATCAGTTTGGTATAGGTACCACCGACGGAATCCTGTTGCCATTGTTGAAATTCCTGCTGGGTCTTCTGCGCTTCAGGCAGATTGTAGACCAGGGCATCTACGTTCACGTAACCGATTTTCTGGGCACCAGCGCTCAGACCGCCGGCAATAACCAGACCCAATGCAATCACAATAAATTTAACTTGTTTCATCTGATTTTTTTCGTTTTTAATTGAAAGATGCATTTCGACCAGCCACTTTATTTTTCCTGCGGCCTCCCTCCTGCATCTGTTACTTCAGTTTTTTTTTAATTTTGAAACCAAAGACTGTGGTATGCGCCACGGCTTTAATTTTTCTATTCGCTTTATTTTCAGTTTATTTTAACCTGAGCTCTTTCAAAAGTTCCTCGCTTTTGTCCAGCTTTGGGTCGGCAAATATAATGGTTTTCCCTTCACTTTTATCCAAAACGAGATCGTATCCATTGGCAGCTACCAGCCGTTTTACAGCATCGGCTACCCGGGTCTGCAGGGGCTCCATCAGCTCCATTCTTTTCTTATACAAGTCCCCTTCAAATCCAAATCGCTTTTTCTGAAGTACCATGAGTTCTTTTTCCATTCTAAAGAGTTCATCCTCTTTTTCCTGTTTCATATTATCGTTCATCATCGACTCCTGTGCCTCATAATCCGCATAAGTCCGGTCCAGGGTCGCCTGCTTGGTATCGATTTCCTTTTGCCAGGTAGCTGCCTGGGCATCTACTTTTTTCTGAATTTCTGCGTATTCCGGCATTTTTTCGAAAACATAACGGGTATCCACGATGGCATATTTCTGTGCCTGTACAGAGAGATTTGCCAGAACCAGTCCCAGTAGTAACACAAATAACTTTCTCATATTCTTAAATATTAAGTTTAGCAATTGACGTATATGCGCCTGTCGAAGTTGCTTAAACGGCACCTTTATTCCGGTTCAAAGCCCAGCATAAAGGTAAATTTACCGGCATTTTTAAGTCCCTGTCCGGGTTGCAGTCTGTCCAGACCCACCCCATAATCGAATCCAAGTAATCCAAACATCGGCAGGTAGAACCGGGCACCCAGACCGACACTACGGCGCAATTTAAACGGATTATAATCGCGGTAATCTCTCCAACCGTTGGCAGCTTCAAAAAAGGCCAGACCAAATATGGTACTGCTGGGGTTGGTTACCAACGGATAACGCAGTTCCGCCTGGTACTTATTGAACATGATGAAGAAATTACTGAAATCATTGTTCGAGACATTTTCTGGATTGATGGTCGGATCTGAAGTATTGTAGATTGGATAACCCCGCTGGGCAATGATATCAAAACCTGTCAGTGAGAAAGTCTGGTTCATACCTGCATCACCCAACTGGAATCGTTCGAAAGGAGAATAGTCCAATTCGGAATTATACCGGCCGATAAAACCATATTTAGCGGCAAATTTCAGGACAAACTGCCGGTCTTTGTTCTCACCCTTGCCCCGTCCGAGGGGTACATACCACTGGGCGCCAAAACGCCATTTATGGTATTCAACGTATTTAAACCGGTTTTCAGAATTAATCTCGGCGCCCAGCAGTGAATAAGGCGGTGTGAACTGCACACTGGCCATGATCTCACTACCACTGCGGGGGAATATCGGATCAAATACCGAAGACCGCTGCAGGGCCAGCTTGAAACTCAGGTTATTGGAGATACCATTATTGAAGGGCAATCCATAATTATAACCCATGTTCTTGACCTTATACCGGGTAAAGGAGGCCGTATACATCAACGTAAAGTAGTCATCCGGCCAGTTCAGGCGTTTACCCAGCCCGATTGAAAAGCCGTTTACCGTCAAGGAAGTATCCTTGGAATACCGGTACCGGTTATTGGTATAATCGTAGCCGAGCGTCGAATTATACTTACTATTATTATAGGAGATCGTGAGTGAATTACGTTTTTTACCGCCGAGCCAGGGTTCAGTAAAGGTCGCATTATAGGAGCGGAACAACCGACCATTGGACTGCACCCGCAGGCTCAGTTTCTGTCCATCCCCCACCGGCAATGGATCCCAGGCTTCCTTTTTCCAGATATTGCGGATGGAGAAGTTGTTAAATGTCACCCCCAGGGTACCGGTCAGGCCGATGCCACCACCCCATCCAGCCGAAAGTTCGAGCTGATCGGAAGACTTTTCCTTCAGATTCCAGTTGATGTCCACCGTACCGTCATTCTGATTGGGCATCGGTTGCGGACTGATGGATTCCTGCTCAAAATAATTCAGGGCATTGAGTTCCCGCACGGTACGCATCAGATCGCTCTGGCTGTACAGGGCGCCGGGCATGGTCCGCATTTCCCGCCGTATTACATGGTCCTTTGTGCGGTCATTACCGCGAATATTGATGTTCTTGATCCGCGCCTGCGGTCCTTCAATGATTCTGATTTCATGATCGATGGTATCTCCATGGATCGCGGTTTCCACCGGTACGACCTGAATAAACAGGTACCCCTTATCCCGGTAAGCCGTCTGAATATCCTGTGCATCCTGGCTGGGTTCCAATCCCAGGGCCTTGTTCAGGATGCCGGCATCATAGGTATCGCCTTCGTGAATGCTCAGGATTTGATTCAGCAGGGTATCGCTGAAAACAGAATTTCCCTTCCAGCTTGTTTTACCGAAATAATATTGCTGTCCTTCCTTTACCTTGATGTCAATATACATCTTATTATTCTGCACCACCTGAGTGTCGGCAAGTATCTGTGCATCCCGATAGCCGCGGGCGTTGAAATAACTCAGCACTTTCTCCTTGTCCTCATTGTATTTTTTACGATTGAACTTAGAGGAAGAGAAAAATTTAAACCGGAAATAAGGATCCAGCACTTCCAGTGATTTGGTCCCGGAAAGAAAGCCCCAATCATTCATATATTCCCCGAAATCATACCGGTCGATAGGCCCATAGGTACTGATATACCTGGACGGATAGAGCGTCATCTTGGTCATTTCCTTGGTCCCCTTCATCTTCTTCTTCAGTCTCAGGCTGCTTATTTGCTTATTTCCAAAGAAATTAATCTCGTCTATCTTAACTTTCTTTCCCTTATTGATCTTTATGGTCAGGGCATTGGAGTTCTTCAAAATGGGATCCGGCTTTTCAATCAGGTCAACTTTGACATCATAAAAACCCTTTTCTTCATAATAAGCCTCCGTCAGGTCAATTATATTGCGGCGGGTATTTTCTGAAAGAATGGTCGTTTGTTTGGCAATACCCGTTTTCTTAATCAACTCTTCCTGTTCTGTCTTCCGGGCACCTTCAAATTTAAAGTCGCCCAGCTTCGGCCTTTCTGTCACTTCCAGCTCCAGGCTGATTTTATCGCCGTTCACCCGGGTAACATACACTTTTACATCCGCTACCAGCTTCTGACGCCAGAGGTTATTGATCGCCCGGGAAAACAAATCCGTTCCCGGATAGGTAAAACGTTGACCTTTCTGAAGTCCGGCTACTGAAAGTACGATGGTCGAGTCCAGGTAGGAAGCGCCTTTGACAGTGACCTGCTCAATGACATACTCACGTTGCTGTCTGGAATTCAACCATTCTGACAATTGAGGATCTACCGATGTTACCGGAATTGTATCTGTTTGGGCACATACCGCATTCACTGTGGTGGTCAGGACCATTAAAACACAAAACCGGGATAAGAAAAACTGCATATTCGGGTTTAAATATCGGTAATCAATTTAAGTTTTTGCAAAAAGCAGGAAGTTAATTTTTAAATCACTATTCGGTAGACACTCTTTCCTATTGCGGCGGCAAATTAAAGGTAAAAAATGGAAACTGAATGTTAAAAGCATCCTGATAAACGTTATATTTCAGCCAAAGCGGATCCAAAACAAGCTGAACAGCAACTGTTTGTTCACGAGCCCTGGTTGATCTGTTTGGAGGTTTTACCAAAACGCCTTTCACGATGCTGATAGTCGATCAGTGCTTTATACAGGTTGTCTTTACGGAACTCCGGCCAACGCACGTCGGTAAAATAGAGTTCAGCATAAGCCAGTTGATACAACAAAAAATTACTGATCCGGTATTCCCCACTCGTACGGATCATGAGCTCGGGATCAGGAAAATCACTGGTGCACAAGTATTTCTGCAGCACTTCCTGATCGATTTCTTCCACCTGAAGCCGGTTCTCACGAACTTCATGGGCGATATTCTTAACCGCATTCAGTAATTCCCAGCGGCCGCTGTAGCTCAATGCCATAATCAGATTTAGTCCGGTATTGGCGGCAGTAATTTCCAGCGCCTCCTGTAGTTCCTGCCGGGCATAAGCCGGCAGCATGCTCATATCTCCGATAACATGCAGTTTGATCCGGTTTTTATGCAGGGTTTCCACTTCCTTACGGATGGTAGAGACCAGCAGTTCCATCAGGCCAACCACTTCATATTCGGGCCGGTCCCAGTTTTCCGTGCTGAAAGCATACAGTGTCAGGTATTGAATACCCAGTTCCGCGGCCCCCTCCACAATATCCCTTACACTTTCTACACCATGGTAATGACCAAATAGACGGTCCTCCCCCTGTTCCTGTGCCCAACGACCGTTGCCGTCCATAATGATGGCCACATGCTTTGGTAATTTACCTTTATCGATTTGATCTGTTAAGGATGCCATATTGTTCAGAAGCGGTGACAAAAATAAATAATATGGACAAAGTAGCGAATAAAAAACCGCCGGGCCACTGTCAGGCGCGCAGCGAAAAGACGACGACTGGTCGTTTTTTGAGCTTTCGCCGTCCATTTAAGCGGACATGGCTTAATTTCAGGGCTAAAAAGATATTATGGCCCGAGCATTGCTTTTCCTATTGCTGCTGCTGCCCCTGCATCTGCTAAGTCAGTTGCCTGCAACCGTTTTTGAACAATCAGCCGGCCGGCAAACAGCGACCTACCGTGAAATTGTCCACTGGTGGCAACAGGCAGATCAAGCCAGTGAAAAAATCAGGGTTTTTAAAATGGGGCCGACCGATGCAGGTAAACCCCTGCATCTGGTTATTATTTCCAACCAACAGGTAAAAAATCCCCATCAACTGAAAAATGAGGGCCAGCTGGTGCTGCTGATTAATAATGGCATACATCCAGGAGAACCAGATGGCATTGATGCCAGCATGCTATTGGCCAGGGATATTGCCAATGGTAAGATTCCGTTGCCGGACCAGTTACAGCTGGCCATCATTCCGGTATACAATATCGGCGGTAGTCTGAATCGATCGGAAAATTTCAGGGTCGACCAGAATGGACCCGAAGCTTTCGGTTTCCGGGGTAATGGCCAGAATCTGGACCTGAACCGGGACTTTATTAAGGCGGATTCCAGAAACGCGCTGTCTTTTGCTGAAATCTTTCATGCGGTGGATCCGGAACTTTTTGTGGATAATCATGTCAGCAATGGTGCCGATTACCAGCATGTGATGACCCTGCTCACCACACAATACCAGAAACTGGGTGGCGCAATGGGTCAGTACCTGCATGAGGTCATGGAACCGGCCTTATACCAACTGATGCAACAGAAGGGCTATGATCTGGTGCCCTATGTCAACTTTGATCACCGGCAGAAAGTAGAACAGGGATGGCAGGGCTTTTGGGACGCACCCCGGTACAGCACCGGATATGCTGCTTTATGGCATAGCTTCGGATTTATGACGGAGACCCATATGTTGAAGCCTTATACCCAACGTGTGCAGTCGACCTATGCGATGATGGTATCGATGATGGAATTTGCGGCTATTAATTACAAAACCATACAGCGACTGCGCACCGAAGCCATCGCAGCCAGCCGGCAGCAGGCCTATTTCCCGCTCAACTGGCAACTGGACAGCAGCAGGTACAGTACCATACAGTTCAGGGGCTACCAATCTGAATATCGCAAAAGTGAGGTATCAGGCCAACCCCGACTTTACTATGACCGGACCCGACCCTATACCCGGGCAATACCCTTTTACGATCATTACCAGTCCATCGACTCAGCCAAAAGACCTTCAGCCTATCTGATTCCTCAGGGTTGGTGGAAACTCACCGAAAGGCTGCGGGCTAATAAAATACGGATGTTTCCCTTAGAACAGGACAGCCTGATACAGGTTGAAATCTGCCATATTGAATCCTGGAGCGCAGCAGCGCGTCCTTATGAAGGACATTTTCTGCACCGGGACCTTCAGACCCGCACCAGCCATCGTCTGGTCAGGTTCCGAAAAGGAGACTGGTATATACCGATGGATCAGCCGGCCAATCGCTATTTGATGGCCACCCTGGAACCCGCTGCAGAAGACAGCTATTTTCGGTGGAACTTTTTTGATGCCATCCTACAGCAAAAAGAAGGCTTTTCAGATTATGCCTTTGAACCCATTGCGGCAACTTACCTACAGGACCACCCTGATATCCGACAACAACTGGAAGAAAGGCGACGTAGGGACAGCAGTTTTGCAAAAGATGGTGCTTCCCAATTACGATTTGTTTTTCGGCACTCACCCTTCATCGAGCCGGCATATCTGGAATATCCGGTTTACCGCATACCCTGATTGCCAGGAGCTGTGAACTACCCATTGGCTAAAGACCAATGTACTTCGTGCTTCACAGCGATTTGCTTACTGCTCCGAGGAGTTAGAAGTCTTACGATCGCTCCACACGTATACGCGCAAGTCCCTTACGAGGTTTTTACATCTTATACTGATGTTACAATTGTACTATATTATACAAGAAAACAATTTTGTGCCTTAGATCCCAAAAGCTAAAAACTTTTGGGTTTTACGGCACGGTTTATAAATGATTCAAAAAATAATACAACCCATGAAAATGATCGACATGGTCCGGCGCCGTATTGCCCGCAAATCCCAGAATCTGAAAATGACCCGCACTGGCGCGGCTTAGTTGCTGCATGCCCCCGGGGCCCCATTCCAATACCGGGCGGGCACGAATATTGAGTTTTTGCAGCAAATAGTCTGCTGCTTCAGTAGTACTTACGAAGGTGCCTGGGAAAATAGCCGAGTGGGTAAACAGAAAGTGTTTATTCCCCCAAACTGACGCCCGGGCATAATCTACAAAGGGCTGCATGGCCATACTGTCTATTTTTCCTCCCGCGGCCAGCAGACGGTTCTCGGGCATATAGGAGGCGTGGAGTCCATCCAGTAACAGGACCCCGTCTACCCGCTGAAAAATCCCGGGCTGGCGTAGCAGGCTGCGGACGGCGCCGTAACCGGCACTAAAGCCACTGAACAGCAAACGCCCTTTTACCGGACGGCGACCGAGTCGCTCCGCGACCATTTGCCATAACCGGGATTCCAGGGCTGCGAATATGCTGTCAGTAGCAAAAGCGCGGCTGTAAACCCCCGAGCCCGTTCCCAATTGCACCGAAACCCCGATCAGGTTGCCCTTGTATTTTTCAGCGGCATAAGCAACGGGCAAAAATCCTCCGTGAAAATGCACCAGGAGATCAGCTTTTCGGCGGACCCGGAAATGCCGGGGCAGGTAGATCATGATCCGGGCACCGGCGAACCCTTCCATCGGTATGCTGATCCCCCTGCCGGTATCCATTTCGATACGTTGATGGCGGCGCAGGTGTTCCTGCATCGGCGAAGGATTTTGGGGCAGGGGTGGGATTTGCTGTCCCTGTCCGATCAGCGGAGCCAGCAGCCACACCAGCCCTGGCATTCTGTATTTTAAGAAACGGTGCATTAAATTAAAGTCCCGAAAGGTTTATTCCTCCTTCAGGACTTTAAAACTAAAACTTTTCCATTATTCGGTTTATTTCAGCACGCCCAATTCCCGGCCAACCCGGGTAAATGCAGCAATGGCTTTATCCAGGTGTTGTTGTTCATGAGCAGCGCTGAGCTGTACACGGATTCTTGCCTGACCCTTAGGTACCACAGGAAAGAAAAACCCAATGACATAGACACCTTCCTCCAGCAATTTGGCAGCAAAGTCCGCCGCCAGCACCGCATCATAAAGCATGATCGGCACAATCGGATGTTCGCCTTCCTTGATATCAAATCCGGCAGCGGTCATTTTTTCCCGGAAATAGCGTGTATTAAACGCGAGTTTATCCCGGAGTGCAGTTGACGCGCTCAGCATATCCAGCACAGCGATGGAGCCCCCCACAATAGAAGGCGCCAGGGTATTACTGAACAAATAAGGCCGGGATTTCTGACGCAGCATATCAATGATTTCTTTGCGGCCGGAAGTAAATCCGCCGGATGCACCACCCAGGGCCTTACCCAATGTGCCGGTGATGATATCAATCTTTCCAACAACGCCACGATATTCATGGGTACCCCTTCCTGTCTTGCCCAGGAATCCGGTGGAATGGCATTCATCGATCATAATCACGGCATCATATTTTTCGGCCAGGGCCACGATCTTATCCAATTGCGCTATCGTACCATCCATACTGAATGAACCGTCGGTCACAATAATGCGGCTGCGGCATCCGGCCGCTTCCTGAAGTTTTGCTTCCAGGTCCTGCATGTCATTATGCTGATACCGAAACCGCTGGGCTTTGCAGAGCCTGACACCGTCAATAATACTGGCATGGTTCAGCGCATCCGAAATAATTGCGTCCTGGTCGTTAAATAACGGTTCAAAAACGCCACCGTTGGCATCAAAGGCTGCCGCATACAGAATGGTATCCTCGGTCCCCAGAAATGCAGAAATTTTCTGTTCCAGGGTTTTATGTATATCCTGGGTTCCACAAATAAACCTTACGCTGCTCATGCCGTAACCATGAGAATCGATCGCTGCATGAGCAGCACGAATCACTTCCGGGTGTGCGGACAAACCCAGATAATTATTGGCACAGAAATTCAGTACTGTTCGTCCGCCTACCTGAATCTCAGCACCCTGAGGGCTGGTGATGATGCGCTCCGTTTTATACAGTCCCGAATTTTTAATCTCTTCGATCTCCGTTGCTATTCGCTGGGTAAAGGTTTCATTCATGATAACTATGCTATTATTTTTACAAATAAAAAGATTTTTAGGTTAAAGAGGCGGTTCTGGCCCGGAGCAAACGGTTGCACGAATTTCCCATTTTAATCCTTCCGCATTGTCCGGGTGACTGCCTTGGTTACGGTCTGATCTCCGAATCTGTTTTTGATCCCGTCAATGGCCTTATACAGTTTCAGTTTCTCTTCCTGGGCATGAAACAAATCCATCTGCATGCCGCTATCTGCCAGCCGGCTGAACCGGACGCCGATCAATCGTACCGGCCTGCCCCGCTGGTACATCTGATTAAATATTTCCTTTGCTTTCCCTATTAAGTCATCATCCAGCGAAGTAAAGGGAATGGATTCCTGGCGGCTCGTCGTTTCAAAATCGCTGTAGCGAAGTTTGACGGTCAGACAACCGGTATGTTTATCGTCCTGGCGGAGGTCATAAGCATTTTTCTCTGTGAGCCGGATCAGCTGACTGTGTAAATAGTCCATATCTGTCTGATTGGTCGGAAAAGTAGTCTCCCGGCTCATCGATTTCTGTTGCCATTCAGTCTGGAGCTCCGCCGAACCTTCGCCATGTGCTTTTTGCCAGAGTTCCCTGCCCCATTTACCCAGTTTATGTTCGAGCAGTTCCACCGGCGCAAGGGCAATATCCTGAATCATATGCAGGCCCATGGCACGGAGCCTGGCTTCCGTTTGCCGGCCTATGCCATTGATCTTCTCAATACCCAGCGGCCATAAGAAAGCCTGTTCCCGACCATGGGGTACCTGCAGAAACCCATTGGGTTTGGCTTCATTGGTTGCCATCTTGCTGATAAATTTAGCTGACGACAGGCCACAGGAAATCGGCAGGCCGGTTTCGCGGATAATGTATTCCCGCAGTTGCCGCACATAAGTCACTACATCAAAGAACCGGTCCATGCCGGTTAAATCACAATAAAATTCATCGATAGAAGCCTTCTGAAATAAAGGCACTTTGGCGGCAATAATATCAGTTACTTTCCTGGAATAATGCGCATATTGATCATAGTGGCCCTTCAATACCACTGCCTGCGGGCACAATTTAATTGCCGTCGCCATCGGCATCGCTGAATGAACCCCGAAAGCCCTGGCTTCATAACTGCAGGTTGATACAACCCCCCTCCCAGATGTCCCGCCAACCACTACCGGAAGGCCTTTGAGTTCCGGCCGTAACAGCAATTCCACTGAAACAAAGAAGGAATCCAGATCAAAATGGGCGATATATCGCTTGGGGTCATTCACCGTTCAAAGTTAATTTTTTTATCGAAGCAGGTTATACCTGTCAGGATAGAAGACCGTGCATTCAGGCCTGAGCAGCCAGGTACTTTTGCAGCATCAATATCTGACCCAAATGATAATGAACATGTTCCACCTGACCACAGAAATTATTAAAAGCGCTACTATGTCCCGGAAGGATCGGACTGTATAAATTACCCGTATCATAACCTTCTATCGCCTGCGCCAGTTCCTCAGCAGAATGCAGGTTGTCGGTTTTCAATTCCCGCCAGTCCGCTTCTGCCTTTAGAGGAGGATGTAACATTCCGTTGCGGGCATCTATTTCTGGCGCTGTTCCCTGGGCCCTTTGCACAATCACCCGGTTCCAGAAGCTGATATGGTGTAAAATCATGGCAATACTGTTGGGTGACAGCGGGGTAACCTGTTGCGCCGTCTGAAAATCAACACCTGACAGGGTATCCGTAATGTTGACATCTGTCCAGTTCCCGCCCCGATGGACAGCGATCAGATGCGCTGCCAGCTCCCTTTGTAGTTTGTTATTCATGGGGTTTTTTAACAAAAGTAGCGGCTTCAGGCGGCCTGAGGCGGTTAAAGCAGGCAGAATTTACTTTTTGTGGAAAAATATGCTGGACGTCAAACCATAAATCCGCCGAAACACAATGGTGACGGGCTTCTTAACAAATATTTACACCGCTGAATAAGGTGAAATACATCAATACTTGGTTTTATGCAGGCTGGAAAGCCAACTATCTTTGTGTAACAATAACACAAAGGGGTTATTTAGCGGAACAGGAACAGTGAGCAACAACTAGATTTTTTTAAGATTTTTCATATGGCAAGCAATCGTTAGAGGTCAGTCCGTTTCTACGGAAGGACCTTTTTTCTGTTAGGGACTTTTTTAAGACCTGCTAAAAACGAAAACAGGATTGCGTGAACAACCCTGCTTCGGTGATTTTCAAGGATACAGATTATTTGGTGCTCATCTGGTTAATTAAATTCAATAACTGGGATTCAGAAACTTCCGCCAGGTTAAAACTGAATGCCACATAGTCCTTTCCGGAATCCGGAGTCCCAATAGTAACATCCCGCATCTCTGCATAGAACTTTCCGTTTCGGGCGCTGATGGCCAGAAAAGTTCCTTCCTGACCAATCGGGATGGTATTCTGATAGCTGAGGAATCCTTCTTTTCCTGCCGCCGGCAGCATAATGGTATTATACAGTTTGATCAAACTATTCGTTCCGGCAGTTTTGAAAAGCAGCATACTGGGGTCCTGACCCATGTAATTGGTACCGGTTTCCGGATTAAACTTGTCTCCAAAATAGCCAAGAACAGTAGTTTTGGGACGGGGATCGCTATATAGGGCGTCGCAATTGCGCCATTCACCAAGTGCGTCCAGCGGGAAAATGGTAGTAGCTCCTGCACTCACACCCCATCCGGGTATCTGTGACCAGGCTACACCCCTTCTGACCAGAATTTCCTGGGTAATGCTTACCGAAGCATTCTCATGATTATAGCCACTAAGTGTTTGTGTAATGGTGGTATCTCCGTCCCACATGGGTATTTCCCTGGCATTTCCGTCAGCACCGACGCCAATGGGTACCTGCACCATGACCGGCTTCTGGACCGGGTTGAGTTTAAGCGCATTACCGTTTTGCCGGGCGTCTACAAAAATTTCACCAAAAGACTCCAGAAAGGCGCCTTCATCAGTAAGGGTGGGTTTATCAGCCAGAATCATATTATTGGCGCTCAGAATGTCTCTCGCGAAAATATCTACGGGACCGGTGACGGGTGCGCCGGAACCATCGGTAAATACGCCGGCTGGAAAAGTAATCGTCGTACCGCTGGCCAGTGTAATGATACCACCGGCGGCAGCGTCAATCGTAAAATGCTGATTTTCCGGTGCATGTTTCTTAAAAAAAGCATCCATCAAAGCAGCAGAATTTTTATCATCTGTATTCCAGTCATTGACTGGAGCTTCTGATTTACGGCAGGCGTTGAAAATAAGCAGCGCCACAGCAAGAACTGACAGGGTAAAATATCTCTTTTTCATAACAGGCATTTTAGGAATTAATGAATCTTGTTTACCCCTATATCAGCAGGCTTAAAGATTTGTTACCCCCCTGTTATAATTTTTTTTTCTATAATATTTCCATCCTGCGTAAGCGGCGACCAACAAGACCAACAGGCCGATCACGGGCAGATAGTTATATCTGTTTTTTTCTACTGCTATGTTAAGTTGTTGGTCACCACCCTGATAAAACAGACCGGCCCAGTACCAGGGATTCCTTTCCGCCACCGAAGTTCTTTGTTCCAGATAAGCCGCCCTGGCTGCCTGCAATGCCTGCGAAGGGCGATGCAGCTGGTGAAGTGCCTCATAAAAAAAGCGCATCATTTCTGAGGTAGCGCGGTCGTCAGCCTGCCAGCGAGTAGCCACCACACCACCCACACCCTTGCTTAGAAAGGCCCGCCCCAGACTCAGCGGACCTTCGTGTTGGAGATAAATGCCATTGCCGGTTTCGCAACCCGCCAGCACAACCAGCGGACATTGGGTGGTCAGGTAACGAATCTGACCAAGCAGCAGTTTTTGCTTCAGTAAAATAAAGGCAGGCTGCGCAGCATCACCTGCAACCGCATGGGAAGCCACATGAACAATTCGGTTATGGTTCAGACTGGCCAAAAAAACGCTGTCACTGGCAGTATCTGCCTGGTGGCAGCGGGCGCCAAAATCCGATTTCAGATAGGCCGCTTCTTCACGGGCAAAAGGCAGCGCCGGAAATCCCAGATGTGGATGTTCCAGACTGAATACTTCAAGACCTTCAGCTTCCTGTACGTTCGGGTCACTGAGCAGGCTCAGCAAGGTATACTGATAGCTCAGACTATGGGCCTGACCCAGAAATTCCGGCTGGTCAGCGCGGAGCGTAAGGGCTTCAAAAGGTAAATGATACAGTGCACCGGAAGGGGCAATAATCAGCGGTCGTCCCGCCGGGATAGGATCCAGTAATCGTTGATAGAGCCGGAAAGCTTCCTTATTATATGCCGTGGGGTCGTTGTTAAAAGCAGCCGGGCCCTGATAAAAATATCGGTCCGCAAAAGCATATATCTCATCGAGGCGGGCGCTGCTGTCTATTTGCTGATCGAGACCACTGCTGTCGATTGTGATCCGGTAGATCAGATTATCTATTGCATAATAACTGATGATCGTCTGGTGGGTCGCCAACACTAACAAACGGTTTTGGAACCCGGTAAAAGAAGGTGCTTCTAAAGTTTGTCCGAACTGGTTTTCGGTAAGACTAAGCTGGTACTCCTTGGAACGGATGCGGTTTTTGATCTGTTGCCGACGCAGGGTATCATCCTGCTGCGCCAGCAGCAGATAATCATTTCTCAGGGCTTCAAACTGATCCGTTGCTATCTGTGACGATTGCTGCCAGCGTCGTGTACGTTGTTGTTCATAGATCAGTTTTCTGCCTTTGGATAGTTCGGTCATCCATAACGCCTTCCATAAATACATGGACTGGCCCGTAGCTGCATAAGACCGATGGTGCCAGACAATGGCCCGTTCTGTCTCTTTCTCGTTCGTATATATGCTGTTATCGGTAAAATCGGCAACACCGATCAGTTGCTGGGTATAATAGTCATTCAGAACAGCCTGTACCATCCAGTAGGAGCAGCTGTCGGCATTCGTTTTCATCTCATAGGCCGCGGCCAGCCCAAATAAAGAACTGGTTACTGTAAAATCAGGATAAAGTCCTTTACTGTCTCTTTTGAAAAAATCCAGGGCCCGGCTGAACCAGCTAATGGCAGTATCTGCAGATTGCTGCTTCAGACAGGATGCCGCAATTTCATTGGCAATACGCGCGCGCTGGCGGGGCGCGGCTTCCGCACTGTAATACCAGGCCTGTTTCAGGAAATGGAGCGCGCGGTACGGCCGGCCCTGCTCTGCCAGAATCCGAGCCTTATCAGTCAGTGCATTCAGGTACCAGCTCCGATTGAGCGGACCGCGGCCCAATGCCAATGCGTTCCAATGAGCGGCACTATCCGTATGACCCCGCTCCAGCCATGCCGCCGCTTTCAGATTGTACAACAATATGGCAATCGGATCGGCAGGCTGCTGCAGTGTCCGCAGTCCCCTGTCGGCAAGCTGCAGTACGGAATCAAAATGCTGCATATAAAAATGCGTTGTGGCAAAATTGGCATAGAGCGCCGGCAGCATATTTGCTCTGTCGTGATCTACTGCCGCAGTGATCATGGTTTGCTGAATAAAAACGGCTTTGGAAAAATCCCCCATCCGGGTATAATTATTACCCAGAGGTTTGCCGACATATTCTTCAATATTCATGTCCAGACGCAGCTGCTCATCTTTCTGTTGCTGATAAAAATCCAAAGCCTGCTCATACCAATGGGTAGAAGCCTGAATCTGTCCGCTTTGCAACAGATGATAAGCCAGGTTGATCTGCAGGTCGTAAAATGCCAACCGTTCATTCTTGGTTTCGGGGGGCCGCCAGATCAGCGCCATCAACGAATCCGCCCGGTCAGCCAATTCCGGATGCGCGTCCAACTGATCAAAAAAAACGTAGAGACAGGCGGTGAGGCTGTCCTGACTTTTATATGCTGCATACGCTGTATTCGGCGACGGGTCCGGGGTAGCAGAGAGACAGCACCATACCAACACCACAGTAAGCAGCAGGGTTACGGGAAGCTTATAATATGGGCATCGTTTGTTTACAATCTCCATCCGGCATAGATATAGCCAAAGCTACTGTTTTTGCCGTTGTAATAATATCGGATACCGACATGAGGGCCTAGTTTCACTTTTCCCAACTGCAGATCGGCAAAGGGCTGAAAGCGCCAATTGCTAAATGCGGATATTGTTTTTGAGCTGTTGACAGGATAAGCAGTCAGTCCCTGGTCGTTGAGACCCGCTATATAATAGGTATGGCGGGTGGCCGTCTCCCCACCGATATCTACCGTCACGGCGGCCCCGGCTCCCAAGGAAATATACTCGTTGAAGTTATAACGTATTTGTAGTGGTACGGCTTTCAGCTGATGTATGGTGTGACTGGCAGAAGAATCGAAGGTTTTATAATCATAACGGCGCCCATCTTCCCCACTGATGACACCTGGCCTTTCGATACCCCTGACGGACACGCCCTGGGTACGGATTCCGAGCTTATAATAGAGCTCCAGTTGCAGGAAAGGCAGATAAGGGGCAAGGGGCGCCAGCCCTATACCGGTCACGAGGCCATCACTGGTCACGCCTTTTCCGGTAAAAGATTTTTCAAAACCCGCCATAACTACAGGGGAAGGACTTTTTTTAAACCTGCCGGTAGCAAAATTGGTGATTACCGGCTCATTTCTGTCAAAGTAAATCGCCGTCCGGGATCTGAAAGGCCGGTTTTCCAGTTTCTTGCGGGTGACAATACTGAACTCCATAAAACCTTTTGTACTGTCCTTATCTTCCACGCCTTTTTGATCCGTTCCGGGTAAATAAATGCCATGGAAAGTGAACAGGGCGCCCTTTTCATTTCTGGTAATTTCCCAACAACCGCGCTTTTCCCTCGCAAGACTGTCACAGGGAGGGCACCAGGGAGACATATCCGTTACCGTGATGGTTTGTGGATCGAGGACTGAAGCCATCGTGATGTCCAGGGCAATTTTACGGGCTGGCCCTTTCCCGTTATTCTGAAAACGTACTTTATAATCCAGGGGTTTATGTTTTTTGAGGAACCGGTAACTGATCCTGCCACCTTTGATATTCATTTTATTGGGATCATGTGAATTCACCACCGGAACATTGAGCTTGTGCATCACCGGTTTTCCTTTCTCCGGCACATAGACCCCCGTTATGGTTAAAGTAGCATTGGTGTCTTTGATCATTTCCGGCGTAACATATAACTCCAGAAAGGCAAAGCGGGTAGCAGCAGGCGCCATTTCGCCCAGGTCAAAACCGTATACATCATTATAAGCGGCGAACATATCGGCCAGCAGGTTCTCGGCATCCGCTGCTTTTAATTTCTGTACAAAATGGGCTGCGGGGCTGCCGCTTTCTGTTATGGTCAGCGGCTGGCTGAGAAAAGGAAGACCTGCTGAGTTTGCTGCAATCAGCCTTTCCTGATTAAAGAACCGAAATCCGGAACTATCAAAACATTGCTGCTCAAAAATTTTTTCATTGAGTAGCAGATAGAGTTTACCGCCATCCGCCTGTGCCAGCTGATTCTTCCAGCCGGCAATCAGTACCATGGTATCGCCGGGCTTGGCCATACAATTGTACTTCAATTCAAAATGACCGTTGGCTTTAAAGAAATCCTTCTCTGCCACCGAGGGAGATACAGACTGGTTTGCTACTGCCTGCGCAACCTGCACTTTCCGGTTACGGCGCTGTGGCTTCTTACCATCATCATAATTATTGACCGCGTACATGATTACATCATAATCGCCCGGCGTTTGGTAGGCATGTACAGGATTTTCAGCAAAACTGAAATGCCCGTCGCCAAAATCCCATAGATAGGTATAAAAAGGTGCCGGAGCCCCAGGAATCTGTGTCAGTTCCGGTAAGGGAACGGAGTAGTGAAACAGCCGATTGCTATCCGGACCTACCTGAATAGCACTATCCGCTAACTGCGCTTCCAGCCTGCCGGTTATCAGCAGCAGTCCCCCCAATAAAAAGATGATATATTTCACAAAAGGCAGTTTTATGGTATATCAAGTCAATCAGTAAATTGTTACCTCTGTCCAAATCCTGCGGAGTGAATTTATCCAAAAATTCCAAGTCAGGGTAATTTTTCTTTATTTTAGCTACTTATAATCAAACTATTGCACCCCGACCAGCAATATATACACGCCTTAAAATATCATGACGCCAAACTTATTGACGCGATCTATCGGAATTTTGCGCCGGGTATCCGCCGCTACCTGGTTGCCCGGGGCGCAGACGCAGAAGAAGCGGGAGATATTTTTCAGGAAGCACTGATAGATATTTATAAACGGGCTTCGGACGACAGTTTTGAACTGAGCTGTCCGTTTGAAGCTTTCCTGCTCCTGGTGTGTAAACGAAAATGGATCAATGCAGCAGAAAAAAAACAACGCAGTGGGGTAACAAAAAGCCTGGATGAAGGATATCATCATGTGGCTGACACGATCGACTCCGCGGCGGTGTCAGCCAGTGAGCAACTCGACCGGGAATCCCTGGTGATGAAAATGCTGCAGCAGATCAGCAGCCGATGTCGCGAGATTATCATGGCGAGCTATACCCAAAAATCGCAGCAGGAACTGGCCGGGCAGCTCGGGGTCAGTTATGCTTATTTAAGAAAAAAGAAATCTGTCTGCATGGCTACTTTGATTGAAATGGTCCGAAAAAACACCATAAAAGGCGATGGAAAATTTTGAGAAAATAGAGGCATATACCGCAGGTTGGCTCTCCGAGACAGCGCGCCAGGACTTTGAAGCGGAACTGCTCAGGGATCCGGCGCTCCGGCAGGATTATGAGGACTGGCTGGCAGCCGACAAGACCCTTCGCCGGCAACTGTCGGATCCTGAAGGCGTCCGTCGGCTGGAGCAACTGCTCCGCCCCCTCCAACAGCAATATTTTACAGCATCCACAAAGCAGGCGCGCCTCATACCCTGGAAAAAATACCTGACGATTGCCATAGCGGCAGCCGTCTTACTGCTGGTTTGGCTGATGGTTCCCGGTGGTCCCGGAAGCTATCAATTACCGGAGATGCCGGCAGCCCTGGTACGTGGCAACGTCAATACTATAAATCAGGCAGCACAGTATTTTAACCAGGGCGCATACAGTAAGGCCCTGCCACTATTGAAAACTGCACTTGCTGCCGATCCCGGAGATGCCACTTCGGCTTATTTCCTGGGACTCTGTTATTTTAAAACCGAGGATTTTGAAAGGGCACTGCCGCTATTGGAACAGATAGCAACCGGGAAATCGGTGTATCAATCAGACGCCTGTTTCTTTACTGCACTCGCGGCCTATAAGATGGATCTGGTGGCGAAGGCCCGCATCTTTGCCGGTCGGGTACCCGAATCAGGCAGGTATTATAAAAACGCAAAAAAGCTGCTGCAAAGTACGCGCTAAAGTCGGATCAATCGCCTTGTTTAAAGAACTTGCCAAAGACGCCGATATATTGTTCTTTGCTGGCTGCCGCTATCTGCTTTCCGGCTTCGGTCAGCGGTCTGAAATAGGTTACTTCTGCCTGAGAGTATAGAAAGTGGTTGGTATACGACACCGTGGGTGGTGCATCGAATGTAGCAGGCCCGGATTGTATAAAGTCCATAAAGGCCTCCTTCCTGGGATTGGTGAAAAACGCTACTACAATTACCAGCAGGATCAAAATACTAATCAGTCTGCGAAATTTCATATTTAATTTTTATAAGCCCTTTAGATACTGACACAGAAACAACGGACAAATGACTACCGGAACCGGCAGAAAACCAATAACGCTTCCGGCTCGGGGTGCCGCCTGCGCTTTGATGCAGATCGAATGGATGCCGCTATCCTCCTACAGGACCCAGGATGACTCCATAGTATAACGTATTAACTGAACAAATACTCTACATCATCCTTGGTCAGTGATTTTACAAAACCGGATTCATCAGATATCAAATCTTTTGCAAGGGCCTTCTTTTTTTCCTGCAGTTTCAGAATCTTATCCTCAATGGTATCCTTACAGATCATCCGGTAGGCGAATATGTTCTTGGTCTGTCCGATACGGTGGGTTCGATCAATAGCCTGCTGTTCCACTGCAGGGTTCCACCACGGATCCACGATATACACATAATCTGCCGCTGTCAGGTTCAGCCCCACACCGCCGGCCTTCAGTGAAATCAGAAAGACCCGGACTTCATCATTATTCTGGAAATTCTGAATGGCTTTTTCCCGATCCGGCGCAGAAGTGCTGCCATCAAAATATTCGTAACGTATCCCCAGTTCATCCAGCTTTCTGCGAATCAACCCCAGCATTCCCAGAAACTGAGAGAAAATCAGGGCTTTGTGATCACTCATGTCTTCAGTGATCTCCCGGGCAAGCTCATCGATTTTAATGGAATGGTTTTCAAAAACCTCATCCTCATTGAGAATGGCCGGTGAATCACAAATCTGCCTCAGTTTCATGAGACCTTGCAGGATCGTCAGCTGGGAACGGCCCAGGCCCTTGGTATCAATGGTACCCAGAATCTTATCCCGATAATCATTCCGGTAGGCATCATAAATTTTCCGCTGTTCATCGCCCATCTCACACCAGAGAATCATTTCCTGCTTTTCCGGCAGATCCCTGGCCACCTGTTCCTTGGTGCGACGCAGTATAAAGGGATACAGGATTTTACGCAGGTGCTCCTTGCGGTCCGCTTCTCCGAGCTTGTCGATGGGAATGGCAAATTCCTGTCGGAAAAATTCTATGCTGCCCAGCATGCCGGGATTCAGAAAATTCATCTGTGCGTAAATATCAAAAGTATTATTCTGCAAGGGTGTACCGCTCATACAGAGCCGGTGTTTGGCATTGAGCAACGAAGCCGCACGGGTCACTTTACTGGAGGGGTTCTTAATGGCCTGACTCTCATCCAGCACCAGGTAATCAAACTTTATGTTCAGAAAAAATTTGATATCACTTCGCAGCGTACCATAAGTCGTAATGGTAATATCATGTTTCAGGAGTTCCTCAGTATCCCGGGTTCGGGTACTCCCGTGATGAATATAATAGGAAATACCCGGCGTAAATTTCCGGATTTCATTTTCCCAGTTATATATCAGGGTGGTCGGACAAACCACCATGGCTTTCATTTCAGGATGCTGGTCCTTATAATACTGCAGAAAAGACAGGGCCTGTACGGTCTTTCCCAGACCCATATCATCTGCCAGAATACCGCCCCAGTTAATATGTTGCAGGTAATTGAGCCATTGAAAACCCGCCACCTGATACGGTCGCAGGATTGGTTTCAGTGCTTCTGAGGGCGCCACGTCATGAATCTGTTCAAAATCCTTGAGCCGGCTGTATTTTTCTTCCAGTTCGAACTGCAGTTCCTCTTCGTTCTTAAGTTCGTACAGCTCATCAATCACGCTTTTGTGGTATTGGGAAAGTTTCAGCTTATTATTGCTGCCTTCACCGACACGGAACAGAAGGGCGTATTTTTTCAGCCACTCATCCGGCAGGATCCCAAGGGTGCCATCATTGAGTTGAACATATTGTTGTTTCGCAGCGAGTGCCCGTTTTACCTCAGAGATGGATACTTTCTGATCACCAAAAATAATATCTACTTTGGCATCAAACCAGTCAGTATTGCTGCTGATAAATATTTTGGTTTGCGGTTTGGCTGTGTTGAACCGGAAATTGTGCAATGCGTCATGCCCGAAGACAGGTACCTGCATTTCCTTCATGGCATCCACAAAAAGAAAAAACCAGCTTTCCTTCAGTATCTCCGATCCTTTTAATGCCAGGGTTCCCTCCTCTTCATTATGGATAAAATTGGAATGGAGGTTTTTCAGTTTCTGAATAAAGGCTGCTTCCTTTTCGCGATTCCGGTGTATGGCCAGGATCTTATTGCCATCCGGTATCAGCATGACCTGTCTTCCCACGGCGGCCGTTTCATGACCCTTATAGGAGAAAACAGGATTAAAAACCAGATAGTCCCCACGTTCGGCCAGGAATAACTTCACTTCAGGGTCCGCCCCCTTGATCGGTTGCATGAGCGAGGGATCAAAATCGGTCTTATACTGCCGGGCCAGCGGCAGGATAAAACTGAATAATTTCTCCGGCCAATCTTTTTTAGATATTTGTATCCGGCCTTCCGGTAAAAAGGGCTCCAATAATGCAACCGTTTCGGCGTCCGGCATGGCATAGACCTGATGGTTATACATATAAATCAGGGAACTGGCTGCTTCATTATCTTCCAGCCCGTACACCATTCCTCCGATCCGTACCAGACATTCACAACTATAACCCGCTGTACCCTGATCCACATAAAACTCAATTGAAGCCGGTTCCGGCATCGCATCCACATTCTGGATATGTTGTGTTATGAACTTTTTGCCCTGAGGCAGGACAAAAGCCATCGGCTTACCTACCTGATCCGTCAACAGCTTTTTTAACCTGGGTAACAGGTATTCATTCGCGAGTTGTCTTTGGTCGGCCGTCAGCTCAGGATTCTCGGACTCGGCCATTTCCTCCAACTGGGTGAAAGGCGTATTGCGCAACAGATATTTTCGCAGTTCAGGTTCCTGTAATTTTCGGATGGTATTCAACAGCGCTGCATCAGACTCAGTAAACGCGCTGGTATCGATATATTTCGTGACGTCCAGCGCGGTTACTTTTCCCAGAAAGTCATCCTGCTGTTCGTTGGCTTCTCCACTAACAGCCTCAATCGAAAAAAACGGGTAGGTCTTTCGATTGAAATTAAAAACAAACCCCAGTCGGATAAGGGGTCGCTGTTCTTCCGAAACGGCCACGTCCGTCTCCGCAGCCGTTTCCGGTTGCTGTACGGCCGGCAGCGGTTTGCGAAGCTCGCCTGTGGGATTGTTGACGCGTTTGATGCGACTATCCAGCACCCGAAGAAAAGGTTTGCCGTCTTTGAATACAAATTCGAACTTGCCTTTTAAATCGTCAGCCAATGAATATCCATACGCTTCCAGTAAACGATTTTTTTCAACATCCCGATTGCGAATGGTATCAAAATACCCCGAGCCATGCTGACGGATCAGTTGCAGTAGCAGAATTACTTTAGGCAGACAAAGCGGATACTCCGAATCCTCGTACTCACAACTGGTGTCAAAATTTCTTTCTTCGTTCTTTCGGATTACGACCTGCCAATTGGTATCATCAAGCAATACAGATGCCTTTACGGTCTCATCTTTGGCTGAAATAATTTTTGCTTTCTTTTTCTGAAGAAACTTTTCGGCTTCGTTAAAACTTTCTGCGCTACAAAGCGCCCTTACTGAACGCAGATCGAGGTTCCGCAACTTGATCACCGTATGACGTTGATCGTAATACACATCTTCATCCCCCAGTTGCCCCTTATCCATCAGCTCCTGCAACTGAAACAGGGAAGCCACTTCATGTTTGCAGATATCGCCCAGATTATAGGGACAGGTGCAACGTAGTGAAATCTGCCGCGGATCGCTGTATTTGTGAATATGTACTTTGTAGAAATTACTATAAGCGTCATCTTTCACTCTGAAGACAACCGTTCCGGTCAACTTGTCAAATTCCACCAATTCAACGAAACCCAATGCATGCGTCTTTTTTCCGCGTCGGATCACTTCATCAGTTCCGTTGGTATAGACATGTTTTAATATGTGAGGTAATGCCATAAATCTTCCTGTCCCCTGCTTACCTGAACGCAGGCAGTCGGGTAAAAATTATTAAAAAAATATCAATCAGAATTCCTGCTCTTTAGAAAAAACAATCGGCAAAAATAAAGGAAAGATTCCCGCTTTTCCATAGCTTTTGGACAATATTTTACATTCACCGGAATGCGCCAAATAAAATTGTATCTTTACAAGTTTTATCCAGCAATCAGACGCCCTTCCTGATAAAGAGGCAGGACATCGGCCAGGTCCTGCGAGAGACAGTACTCAATGTCATCAATGTACCCAAAGCGTTTTACCAGCCGATGGTAATGCGTCAGGTTTGCCGCATAAGTCAGCAGGTCATCCTTGTGGGCAGTATAAATTTGCTCCGCCATAAATGAACTATCGCAATGCACACTGAAGCGATCCCTGACCTTATGAATGACTGCTCCCGCAAAAAGCGTGTCTTCCATATTGAACCGGTCTTTCCAGCCGGCACAGGCCAGTACCACATCTTTCCCCTGTTCCATCAGATAATTGCAAACAGAAGAAAGATTCGGGAAGGATCCGGTAATTATTTCCTGGGCACCGTTAGCAAGTGCCATATACAGCAGCCGGGTGCCATTGGTAGTCGTCAGCACCAGTATTTTATCGTTAATAAAATCCCTTTTATACTCCAGTGGTGAATTCCCGTAACTGAGCCCTTCGGCCAGCCGACCGTCCCTTTCCCCCGCGGCAATCCCTCCTTCCCGCTGACTGATTTCGATTGCCTTGGACACGGCATCCACCGGAATCACATAACGGGCGCCATTATAAAGGGCCGCGGCTATTGTCGAAGTTGCCCGGAATACGTCAATAACGACCACCACGGCATCTTTTAAATCATAAAGATGCAGCAAGGCGGGTGAAAGGGAGGTAAACAATTTAGGTTTTTCCGGCATGGAAGTTTTATTTAATTCAATCTGGTCCTGTGAAAATGGATGACGGCTATACAAAAGGCATTTTTACTACAGTCGCCGCCAGTAGTTTATCACGGACTTTGATAAAAATAGCCGAACCAATACCTGCATGGGCAGTTGCTACATAGCCCAGACCAATCGCCTTGTCCAATGTAGGCGACTGGGTACCCGAACTGACCTGACCAATCCTAGCTCCATTACGGTCAGTGATTTCGTAACCGTTTCGCGGTATGCCGCGATCCGCTAACTGAAAACCGACGAGCTTCCTTGATACACCATTTTGTTTCTGCGCTTCCAGGATAGATTTTGCAGTAAACTCCTTGGTAAATTTGGTGACCCAGCCCAGGCCCGCTTCCAGCGGGCTGGTCTCGTCATTGAGGTCGTTGCCATAAAGACAATAACCCATTTCCAATCGCAGGGTGTCCCGGGCGGCCAGTCCCACCGGTTTCAAGCCCTGCGGCCCGCCTTCCCTGAAAATTGCCTCCCAGATGGTATCCGCCGCACCGTCCTTTTCCTCAAAGTATATTTCCACGCCACCTGCGCCGGTATATCCTGTTGCGCTGATCAACACATTCGGTACCCCGGCGAAATGACCTTTGGCAAAAGTGTAATATTTCATATTCATCAGGTCGATATCCGTCAATGCCTGGAGGATGGCGGTCGCCTGGGGCCCCTGAATCGCCAGTAAGGCCGTCTTTTCGGAAATATCATGCATTTCCACCTGACGGGTATTCTGTTGGCTAATCCACTGCCAGTCCTTGGCAATATTGGCCGCATTCACGACCAGCATATAGACTTTACCGGCTTCAATACAATACACCAGCAGATCATCGATAATACCACCCGCTTCATTAGTAAGAATACTGTATTGGGCCTGGCCTTCTTTCAGTTTGGCAGCATCATTGGTTGTCAGCCGCTGAATGAGTTCCAGCGCCTCGGGCCCTTTCAGGATAAATTCCCCCATATGACTGACGTCGAAAACGCCGGCCTGACGGCGTACCGTCTGGTGTTCTTCGGTAATACTACTGTAACTAATTGGCATATTAAAGCCTGCAAAAGGCGCCATTTTCGCACCCAGGGCAATATGCTGTTTTGTAAAAGGCGTTTGTTTCATTCCTTATTGATAATTTTTAAATATTATATCTGACCCTTCCGGAACCTGCGGTCAGGTTGTACCTGTAACAACGCCGGGATCCGGCCACAAATTTAGGGGAATCGCCCTTCGGTATAGTTTTTTTTACATCAGAGGTATTGGCAGTAAGGCCGGAAACTAAAATACCCGGAAACTGTCCGGGTATTTTGAAAGTATTTGGTTCGAAAAAATCACTAAAATCCCCGGTTCTCCGTGGTATTAAACTTACGCAGATTCGAACACTGGTCCACCGCTTCCTTATCCACCAGGACATAAAAATTAGGAATGTTTTTGTTCAGCCAGTTTTCCAAAGCCTCATTCTTTTTCTGGCTCAGCGCCATATCATTGATACGACTGTAATCATCGGCGAGGTTCATACGGTGGGCATCGGTACGGCTACGGAGATAAACGATCCGCACCCCTCTTTTTCCCTGTTCATTGGTAAATGCTACCGGCATTGAGTAAGCGCCCACTTCCATTTTACCTACGGTCAGTGCCATTTCCTTGTCCAGCTGGTCGATGTTTACATGCGTTGAACCATCCTGATTCAATACATAGGGACCATAATTTTTTACCGCTTCATCCTCACTATAACGGTAGGCGGCATCCTTAAAGGATATTTTTCCGGCGATGATATCGTTTCTTACGGAATCCAGTTTGGCTTTTGCCGCATTGATTTCCACATCGGTGACCGGAGGAGAACGCAGGATCATTTTTACGTTGGCATTATCGCCACGCCGGGCATCCAGTTGGATCAGGAAAAAACCGAATTTGGGCGACTTCACCGGCAGGGAAATCTCACCCACTTTCAGCCGGAATATGGTAGACATAAAAATCGGATCCCATATCTTGTCGTTCCGGTTGATTTCGTAAGTTCCGCCTCTTTCCCGGCTTCCGGGATCTTCAGAATATTTTTTCGCCATGCTCTCAAAAGACACCGAACCCGATTCTATCTGTTTGCGGTAATTCATCATCTCATTGTAGACATATTCATCCACTTCGGGTGCCGATTTGGGGTAGATATTGATCTGACCCACTTCCAGTTCCGATTCCAGGTAAGGAATACTGTCAGCGGGTATCTTGTCAAAAAAAGTCTTTACTTCGGTAGGCGTGATATGTACATTTTCAACGATATCCCGGCGCTTGGCATTGGCCAGCATCTGTTCCTTGATCTGCGGCCGGCTTTCTTCCTTCAGCTGGTAGATGCTTTTGCCTGCAATCTCTTCAAGTGCCTGTACACTACCATACTGCATTACGAATTCCCGGGTGCGCAGCTCCATCTGGGCTTCCACTTCCTCGTCACTGACCGGCAAGGAATCCCTTTCAGCCTGCAGGGCCAATATCTTTGACACCAGCGATTGTTCCAGCATGATACAGGCGGCATTCGGAGGAATCTGCTGCCCATACCGCAGCATATCAGAGATCGAGTTCTGGATTTCCGATTGCAGGATAATCCGGTCCCCGACGGCACCCAGTATCTTGTCGACAACGACCTTCTGTGCCTGACCCTGCGCCCCTGCGTTTACCGCCATACACGTTAACAATAAGGCAGTTACAGTATTTCTGATTCTAAGCATAATACAAATGTAAATGGTTCCCTTAGCCGGATTGTCCGGAAGCGCAGTATTCACAAAATATTAGGAAAGGCTGCGCGGGTCCGTAGCCACCCCGCTGACGGGGTCTTGCGGCTATAAGGTACGTTTTACTTCTTCCAGTTCGTAGGCCTCGACAATATCGCCCACTTTAATATCACTATAATTTTTAATGGTCAGACCGCATTCCATACCTGCCAGTACTTCTTTGGCGTCATCTTTAAAGCGTTTTAAAGAGCCCAGTTCGGCTACTGCATTTTCGCCTATCGGATAAATAACAATACCATCCCGGATCAGGCGTACTTTGTTGTCCCTTTTGATCTTACCGTCGAGCACAAAACTACCCGCCACGGTGGCTTTATCAAACTTAAAGACTTCCCGGATTTCGACATTGGCTGTAATCCGTTCTTTAACAGTAGGTTCCATCATGCCTTCCATGGCACGTTTCACGTCTTCAATCGCATTATAGATGACCGAGTACATATTGATTTCTATACCCGCATTTTCTGCCAGTTTCGAAGCCTGGGAGGAGGGTCTTACATTAAAGGCGATGACGATCGCATCGGAAGCTTCCGCAAGCACGATATCGCTTTCGTTGATCTGACCCACTCCTTTATGTATGACATTCACCAGAATTTCTTCCGTTGAAAGTTTCTGCAGTGAATCACTCAGGGCTTCTACGGAACCATCCACGTCCCCTTTAATAATAATATTCAATTCCTTGAAATTACCCAGGGCCAGACGACGGCCAATTTCATCCAGGGTAATATGTTTTTTGGTCCGCATGCCCTGTTCGCGCAGGATCTGTGCCCGCCGGTTGGCGATATCCTTGGCTTCGGATTCGTCGGCGTAAACTTTAAATTTCTCACCAGCTTGCGGGGCGCCGTTCAGACCCAGAATGACCGCTGGTGCCGAAGGACCCGCTTTAACCTGTTTCTTATTTCTTTCGTTGAACATGGCTTTCACCCTTCCGTAAAACTGACCACTAACAACCAGGTCACTTTGTTTCAGGGTACCGTTTTCTACCAGCAGGGTCGCCACGAATCCCCGGCCTTTATCCAGGGTAGCTTCCAGGATGGTTCCGGTAGCTTCCCGGTTGGGGTTGGCTTTCAGTTCCAGCAATTCTGCCTCCAGCAGGATCTTTTCCAGCAGTTTATCGACATTGAGCCCCTGCTTGGCCGACAATTCCTGACTCTGAAACTTACCGCCCCATTCTTCCACGAGTATATTCATCTGGGACAGTTGCTCATAAATCCGGGTTGGATTGGCACCGTCCTTATCGATCTTGTTGATGGCAAATATCATCGGCACACCAGCCGCCTGCGCGTGACTGATGGCTTCCTTGGTCTGAGGCATCACCGCATCATCTGCCGCCACGACGATCACCGCAATATCGGTCACTTTGGCCCCCCGTGCACGCATCGCGGTAAAGGCTTCGTGGCCGGGTGTATCCAGGAAAGTTATTTCACGGCCTTCAGCTACCTGTACCCGGTAGGCACCGATATGCTGGGTAATACCGCCGGCTTCCCCTGCTACTACATTGGCACTTCGGATATAATCGAGCAAAGAAGTTTTACCATGATCCACGTGTCCCATAATCGTTACAATGGGACTGCGGGGACGTAAATCAGCTGCATCATCTTCCAATTCCTCGTCGTCCTCCATCTCCATTTGCTTCTCCATATCGATGAACTCCACATCAAAACCGAATTCTCCTGCAACCAGTTCAATGACTTCGGCATCCAATCGCTGGTTGATCGAAACCATGATGCCCAGTCCCATACATTTACTGATCACATCAGCAAAACTCACGTCCATCAGGTTGGCCAGTTCACTGACGCTGATAAATTCTGTGACTTGTAGCTTCGTGTCTACCTGTTGCTGGTTGGCTTCTTCCGCCTCATTTCTTTTATCCCGGCGTGTTTTGGATCTGGTATTCTTATGTCTGCCGCCGCCGCCACTCAGTTTGGCCTGGGTCTCGCGGATCTTTTCCTGTATTTCTTTTTCATCGATCTGCTTGTCTTCCCGGCCACTTCTTCTGTTGGAGGAGCCGGTTCCGGTGTTGCGATCCTTATGGAAGGGCCGTTTGGCAGCCGGATCGGGCTTGACTTCCTTTCTTTCGATGGGGATACGTTTGCGTTTGCGCTTCTCCTCCCTTTTGGGTCGGGTATCACTATCCACAGGCAGATCAATCTTACCGATGATCTTGGGTCCTTCAATTTTTCCCGCCTGTATCTTGGTAATCTCAGGCGCGGCCGGTACGACAGGTTGCGCTGCGGGTACCGGCGTGGGGGTCGGCTGTTCCGGCTGTTCCGGCTGAACTGCCGCCGGTTGCTCCTGTTGTGGTTCCGGCTTTATTTCGGGTTCCGGCTTTTTAACCGCCTTTTTGGGTCGGGTGGAACTTTCGATGGCAGAAAGATCGATTTTATCCAGTACCCGAAGCCCTTCAATTTCCGGGGCGCTAATTTTCACCGGCTCTTCGGGCAGCTCAATGACGGGCTGCGCGGGTTCCGGCACTTCTTCCGGTTCCGGTGCCGCAGGCTGCTCAATCACCTCCGGTTCAACGGGTTCCGGTTCCGGGGCCGCCGGCTCGGGTTCGGCATCCGCTTTAACAGGTAATTCAGGTTCATCCTTTTTCTTTTTCACTTCTGCTGTAACACCCCTGGGCAGATCCACCTGATCGCTTTTGATTTTAGCGGCTTTATCACTTTGAAATCCCTGCTGCAACGCCGTATACATGTCTTCAGACAGTTTGGACGAAGGCTTCAGGTCGTCTTTGCTGAATCCCTTATCTACCAGGAACTCTATAAGTGTATCCTGACCGATATTGAATTCCTTGGCGGCCTGTAATAATCTTGGAAGTTTTTTTTCTGCCATAAAATTTTATCACCTGACGACACCCCGTACATTTAGGTGCGTCCGGATTTTTTTATAATCTGTAATCCCCGAGGCGGGTCCGGGAGCCGCTTGCACGGCGCATCGCTGCTATTCCCTTTCCAGCTCTTCCTGCAGGATCCTTCTAACGTCATCCACCGTTTCTTTTTCCAGATCGGCTCTTTTTTCCAGCTCAGTGGGTGACATGCGCATGACCGCCCGGGCCGTATCGCAACCGATCTTTTTCAATGCGTCAATGACCCATTCATCAATTTCATCACTGAATTCTTCGAGATCCACATCAAATTCCTCTTCGTCTTCTTCACTATCACGGTAAACATCCAGTTCAAAACCTGTCAGTTCGGAAGCCAGTTTAATATTGGCCCCTCTTTTCCCGATGGCCAGGGATACCTGATCCGGCTTCAGGAAAATACTGGCATGTTTATTCTCTGTATCGACGCTCATGCTGGTGATTTTTGCAGGCGTGAGCGAGCGCTGAATGAGCAGCTGGATATTATTGGTCCAGTTGATCACATCAATATTTTCATTTTTCAGTTCCCGGACGATACCGTGAATCCGGCTACCTTTCATACCTACGCAGGCACCCACCGGATCGATCCGGTCATCATAGGATTCCACGGCCACTTTGGCCCTTTCACCCGGATCCCGGACGATTTTCTTAATGATAATCAGTCCGTCGAATATCTCCGGCACTTCAATTTCCAGTAATTTGGCCAGAAAATCAGGTGAAGTTCTGGACAAAATAATCACAGGATTATTATTTTTCAAATCCACACGGGTTACCACGGCACGAATATTCTCCCCTTTTTTGAAGTAATCCTGGGGTATCTGTTCGCTTTTGGGAAGGATCAGCTCATTCCCTTCCTCGTCCAGTAACAGGATTTCTTTTTTCCAAACCTGGTAAACTTCAGCACTGACGATTTCACCAATGCGGTCTTCATATTTTTTTGCCAGTACATTTTTCTTCAGGTCACTAATTCTACCGGCCAGGGTTTGTTTGGCTGCCAGTATGGCCCTGCGTCCAAAATCCACCAGATCGATCTCCTCATACAAATCTTCCCCTACTTCATAGTCTGGCTCCAGTTTAATTGCTTCAGAATATGCTACCTGGGCAAGCGGGTCTTCCACTTCATTATCTTCCACGATGGTGCGGTGCCTTACGATTTCAAGGTCCCCTTTCTCCGCATTCACGATAACGTCAAAATTCTCGTCACTACCGTACTTTTTGCGCAGTAATGTTTTAAAAACATCTTCAACCACTTTCATCATGGTGGGGCGGTCTATATTTTCAGCGTCCTTAAAGTCCTGAAACGCTTCAATTAAATTAATACTTGCCATAGTAATGCATATTTAACGCGGTTTTTGCAGCTACTGCTGCATTTTTTAAAATTTAATTTGAATATATGTTGATTTGATTGTTGCCATGGGTATCCTTTCTGTATGGACTACTGCCTTCTTTCCTTTACCAGTTGTGATTTCCAGCAGGATATCTTCGGCACCGGCCTCCAGCAGTTTTCCTTCCTTTTTGGTTCCGTCCACAAGCACCAGCTCCACAAAACGATTTAGATTTTTCTGATACTGCCGGAGCATTCTGAGCGGCTGGTCCAGACCCGCGGATGAAACTTCCAGCGAAAAGTCCCCCTCCGGAAAAAGCGCCAGCTCTTCCAGCCTCCGATAAAGCGCACGGTTATAACCTACCAGGTCGTCAATGCCCACCCCCTGATCTCCATCGATAAATACTTTGATATTATGCGTGGGCTTAACGGTAATGTCCACCAGAAAATGGCCGCTGTCCGGCTCCAGTAGTCCTGTAATAAGTTCCTTAACCTTTAGAATTACATCGTCCATACTCAAGTACTGAGAATAAAGAAGGGAACGGTCACCGTTCCCTTTCTCAAAATCAGGCCACAAAGGTAAACTATTTTTTGATATTTAACCCTATAAAAATTGGTGTAAGTCCCATCGGTCTTTTACTTTCAGGATCTCAGCAATAAAAATATTGTCTTTCTGAAAAAAATCAGGCGCGTTATAGCATTTGGGGCGGTAAAAATCTGGCAGGGCTCTTAAAGCGGGGTAGGCAGCAAGCAAAGGACTGCCAACCCTTAGGTGCAGCAATAAATTTGCCGGCCCCGTGATCCTAATCTTCTTTGGTAATTGAGTAATTCAGCGCTATTCTCGCTAGTTGATAAAACATTTTCAGAACTGCTTCGTTATCTTAGTATAACGGAAAGCTGCCCGGAGGCATTTTCTGTCAATCGAGATCAATTAACCTTATATTTTTTTGGATGAGTTTTATCGGCGTTCTGCTACTGGCAATGTTTTTATGGTTCATGTACAATTTTCTGGTAAAATTTGTATTACCCATCTATCGTACCACCCGTAAATTACGGCAGCAGTTCAAAAATATGTCAGAAAATACCCCTTCCGGAAACCAACAGGCCCCTCAGCCACCCAAAGAGAAGCCTGCCGCCAAAGTGGGTGAATATATTGAGTTTGAGGAGGTTAAATAGTGCCGCCCGCTCAGCTCGAATGATCCTGGACTATGCACCATATTCCCCTAATTTTTTGAAATAAAAGGCTGAAACTTCCCTGAATATCGCCAGATTTTCTGCGAATATGCCATTTGCCCACCATATTGATCCATTCTGCGTTAAGTTGACGGGTTTTCAGTATGCGTAGATCCAGCCGGCCCATCGCCGCGGTATCCGGATAGTTTTTTTTGTACCGGTCCAGGGCCGCCTGCCAACCATAACTGATTTCTCCGCCACCTACAAATACCAGACTGTCCGATTTCAGGTACCCCTCCATAAAGCCTTCCAGGTCACCCCGGTTCCAGGCCAGTTGCTGCGCTGTTATGATTTTTGATACGGCTTCCAGATCCCGGTCCTGGGCCCGGAGCAGCAAACTGCTGCAAATGGCTAAAAGAATGAAGCTTAATTTCATACGACATTTTTTTGTATAGCGGCATTAATAGTGATCATGATGGCAATCCTCTTTATGCACGCCTTCGTGGTGGCGACAGTATCGAAAATTCAGATAATGGGCCAATACGATCAACGAGACAGCCGGCAGCAGCAGGTACAGGTGCCAGTCATGCCATAGTTCCTTAAATACCAGCAACAACATCCCCGCTACAAACAATACCAGCGGTAATTTGCGGTGGTGATGCTCCAGATAACCATGTCGGAGTCCGTAACTGCCAATGGCCAGGGCCAGCAGGATCATCGTGATTTCCACTGCTTTATTCTCGACGATATCAGCACCGAATAAGGGCAGACTGGCCAGAAAAAGCGGCAATACAGCACAATGGATCGCACAAGCCAGCGAGGCGGCGATCCCCCAGGCATCCCAGTTGATCTTTGATTTCATTGCGGCAAAATTATAAAAAAAGCAACAATGTTGCAAATATTAGTCCGAATATTTTCCGCTGCCCTTTCCTGAACAATGTGAAGGGAGGGGTGTTTTGTTAATACCATGTATTTTTGCGTTTCCCCTCCCGGAGGAAATATTAAAATCGAAGAATAATAATGAAGAAATCCAGGTTTTACTATGTACTGTTTTTCGTGGTTTTGGCCATCGGTTTTTACTATCTGGTCTCCTACCTGATACCGGGATACAGTGATAAAAAAATTACGCCGATCAGCAAAGTGGCTGCCTTCAATTTTACCAATCAGGACGGTCAGCCCTTCTCCAACCAGGATGTGGACGGAAAAGTATATGTGGCTGAATTCTTTTTTACCACTTGCCCGGGTATCTGTCCGATGATGAATGCCAATCTCCGTCAGGTCTATGAAAAATTCAGGGGGCAGCCGGATTTCAGGATTCTTTCCTATACCTGTGATCCGCAGACGGATTCTGCCAGCCGACTGCGGCAGTACGCGGATTC
Source organism: Niabella terrae (assembly GCF_054783135.1). NCBI lineage: Bacteria > Pseudomonadati > Bacteroidota > Chitinophagia > Chitinophagales > Chitinophagaceae > Niabella > Niabella terrae. Next base: position 355,439 of record NZ_BAAGRD010000001.1, read on the forward strand.
CATGGGTGTGGATACCCGTCAATGGGTATTTTTGACCGGCCGGAAGGACAGTCTGTACAATATGGCCCGGCTAAGTTACACGATTGACGATCCGACCAATAACCTGACCCGAATTGAAGATGATTTTCTGCATACGCAACACTGGGCCCTGGTTTCCCGGAAGGGTGAAGTACTGCGCATTTATGACGGGCTCAAGGAAAAAGAAATCGAACAGTTGGTAGATGATATCCAGCAGCAATTGAAATTGTAAATTCCGATGCATCAGGTTGCGACAATATTAAAACAGAATAAACTCAGTGTTACAGAGGGCCGACGCAGGATCCTGGAACTTTTTTTAAACCATTCCGGGGCCCTGGAACATGCTGATATTGAGAAAAATGCTGGTGCGCATTTTGATCGCGTTACCATTTACCGGACCCTCCAATCCTTTGTGGAAAAAGGCATTATTCACGTCATTCCGTCGACCGACAACACTATCAAATACGCCTTATGTAAAGATGACTGTAGTGAGGGTCATCACCATGACCACCATGTTCATTTCTATTGCCGTCGTTGTGAAAATACATTTTGCCTGGACGACGTGGTTACCCCCCGCATTGATTTACCGGCAGGTTATATGTTGGCGGAAGTAGATGTAGTTGTCAAAGGTATTTGCCGCAATTGTGGAAAGCCGGCAACGGGTAGGTCTTGAAAAAAAAGCCCTGATGTGGAAACATCAGGACTTTTGATTAATGTTTTGATTAACCTGCAATATAATTCATTTCTGAAGCTTTTCCAAATATTTTTTTGTCCTGCCCGCAAAGACGGACTGAGATTTTAACCCCCTTTTACAAATTAAGCGTCGGGTGCCTCGTTGGTATGGGTTAATTTTGCCCGCAACTCCCTGCCACTACTGTTTGCATCAGCAAACCGGCGACCTCCTGAAGGAAAAAAGGAGCAGCTGCATAATAAATATTGGGTTTTACCGTTGAATTACTAATTGATTCACATAGGGTTATCCGCCCATGCAGTCCGGCCTCCCCAAGGAACCGGAAATTTTCAACTGGATGAAGTGGGCCCTGTTTATGGAAATGCGTGGCAGGCGCATAACCTCCCGAATTACGGGAGTCCTGCGAATAGATATGTTATTAAGAAAAATCGTTGTATTACTCCTCCTGATTCCGACCTTTCACGCGTTGCGCGCGCAACCTGTGGTGGAAAAAAAATATGAATGGCATCAACAGGGTTTCTATATCCTGAATCCTGCGTTTGCACACCGAAACCAGGAACTGGTATTTGTCCGGCAACGCAGCGGCAAGGACAGTAGTAACCAGGTCGCAGGATTTACTGCGGGCGCCCTGAAAAATTTCCTGGGCGGCTCGGCCAGTACCCGGATTTACGATCCGGTGATCACTTTACTGGATATCGGAAACCGGCGGTTTTCACTGTTGGATTATGGATGGGCTCCGGCTTTTTCGCCAGATGACCGCCATATTGCTTACAGCTACCAGTTGCAGCCCCTACAAAAAGGTGACCGCCTTTATGCAGCTGCCCTCCAGGGCAATTATCTGAAGCTTTTTGATCGGAACAAGAGCGCCTCCCGGGCGATCACGCGTCAGGGGCGCTTTTATCAGACGGACCCGTTTTTCGCTGATTCTTCGAATATTGTGTATAAAACGGGTGAAAGAGTCAATGGTCCATATGGGGGCGGTGTTTCGTTTAATAATATCAGTCTGAAGACCGGTAAAATCACGGTGGTACGCCTGGCAGCCATCAAACACCGGCTCTATACATTAATGGGTGACGCTTACAAGCTGGACGACCGGCTTGCCTATACGGTCTATGCCCCGGCAGATACCGGCAGAGGTATGGCTGCGCGTTACGAACATCTATTACTCAGCGGTACGGACACGCTGCAACATTTTGGAACCAGAGCGTATACCGACCTTAATTATAAAATTGCTTTTAACGATAAAAAGGAAATCCTATTTATCCAGGATAATAGTTTTACGGCTGAGGATACCAGTTTTCTGGTGGCTTACAAGAAAGGTCGCGCCCTCCGTAAAATACCGCTGCCCTTTAAATTTACCAGGTGCTTCCTGAGTCCTGACGGGGATTACCTGCTCTATATCACTGCAGCACAGGAAGCTTTCTTGGCGGATACACGTAATTGGGCCCGTACCCAACTCAATCTGCCGAAGCAGGCCTTTCATGGCGTACGCTGGGATGAGCAGGGTCAACGGCTGGCGCTGGTACAGGATCATCCAACCCTCAGCGGCACTGATATTTTATATGTATTTTCGGTAAAACAGCGCCGGAATTAGCGCTTTCTGCGGGCGTTTTTCATAGAAGGCTCTATCTTGCCTTTCCATTTTTTATACCCTTCGGTACCCAGAATTTTCTTTAAATCAGCATCCCGCCGATTGATCAGGGTTTCATTTTTCTTACGTACACTCTGAAAGTCTTGACGGTTCAGCCCCTGTGCCAGGCCTGAGGGTTTTTGCAGGTGGTTGCGTAACTGTTCCTGCTCGGTATAAAAAGAAGTAAAAACGGCTTCAGTCTCCGCACGTTTGTCCTTATCGAGGGGCATACTGGCATCTATTCTTTCAACTACATCACGCACTTTCTCTTTTACCGAACTGCGTTGCGCCCGGACTGCCGTACTTAACAACAGGGCGGCCCCGATGATTAATGCTTTGGCTTTCATCCTCAAAAATTTTTCAGCTTACGGATGCCGGCCCGACCTTTCACCATTGCTGCCAGGTGGCGGGGCTGCATCACCCAATAGTATCTCATTATTTACTATTATATAGAGGTCCTAATGTACTAAAAGTTGCAAGCAGTATCAAAATTAACCGTTTCCCGGTTCTTATTTGTTTTTGGAACCACTGCTGGAGCGTGATCGGTTCACCATTCTGGACATCAGGGAATCGTAAGCGGCAATTTGCTGTGGTTTACAGATTTTTCTGGTAAGTTGGATATGTTTAAAGGCATTAAACTCCACCAGGCTTTGCAGTTGTCCGATTGAATCCGCCAACAGTTGTGCAGCTGAATCCGGAGTGTCTGTATGATGGGTCAGTTCCAGCAAGCGTTCTTTCACCTTGCCGATTTGTTTCATGTTTTTCTTGGCTACCGCCCAGTTTAGTTCGCGAATCTTCTGAAATTCAGCGACCTGCGTTTCGTCAAAACCGATCTCACGCTTCAGTATACCCACAAACCCGCTTTTTTCTTTGGGTTTTTCGGACTTTTTATTGCAGAACAGGAAATAACTCAGCACACCGATATTGGTGAGCAGTAATAATACGATAATAAAAATCAGGGTTCTGTTACGTGAGCGGCTGTTCATTTTTCTATCTACTGATTAAAGCTGGCAGTCAGGAAATAATCGTTATTGTGAAAGATTTCAGTTTCAATATTATCATTCGTTTCTACGACAGCAGTGCCATTCTCCTGACCCGCCTCGGCTTCTGCGCCCGAAACCAGGTAAAAATTAGCACCCAGAATCACCACCAGACAGCTGATGGCTATTGCGGGCCGGGCGATAAACGCTACCGCTTTGGACCAGAAACTTTCCTGTTCCTCGAGGCGTGCCATTACCCTTGTATACATAAACGGCCGTGCCTCAACCGGTTGGATACCGTCCAGACTGTTAAGAATATTATCTATGTCGGAAGTAGAACGAGTCATATTCTTTTGACGTTTAATTTAAACTTTTCTTGTTGAACCGGCTAACCCGCTTCCAGAATTTTACGCAAATTGTTTTTAGCCCGATGCAAAAGGGACTCAATCGAAGATACCGATGTTTGCATTACTTCGCTCACTTCCTGATAACTTAGCCCTTCTACCTTGTTCAAAATAAATGCAATCTTCTGATTTTCAGGAAGTTTATCCATTGCCCGAAACAAAATGGCAGCGTTCTCCTTGCGGTCCATTACGACCCCCGGGTGGTGAAAATCGGGGGGATTCACTTCTACCTGATTGTCATCACCCAGAATACTTTTAACAAATCCAAACCGCTTTTTTCGCTTCTTCTTGCGTTCATGGTCCAGGGATTTGGTGGTCGCAATCCTATAAATCCAGGTAGATAATTTGGACTCGCGCTTAAAACTACCGATCGACTGGTAAACCTGGACAAAAACCTCCTGAGCCAGATCTTCTGCATCTTCAGCATTCTTTACAATACTGAAACAGGTATTATAGACCATGTTTTGATAATTGTCCACAACAGCCTTAAATGCAGTCTGATCGCCCTCTTGTAATTGCGTTACCAGTTGTTCCTCGCTAACCAAGTTTTCTTCGCTTAGAGTTAATTGGCAGCGATATTACTACATTTTTTTAAACCAGAGTTCTAAAGATCTTTAAAACATGGGACCACCGGGCCCCCTGCCACCCCCTCTGGGAGAACCACCTCCGGGAGGAGGCCCGCCACGCCAATCTCGTCCACCTGTTGCTTCGGTCGAGGAAGCGGCTTTCCCTTTACCGAAATTACGCAGGCTGTAAGTGAAGGTAAGCATAAAATATTGCTGCAAAACCCGATTCTGCGCATCTTCAATATAATTAGCCTGAACGGTCCGCGAAATGCTCTGATTCTGCTTCAGCAAATCAAAAACCGATAATTTCAGTTCCCCTGCCTGTTTTTTCAGGAACTTCTTTCCGATGGCCGCATTCCAGAGCCAATAAGACTGGTTGTAACTTTCGGAAAGGCCGCTGTAATTCTGATTGCGGACATCGTTTTGCAGGAACCAGCCTGATTTGCTGAGCAGGTTCAAAAACAAGCCTGCTTCCTGGTTGACATACCGGTTGTTCTGGTCATTAGCGGTATTGATCGAATTATTGAAATTGGCTGAGTAACTCAGATTAAAATCCACATACTCACTAATATTACTGGCCCATACTACGCCCCCGCGGTAAGTCGTCGAGGTCGTTTTGGTACGCAGGTAATTGATCAGGCCCGGTTGATCAGAATAACTCAGACCCGCGTTCAGATTAATATTGGATTTGATCCAATTCACCGGAATACTGTAATTCAGGAAGGCATTAATATTCTTATACCCGTTCATATTAATCGGTTTCACAAACTGGGAGCCTTTCTTGACCACGATACCGTTCTGGATCACAGAGTCAGCGCTGGGGATATACGTTGCGTTGGTAATATAGTTATCTGCCAGCTGACCGAAGATATTGGCAAAAAAGCTCTTGCCGGATTTACGGTCAATATAGGAATAACGAAAAGAAGCGTAATTCGAATAGGACTGCTTGAGCGCCGGGTTACCACTGCTTACATTCAGGGTACTGCCCGAAATAGTGACCACATCCTGCAACTGGTTGACGGATGGGAAATCAGTACGGGCCCGGTAAAACAGGCGGAAATTACTATTGCGTCCGATTTTCTTAGACCAGCGCAGACTGGGTAATATGGCATTGAAATGCTGGTCCACATATGCGGATGTCGGGAAGGTGCGCGCACTTTCCAGTCGTGAATTCTGGAGGTCAACTCCTACTGAAAACTGGTTGTCCCGGCTGCGACCCAGGCGGTAATTCAGTTCTGCGGTATTGGTAGTAATGTTATTATCAAATTTGTTGGAGAATTCGGGTTGAAAAATCTCGTTTTCATCTTCATCGTACTGGTGGGTCTGTTGATCCGCTTTGTTTTTTTGGATTTCATACTCATATTCTATTTCGAACTGTCCCTGCCGCCCTACCGGTTCGGTATAGGATGCCCGGGCAGACAGCCGGCTGCCATTGGTATTATTGATCTGGGTCTGATTGAGCAGTGAATCCGTGGTACCCATGGCATCGTAATAACGCAACTGGTTGTAATTGTTTGAGTTTCCGTCATTTCTGGTCCAGGAGTTCCGCAGGCCCAAAGACAGACTCCGGCCTCTCTTGGCAAAGGAATGCCGGTACATAATATGGTTATCAATATTATAGCCATGGCGGTCCGAAACCGAGTTACCCGCCGCATTATTAATGGAATCCAGGTCGTTATAATAGGAATAGCTAGAACTCGTGGTACGGGTCTCACGATTCTGGAAACTTACCGAAGGAATAATATAAATGGTATTGTTGGAGTCGATTTTATACTCCATCCGCATATTCAGGCGGTGGTTAAAATTATCACTGTTGGACAGGGATTTATTACCGGTGTACAGGATACTGTCCTGGGATAGTGTCGTCTGGCGGTAAGATTCCGATTCATTGGTATTCCGGGAATTATTAAAGAAATAACTCGCTGCAATATCGAATTTAGACCCCCATTTATCACTGAAATTGACGCCCAGAGCATTGGTCCGGCTGATCCCGTCCTGCTGTCCTACAGTAAAATTACCTCCACCACCACGACCGCCACGACCGCCACCACCACCGCCGCCGCCTGAAACACCCAACAGGTCCTGGGAGGCAAAATTCTGCTGGTTAACATTATTAAAATTACCCACAAAGGCGAGCTGTCGGTCACCGTTAAAAAAACTTACATTACCGCCGGCCGCATAACGCTCATCGGTTCCGTAACCCGCATAGATCCTTCCGAACTGACCATTCTTACTGATTTCTGATTTGGTCACAATATTGATGGCCTTAACCGAGTTTCCGTCATCAAATCCGGTCAACTGGGCCTGATCACTCAAACGGTCAAATACCTGTATTTTATCCACTATTTCAGAAGGCAGGTTCCGGATGGCCATCGTGGCATCCTCCCCAAAGAAATCCTTACCGTTCACGGTTACTTTTTTAACTTCCTCGCCCTGTGCGGTAACATTTCCGGCGCGATCCACGGTAATGCCGGGCATCTTCTTAATCAGGTCCTCGACGGTCGCATCCGGATTTGTCTTGAAATGGCTGGCACTAAACTGGGAAGTATCTCCTTTCTGAGAGACTGCCGGTGCTGAAGCTACAATCACGACCCCTTCCAGGGTCGTTGTTTTTTTGGGAATATAGACATCATCCAGGTCCAGATCCGGCAGGGAATCGGTCAGGGAGACCGGTAATGCCAGGGGTTCAAATCCAACGGAACTGGCTTTGAGGATATAATTACCCAATGGAAGACTCCGGAACAAGAAAGATCCGGATGCATCCGAAATGGTGGAAGCCACAATATTACTGTCCGCGGCAGCTGCCAGTTGTACCGTAGCGTCTTTAACTACAACCCCTTCCACCGGGTCCATCAGGGTTCCTTTAATGGATTGCGCCCGGGTAACCAGGCTACCCGCCAGCAAAAAACAGCCTAAAATGAAATACTTCATAAATATACAGAGATAAAGACTTGTTGGACGCTGAAACACGTTTAAACCTTCGTTTCCATCAAACATATGCGGGTGCAGGGAGGCGCAGCGAGGGTCGGGAAGGGTCTTAAATTTCCAAATTTTCTGTTCCAATTGCCGCGGAATATTTTATCTTGCGCCACTTAACAATTATTAAGATATGGAGTATAATAAGTTAGTGGCAGTATCAGGATTACCCGGTTTATATGAGTTGATCAGCAGTAAGAAGGACGGTGCGATCGTACGTTCGCTCAGCGACCAGACAACCCGTTTTGCGGCTACCCGTATCCATCAGTTCTCCCATCTGGAAAGCATTGAAATCTATACAACCGGAGCTAATGTGAACCTGATTGATATATTCCAGGCCATGGAAAAATCTGGCGACGCACTACCTGACCTGAAAGACCCCAAGGCCGTCAGGTCCTATTTTGAGCAAGTGTACCCGGAATTGGATTTTGACCGCGTTTACCAAAGTGATATGAAAAAAATGGTAAAATGGTTTGAAATGCTGAAAGCGACCGGCGTAGAAATCAAGGCGACCCAACCCGAAGCTGCGACTGAAAGTGAAGCAGCGACAGCGGTTGAGGCGCCGGCTCCGGAATCAGCAAAGAAGCCGGCTGCAAAAAAAGCCAGTACGAAGGAAAGCAGCGAACACACTGAGACGCAGCAGGATGAGAAGACGCCTGCCAAAGCACCAGCGAAAAAAGCAGCCACCAAAAAGAAGGCCGCGCCTAAGAAGAAAGCGGAATAATAACCTAAAACTGCCTTTAGCAGTCAATCTCAGACTTACCGGGGGCGCAGTCACGGCCGGAATGGACGCAACCTCACCTCTATGGGCACTGCTGCCTGATTTTGATGGCCGTCACGGTCCACGTTAAAAAAATATACCATGAACGCAGCGATTCAACCACGGCCCCGACAGTTTTTGCCGGCTGATTTCACCGTCACCGACTGGCCCTCCCTGGAACCTTATCTGCAACAATTGCAGGATCGGGCACTGTCTTCCACTGCCGACCTGCAACAATGGTTGCAGGACCTGAGTGAATTGGAAGCCGTCGTCAGTGAAGATGCCTGCTGGCGCCAAATTAAAATGACCTGTGATACGACTGATCCGCAGCTTACTGCTGCTTTTAACCAGTTCATGACCGAGATCCAGCCGCGGTTGCAACAGGTTTCTGATCAGTTAAACCGCAAACTGATCAACTGTCCGCTGACCAATAGCCTGACTGATCCGGCTTTTAACATTTATCTCAGAAATGTCAGTAAGAATATTGAACTCTACCGGGAAGAAAACAGCCACCTGCTTGCTGAACTGGCGGTGGAAGCCCAGCAGTTCGGCGCGATCAGCGCTAAAATGACCATTTCAGAAGATGGTCAGGAATATACCCTGCAGCAGGCCGCCAAGTTCCTGGAACATCCGGACCGGCAAAAAAGAGCGTCGGTTTACCGGAAAATTGCGGAACGCAGGCTACTGGACCAGCCGGCGCTGGATGACCTGTTCGACCGGCTGCTGGAAAAAAGAAATCAGGTGGCACGCAATGCAGGATTTACCGATTACCGCGATTACCGGTTCAAGGAACTGGGTCGTTTTGACTATACCAAAGAGGATTGCTACCGGTTTCATGAATCGGTAAAACAATATGTCCTACCGCTGGTCGAGGCATTGTACCAACGTAAGAAATCTAAGCTGGGGCTGGAGCGCCTGAGACCCTGGGATCTGGAAGCGGAGCCTGTGGGTACACCGCCTTTAAAACCATTTACCGATGGCGCCGATCTGCTGGATAAAACCATCCGTTGTTTTCAGGAACTGGATCCTTTTTTTGGTGCCTGTCTGCAAAAAATGCAGGAGCTCGGCCGACTGGACCTGGAAAGTCGTAAAGGAAAAGCGCCGGGAGGCTATAACTGTCCGTTGGCAGAAACCGGCGCACCTTTTATTTTCATGAATGCGGCCGGCACATTAAATGATGTCATTACCATGGTTCATGAAGGCGGCCATGCAATTCATTCCTTTCTCAGCCATCCCCTGCCCCTGACGGGTTTCAAAGAATATCCCACCGAATTTGCAGAAGTCGCCAGCATGAGTATGGAATTGTTCAGTATGCAGTACTGGGGGGAATTCTTTCCCGATGCGGCCGAACTGAAAAGAGCCCGCGAACAACAACTCCTGCGGGTGATCACCATTTTCCCCTGGATTGCAACCATAGATAAGTTTCAGCACTGGATCTATGAAAATCCCGGTCACAGCCGCCGGCAAAGGCTGGAAACCTGGAATGCCATATCCGAAGAATTCCGGCCATCCAGCCTGGATATCAGCGGTCTGGAAGCATATCGGGACTATAGCTGGCAGAAACAACTGCATCTGTTTGAAGTTCCGTTTTATTATATCGAATACGGCATTGCCCAGTTGGGCGCCATTGGTCTCTGGCAGCAATTTCAGCAGGATCGTCCTCAGGCGCTAAAACATTATACCGGGGCACTTAGCCTCGGCGGTACCCGCAGTCTGCCGGAATTATTCCAAGCAGCCGGTTTAAAATTTGATTTTTCTCCGGAATATGTACGGGGCCTGACCGATTTTGTGGCAGCCGAAATGGAAAAAATCTAATATATAATTTAAAGGTGAAGTGTTGGGGAAATGGCGCTGTACCAACCTGATTTTGGGAATTCCATCAAAAAAAACCAGAGGAAATCAAACAAATAGCTTTTTTTCTTTGTTTTTAGTGCACAATTAGTTTTAAACTTAAACTCCTGAATTCATGACGACCATACAAAAGAAATGGCTGCCACTGCTTACGCTCACGGCTTTTTTTGCCTGCAAATCCGCACCTGAAGCCGACCAGGCCAAAACGGAGGAAAGCAAGGAAGTAGCTACTCCGGAAGGGGCCAGTTACCATACAGATTCCACCCAGGTGATACATTTTATCGGCACCAAGCCGGTAGGGGAACACCATGGCAGTTTCCAGATTACAGAAGGAACTTTTTATGTCAAAAATGCCGCCGTCGTCACAGGTGGCAAACTCACTTTTGACATTGGCAGCCTGAACATTACGGATGTAGATACTTCCGGTACCACCAAACTGAAAGGACATTTATCATCAGCGGATTTTCTGGATGTCCAAAAACATCCCACAGCTACTTTTGAAATCACCTCAATTGAAGATTTTGTGCCGGACAGTACCAATAAGCTGGTTCTCAACGGTGCTACCAATACGATAAGAGGAAACCTTACTTTAAAAAAGGTAAGCAAAAATGTATCTTTCCCCGCCATCATCTATGTAACAGCGGATAGTCTGACCGCCAAGGCCAACTTCAATATCAATCGGACGGACTGGGGTCTGATCTACGGCAATGATCAGTCGCTGGGCGATAAATTCATTCGGCCTGAAGTCAATATAAATTTTGAAATCAAAGCGGTCAGGTAAGCGGTTAATGTCTTTTTTGAATACAACTGATTCAGAGACAGCCCCGTTGGGGATTTGGCAGGTTATTTGTACGCTTCTTATTCATTTGCAGCATTAAAATATAACAGCATGAAGAAAATTTTACTACTGGTATTGAGTTTTACGGTTTTGTTTTTTGTCAACGCACAAGAGAAAGCCCCCAAAAGCCCGGCTGCCAGTGCCACCGGAAAATCTGAGACAGGCGCCGTCCTGACGATAACTTATGGACAGCCATCCGTAAAAGGCCGCACCATCGGTGAAGATCTGGAACCCCTGCCGGGCCAAATCTGGCGGACAGGCGCCAATAAAGCCACCGTACTGGAAACTTCCAAGGATGTTACTATTGACGGCAAAGCCCTTCCCGCAGGTAAGTATTCCCTGTTCACCCTGGTGGATGGTGATGAATGGACCATTATTCTGAATAAAACATGGGATCAATGGGGTGCTTTCAAATACAAATCCTCCGACGATGTTTTACGCACGAAAGTGAAGGCGGAAAAAGCAGCGTCCTTTTCTGAAAAACTGACTTTTGAAATTGGTGCTGGCGGACTGGTTACCCTGCTCTGGGGCGATAATAAAGTCAGCTTTACAATTAAATAAGTCTACTTTGGTTAAAACAAAGCCTCACGGTGGTAACCACTGTGAGGCTTTTATTTTTTAAAGGATTTCGAACCTGCAGAGTACGGAGGCTTCTACTTTCAGGGTTTCAAAATCCAGATCGGCTGCGCTGTCTGCCGCCTTTTCCTTAAACATGGCAGCATTGGCATAAACAGGTCGGGCATTGAACTGTTGTTCCTGAATGAACAGGGCCTTTCCTGCCTGCTGACCCGCCGCTTCGCATAATAAACCGGCTTTTTTTCTGGCGGCTTTTACGGCTTCCACTTTCACTTGCTGACGATACTGTTCAATTTCAGAACTCTCAAGCTTTTCGATCTGGGCATTGGTAATGCCAATATCATCCAGCGCCAGGAAAACCTGTCCCGCGGTTTTTCCGTCGTGTACCAGTATCTGATATTGCTTACTCAGCAACAGATCCCGGTTCAGAAAGCCTGTCTTTAAATTACCCGAAAGGTCCTTGATAAAGACTTCTTTCTGGGTATCAATACCCAGCTTCTTCAATGCCTGTAATAGTTCTTTTTCCTGTCTTGCTACGGAGTACTTGGCTTTACTGTCTTTTTCGCTTAACAGAACGCCGATATAGATTTTATCCGGTGTATATTCCAGTTCCGCAGTTCCGCTGACTTCAATGTAATTTTTATCCAGAAAATTTTTTGTGCCCTGTGCCAGCGCTGTGCCTGAAATCATCAGGGCGATCAATGCGCTAAACAGAATTCTACAATGTTGCATACATAAGGTTTTAAAGTAAAAAAATATATACAAGGGATGTCCCCGAAAGCGGGAATACACAGTCCTTAGCAAAATTTTAGTAATTCAGGTCTTTCTTCCTAATTCTTTTCAAAAAGACAAAACGGATGCAACCCTGAAAGGAACCCCAGAGGCGACGATGGTTAGAACAGACCATCCATGCTTAGATAGCGTTCCCCGGTGTCATAGTTGAAAGTCAAAATGCGGGCTGTTGCCGGCAGTTCCGGCCATTTCTGGGCGATGGCCGCCAACGCAGCGCCGGTAGATATTCCACCCAGTATTCCTTCCTCCCGGGCCAAGCGGCGGGCATATTCATAAGCCTCCGGTTGTTCTACGGCAATGGCAGCGTCCAGTACTGACTGATCAAGTATGGTAGGGATAAAGCCTGCACCCAGCCCCTGTAAGCCGTGCGCACCCGGTTTCCCTCCGCTGATAACCGGAGACTGTGCGGGCTCGACCGCCCATACCTGAATACCTGGCTGGCGGGCTTTCAGGGCCCGGCCCACCCCACTGATATGTCCGCCGGTGCCGACGCCGGAAATCAGGTAGTCAAAGCCCTCAGGCATATCCTCGATGATTTCGGCGGCGGTTTTATGAAAATGCACTTCGGTATTGGCAGGATTGTCAAACTGCTGCGGAATCCAGGAATCCGGCAGCGTTCCTGCCAGTTCTGCCGCTTTCTGTATCGCACCTGTCATCCCTTTCTCACGTGGCGTCAGCACAAACTCTGCTCCATACACGCTCATAAGTTTACGCCTTTCCCGGCTCATACTTTCCGGCATAACCAGTATCAGTTTGTAGCCCTTGACGGCAGCCACCAGTGCCAGACCGATACCTGTATTACCGCTGGTGGGTTCAATAATCACGGAATGCGGCTGTAACAGTCCTTTCGCTTCCGCGTCCTCAATCATGGCCAGGGCAATCCTGTCCTTAATACTGCCACCCGGATTGGAGCGTTCCAGCTTCATCCATACTTCCGGGCCATCGCCAAAAAGACGGTTAATGCGTACCAGCGGGGTGCGGCCAATCGTGGCTAAAATGTTTTGGGCTTTCATAATACTTGAAGGAATCTGGCAGCCAACTGGTTTCATCAGCCGGCAGAATGTTCTAAATCACGAAATTCAATATGTCATTATCGGCTTTCAATTTATCCTTTACCGTCACTTCGCTTTTATGAAAAACGACAGAATTTGACGGGACACTATATGTCAGCCAGACGTTTCCACCGATGACACTGTCTTTACCGATAATGGTATCACCACCCAGAATGGTGGCGCCGGAATAAATTACTACCCCGTCTTCAATGGTTGGGTGCCGCTTGGTGGCCGCCATGGTTTTGGCCACACTTAAGGCCCCAAGGGTTACCCCCTGATAGATTTTAACATTCCTGCCGATCACCGTACTCTCTCCGATCACGACCCCGGTACCATGATCGATACTGAAATAAGGGCCGATGGTGGCACCCGGATGAATATCAATGCCGGTCTTGCTGTGCGCATATTCACTGAACAAACGCGGGATCACCGGCACCTGCCTGCGCGTCAGCCAGTGTGAAAGCCGGTGAACGGCGGTCGCATAAAAGCCAGGGTAAGCGGCCATGACTTCTTCCAGGGACTTAGCAGCGGGATCCGACTGCAATAATGCCTCCGCATCCATCAGCAGGGCTGCATAAATTCCAGGCAAGGCTTCAAAAAAACCCGCATTGATCTTTCGCACTTCTTCGTCCGCTCGGATCACATCCGACAGGATACCATCAAAACGCTTTTTCAGCGATTCAAGCTGCTCTCTTAATTGTGCTTCACATTTATGGTCAATATCATTGGGCAGAAACAATATCGTATAAAGCTCATCCATAAAACCCTCTACAGCACCTTTATCAGGGAAACCGGAAAAGCATCTGGAATTGCGTTGGAATAAATTCTTGATAAAATCTTCACTCATTGATGACAGGTTGAAAATAGCTGACAAAATTAACGAATACAGTCAAAACCATCCCCGAGGAAATTAATTTGGAAAATAAACGGGAGCACTTATCTTTGTAGTGTACTACTATATTAGTACACTAAATCATTAAACATGATCCATATCCACGATTTGCATTTTGCCTACCGGAAAAAAAAGGTTTTTGACGGACTCTCACTGTCCTTTTCGCCTGGCCATATATATGGCTTGCTGGGCAAAAACGGTACCGGCAAATCCACCCTCCTGAAAAACATCGTCGGCGCCCTGTTTCCTCAGCGGGGAACCTTGTCCGTGCTGGGTCAGACACCGGCCAAACGAAGTCCCCGCCTGCTGCAGGAACTATTTATTCTGCCGGAAGAATTCTATCTGCCTGATGTGTCCATTGAAAAATACCTGAACGGCAATGCGCCTTTTTATCCCCGGTTTAACCGGGAGCAATTCCATTCTTATTTACAGGAATTCGAGATTCCCCTGCGGCACCGCCTGCAACAAATGAGTTATGGTCAGAAGAAAAAAGTGTTGATCAGTTTTGCCCTGGCTTGCAATACTTCCGTACTGTTGATGGACGAACCTTCCAACGGACTGGACATTATGAGCAAGAGCCAGTTCCGGAAAGTCATTGCCGGCGCCATTGATGCCGACAAATGTTTTATCATCAGCACCCATCAGGTCAAGGACCTGGAAAGTCTGATAGACCGCATTACCATCATCGACGAAGGAAAGATTCTTTTTGACCAACCCATCGGTCAAATCAGCAGCCGGCTGGATTTCAGTTACGCCTATGAAGGTCAGTCGACTGAAGATATTCTGTACAGGGAACAATCCCTGAAAGGCCATGCAGTTATTTCCCGAAACCCAACCGGCAGGGAGGGTCATATTGACCTGGAACTACTCTACAAGGCGGTAGTGACCAATGGAGAAGCACTGAAAGCTCTATTTAATCATCCAGCTAAAAACTGATAGGATATGACAACAAATTTTAGTTTCAAACGACTGCTTCAACTCACCGCCAAACACTGGGCTGAACACCGGCGGTTTTACCTGATGTCGACACTGGCCCTGCTGGGATTACTGGCTATCGTATTCGCCATCTGGCTACTTACTGATGGCACCCATTACGAGGAATCCAATCTCTATGGCGTCGGTCTGTTCGGCTTATTTATAATCGGCGCCATATTTGCGAGCAATGCTTTCAGCATGCTGGGTACCAAAGACAAGGCCATCTACTGGATCAGCTTCCCTGCCAGCCATCTGGAAAAACTGCTGGTTGTTCTGTTTTTTAACGTCATCGTCTTTTCATTGATCTATATTGTTTGTTTCTATTTACTGAAGACCCTGGCCATGACCTATGTAGACCTGATGATCAGCCGGGAACCCCATCGGTTCAGCCTGAATCCCATGGATTGGACCCGTCCGAATGGATTCGGACAGGTCCTGCCGTATTTTCTATATGCCTTCTTCGGATTGCAGGCCGCCTATCTGCTGGGCGCTGCCAGCTTCAAAAGATTCAGTTTTATCATCACGACGATTATGGTCGCCCTGCTGATTTTTTTGGTGGCTTATTACACCCATAAAATATACAGCTCCGGATTTAAGGGCTACAATTTCAACATATTTGAACTCTCGGAAAACTATAGCACTGCCGGGGACGAAGGGCGGAAAGTTTATACTATACCCGGATATCTGAAAAGCAGCATCTTGTTTTTTCTGCAATTTTTAATCGCACCCCTGCTATGGCTGGTCACCTGGTTTAAATTGAAGGAAAAGCAATGCTAATCTTTCTTCGCTCGCCTAAATTTGAAGATTATGCAATTTGACAATAACACACAGGCCATTTATCTACAGATCGCAGATTATGTGTGCGAAAAAGTACTCTTAAAAGAATGGGAGGCCGAAGCCAAGATTCCCAGTGTGCGGGAACTGGCCATTCAACTGGAAGTTAATCCCAATACGGTGGCCCGGTCTTATGAATTTCTAAAACAGCAGCAAATCATTTATGATAAGCGGGGCATCGGTTATTTTATCACTGCAGAAGGGTTGAAAAACACAACGGCCTACCGCCGGCAGCAGTTCCTGCTCAAAGAATTACCGGCGCTATTCAGAAATATGTTCCTGCTGGGTATCGAACCCGGTGACCTGACCACCAAATACGAAAAATTTAAAAAGCAATTCGCATGAAATCCAGCAATACACTGTTGATCGTAATACTGCTCCTCCTGTTTTCGATTCCGTTGCTCCTCGCCGGCGCTTTTAAATCCGCCATCAAAAATCAACGGTATCGTCTGGAAAATAATCAGGGTTTTACAGTCGAGGCCCCCACCCGGACCGATGCATTTAAAGTCATTAAAATTGATGGCCTTGAACTGGCTACCGGTTCTATTGCTCCCCTGAAATGTCATATCCAAAAAAGCGACAGCTACGGCTATCTATTCGACAACTATGATCCGCAGAACCCGGTAAAAAACAGATCGGATAGTTGTTCCATCAGTCAGAAAGGAGACACACTGGAAATTCATTATAATATTAAAAAGGATGTCGCACTACAACCACAAAACTTCTATACGGGTATTGACATACAATTATTCCTTCCTGATACCGCCACGATTATTGCCCAAGGCGTCACCCTTGAACTGAACAGTCTCACGGGCGATTTGCCTTCCTCGTTAAAGCTGGATTTATCCCGGGGGGCTGAACTAATCATGAGGAGCGTGCTACTGCGAAGAGCCGAACTCAAAGATTCTCTCACTGAAAGCAAACGGGCCCGCCTGAACGATTACCATATCAGTAGTGGGGCTTCAAAAATTAATATTTCCGGCTTCCTGCATTTCAATCAATTGAATATCCTGGCGGATTCAAAATCCAGTCTGGAAATTTCCGATGATGTGCATATCGACCGGCTGAAAACTGACCTGGATGATCTGACCAAAGTCGATATGTCTTATGGTCTGCTGCGCAAGGCGCAACCCTAAGCAAATGGATGGTACAATTAAAAGTAATTGACGGCATCCAGGTTTGTGAATCCAGGTTGCTAAATTTACCCTGCGACGGTAACTGAGATTCCGACTTATGGTAACCCCTGCTGTCTGCTTGGGATGGAACGAAAATACAAACGCTCCAAATAGACGAGCAGGTTTAGATTTTCTCCATCCTGAAACCGGGACTTTTGACATATTTACCCTTGTCGGTAATCATAAAGGCTTTGTACCCCGGAAACCGTTTCAAGAGTTTCAGTCCCGCCTTTTGCCCCAATACCATAATTGAAGTACTGAAGGCGTTGGACATTTCCGCACTGGGGCCGGTAACCGTCACACTGGTGAGGCCGGTAGCCGGAAAGCCGGTAGCGGGGTTGATGATATGTGCATATCGTCTGCCGTCGATCATGGCATATTTTTCATAACTCCCTGAAGTGGTAATTGCGCCTTCAACGGGTATGGCACCTACCAGATGATCGTTTTTAAAGGGATCATTGATACCGATACGCCAGGGCTTTCCATTTGGTTGTCGGCCCCAGGCCCGGATATCTCCCGTAGCATTGATCAGACCGGCGGTAATACCTCTGGCCATCATCATATCCCTGCATTTATCAGCAGCATAACCCTCACCCAGGGCACCAAAACCTATTCTCATGCCGGGCAATTTTAAAAAAATGGTAGAACGATCCTTATTGATGATGATATTTTTATACCCGACATTTCTTCTGGCTTTTTGAACTGCTTCGGGTGACGGCATGGCCGTCATTGTTCCATCAAACTTCCATATCTTTTCCATCGCAGCAAAACTGATATCGAAAGCACCATTGGTAAGTTCAGAGATCTTTATTGCCCGCTCGGTGAGTTCGAGCAATTCCTGATCGACTTTTACCGGGCGAATCCCGGCATTCCTGTTAACCAGTGACACCTGGGTCTCCGGCTTCCAGTCAGAGATCAGGTATTCGATGCGTGAAATTTCGGCAATTACCCTATCGATATTTTGTTCGGCTGCCAGTGAATCTTTGGCGACGATGGTGATTTCAAAATTGCCACCCATCAGATAAGCGCTGCGGCTGCGCTTCACCTGTGCCATGCCTGTTAGAGCAGGTAATATAAAAACAAATAGAAGTAAATATTTAAAACGCATCATTTCGTTCAAATGAACCCGAAAGATAAAGAATCTTCTGCGTCGATAGGTTAGTAGCAATCCGTAAGGATTTTTCCTGCTGTTATCATTTTTTCCAGGTCCAGTTCCGGTTCCCTGCTACAGAGATCTTCCAATACTTTCAGTACATCATGCTGCATGGATAAAGAGCCACATAACATGATGACACCTCCGGCTTTGAAGAAAGCAACCAGGGAAGCCCCGTTTTTTAACAGGCGGTGACTTACATACTCCTTTTCCTCGGCACGGGATAGTACCAGGTGCAATGCGGAAAGCCTTCCATTTTCCAGTTGTTCCTTTAAAAAGGGTTCATACAATATAAAGGAAGATCGGTTACGAAAACCGCAGTAGAGTACTGTCGGTATCTTTCGGCGATTCTCGTTGATCATACCCAGGAAGGGCGCAATGCCGGTACCGTTGGAGACCATAATAATCTGTCGGGCGCGTCCCGGAAAACGAAAATGCCGGTTTTTAATGAATTTAACAGGGATCTGCTCACCGGGTTGTAAATGGTTCAGGTAATCGGATCCCAACCCCTGTTTATGTAATTTGACGCTCAACTGGAAGTATTTATCAATCCTTCCAATGGAATACAATCTTTCGCGATGATCATTCCCGGGATAAATGGCCATTAAATCTCCGGATACCGTCGCTTTCGATGCAGCGCATTGAAAGCGGATCATAAAACAATCTTCTACATCCCGTTCTGTACGATCGACAACGATCGCTTTTTTTAAGGTGGCCCGGTCGGGTTTCAGCAGCTCCCGGGGCAATATCAGGGATAATTGCGTCTCACGGGTCCAGGCCGTTATCCAGTCACTGAAATCCTGCGGAGATTTATCGTTAACGGTATATACAGGTAAAATTTCTGTAGCCCAGGTGGTGTTTTCCAGTAGGGTTTGTATATCGAAGGCAAATTGACAAAAATGGCTATAACTCCTGGAGCCAAAGCCTACAATGGAATACTGAATATCCTGAACCTGGGGATATAACTTTATACGTTGGGCCAGCTTTTTAGCATTGGAGGGCGGATCACCCTGCCCGTAAGTGCTGGTCATTATGATTAGCTGTTCCGCATGGGGGAAGACGGTATAGTTGGAAAGATCCGTGATAAACGCCTTTTCACCCTGTTTGATCAGTTGCCGGTAAATAGCATCCGCGAATTTAAACGTGGCACCATTCTCCGACCCCACCAAAAGAACGATGCGGGCATGCTTGGCCTTGAACCTGTTTTTGGTTTTGCCACGCCTGCGTTTTAGGGTAATCGCGAAACCCGAGTAGATAAAGAAAAGGATATAGGCAGATGCCAGTGCCAGGATCAGGGCCCAGACAGTACCTGAGCGACCGGTATGCCAGCGCAGACTGAAATCCGCCAGTTGGTAAGTCTTACTGTAATCTGTTTGGCTCAGGATATCGCCGGTAAACTGATTGACACATAATTCGCGGTCCCTCAACTGCACATAGTAATAGTCCTCCGGAAATTCAGAGAACGGGTACTGTAGCTTCTGAAGTTTGTTGAGCGGCGTTTGGATGAAGACCGGAAAATTACCTGGTTCCAGCAGCGGTTCTTCGCGTATCTGGCTTTCGTCGATTTGCAGGCGGGCATTTTCAGGCGCTGGCAGGAAGCGATAGACGGCAATATAGGTACCCGTCAGGGCGATCGCCAAAATAAAAAATAAAGAGAGTCGGCCGAATACGACGTGGTAGTACTGGGCAAAGCCCGTTTTTTCGACCACGGAGAAGAAATGCCGCCACCCGTTTTGCCGCTGTACCACCAGTAAAACACCTAAAACTGCAATCAGGATCAAAAGAAAAGCCGAGATACCTATCAGTATTCTTCCGGTTTCGTGCAGGAAAAGTGAACGGTGTAAAGCCGTCATCCATTGAAAAAATGCCGGCTGTGGTTGCGGAATGCCAAGTATTTTGCCCGTAGCAGGATCTGCATAGGCTTGTTGATCACCTCCTTCTTCTTGGGCATATTTAATCAGCACAAACTGGTTGTCATCGATACTGATTTCTTGAATACCCGGATATTTTTCTTTCAATAAGGATACCGTCTGCGCCAGGTGGAGCCGATCAAAGCCATCCGTCTTATAATGATGTGCTTTTTCAATAACCGGTTCAAATGCCAGAAAAATGCCCGTTATAGAAGCGACTGTCAATAATAAAAATGAAGATATGGCCAGTGTTAAATGGCTATATCTCCAGACGGAAAGGATCATTTCTAACTTGTAATGCTGATGGTAGCCGGCCCTGCCAGCATCTCAGCGCATTAAGGATTCCACTTATTTGCCACTAAATCTTACGTACCTGATATAGCCCTTGCCATCCGTTTTGGCGGCCAGACCGGCCGTAGTCAGCGGCACTTCCACATCTTTGGTGTGGTATCGTTGCTCTTCCACAGCCGATTCAAAACGAAGGCTATAGCCGGCATTCAGCTTTTTGCTGTCGATGACCAGGGTGACGACCGCCCGGTCCCCACCGCCGATGGAAGCGCCAGTTACTGCACTGATCTTCTCTTTGGATTTATTCTGGAATTTATACCATTCTTTTAAAGTGTTGAACCATTGTTTATCCGGTCCCATTACCCTTAAAGTTTTCTCGTAGGCACCCTGAGGATTGATGAGCGAAATAATTACATAGGCTTTTTCTCCCTGATAGCTGTTCATCTGAACCATACATTTATAGGAGCTGGTCTGGGCCGCACCCATACCGGCAACCAGCAGCAGACTACTGACAACCAGAGATTTTACGAATATTTTCATGGGAATGTTTTTATGTATTACAGGTACTGAAATAGGATGGATTCCCGAACCATTCAAGTGGCGGGATGCACGCCTCCGATTTTATTCTAAGAAGCCAATTGAAATATTACTGGTTTTCAAAAATTCATTGTCTTTAGCCAGATCATAGGCTGTTTCATCGAAGACGGTTTTCAGGCTTTTTTTACTGCCTAAGGCAATTAAAGATTTGAGGATCTGGTCATCCCTGGCGATTAAAGCCGCCTTATGTAAGGGAGAAGCGCCTTGGCTGTCCTGGGTATTAATATCTGCCCCCAGCTCGGCTGCTTTTTTGATCAGTGCCAGATTTTCTTTAGCGACGGCCAAATGATACAGTGAGCTGCCATCGCCCTGTAGGGCTGTTACATCCAGCCCCCTGCTTTTTAATAGCGCCAGTTTTTGGGAGAAATCATTATCCTGACCACCCGCAGCGCCACCCGGCCGGATTTCCCTGAAAGAATCAAACCAGTGGTAGGCCAGGTTATGGCCGTCCTTGTCGACCACGGAAATATCAGCCCCTTTTTCCAGCAACAAACGCACGGTTTCGGCTGATCCGTTAGCAACGGCTCTGGTGAGGGCGGATTCACCTTTTTCATTTACCGCATTGATGTCAGTAGTGCCCGCCAGCAGGGTAGCAAGGAGTGCCGCATCCCGGCCATTTGCGGCATTGATCAATACGGTGTTACCCTCATTATCTTTTTTGTTGATATCCACCCCCTTGGACAGAAAGTAATTAACCAGCTCGGCATTGGGACGGCGCACCAGATTATGCAGGAGAGTGCTGCCATCTTTGGGATTGATTGCTTTTGGATCCAAATCTAATGTCTCTACCAGGTACCGGTAAACTTCAATACCATTTTGTAATCCCCTGGATCCCTGGGTGGCAAAGAAAAGGGCCCGATTGGTAGGCGCAATTCCTTTGACTTTCAGCTTTTCGATGATTGCTATATTGCCCAGTTTGGCTGCATAATCTGCCAGTGTGCTGCCAAACTCGTCTTTATCCTGATAAGACAGGCCCTTGGTGACAAAATAGTCTGCCAGCTTAAAATCATTATCTCTGGCGATTGCCTGCATCATTAATGTTGCACCATCCTCATACGTTTTTCCGGGATCCACGCCGGCTTTAAACAGGGCTTCGTACACACCTAAATCGGGATTACCACTCGATGCTGCATTGGAAATCACACTGGAGCCATGACTGTCGGTCAGGTGGACGTCGGAACCTTTTTCGATGAGATAATTGACCAGCTCGACATTGCCCCTGGAGGCAGCCCAATGTAGGTAGGAAGCGCTGTGATGGGTTTTCTTTTTGACATCATTGCCTTCCTGCTCTACCATGAATTTGATGGTTTCTACAGGCGCTTCATTCAGGATGGCCCGGGCGGTTGGATCCCAGGAAGCCGCGTCAGACGCAGAAGGACTGTTGCCTTTGGCGATTTCGGCTTTTACCTGGTCTACCGTGGGTTTGGATTTCCAGAAATCAGCGCTCATCAATGTATTGGAAGGACGGTCCGTTGCGGGCCTTTCCGGACGGCCAACGCCTGGCTGCGCATAAGAAATAACAGTAAGGAGTGTCAGGACGCTCAGTAATATTTGCTTCATGTCGGTATGTTTATCGGTTGCCTGGAATCCACCAGAAAAGTTTCTTTGTAATGGGTTGGATAACCCCGAAAACCTTTCAGTGGATGTCCTGTTGGCAGCTGTTTTTTAATTCACAACTTGATGAGAAAACCAAGCGCGAAGGTATAACCTGTCGCGCGCGCATTACTTACGAAATGCGGAAAAAATAGGACGGAATCCGGAAAATTTCAGATTGCTTAATGGGTTATTATTCCAATACCTGATGGGTCCCTGTTTAGCGCCCGCTGCCCCTTACACAGGGGCAGCAGACGGATAGTAAGGATATGCTTCCATTAGTAAGCACCCAAATAGAAACTACCGGATTGGTTCTTCAGTTTCGCCCCTTTGGAAATTTGTTTGGTCTTCCAATTGATCAGATACAGGTTCCCGTCCACACCATTGGGTGTCATCGGTACGTATACATAATCACCGGCCAGTCCAATATGCTGAAATTGACCAAACGTCCCCGTTAACGATGTACCTCCGTTTTGAGCCGCGGAAAGCCCGGAAAATCCGACATCATTCTGGTTATCAGTCGTGAGTTTGGTAGCTGACTTCGCATTCAAATCTATCAGGGCAATAAAACCGCCGGGCATATCTGATTCTGTGTACAATACCACACCAATGCCATTACTGATATATTTCCAGGCGCGGATGGCTACATCATTCGCGGTGCCCAGGGCTGTTTTTAAATTGAAATTATAACTGTTGTCATAATCGTCGGTCGAACTGCTGATTCGAAGAATCTGGGCGCCGGAGGTAGCAGTTGCCTGATACAAATGTCCATCTGAACCAACATATTGGGACATGGTACGGTAAGAGTGGTTATTCACTTTGCTGATGGAGGGATCGGCAAAGATTAACTTCGGATTAGCCAGGGAAGGATAGTCAACCACCAGGGTAGCCGTACCCAATTCCCGGGTGCCGGAGCTCCAGGTCTGGTTGCCGGAAGCGTTCACGCCGGATTTTTTGGAAGGATCCGTTCTGCTGAGATTACATCCGATAAAAATTTTGTTCTTGGCGGCATTCAATACCGGTACATCGATACGTCCAATCTGGTATCCGGCTTTTGTCTGTTCTGCTGTAAAGGGAATTGTGAAGGTTGCCTGACGGGTAATCTGGGGATCATTCAGGTTCAAAACGGCGATTTTGGCCGTACTGGTCACATCTACAAAATCGGCACCTGCACCCGCACCGCTGCCTTCAACCTCCGCTGACGCATAGACGCCCACACCGATCCCCTCAGCTGCAACAACCCAGCGGGGTGCGGAACCAAGAATCGGTTCGGTATTTACTTCTTCCCGGGTATCTGCGAAATTCTTTTCTCCCTCCACTTTGTATTTGTTGAAGATACCACCGTCGGTTCCGGTATACTGAATATTGTACAGAAAATTACCATTGGCGGATCCCTGTACCCGGGCCGTACGCTGGGAGCGCAAGCCATAGCCGTTGGTAAATACATTGACTTCGAAATCAGGATTAGCAGCCTGTTCCAGCGTTATAGCATAAGCCATGGTGCCTCCGTTTCCAGCCGTTCCGCCATCATCCGGAAAAGCGGCGGTTAAAGTGACATATTTTCTGTCCCAGGCATCCGGACCTGAAGGACCATCGACAACCGTCGTTTCACTTTTCTTACAGGCGCCCAGGGTACCGGCTACCAGTACCGCGCCAAACATCAATCGCTGTAAAAGGGTTTTGTTCATATACTTGTTTTTGGCGGTTATCGCCCGGGTGTTATTGTTACCCGACAGATTCCGCAGGTTTATTTTTTAAAATTGTTAAGCGTATAATTGAGTTTTATATAGAAAGCCCGGCCCGGTTTCTGGACCCCGAAATTGTCATATACTTCCGCATTGAAAATATTTTTACAATCCAGGCTAACCACCAGCCTGGTGTCCGGGAACCGGTAACTGGCACCCATATCATTGGGAAACTGGGCGGGGGTCGTAAACCATTCGGATTCAATCCATATTGTACTGAAGGGCGCTACATAACCGACATTATAGTAGAGGTTCAGGACTGAATTTTTCTGGAGCAAATGATTCAGCCGGTACTGGAGACTTCCGTTGATGGTGAAAAAAGGTTCATTGGGTACCTGGTGGTTATACAGACTGTGCGGATTGCCCCTTTCATCTTTTTTTTGCTTGAACAGGGAGTTGAACCGGGACACGTTCAACAAGGCATTCAGTTTGTTATCGTAGATATAATTCAGTTCCGCTTCAAATCCCACGGACTGCGTCTTGGAAAGGTTTACAAACTGAGTGACCTGTATGTCTTCTACCTGGTTCTCCCGGCCCTCTATCACCGGATCCGTCCGGGTTTGCTGGATGATTTTATCATAGCCGTTTCTCCAGAAAGCATTGCCGTAGAAAGACCATTTATTTTTGGGGGATCTGCCGACACTGTACCGCGCACCCAGATTGTAGTTCACCGACAATTCAGGCAGGATATCCGGGTTGGGCAGCAGATTATTTTCCGGCTCGCCGTAAATATGGCGATCGGTCGGCATGATAAAGGATTTTTCGGCAGAGGCGATGATAAATCCCTTTGGAATCACCTGATAGGACAGGGTCCCTCCATAACCCTTGTTATCTCTTTGGGTTCTGTTTTTTTCATAGGTCATGGTACTGCCCGTTTCGCTTACCGGTATCCGCTGATCGGTAATATAGATGGCGTATTTTCCAAATAAATTGGTTCTCAGCTTGCCATTAAATAGTTCCGATTCATAGTTGAGCGCCCAGATATTGGAACTCAGATTGTTTTGGGTAACCCATCGAGTTTTTTCCGGATGCAGCAGGTCCCTGTCTTTCCGGTCGGAATGTTCAAATTTATGGTTCAATGAGAAGCGGTGATTCGATAAAAGGGTATAAGCCAGATTGGAGCGTATATTGGAGATCGACCGGTCGATATCGCTGATAATGGCATCCCCCTGCTGGCCCTTACCCGGCTCGTAGCCGTAGGTTTCCGGAGGACCTTCGGAGTTTTTGACCAGTAAAGTACCATCCCAGTTGTACCGCAGGCTCACGGTATCCTGGAGGTAGGTATTACGCTTGCTGTGGACCGCGTTTACGGTTAAAGCCAGCCCTTCGGTGAACAGGTTTCTTTTGGTATAGTTCAGGCTGAATACATGGGCCTGGTACTCATTAAACCTCCCGAAATAAGGCTTGGTCATGGTAATACCGTGGGGTACTTCCTTATAGGAATCCGACACATTGTAGCCGACAAAGAACTGGTCGGCCCATTTGACATCTGTAAAACCCAGTTCAAAGCGTCCGCCAATCGTTTCAAACGCATCATTGGGTCGGCGAATGCGGTAATTTCGTACAATACGACCGCCCGGCAGGGTTTATTTGGAGAACTTGCCCCACATTTCATAATTGTTGTCGGAGTGGCTGAAAAAACCGGAAGCCCTGGCAGTCAGGCCATTTTGGGAATTGCGATACAGGGCGCTCAGGTCCGCCCGGTAGGAATTAAAGGAGCCATAAGATAGCGAAGCGGCTATATTATTGGCCGACGCATCTTTTTTCATCACCACATTAATGGCACCGCCAATATAATTACCACTCAGGTGAGCGGGCAATACCCCCTTGTATACTTCTATCCGCTCAATCATCGCGGGCGGAATATTGTTCAGGTTAAAGGAAGACCCATAAGTGGAAATTTCGATGCCATCCAGAAATAAGCCGATCGTACTTCCCGACATCCCATTGAGATTATATTCAATAGGAGCACCTTCACCGCCATTCTGCCTGACCCTTACCCCTACCGTACGGTCCAGTAATTCGTTGGTGGTCAGGTTGCGTAAAGAAGCCTCCTTGGTATCGATAATAGCTACTGCAAAGCCCTGGGTTTCCAGGGATCTCTTTTTGGTCATGGTCGCTACGGTGACTTCCTCCAGGTCCTCCTGTTTTGATTTTCTAATCCGGATGTTCAGAATAATGGTCTGGCCTGCCGGGATTCTAATTTCGGCATGCTGGGATTCATAGCCTACCCGGCTCGTAGTAAGCTTATATTGACCCGCGGGAAGACGCAACTCGTATTGGCCCTGGGCATCGGTAACAGTGAAGCGGGCATTTTCAGAGACGCCAATGGTGACCTTCTCAGCGGGTTGGCCTTTTTCATCGGTGACTATGCCTTTTACCAGACCCGTTTCCTGTGCCAGCAAGTTTTGGCAAAAAAGGAGCACCAGACCGCAACAAAAAGCCCAAACCAAAGTCTTATTATATCCCATTTGCATACACTTGTTTACTGTGGAGAACTTATGATCTGCGCGATTGCCGTAACGGTTGTTGGTAGACGCAGGGGTGCCCGCCACTTTTCAGGCTGCAAAGGTGAAATGTCTGGTTAACTGGAAACGGAAAACTAATAACGCAATCGGGAATTTTGAAAGATTTTCCGGAATTCGTAAACCCTTCAGCAGAAAAGGCGGGACATTTGGGGTGCGATTAAAACCTTACTAGGCAGGATAAGAAATGGCAAGTGCAGTACCAGAATTGAATGAAGTATCATTACCTGAAGCTATAATTCCCTATTCCGCGCTTTTCCGGATGGAAGCGCACGAAGTAGCGGAATCCAATCGCAGCGACCTGTTCCATCCTGACAGCTGTGATTTCTACGAATTCCTTACCAAAGACCTCCATTTTTTACGGATTCTGGGCAGTGCGCCCGAAACCCGAGACTTTTCCTTTAAAAGTAACAAGCCGTATGTGAGTCTGGTATTTTCGTTTAAATGCCGGAGTATTTTTAAAAATCGGTTGACGGGAAGAACATTTGCGGATGTACCGCATAACCAAAGCGGGATGATATTTATCAATACCCAGGTGTTTGAGCATGCATGGGCTACGGAAGCGAATTCAGAACTTTATATCATTAATATCGAAGTAGACTATTTTAAACGGTTTCTGTCACTGGATAACCCGATGCATGAAACTTTTTACAGTAGTCTGAAAGAAAATAATCCGGTTCTGTTAAACGAACGAAGCATCAAGGTGACGGCGCGCATGAGAGCACTGCTGTATGATATGTTCCTTTTTGAACACAAAAGCTATTATAAAGCTCTTTACCTGAAGTCCAAACTTATCGAATTGCTAATGCTGCAGTTCCAGGAATATGAGACCAGCTTTAAAATATCGGGAGCGACCTATATCAATGGGTGCAACCTGGTGAAAATGCAGGAAGTAAGAGGTATTATTGATGAAAATCTCGCCAAACCCTGTAGCTTGGTTGATCTGGCCCAACAGGTGGGAACCAACGAATGCTACCTGAAAAAACACTTTAAGCAGGCTTTTGGCACGACCGTTTTCAGCTATCTGCACCAACAGCGTATGGAACGCTCACGCCAAATTTTGTTGAACGAAAACAGAAAGATCGCCGAGGTAGCCAGGCTCGCTGGTTACAAATACGCGTCTCATTTTACTGCCGCCTTCAAAAAATATTTTGGCTACCTTCCCCATCAAATTAAAATCTTGCTGGTAACCCTTATGCAACAATCAGAAATAGTTATTGGATTGGATTGGCTTAGGGTTACTATTGCTTAGGAGTCTTGGCATAAGTGTCCCTTTTTTTGCCCGACTATCGATTTCCTGTCAATGACCGGTCTTTTCAAGCGGATTTAAAAGGTCTGCAGTATATTCGCCTGAGGACCTCAACCTGTCCCTGATATATAGTTATGATTCAAGCCGCCACCTTAAGTTTTCTAAAAAAGCTGAAAAAAAACAATAATAAAGCCTGGTTTGACCGGCATCGTAGTGACTACGAAGCGGCTAAAGCTGATTTCGCATCACTGGTGGACACCGTTATTGCCGGCTTTGGCAAAAAGGATCCGGCGATTGCCCATCTAAAGGCCAAGGACTGTATGTTTCGCATCAACCGGGACATTCGTTTTTCTAAAGATAAGACCCCCTATAAAACCAATTTCGGAGCATTCATTAACGCCGAGGGAAAGAAGTCAATGACCGCCGGCTATTACCTGCACCTGGAACCGGGCCGCAGTTTTGCCGGAGGTGGCATGTGGCACCCCCCCGCTCCGATGCTGACCAAAGTAAGGCAGGAAATCGATTATAATCTGACGGATTTTGAAAAAATCCTGCTGACAAAATCTTTTAAAAAAATATATGGGGGTCTGGATCAGGATGAAGGCTATCTGCTGGTTCGGGTTCCCAAAGGGTATGCAGCAGATAATCCAGCAGCAGCCTACCTGCGTTTCAAGAGTTATGTAGCGACTGCCGCGTTAACCGATCACCAACTGACGGAAAAAGGTTTGGTGAAACAATTGATCACCACTTTCGAAACCCTGCAGCCTTTGAACCAGTTTCTGAATCAGGCACTGCAATAAGGTCCAGCCATACCGGTAAAAAGCCGCTACCGCATAACGGTAACGGCTTTACAATCATATAATTCAGGATCCAGGCCGCGTCTTAGACCAGATTATTGGCCACCAGATACTCGGCGATCTGAACCGCGTTGGTCGCGGCTCCCTTACGCAGGTTATCGCTAACGATCCACAGGTTCAGGGTTTTGGCCTGGGTTTCATCCCGACGGATCCGTCCCACAAATACTTCGTCTTTTTCATGCGCATCTTTGGGCATCGGATATTTTTTATTCTCCAGATCATCTACCACAACGACACCTGGTGTCTGTTCCAATAAATTCCGGATATCCGCCAACTCAAACTCATTTTCGAATTCAATATTCACACTTTCACTATGACCGCCCATTACCGGTATACGAACGGTAGTAGCTGTCACCCGAATCGAGTCGTCTCGCATGATCTTTCTGGTTTCGTTGACCATTTTCATTTCTTCCTTGGTATAACCATTGTCCAGAAATACATCAATCTGCGGAATGACATTCAGGTCAATAGGATAAGGATAAGCCATGGGATATTCAGTATTGCCGCTCCGTTCCCCCATCAGCTGATCTACCGCCTGCTTGCCTGTACCGGTGACACTTTGATAGGTAGAAACAACGACCCGCTTCATCTGATATTTCTTATGCAGGGGTGCCAGTGCCACAACCATCTGTATGGTAGAACAGTTGGGATTGGCAATAATTTTATCATTGGTCGACAGGATATCAGCGTTGATTTCCGGAACGACCAGCGGTTTGGAGGGGTCCATTCTCCAGGCGGAAGAATTATCCACGACGGTGATGCCTGCGGCCGCAAACTTCGGGGCCCATTCAGTAGAAGTACTGCCACCGGCAGAAAACAAAGCCACGGCAGGTTTGGCAGCTATGGCGTCTTCCATGCTAACCACTTTATACGGGGTGCCTTTAAAAACCACTTCCTTGCCTACGCTTCTTTCAGAAGCAACCGGTACCAGTTCTGTTACCGGAAAATTCCTTTCCGCCAATACCTGCAACATTTTAGTGCCCACCAGTCCTGTAGCACCCACAACTGCAACTTTCATTTTTCTTTCGATTTAAGCCTCCCGGTGACCTTTGAAAGGTTCGGGAGTGGGTTAAAAAAAACCTTCCGCTTTTGCGGAAGGTCTGTTCAAGAATTTTATGTCTGCACACAAAAATGGAACCTTCCGTCAGGAATGTTTCTTCATCTTTGTATGTTTCTTTATTGTCATCGGGTTGCAAAAATAGATGCAGATCAACTATCTGCAAAATATTTTTTTATCCCCGACCGCCAGGCCTGAAATATTGACCGGATAATCGCTATTTGGGCGTTACCGGAATTACCGAGGATTTCTTATTAAAAACGGTGGATTTACGGGTAAGCAGCCACATGATGGTAAAAGAAGGAATGACATCGGTACCCGGCAGCAATTCTTCCAGAAAATTGAAAACACCACCAAAGAGACCTTTTGCGCCACCGAAGGTTCTGGCAAAAATAATGGCGGATATGGGTGCCCAGATCACATCGGCAAATTCTCCTACGCCCGGAACGGTAAAACTGAGCATACCCAGGGCGTCCATCAGGATACAAAACAATAAAGAAGGTGTGGTTTTATTATTTGTCATATTACAGGAATTTTATTTTAAGAGTACAAAATCCCTGCTACAGTTGTATCCGGGTCCGCAGTTGACCGTAATATTTGGGGGATTCGCCGAAAAAAAGCCCCGAAAAGGGGCTTCTATATTATAATCGCTGCGTCTTAAAACCATTTAAAACCAGGAACTGCTACCTGTAAAAAATAGCTGCCGGAGGCAATTTCTTCCACTTGAAGAGCGTTAGTTTTGTATATATGAATGCGGAACAGGACTTATACAGAGGTTGTCCGATTCAATACGCAAGACAATTTATTGCCGGTAAATGGCAAATGGGTATTCTATGGAATTTAAGGAACAGCCCATTACGCTTCTCTGAAATTAGCAGTATGTTGCCTGGTATTCCAGACAAAGTACTGGCAGAGGAATTAGATTTTTTTGTTGAAAAGCAGGTGGTTGTAAAACGAACCGTTGATATCCCTAACGTAAGAACAGATTACTCACTTTCTTCCCTGGGAGAAACGCTGATACCGGTTATCAATACTATTTTGATTTGGGGCTACAACCATCTCCAGGATGAAAAAGTAATCGCTCAGATGACTGACACACCCACAACAGCTATACGATCCATCGAAACGCTTATCCGGCAGACACATTAAATTAAACGCCCTATTTCTAAACTTTTGGAAACTTTATTCCATATTTTGAGGCTGTTGCAATAAGTTTTGCAATATCGGGCTTCCCACGCGGCATAGGCGGCAGGCGAAGTGCTTCAGCCGGTTCGCTCATTTCAATAAAATAGTTTTCAAAACCACCTGGTGTAAGGAGCATCAGGGTTTCGAGGGTTTCTGTTTGTATCTTAAAGCTATGTTGTATGTTTTTAGGCAGGAACATTATTTCCCCGGCCGTCGCTTTAAATTCAGTATTGCCTACGGTGTATATTACTGTGCCGTCTAGCACCAGAAACGTTTCATTTTCTTTTGTATGTATATGTGGCGGTGGTTCTAAACCACGTCTTTCGGTACAACGTAGCAATGCATAATTGTTATCTGTATTTTCTTTTCGAATCAGTACAGACATCAAATGACCGATATACCAATAACTATTTTGCTTTTCCCTCCTTGAAAGGATAGCTGGTAAAGAAGTGATTGATGGTTGCCCACTGCCGAGTAATTCACTGGCTACAAAGAAAGCACTGGCTAAACCGGATGCTTCCAAAAAGGATTTTCTGCTGAGCATCGTTGGATGTTTTTTGTAAAGCTAGCCGTACTGGAATAGAAAAAGATGTGCACTTACCTTTTGGTAAGTGCACTAATGGGAAATGCATCTGGTATTGAACTATAGTATTTAAATCGGTATAGCGACATTAGTCCGACACATCCAACTTAAATAGCGCAAAGGCAGCATCCGGCCTACAGATCTGCCTGATAGTTAGTAAGTTCCTTAAACTGTTCCATACGCTGATGTATATCTTCTGCGGTAATTTCCTTAAGCCGGGTCGTTCCGAATTTTTCTACGCAGAAGCTGGCCAGGGCACTGCCTACGATGATAGCCGTCTTCATATTCTCAAAGGAAACATCACCGCTCCGGGCCAGATAGCCAATAAATCCGCCGGCAAAACTGTCGCCCGCTCCGGTGGGATCAAACACTTCTTCCAGAGGCAGCGCCGGCGCTACAAAGACTTTATTCTCATGAAACAGCAGCGCACCGTGTTCCCCTTTTTTAATAACCAGGAACCGCGGGCCCATGGTCAATATTTTCCGGGCTGCTTTGACCAGCGAATACTCCGCAGTCAACTGGCGGGCTTCACTGTCGTTAACCAGCAGTACATCCACTTTACTGATCACTTCTTCCAGTTCGGGGAGTGCTGCATCCATCCAGAAATTCATGGTATCGAGAACGATCAGTTTAGGACGGGTATTCAATTGCTTTATTACACTGAGCTGAACAGCCGGAGCCAGATTGCCCAGCATCAAATACTCCGCACCCTGATAAGATGCCGGAATCACCGGTTTAAAATCCCCCAGTACATTGAGTTCTGTGACCAGGGTATCCCTCGTATTCATATCCAGATGGTAGCGGCCGGCCCAGAAAAAAGATTTACGATCGGGTACCTGCTCTACAGCTTCGATGCTGACACCCCGCTCCTGCAGGGCCTTCAGCTCTTCCTGAGGAAAATCATATCCAACTACCGAAACCTGCCGGATCGGCTGCCCCAGATGGGCGGCGGCATACGCGATATAAGTACCCGCGCCGCCAATGATCTTATTCGATTTTCCAAATGGCGTTTCAATATCATCAAAGGCCATCGATCCAACGACTATAACTGACATATGTTCAAATTTATTTTTTTAAAATTACGGGGGCAAAGGTAAAGGAATAGCACCAAGCGTCATTTCCGAAATCCGACCGTTAATTCCTGGCTCAGATCAGGCGTTGTTTTTTCATTCCTGCAAAAGCAATTAGTTGAAAAACTACAATCATGAGCGCGATAATACCCAGTGCCATCAAAATATCCCTGAACCGTCCTCCTTCCAGTAAAAGGCCATAAAATGCTTCCAGGCACCAGTGCAGGGGGGAAAGCCGCATGAGCTGCTGCATGGATGCCGGCATCGCAAAGGCCGGTACCAACAGACCCCCGATGGCCGCAAAAAGAACAATCGCCACCGCACCGATCCCATTACTCTGTTCCTGCGTTTTTGCAAATACACCAATCATAATGGCAAAACTGGCCGCACACCAGCCGCAAAATATAATGACCAGCAACAAGCTCAGCATATCTTTGGGCCATCCCATAGCAGGCAATCCCATCATCGGAAAAATCCATCTGCCAATGGAAAAAATAATCAGTGCCTGTATCAACGTGATGAGCACATAGGTAATTTGTTTGGATACCATGGCGAGACCCAGTGAAGTAGGCAGGGTTCTGAGCCGCATAAAACTGCCGCTGCTTTTCTCCCGTACAATACCTGAGCCCAGTGAAATCACGATAAAGAACATGGCAAAAACGGTCCAGGCAGGAATATTATGCTGGGTCGCGTTGCTGACAACAGTCGTACCGTCCCTTGAGATAGCGAACTGCTCCACTGGTGTCTGATTCGTCAAAATCTGTTGTTCCAGCGACTCCGGCATCGCAGCCTCATCATTGATGCCGGCGTAGAGTTCGCGCACAATATATTTACTCTGTACAATCTGCAATACGCTGCTCAAAGCGCCCTCAATGCCCTGCCGGAAGGAAGCCTGTAGTACCGGATGATAATATAATTGTACCGGCATTGCAGCAACCTTAGCGGTATCAGCAGCAGCCGCATCAACGGCAACCACCTGAAGAGCCTGACCGGCCACCCTTTGGGAACGCGCCAACACGTCACTACTGTAACGCGCCGGAATGATCAGGCCCAGGAGCGCATCTTTATCCTGCAGGCGCTGTTGTAATATATCCGGATTTGCATTGGCCGGTAATTTTTTCAGGGTGAACATACCGCCTTTTACCAGTGATGACTCAAGTTCCTGTCCCACTGGCCCTTCATCCCTATTTAAAAAAAGCAGGGGTACTTTCTTGTCATTGACGAGTTCAAATGTACTGTTCTGTACAGTGGTAATCACAATAGCCAGCAGAATGGGCATGATAAACATCAGAATCAGTCCCACTTTATCGCGCACCATGATGCGCCAGTCCTTCTTTATAGTCGCCCAGAGTTTGTACATGGCAGAATATTCTATGAAACCGGCATTTCTGCTCAGGCAAATTCCCAACTCACCGTGCCGTCCTTTTCGTCCTTCAGCACAATCCCTACGCGGGCCAGCTGGTTTCTGATTTTATCTGAAGTCAAAAAATCCTTACGACTACGTGCCTGCGTACGGATATCTATGATCAGTTGCATCACTTCCTGCAACTTTTCGTAATCAGCACCGGTAATGTTTTTCAATCCAAAAATGTCTTCCAGGTAGAGCCGGAATGACGCCTTCAGTTTTCCCAGTACAGATGCAGACAGCACGCCGGCATCCAGCGCTTTGTCTTTAATCCCGTTGATTACGGGCACCAGTTCAAAAAGATTTGCCAGCGCTTTGGCCGTGTTAAAATCATCTTCCAGAAAACCCGGAAGTTCACCGATCAGCCGCAGTACCTTTTCCTCGAGTTCCGGATCACTGGCGGGTTGGACAGAACCGGATGCGGCGGCTTCCAGTTTTATCAGGTTCTCATAAGCATCCCAGAGCCGTTTCAGTCCCTTCTCGGATGCCTGCAGGGCTTCATTACTGAAATCCAGGGTACTGCGGTAATGACTTTGCAGTATAAAGAAACGGACGACCATCGGATGATAAGGCTGCTGGAGCAGTGGATGTTCTCCACTGAACAATTCGGTAAGCTTGATTACATTATTATAGCTCTTACCCATTTTACGTCCATTGATGGTAATCATATTATTGTGCATCCAGTAATTCACCGGTGCCGTATGATTACAGATCGTGCTTTGCGCAATTTCACTTTCATGGTGCGGGAATAACAGATCCATACCCCCTCCGTGGATGTCAAATTTTTTGCCCAGGTATTTGGTTGCCATGGCGGAACATTCAATATGCCATCCCGGGAAGCCCTCGCCCCATGGACTTTGCCAGCGCATAATATGCTGGGGCGGTGCAGCTTTCCAAAGCGCAAAATCCGCCGGGTTATTTTTTTCCAGTTGTCCGTCCAGTTCCCGGGTATTACTAATGAGGTCATCAATTTTTCGACCACTGAGTAATCCGTAATCATAGGAGGAAGCATATTTCTTAACGTCAAAATAAACGGAGCCATTGCGCTCATAGGCATAGCCGTCTGAGATCAGCTTCTTGATCATTTCAATCTGTTCTACAATATGACCGGTAGCCGTTGGCTCTATGGAAGGGGGCACGGTATTGAATTGCGCCATGGCCCAGTGAAACAGGTTGGTATATTTCTGTACCAGTTCCATGGGCTCCAGTTTCTCAAGTACCGCCTTGTTGGAAATCTTATCCTCTGCATCCCGGCCTTCTTCTTCAAAATGCCCCGCATCCGTAATATTCCGTACATAGCGGACCTTATAACCCAGCTGTGTCAGGTACCGATATACCACATCAAACGTAATATAGGGGCGGGCATGCCCCAGATGGCTTTCCCCGCTTACGGTGGGTCCGCAGACATACATCCCTACATGCCCGGGTGTGATGGGGGTGAAAACTTCTTTTTGTCTTGAAAGTGAATTATATATCTTTAAATCCGCCATATGCTGCCTCTGAGGTTTGGCTGCAAAAATAAAGTTTCTTGACAGAGTCGGCCTAGTTTTATAAAACGTGCCGTAAAACCCAAAAGTCTTTAGCTTTTGGGATGTAAGGCACAAAATTGTTTTCTTGTATAATATAGTATATTTGCAACATCAGTATAAGATGTAAAAACCTCGTAAGGGACTTGCGAGTACACGTGTGGAGTGATCGTAAGACTTCTAACTCCTCGGAGCAGTAAGCAAATCGCTGTGAAGCACGAAGCACATTGGTCTTTAGCCAATGGGTAGTTCACCAGAAACGTCTGCTGGCCCCTAATTTAACCGGAGATCGGCGATGATCATATAATGATCAGATAAATTACTGGTGATTCTTTTGAACTGGCCTACCGAAAAATCAGGCCCGGTGAAAATATAATCGATCCGCAGTGTGGGCGAAAGGGAACTGTAAGTGCGCCCCACTCCAAAACCTTTCTGAAGGAAAGCATCCCGCATATTGCCCTTAATGGTCTTATAGGTATAGGAATTGGGTACATCATTCAGGTCGCCACAGAAAATGACGGGATAAGGACTGTTGCCCAGAACACTTTGCACCATATCTGCCTGGATGCTGCGATGCCGGATCGCCACCGCCAATTTGGAGACGATGGAACGGGCATTTCCCAAGATGTTACCCTTGGCACCTTTCAGTTCTTCAATTTTAGAAATATCTTCCTTACGAAACTGATTGGACTGCAGATGGGTAGTATAGACCCGGACCGACCGGTTTCCAATTGCAATGTCCGCAAAAACCAGTGCTTCGGGCAGTGTGGGCCGGGGATAGCGGACCATGCCCGTGTCTGCAATGGGGAATTTACTGAATATCACACTTCCATTGAACAGTCGATCACCATCCACATCATGGGAAAAATAATAATACGGATAGTCCAGGCCTTTGGAAACTGCCACAATATTGTTATACCAGTCGGGATTGATCGAAGAGGCAAATTCCTGCAGGCAGAGGATATCAGCATTTACAGCTTTAATCTGTCGCAGCATTTTGTAGCGGGTCTGGCTGCCTTTGTTATTATTACGAACCATCTCTATAAACCGCGCCACATTCCAGGTCGCAACACGGATATGCTGATCTGGTGTATCGGCTTTAAAAGGCGGTGTAAAGAACTTAAAGGCCAAGAAATCGGTAATGGCGCCGCCACCGATGATCAGGGCGATGCCAGAAATCAGGGCCCATTTCCTACGAATAAACAACCAGAAAACGGTAAAAAAAATAACGCCGGCCAGAAGAAAAGGGAAGCTTAGACTGATCAGGGCCAGCAGGGGCCAGTTTTCAGGATCGATATAGGGATTGATGCAGGCCAAGAGGAACAGGACGACCAGTGCTGAATTTATCAGCAGCAAAACCCGATTGCTTATTTTCGCCAAAATACTCATGTTCCGAATTAGACCTGAAAGATAGCCAAGTCGGCCAATACAGGCTAATCCCCCACCGATAAATTTTTAGTGCTGCGTAATGATTGCTCTTTCCGGAAAGCGGACTGTTTCGGGGCAGGTGCCAAAGAAACAAGGTCTTATAGCCGGATTAAAAGCTTGATAATCAGTATGCCTATTTTTTTCATCGGCTGGAAGGCCTGGTTGCGGTAGATTCAAGATAGGGTTAGCGGGATAACGCATTCAGGTCCTGTATGCTGCTTTTTATAAAACGTGCCTTAGATCCCAAAAGTCTTTAGCTTTTGGGATCTAAGGCACAAAATTGTTTTCTTGTATAATACTGATATTTGCAACATCAGTATAAGATGTAAAAACCTCGTAAGGGACTTGCGCGTACACGTGTGGAGCGATAGTAAAACTTCTAACTCCTCGGAGCAGTAAGCAAATCGCTGTGAAGCACGAAGCACATTGGTCTTTAGCCAATGGGTAGTTCACTGGAAAGGATTACTTTTTGAGATCTTCACGGCTGGCTCTTTTCAAAAACTCCTTTTCTTCGGTTGAGAGGCTCTCATATCCCTTTTGATTGATTTTGTCCAGAAGTTCGTCCACTTTTTTCTGGGTCAGTTTTGGAGATTTCGTAAAAGGTGCTTGTGTCGTCTTGTAGTAAAGCGCAGATTTTATCGATTGCCTTTGTGCAGATCGCTTTTCCGGATTAAACAGATTGCCGGCCCAGTCATACAGACGGTTCATCCACTCACTGCCGTCGAAACCCCTTCTCAATGTAAAAATGAACAGGTAACCGGTCAGTGCACTGGCCAGATAGGTCAAATAGAGCACCGGATGATTGGGTGGCAGGGTGGCAAAATTTACGACCAGAAAGATGAGTGCAATTATCCATAATGAAATGCCCCTGGCCAGCATGGGTAATACCTTGTAGCTGGGGCTGACGGTGGTCGCCGCTATGCAAACTGCCAGGATACCGGGATTACTACCGGTCAGATAACTGAGTTCAGTTCCTGTTTCGGGCAGCCACCGACCCAATATCAGGAAGACCAGTGCCCCTGCCAGAGAACCGTAAATAAAAACCGGAACGACTTTCTTGAATCCTGTGAGATCTGTGAAAATAAACCCAAAGCACCAGAGCCATAGCATGTTGGCAAATAATGCCCAAACGCCGGTATGGACAAATGAATAGCTCAACAGGGTCCAGGGGCGTTTCCAGAGCCGGGCGGTATCATCCGAAAGGGCAAACCAACTCAGAATATGCTGGCTAAAATAGGCACTGATATCTGTATCTGCATCGGGGCCAAGCCGGACATAGTTGATGGCTTTAAAGAATGCCAATACCACAAAAACAATCATCGCAATGGCGATCAATACCACGACCGGATTGATTTTGGAACCGAAAGACAGCCGGCTATCAAAATTTCTGTCTGAAATGCCCATAATTAAGTGAAAAATTTGCCTGGTTTTTCGTTTTACACCGGGAACAGTCGGTTATCAACGCCTTTGATCCAGTCTCAATATAACGTTTTCCGATTGTTTTTGTTCCATATTTTTAACAAAATAAACCCGGTCAGTGCACCGCCCAAATGCGCATAGTGGGCAACATTATCGCCACTGTACCTCGACACGCCGCCGAAAAGATCCAGCGCAATCAGACCCAGAATTGCCCATTTGGCCTTGACCGGCACCGGAATAAACATCAGGTAGAGTTCCGTATTGGGGAAAGTAAGGGCGAAAGCGACCAGTACACCAAATACGGCACCGGAGGCCCCGATCGCCAAAGTATCATCACCGAGCAGGTATTGCATGGCCAGATGGGCGGCTGCTGCACCCAGGCCACAGATCATATAAAAAATCAGGAAACGTTTGGAGCCCCAGACATTCTCCAGGATCCGCCCAAACATCCATAAGGTGAACATATTAAATAGAATATGAAAAAACATCAATGAGCCGGACGGGGCATGGGCAAACATATGGGTAACGATTTGCCAGGGTCGGAAATAAGGCGTTCCCACGGGCCAAAGACCAATGCGGGCCGTCAGATTATACCTGGGATCAAACAGGATTTGGGCCAGCCAGACAAGTACATTGATGATGATCAGATTCTTAACTACGGGAGGGAATTTTTCTGCCGGTCTGTAATTATAACCACTCATGCGGCAAAGATAGCTATCGGGTTTGAATCCTGAGACAGTTTTCGGCCGGCAGAAGGGGTGTTACCGGAGTTTCAGCTGTACCACATTTTCAATATGCAGGGTATGGGGAAACATATCCACCGGCTGGATTCGGGTAATGGCGTATTTTTCATCCAGGAGCTCCAGATCCCGGGCCTGGGTGGCCGGATTGCAACTGACGTATACCACGGTAGGTGCCGCCATCTCATTGATTTTCTGTACCAGTTTTTCGTGCATACCCGCCCGCGGCGGGTCAGTAATAATCACATCAGGCCGGCCATGGCCTTCAAAAAACTGATCATCACAGATTTTAATGACATCGCCGGCGTAAAATTCGGCCTGGTCCAATCCGTTGATAGCCGCATTTTCCCGGGCATCTGCGATGGCAGCTTCAATGACTTCTACTCCGATGATTTTTCCCGCCTGAGCGCTGCAGAAGATACCGATACTGCCTGTTCCACAATAAAGATCGTACAGGGTTTCCCGACCTGTAAGTTCGGCAAATTCCCGGGTGACCTGATACAGGGCCGTTCCCTGGCGGGTATTCGTCTGAAAAAAAGACTTGGGGCCAATCTTGAATCGGAAATTTTCCAGCTGCTCCATGACATGGCCTTTCCCAAAATAAGTGACCGGCTCGAGATCGTGCAGGCTGTCATTTCTTTTGGTATTAATGGTATAAAGCAGTGAAGTAATTTCCGGAAACTGTTGCAGCACAAACGCCATCAAACGGTTGATCTTGTCCTGATCAGCCGTTCCTACCACAATATTGGCCATCCATTCACCGGTTTCACACAACCGGACCTGCATGGTCCGTAAAAAACCGTGCTGTCCCCTGAGATCATAAAAAGGCCAGCCTTGTTGCAGGGCAAAATCCTTTACCGCCAGCCGTAGTGCATTGGTGGGTTCTGCCTGTAAGTGGCAGGTGTCAATATCTACAACTTTATCCCAGAATCCGCGTGCATGAAACCCGGCAAAACCTGCCGGCTTTGACACCGGATCTGCCGATTGTTTCTGCTGCTCAAAGGCTGCCTTGCTTAGAAAAGCCTCCGTTCCGAAAGTGTATTCGATCTTATTGCGGTAACGCGTAATCGCCGCAGCACCGATGATCGGACGGATCTCTGGCAGCTCCAGTTTACCGATACGCCGGAGCTGGTCTCCCACCTGTTTTTGTTTGTACTGCAGTTGCAGTTCATAAGGTAGTTGCTGCCATTGGCATCCGCCACAGGTTCCAAAATGATCACAAAACGGTGCCACCCTTTTATCCGAATACTGATGAAAACGGGTTGGCCAGCCTTCGGCCCAGTCCTTTTTATTCTTGGTCAGTCGCAGGTCTACCAGATCACCGGGAACGACCTGTTCCACAAAAATGACTTTGCCATCCACCCGGGCCAGGCAGCGGCCTTCGGCGGCATAATCTTCAATCAATACGTTTTCAAGCGTAATTTGCTTTTTCTTTCTGGCCAAAACGAGACAAAATTTTAAGTTCCTGGATAGTATTCGACTGTAAAACCTGCAAATTTACGATTGCCGGACGGATGCACAAATTTCCTGCTGCCGGAGCACCAGAAATCTTTAACACCGAATCGGCGTCGGGGCTGACTTATTCAGCGCTGCTTTCACTATTTTTGCCAATCATGCACATGACAATACGAACCAAGGATCTGGTAAAGCGTTATGGCCAGCGTACGGTGGTTGACCATGTAAGCTTTGAAGTCTTTCAGGGAGAAATCGTGGGATTACTGGGCCCCAACGGCGCAGGCAAGACGACCTCATTCTACCAGGTAGTCGGCCTGATCAAACCGGACGAGGGGGATGTATTCCTCAATGACGAGAATATTACCAAACTTCCGATGTACAAAAGAGCCCAGATGGGTATCGGGTACCTGCCTCAGGAAGCTTCGGTATTCCGGAAGCTGAGCGTGGAAGATAATATCAGTGCCGTATTGGAAATGACCCGGCTTTCCAGGGAAGCCCAGAAAGAAAAACTGGAATCCCTGATTTCAGAATTCAGGCTGGGACATGTGCGTAAAAGTAATGGCGATGTACTCAGCGGGGGTGAACGCCGCAGAACCGAAATCGCCAGGGCGCTGGCAGTCGATCCTAAATTTATACTGCTCGACGAACCTTTTGCAGGTATTGATCCCATTGCGGTGGAAGATATCCAAAGCATCGTAGCCCGGCTGAAATATAAAAACATCGGCATTCTGATCACCGACCACAACGTCAATGAAACCCTCTCCATCTGCGACCGGGCTTATTTGCTGATCGATGGTAAGATTTTTGAGAAAGGCACGGCGGAAGAACTGGCCGCCAACGAACAGGTTCGCAAATTATATTTAGGTCGTAATTTTGAGCTCAAACGTAAAGATTACCTGTACGATGAAGCGGTGCGTCAGGAGCAGGCGAAAGCTGCGGAAGAGTAGTTTCACCGCGATCTATGCAGTTGGACAGATCAGACCTGACCAGGCTTATTCGCCAGGCGCTTCTTCCTGATCCAGTTTATTGTCCCGCACAAACTTGTCCCGTTCTTCTGTGAAATCAGTAATTAATGCATCGGTGGCATCAACGGATTTATCGATAAAATCATGAATATCAGGCAACCGCTGGTCCAACAATCCTATCCCCAGATTAATGTTCTCGGCTTCGACCTGAGCAACCTTTTTCAGTACG
Organism: Niabella terrae; assembly: GCF_054783135.1. NCBI lineage: Bacteria > Pseudomonadati > Bacteroidota > Chitinophagia > Chitinophagales > Chitinophagaceae > Niabella > Niabella terrae. Next base: position 397,428 of record NZ_BAAGRD010000001.1, read on the forward strand.
GCGGTACCGGAGTTTTTCAGGTCTTCCAATTCCCGGAGTATCTTGTCCATGGCTTCAAGTTTTTCCCTATTGTCCATATACATAATTTTTAAGGGCCTGCTGACGGGGTTATCTCCCGGCTATAGCGAGCTGCCTTGTCTAGTACAAAAACAGGGCCTGAAAGAACATTGAATATACAATTCAATGATTTACAATCTTTTACCGTTCTTACTGTGGAGATTCCCCTGCAATTCAGGATTCCAGGAACAAATCTGTAAAAAGTTCGGCCGTAGGATCCACGGCATATGGACTTAAATCCGTAATACCGGCTGCATGCAATAGTTCCTCATCTATCCAGCAGCGACCGGTGGCTTGAGCAGGTTGCTGTTTCAACAGCTGGTAGGCGGCATCGGCCATGATTTCCGGCTTGCGGCTTCTGGCCGCCAGGGCAGCACCGCCCAGCAGATTTCTTACGGCAGCCGTATCGATCGTAGTCCGGGGCCAGAGGCTATTGGAAGCAATAGGGATTTTCCTGAACTCTTCCGCCCAGCCCATGGCCATCATGCTCATATTGTACTTTGTCATCGTATAAGCGATATGAGGACCCAGCCAGCGGGGGGAAAGATTAATGGGTGGCGACAGCGTGAGGATATGGGCATGATCAGATTGATGCAGGTAGGGCAGACAATGTCTTGTGACGAGAAAGCTGCCCCGCACATTAATTGAGTGCATCAGGTCAAAGCGGTTGGTTTTCGTCTGGGCGGTATCCGTCAGCGCAATCGCCGAGGCATTATTAATTACCATATCAATCCCCTTGAATCTTGCCACTGTCTGTTCCACAGCCGCCACAATCTGGCTTTCCTCTCGTACATCACATGCCAGTGGCAGGGCCTGGCCTCCGGCGGCCTCCACTTCAGCAGCGGCGGTATAAATAGTGCCACCCAGTTTTTCGTTTTCCGTTACTGATTTTGCGGCAATAACGATATTCATGCCTTCACGGGCCAGACGCAGCGCAATAGCTTTGCCGATACCCCGGCTGGCACCGGTAATAAAAGCCGTTTTCTGATGCAAGGACATAACCGTAATTTTTAATTGTATGCTGATAGGACAGTAGCAGCAGAGATTTTACTGCGGCAGATCGTCATCGCCGGTTTGTAGCATTCCCTCCTGTACCTTCTTAAATTTCACACTCGAAAAATCCTGCGGCGCCTCCAGACCATATTTACCGGGAATCCGCTGCCCGGTCGCCGATTGATACAGCGTCGGTCGATCGGTAAAAAATAATTCCTTTTCCTGATCCCACCAGAGATCTTCACAATACAAAGTGTCTCCTTTGGTCGTCACGACTTTCACGCTGTCTCTGAGATAAATCTGGTTCAGGGTTTCATAGTATTTACCGTACTTACTATCCATACGGGTAGTGACCAGTTTGGTGCTGTCGTAAAAATCTACATGTAATTTTTTGGGGAACTCAACATAGGGGGTATCTGCGGTTACGCGAACCATTAATGCAGCCGTCAGCCGGGCTTTTACCTTGCCTCCCTGAGACAGAAAACCTTCAATTTTTATCGCCTCGTCCTTTTGCACCTGCTTCCTGTTAAGGGCATTGATTTCTGTCTCGCTGTTCTCACAACCGAGTACCATTAACAACACCACAAGCTGGAGGATCCTGCTGCGCAAATTGAGTATTTTTTGAGATTGAATGGGTAAATATACTACTTATCGTAGTATTTGGTTTTGCCCCCAAACCACAGATCGGTCAGCGAGAAGCCCACACTCAGCCGGTATAAATTTTCCTTGAGCACATTATCATTATTGCCTCTCTTAATGTACTCAAAACTGAGATTGATCATCGTGGCCTGATTGGGGGCTATGGGACTGTAGTTGGCCAATGGCAATCCGATACCTCCACTAACGCCAAAGACAGGTAAGGTTTGCTGACGGGTATAGATATAATCCGGTCCGGTAAAGAAACCGATCCGGTACATGGCTCTGGACAAATAACTCTTTTTAGCGGCCGGACTGAACTCCGCACCAACACGTAGTTGCCAGTTGCTTTTTACGGCAGTATCTGCCATCCCGTTGAACCGGAATTCGTCCCAGTTGCCACGGGTGAAATCAGCACCAATGGACCAACCGGCTTCATTGTTGACACCACCGCCCACTTTCTCGATCAGGAATCCTCCCGTTATGCTGGAAGGATAGATCAGGCTGCTTTTCTCGCTGCTGCTGGAAAAAGCGGTATCCACGGGAATATATCCTGTTTCGGAATTATAGGTATAAGTTTCGGCAACGGATTCCGCATGGGTATTGAGCTTTTGCTTCCAGTTTCCATAGGCACCCAGACCGATCACAATCTTGTCGCTGGCCTGGATATGATATTGGAGGCCCGCATCAAAGTACAGACCGTTAATAGCCGTCCGGTTTCTGTAATGACCGGCGGCATAGGCCGTGGAATCATTAACGAAAGTTCGGCGGCTGTTATAGTCCCTCGAACCAAACATATAGCCGCCATTAATACCCAGACTCATGTATTGTTTGGCACCGGTCTTGAATTTAACCCCGGTACCCAGAGAACCAATATAGGTGCCCCCCTGGCCTTCAAAAAGTGTCTGTACTGAATCGATCGCCTGTCCGGAATTGGGATCGGTCAGCATACCCCCCGAAGAAATTTTATAATTAATCGAAGTCATGGGTCGAAGTCCGAGTGCGATACCCCAGTTTTTGCGGATGGGGACGCCCAGCATGACATGACTGAACAACAGATTGGTAGATGTAAAACTGGTCTGCCGGCTGGGATCCGTAAGCGTACGACCCTGCCCTTCGGCGCCAATATTGAGCACCGCCCTTCCGGAGTTCAGCTTTTTTGAATTCGGCTGTTGCAGGGACTGAAAATAGGCATAGGAAGCCGGGTTGGAATAATTGATATTAAATCCACTGTTATAGGCCGCAGTAACACCACCCATACCGCGATTGGCCACATTGGCATTCGGTATTTTGTCCCCCAGGCCATAACGGGAATAGGGAGAATTATCCTGTGCGGAAACAGCTAATTGAATCAATAATAGTAGTGCAGCCGGCGTGCGGCATATAAAAGCAGATAGTCTGATCCTTTTAAGTGTTGTTAACTTCACTAATCGCATAAAGGCCTTTAAATATTAACTCAGGGTCGGCAAATATCCTGTTTTTGAGGTGAGATGCCAAATGTTGTATGTCACCGCCGGTTAAGACCACGTTAAAGTTGTCAAATCGTTCTTTATAGGCTGCAATGAAGCCATCCAGCTCATAAGCCATACCCAACACGACGCCGGACTGGATATTGGTATCGGTATCATAGCCCATCAACGGCACATCCGCACGGGCGGACACTACCGGTAATTTGGCGGTATAGTATTGCAAGGATTTCAGCCGCATCTCCAGGCCGGGTGAAATGGTTCCGCCCAGCAATTCACCGTATTTATTGACAAAATTCAGGGTGACGCAGGTGCCCAGTCCGATCAGTAAGAGATTCTTTCCCGGAAAAATATGAACACCGCCCGCCGCAATAGCCAGCCGGTCAGCTCCAATGGTTTCGGGTTTACCTACTGGTGTGGTAATCGGCAGCTTCGATGCCGAACTGAGCAGGTGAAACCGGGTATTACGTTTCAGGATGACTTCCACATCCGGATGATGATTGATCACAGAGGAAAGTATGGAATACTGTGGCTGGTAAGTACGCATCAGCGATTCAATAGTAGCCTGATTATCGTCTTCCATACGCAGAACTTTGGAGATCGTTCCATTGTCAAAGACAGCCACTTTTTTTCGGGTATTCCCAAAATCAAAACAAAGCGTTACTGACATAGCTGATGATGTTGATTCAAAATTTAAGGGATGAAGCACTCCCCTTTTGCCGCTTGCAAAAAAGGGGGGCCGGCGGACCCCGGCTACCGCACTTCGAATCCGCTGATATTTTTAAAATGTCCGTTCATTTGTATTTTTTCCTTCAGTTTCTTTACTGTTTCCAGATCCGGTAGTTTCGCTTCGAAATGCCGTTTGAGATACTCCTGTCGCTGCCGTTCATCTGTAAGTTGTAACAGTTCATATTCCTGTTGCAGACTGAGACCTGAATGATGGGCGATATCATAAGCGTTCAGCGCCGCATCGGGTTTATGAAAATCTTTCTTCACACCGAGGCTTTCATGTAATTGCCGCATTCTTTCAATCAGCATTTCCATGATCCTGGAATTTCCGGCCAGCCGGTTTTCCGGATAGTTGACAATTGCGCCTGAATATAATTTATCCGGAATTTCGCCGATCAGTTCCAAAATCCGGAACATTTTTTCCGCACGGGTTTTTATATCCATTTCGCCATTGGTATAAGTCTGCGCAATTGCCGTTATATGTATCAGGGAACCAAAATCCTGGATCTGATTTTCCATTACTACAGGGATACCGAAAGGCCTGTGCTGCTCAAAACATTCGTTTATCATCTGTTTATAACGGGGCTCAAAGATATGGAGGTTCAGGTCCTCCCCGGGATATACGACCAGTTGCAACGGAAATATGGGAATAAAATTCGTCATATTTTCAAATTTAGCTACAAATATGATAGTTTTGAACGGTTAAGTAAATCACCAGAAATTTCAGGCAGTGTTAACAGTTTGCGATTGCCACCAGGCTATTTTGTTGATCTCTGCCGGCTAAAATTGACCAACCAGGAATTTTATCAGTATTGCAAACATCACCACATTCAAATCAATTCGAAGCGGATGCACCGTTATTTTCCATACTGATTCCCAGCTGGAACAACCTGACTTATCTGAAACTCTGTATTGAAAGCATCAGGAAAAATTCCAGTCACCGGCATCAGGTCATTGTGCATATCAATGAAGGCGGCGACGGCAGTCTGGAATGGGTGGAGACGCAAAAGGACCTTCTGTATACTTATTCCGAAGATAATATCGGTGTATGTTACGCCCTCAATACCTGCAGCAGACTTGCCACTACGGAGTATATACTCTACCTGAATGATGACATGTATGTGTGTCCCCGCTGGGATCAACACCTCTTTGATGAAATAAAAGCCCTGGGGCATAAAGCATTTTTTATTTCCGGCTCCGCTATTGAACGCGTGCCGCAGAGTAGCTGTAGCATCCGGGGCGACTACGGTAGCGGCCATGCTGATTTTAGGGAAGCAAAGCTCCTGGAGGAATTCGACCGATTGCCCCATCAGGACTGGAGTGGTGCCACCTGGCCTCCCAATGTTGTACACCGGGACTATTGGGATCTTGTAGGCGGCTATAGCATCGAATTTTCTCCTGGCATGTACTCGGATCCTGACTTTTCCATGAAACTCTGGCAGGCAGGTATCCGTCACTTCAAAGGCCTTTCAAAAAGTCGGGTCTATCATTTCGGATCCCTTTCGGTAAAAAGGGTGATTAAAAACAATGGTTACTATCTATTCATTCTCAAATGGGGAATGACCAGTGGTACTTTTACCCGCCGTTTTTTACGCCGTGGTTCAGCATTTTCAGGCCCTTTATCCACGACCCGGCTGAACTGGGCCCTCCAGCTGAAGTCAGTCGTAAAACAAATACATGCCATATTTAAATCCCGCAGTCTGAGAGAGAAACGTTAAATTTATTGCTGAGAAACCGTTATTGGAAGCTGTTTACTTGTACTTTTTACGACAAATTTGGCAATTCAGGCGCAGTTAGCCTTATTCCCAAAATTTTTAAACCATTGATTTTCAAAGGCCTGCAACAAGTGTACTTGGTGTGGCCATCACTTTAAAATACAGATATTCAAAGGATTAGTTTCTCCCGGAGTTCAGATGCCGTTTCCGTTCGCAGGTATTCCCTGCCCGGACCCGCTGTAGAATTTATGGCAAAAGAGTTGCAGTTAAGCGAACGGCTGCGTCTATAATCAAAAGCAATTTCACCTTTTGAAAACGGACCAACTAAAGTTTTGATAGATAGTTCAATAACTAAACAGGAGACCGGTAAACCAATAACCTCCTTACAGGAGCATCAGATTATTATGATCAACTTTGATTCAAAATATTCTTTAAAGTCTAAACCATTAACGTGAGTCGAAAAATAATTTTTGATTGCGAAAGGATGAAATATCCCCATACGGGACTTTATCATTTCTGCAAGGAACTCGGAGATGCGCTGCTCAGGCAACAGCCTGAAGATAGCCGGATTTCATTCTATGTTCCGGAGCAGAAACAAAATGTTTTTGGCTCACGACAAGATTATATAATTCAGAATTCCCTGCATAAAGTATGGCCCCGCAATCACAGCAAATACGATCTGTGGCATTGTACTTTTCAGGGAACCAATTACCTGCCGGCCCGCCGTCATGGTCTGAAGATACTGACGACCATCCACGACTTAAACTTTCTTCATGAAAGCAAATCCAGAAAAAAGGAAACCAAATACCTGAAAAAAATTCAGGAGTTGATCCATCGCTCGGATCATATCGTCACCATTTCCAATTTCGTCCGGAATCAGATTCTGGAATATCTGAATATCGAACCGGAAAAAATTTCAGTGATTTATAACGGCACCAATATGCCAAAGTCTTCACGGCTACAGCGTCCACAGGAACTCAATGATCATCCTTTTTTCTTTTCCATTGGCACCATAACAGATAAGAAAAATTTTCACGTCCTTCCTGCTATGCTGCTGAATAATGATTACCATCTGGTTATCGCCGGGGTAACCCAGAGCCAGAGTTACCGCAATCAGATCATTGAAGAAGCAGCCAGACTGGGGGTTTCAGAGCGGGTCAAGTTAATCGGACCAGTAAGTGATTGTGAGAAATTCTGGCTCTACCAGCATTGCGCTGCTTTTTGTTTTCCTTCGCTGGCAGAAGGATTCGGACTGCCGGTAGTTGAAGCCATGCAGTTTGGAACACCGGTAATCCTTTCCAAGGCAACTTCGCTGCCGGAAGTGGGTGGACCACATGCACTTTATTATAACGACACCGATACAGAGAATATCAATATGGCCGCCGAAAATTTTCTGAATCAGGAAATTACACAGGAAAAGAGAAACCATTTAAAAAAACAGGCAGGCCGGTTCCGCTGGGACATCGCTGCAAAAAAATACTGTGAGTTATACGGAAAAATGTAGCAGTCCGGCATTAACTTACACTTCATGGAAATTTCGCTACTGGTTGGATTAAAAAACAATCTTTCATATAGCCGGTATTTTTATACAACGACAAGAGAACTTTATCCTGAGATAGAGATTGTTTTTGTCAGTTATGGCAGTAATGACGGCACCCATGAATGGCTCGATGGCCTGGATGATCCCCATCTGAAATATTATTACGAAGCAAGACCAAAAACCCTTTCCGATACTTATAATAAATGTATTGAACTGGCGACCAAAAAATATGTAGCCTTTTTGCATAATGATATGGTACTGGCCCCCGGATTTGCCGAAGGCCTTTTAGCAGATACAGGCGGTGGGGATCTGGTCTTCTACAGAGTTGTGGAACCGCCTGTTTTTGCCGGAGACCAGCATGCCTGGAAACTGGTACAGGATTTCGGTTCGGGACTTGAAGATTTCAACCGGACGGCATTCCTTGAATATGCAGCTCAGCTACCACAGGAACAACGTTTCGTTAGTGCTGACCCCTTTTTTTTCCTCTGTACCGCGAGAAAGGCACTGATCAGGATCGGGGGACTCGACCCCATATTTAATCCCATGTTTTGCGAAGACAATGATCTGTTGTACCGGCTGGAACTGCTGGGACTGACCGCTTATCAGTCCTGTAATGCACTGGCCTATCATTTTGTAAGCAAAACATCCCGGTTCTCTCCGGAATTTTCCGAAAGGACGACCCGAATCGAAATGCAATCGCGACGTAATTTTTATAGAAAATGGGGTTTTGGGCCCCATGCTGCCGTCCGGGAAAAAAGAAACTATGGCCTGATACTCAAAAATCCCGAGTTCCAGCTCCTGCAGGCCCTGGAGCCACTGGTGGACCGCATCTATACCGACGCTGATATCGAAGCGTATATTACTACCGTTCAGCCGGCCACTGATATTGATCTGCGCAAAAAATTTCTACCTGCCAGCTGGCTCCCCGCTGAGGATATACTGATTTATTTTGACGGTGCCCGCTTCAACACTGCAAACCTTCGTATTTTCGAAAACCTGTCCACACAGATCCAAAAAATATTAAACAGTTCTTGGTTCCGGTTCAAAAAGTACCTATTTTGGTCCAAGACACGGAAAATTGGCGATCTGCGCATCCGTATCAACCAAATAAAAACTTACGAGCGGAACTTAATCATCAGAAAATGATCTTCCATTTCTTCAAAAAAATCAGGATTTCTTTTTGCCTGACGGTCTGTAATGAAGTTACAGAACTGGAAAATTTGCTGAACCGGTTGATCCCTTATATCAGAAAAGGAGATGAAATCCTGGTGCTCCGGGATACTACGCTGCCCGATCGGCAGGTTCAGGAATTGTTATTGCAATACAAACCACATATTACTGCAGTTATCGAAAAAAAGCTCGAAAATGATTTCAGTCGCTTTAAGAATAATTTAATCCGGGAAGCCACCGGTGATTATATATTTCAAATCGATGCAGATGAGCTGCCGCAGGAACATTTACTAGCATCATTGCGTGGCCTGCTGGCCCGGTACAGTCGGGCCGATTGCTTTTGCGTGGCTCGTATCAATACCGTAAAAGGAATCAACGACACGCAATTGCAGCAATGGAACTGGAAGCTAAATGAACAGAACTATATCAACTATCCGGATTACCAAATGCGAATTTTTCGCACACGAAAAGGGATCCATTGGGAAAACCGGGTCCATGAGAAACTGGTAAACTTCACAAGACTGCAATACCTGCCTTCTGAAAACTTTGATCTCTGTCTGATCCACGAGAAAACAATTGATCGCCAGATGCAGCAGAACAAACGCTATGAAAATATGTAATGCGCTTAGGATGTCTGACCTACCCAGGCAATCGCCCTGTCAAACTTTTCCAGAATCTGTTCCCAGTTATAATAGGTTTTAACATAATTTATGGCGCGTTGCGACATCAGTTCCAGCCGGGCTTCATCGAGCCCGAGTACTTCGTCCAACACTGTCTGAAATTCCGGATAATTTCGGTAATAAAATCCAGACTGGCTGTCCTTGATATGATGGGTCAGTACTTCACAATTACCGTTGACAACTACCAGTTTTCCCTCGAGCATGGCTTCCAGTGTCACCATGGAGAGGCTTTCATATTTCGATGGCATGATGACAGCACGGCTCCTGCGGATCAGCATGATTTTGTCCGCTTCTTCAATAAACCCTGTTTTTAAAATCTTATCATTGGTCTTCACTCCCATGAAATCCTTACCTACCAGGACCAGCTGCAGATTTTTACCCCTGGCATACCGTTCGAAAAATTTCACCAGTTCGCCGCAGCCCTTATGCGCATCGATCCGACCCACATAAATAAAATAATCCGTATGTATGCCAAAATCCTCAGGTTGCTTCTCCGAATCCGCAGGCAGGGCGTTAACAATACCTACGCCGGCAATATCATTATGGGGAGTGGGGTCCATAAAATGGGTTTCTATCAGATTCTTTTCCGACCGTGTATTGTACATAATAAACTTCGGCTCACTGAATAGTTTCTCGTATGGTTTGGTATACAAGGGCGGTTCGTCATGGGCAGTAGGGATGAAAATGGCCTTCTCCTTAACCAGTGACATGCCTACCACCGTCGGGTAATACAGGTAGGTAAAAAATATAAAGACGTCATATTGGTCCGTTTCCTTTTTGATATAATGTATCAGATCCGGACAATAAGGACCCTGACCGGATACCCAGTTTTCGATATCCCGGGGTTGTACCCTGGTGATTTGAAAATGCCGAACACAAAAATCAAAGAGTCCCAGAAAACGCAATAGTTTGAAATACTTTTTTTTCTGTTGCAGGGCCCGCCTGGCTTTCCGCGTCTTTTTGCGGGATTGGATAAAGGTCCGAAACCTTTTGACCGGAATACCATTTACCTGATCGTCGCCGGCATCATAATGATTCGCCCAGCCATGGTAATCGAGCGCTGTCGTGGTCAGGATCTGTACATCATAGCGCCGGGCTAGTTGTTCTGCAAGTACCCTGGCGTGATATTCTGCACCGCCATTTACTTCTATACCATATCGCTGACATACGATTGCTATTTTAGTCAAACCGTTCCTGATTTTAAATGATCAATTGGACGCCCATTACTCCCGATAGCTGTCACCACCGGGCTTTCCGGTCAGACGGATAAATAATCGGTAGCGCAACAAAACTTTCCTGAGGATTGATTTGCTGTCTGCTGTCCGGCCTTTTCAGCCAATGCTTGCAGGACGCAAAATTTATGCCTGTTCTTTCACCGAGGATGGAATGTACGCCCGTCGGAAGACGGGGATGGGCTATAGCCATTTTTTCAATTGTTCCAATGCCACTTTCATATCTTTTTGAAGCGGCGCTTCCAGTACCATCAAACGATCGGACGCGTCGGTTATTTGCAGTCGGTGGGCATGCAGGGCGAGACGATTGAGCAGGGGCCTTTCCTGTTCCAGCCCTTTGCTCAGTTTGAACTTCCTTTTGATCGATGATAACAATAGTACTTTCCCGTCACCGTATAAGGGATCCACGGCCAGCGGATGGCCCAGGTGCCGGGCATGTACCCGGATCTGATGGGTTCTCCCAGTATGAATCCGGAACTCCGCCCAGCTGTAGGGACCCAACTGTTCCAGAATCCGGTAATCGGTTAGCGCCGGCTTTCCTCTTTTATGGACCAGCATGCTGCCTCTTTTGGTCATATTCTCTGCGATGGGTGCATCGATATGGCCCTCGGTGGCTGCCGGGGTTCCCAGCAGCAGTCCCAGGTACCATTTTCCGGTCTTACGCTGTTCGAACTGCAGGGAAAAATGTCGGTGGGCGGACGCGTTTTTGGCAAAAATGATCAACCCGCTGGTGTCCCGGTCCAGCCTGTGTACGGTAAAGATTTCCGGATAATATTCCTGCAGGAGCTCTTTGAGGCTTTGTTCCTTACCCGCCCGGTCAGGAACGCTGAGCATGCCCGAAGGTTTGTTTAGGGCAATCAGATTGCCGTCTTCATAAATCAGGATATCTTTCAGCTTCATGCCAGGAATCATTAAACTTCCGCCGGGTTATCCCGCTTTATTTTCTTCTAATTGCTTGGCCTGGAATTTTTTATGAAATTCCTGCGCAAAAGCTTTCATATCTGCTACCTGATCCTGATATTTGGTGGCACGCCCGTAGGTATCAGCCATGGTCATCAGGGTCTGATAGAAAAAATCAGCCATTTCATCCATCATCATGTCCTTGGTCCAAAGGTCTATCCGCAGGGCGGCTTTATCTTCGCCATCCCAAAAAGATAACATCATTGCTTTGGCTTTCTGCGCCGCATCCGCTGTACTTTCCGTGGCGGCCCAGCTGATACTGTCCGGTACCCGGCCTTCATCCATATGCACATCAATGCTGATGGTTGATTTCATTGCTATTTTTTTATTTTTTATTTTTCGGATTATAATACCGGATATTCAGGTCTACTGCTCCGGATCCGCAGGACCGGCCAATGCCGGTAACTGTCGGGACCAGCAAAAGTAGCGTATTCCTTTTTCCTGAACCGGTTCTTTCAGCCTCCACTAAATATTGTCCTGATTTTCTCAAAGGATTCCCGGCGCCGGATCTCCGGTTCCAGCGCACTGCCGGCCCTGATATAACGGCTGCGCAGGGATTCCGACTTATACAGATCCATAAGTGCCCGGGCCATTGCTTCAGGCTGGTCGTCCTCAGCAAAGCACAGGGCATCCGACAGCAACTCGCGGGCAGCAGGATGTGGTCCCATAACGACGGGAATGCCCGCCTGAAGCGCTTCCAGGGCTTCCAGGGGTGATTGTTTCCGTCCGATTTGGCTGACCAGCCCGTAAGCAGCCCTAAGCTTATCCCCCAACGCTGAAGCGTCCGTTATTTGTACGTCCTGCCGGTATTTATAGGTCAGGAGCTTTTCGGTGATTTGCAGGGCTGTTTCGGGATGCTGATTCCTCAAGACCAGTACCAGCTTCCAGTTGCTCTGCTGCATCCGCTTAAAAATGCTGAAAGCCCGCAACAGCGTCATAATGGACCCGGTTCCTGCGTCAAAATCCGTATAAATAAAATATTCTCTGCCCTCATTAAATTGGTCTTTAAACAAACTAATGTTAAAATTCTGATGCCCGCTGACTTCAGGTACCAGCCATTCCACAAGTTCCGTTGCTCCTTCCAGCTGAGGATTGGCCTTTATAAACAGGGTTTTGAGCGCTGCATTCAGACAGATTACACGAAGATTAGGTACCGGGTCCACCCGCTGACGAGCGGAACCAGGTGCTGTAATAAAAAGGATTTGACGTTGCAGCGGTTCGCGGCGCACCGGCTGATCAAAACTGATCCAATTTTTGACAGAATTCTGCTTAATCAGCCTTCTAAATGCCCTTTTTCTAAATAATTGGTCAATTTTACTGAAATATACAGTTTGAATATTGGCTGGTAAATCAACCGCTTTGCCGGCACCGGTCGTCAGAAAACGCCGCAGGGGAAAATGGAAGGCCAGATCCAAAAGCACCGCTTCGGCCAGGGCTGCTTTCGCAGCGCTATCGTCCAGGCCGGTAGCATCCAGGAAAACCACCTGTTCAGAAGGATCCGCTAATTTTTCCGGTTTTGTCTTCGAAACGCCAGTCACTTCAGCATTTTTTTTTATCCCGGGTGCCGGGAAAACACATTTTTTTTATCAATTCAATTATCTTTGTACCACATCTGCAAAGGTATACGCCTCAAAGTAACACTTAACCGCTCATATCGTTTGCAATACCCCAAAAAATTTTATGGAATATAATACTACTAGAAACCACCTGGCTATGCGTGAGTATGGCAGGCATGTGCAGAAGATGGTGGAACATATCCTTTCCATTGAAGATCCGGAAAGAAGACAGAATAATGCAGAAGCCGTTATTGAATTAATGGGTTTTCTGAATCCACATTTGAAGAACGTCGAAGATTTCAGACATAAACTCTGGGACCACCTGTTTCTTATATCAGACTTCACATTGGTGGTAGATTCTCCTTACCCGATTCCTACCAAGGAAACCTATAAGGCGAAGCCCCAACCCCTGCCTTACCCCAAACGCTCTTCCCGTTTTTCGCATCTGGGCAAGAATCTGGAAGACGTCATTAACAAGGCATTGGAAGAACAGGATCCGGAGAAAAAACAGGCTTTCGCCAATGTGATTGCCTATTACATGAAACTGGCCTATAATAACTGGCATAAAGAAGTTGTGCATGACGATGCCATCCAGAGTGAATTGACCAGCATCACGAACGGTCAGTTGGAATTTACCAATACCCCGCATGTTAAAGCCTATCGCATGCAACCTGAGGCCCCCAGTAAAAATTACGGTAAGCGCAATAAGTTTCAACAACAGCGCAATGGAAACGGCAATGGTAATGGCAACCGCCGGAACAGTAACGGTAACAGTGGTGGTTACAAAAAGAAAAGATTCTAAACAAAGAATTAAGAGAAAGGTAGCCGGTAACAGTTTGTTACCGGTTTTTTATTTTTCGGGAGTCAGCATCCGCTCGCTTCAGGCCTCGGCCTTGCCGGCAGCAGCCAGCTTTTCTTCCCAGGACCATGCTGAGCTCATCATATCATCCAATCCATAACGGATTTCCCAGCCCAGCCGGTTAACGGCGTAGTCATTATTGGCATAAATGGCAATCACGTCGCCTGCGCGACGCGGCCCGATTTCGTAATTCAAAGAACGACTGCTTACGCGCTCAAAGGCCTGAATCGCTTCCAATACGGTTACACCGTTCCCGGTACCCAGATTAAAAACCTCATAATTTCCGTTGTTTTTGCCGGACTCAAGAAACTGCACTGCCAGGGTATGGGCATGCGCAATATCACTGACATGAATAAAGTCCCGCAGACAGCTACCGTCCCGGGTATCATAATCCGCGCCGTAGACAATCATTTTGGGTAGTTTGCCGATTGCCGTTTGGGTAATCGCCGGAAACAGATTCTGTGGTTTGCCAATCGGCAACTCACCGATCTCGATAGATGGATGGGCGCCTACCGGATTAAAATACCGCAGCGAAATAATATTGACAGCCGGATTGACCTTGGCAAAATCACGCAGGATCTGCTCTCCCATCTGTTTGGTAGCACCATAAGGGCTCTCAGCGGGTTTGGTGGGCGTCTGTTCAGTTACCGGAATGGCATCAGGATTGCCATAGACCGTACAGGAAGAGGAAAATACAAAATTATGAACGTTAAAGGTCTCGGTACATTTCAGGACATTAATCAGGGAATTCAGGTTATTGTCAAAGTATTCCAGGGGCTTCTCGACTGATTCGCCCACTGCCTTATAAGCAGCGAAATGGATGATTCCCGTAATATCCGGATTCTCCTGAAATACGGCATGGGTGTCATCATAACTACAAAGGTCTACCTTATAATTCTTTACGGTTTTTCCGGTAATCGTTTCCACACCTTTCAGTATATCCGGATTGGAACGGCTGTTATTGTCAATTGAAATGACTTCAAAACCATTTTGAATCAAATCCACCAGGGTATGGGATCCGATATATCCGCAACCGCCCGTAACTAAAATCTTTGCCATAATTGTTATTCCTTTTAATATTATATGTCCGCAGGCAGGCCATCATTACGCCGATGAGTCATCATCGCAGCTGTATCTTCAGCCAAACCTGTCAGGATCAGCCCCTGCCGGGAACGCAAAGTTGCAGGATTTTCCTTAAAATAGCTATCTGGAATTAAGAAACGATTGCCCGGACTATGAAATACACAATGCTGGCAAAGACCGCACTAATGGGAATGGTAAGTATCCAGGCCCAGAGCAGGTTAATGGTCACACCCCAACGGACGGCAGAAAGCCGTTTGGTGGCACCTACACCCATTATGGCTCCGGTAATGGTATGGGTGGTGCTCACCGGTATTTTAAGCTCTTCGGTTATAAATAAGGTCATCGCACCCGCAGTTTCCGCAGCCACCCCTTCGAAAGGCGTCACTTTGGTAATTTTGGTTCCCATGGTTTTCACGATTTTCCATCCACCGCTCATGGTTCCCAGGGCAATAGCGGAATAACAGGCCAGCGGGATCCAGCCAACCATATGTTCCAGAGAATAGCTGCTCGGGTCATAAGCCACCAGGGCTGCCATTATAATTCCCATCACCTTCTGGGCATCGTTGCCACCATGTCCGATGCTGAAAACAGCCGAAGACAGGAGTTGCAAACGCTTGAACCATATATTGGCACGATGTGCGTTGAGGGTGCTGAGAAATAAAGAGAATACAGCCATGATGATGACGATCATGCCAAAAAGGAAAAACTTAAAATTTTTGGAGTCCATCAGGACCTGCCAGAAATAAGATTGGTAATGGGTTTGTAATAGTGCCGGATCTGTCTCAAAACTAAAATACCAGAACAGGAATACCACCAGAATAAGCGAGATCGAAAACAGTTTAATTCCCCAGCTTTTCCTAAATGAATTGATGAACCAGATCGACATCAGGAAGGCCATGATCAAACCGATCAGCGGAGCTAAAAATATAAAAGAAGCAATCTTCAGCACCACGGCGGAGTTAACGGAAGCCAGGGTTTGGGAATGCGCAATGGCGGCACCGGCAAATCCGCCGATCAGGGTATGCGAGGATGAAGACGGAATACCCCGCCACCAGGTAAACAGGTTCCAGATAATGGCCGCCACCAGGCCGGAAAAAATAACGTTCAGATCGATGTACTGTTCTTTAACAGTTTTGGCGATCGTATTGGCCACCCCATGGTCGCGGAAAATAAAATAAGCGACAAAATTGAATAATGCCGCCCATAAAACCGCCTGAAAAGGGGTTAGTACCTTGGTAGATACTACCGTTGCTATAGAGTTGGCCGCATCATGAAATCCGTTGATATAATCAAATATCAGTGCGAGTGATATAATTATTACAAGGTAAGTAAACATATTTTTAAACTGCTGATTCTTTAAGCGGCCAGAGGGTGTGGAACAGCTACATGGCTAATGCTATCTGCCACTGCTTACGCATATTTAATAATGATCGACTCAATGACATTACCTGCATCTTCACATTTATCTGTGATCAGCTCCATCACCTGGTAGATATCCCTTCTCTTAATCAGTTCTTTGGCATCTACATCGCTATTAAATAATTTCTCGATGCTCATATCAAAAACATCGTCTCCCTGGTTTTCTATGCTGTTTATTTTCACCAGGGCTTCGGTAATATTGCGAATATTCTTCATGTTGCGCAATTCTGCAACTGCAGCCTTCACCTGCTGGGTACCCACTTCGATCAGGTCGGCCATTTTCTGAATGCCCGTCTCGTTGGGATTGACTTTATAAAAATTAATCTTTTTGGTAGCGGAATGCGTAAAATCAACAATATCATCCAGTGCCGTAGCGAGTGAATGGATGTCTTCGCGGTCAAAAGGCGTGATAAAATTGCGGCCTAACTCTGTAAATACTTTATGGGTCAGGTCATCATTATCATGTTCCACGTCAACGATATCCTGCACCAGTGCGGTTCTTTTATCGTAGTCGGGCTCGTAGACCATCTGCTTTAAAATTGTACCAGAACGGGCAACATTGGCAGCTATTTCCTCAAACAACTCATAAAAAACCGTGCTGGCGGGTGTAAAAATCTTCAAAAATGAATTGAGACCCATAGTATTGATTTTAAAGTAGTGGCAAAAATATCGGCTTCCCTGCTTATATCTTTTAAAATTACGGGAATTAATAATTCCTTAATATGGAAATTTCCATTTATGTGTATAACCCTTTGTCTGAAATTTCAATGCAGCGATCTGTAAATCAGTGCGCTGTCAGAAAAGTTTCAATCTATTTCCAGCAGTTGGCAAAAGATTATAAGAATACATTGACCCTGCTGAAATGGGAAATAAGACCCATTCATTTTCCGGTAACCTTTTGTTCATATTTTAATAATACCCGCTTAACCCTGTGGTAATACTGGTGGGGCAATTTTGCCAAGTATTCCTGCTGCGCGCAACCATCCAAGCGCACTCAGCGGACTGCAGTACGATAAGTTTTTTTAAATAAAAAAATGAAACAAATGAAAACTTTGAAAAATGGTATGAGTGTGTTGCTGGTTCTGGCCCTGGGTTTTACCGCCTGTTCCAAAACTGATGATCCGGGGGAAGATCCGGCCGGCTCTGACAATATTCTGGTTACACAGCATATCAGCACTGATACCAAATGGACCAAAAATAATGTTTATGAACTGGCAGGTCGGATTACCGTACTGAACGGCGCCACCCTGACAATTGAAGCCGGCACCATCATTAAAGGTCAGGCTGGCAGCGGTGCGAATTCCACGGTACTGCTGGTAGCCAGGGGAGGAAAACTAATGGCCGAAGGCAGCGCAACGGCGCCCATCATCTTTACTTCCGTAGCTGATGAAATCAGCCCCGCAGATATTACAGCAGGAAATTTCGCAAGCCCCAATCTGGCGCCCACTGTAAACGGACTCTGGGGAGGTGTCATCCTGCTCGGTAAGGCTAAGATATCCGCCTCTGCCGCTGAAATTCAGATTGAAGGCATCCCTACTTCGGATCAGAATGGTCTGTATGGAGGTAGTGATGATGCAGATAATTCCGGGACATTGAAATATGTTTCGATTCGACACGGAGGTACCTTAATCGGCGCAGAAAATGAAATCAATGGTTTGACACTTGGTGGTGTCGGATCCGGAACGATTATCGATCAACTTGAGGTCGTTGCTAATCAGGATGACGGAATTGAATGGTTCGGAGGCGCTGTGAATGCAAAAAATGTAGTCGTCTGGAACTGTGGCGATGACGGGATTGATACAGACCAGTCCTGGCACGGCAGTCTCGACAATTTTGCCGTAATTACCGTCAAGGGTCACGCCTTTGAACTGGACGGCCCTGAAGGGACAGCAAACTATGGCGCGCACACCATTCAGAATGGCTATGTGAATGCTGCTGGTACAGCGGACCTGATCAACACTGACGCCAACACCTACGTCAATCTGAAAAATATTTTTGTGACGGGTATCAGTGCGGGACAGGTAATCCGGCACAATGCAGTCTCAGGTGGTATCGTCGGTTATGACGGAATCAATCTGGAGCTGCCGTCCGGCGTTATTGGAGATTATGTGAAAAACAATGACGGGAACCCGGTAAGTCCTGTTCCTGCCGGCATTCAGAGTGGCACAAATTCTACTTTCAACAAATCCGGTCTTAGCTGGACCTGGACGGCTCAGGCAGGACAGCTTTAGACCCTAATTGAATCCTACAAACAATATATCAGATACAGGTCCGTCCACCCTTGGTTACGGACCTTTTATTATACTTTAAGAATTGAAAATGAACAGACGCATTCTCCTGTTTTTACTGGTTTTTTATTCCGGAAACCTATTGGCTCAATTACAACCGGCGACCATCCGTGGCAATGTGATCGACAATGCCAGCGGTGAACCCCTTAAATCCGTTACGGTAAAAATTGCCGGTCGTTCCCAGGCGCTCAGTACGGATCTGGAGGGCAGTTTTTCATTCACCCTGCCCGCGGGGACTTACACCCTGGAACTCAGCTATGTTTCCTATCAGTCAATGACCATTCAGGATATCAGCGCCACTCCCGGACAAGTGACATTACTGACCGATCTGAGGCTGCAGCCTGCTGTCCGGCAGATCGAAGCAGTTGTGGTAACCGCCCGGCAGACCCGAAACTCGGAGGCCGCCATTTATACCATCAAAAGAAGATCGCCGGCAATGATGGATGGCATCTCAGCCGATAAAATGCGGTTAGCCGGAGATGCTACAGCGGGTGCCGCTGCCAAAAGAGTTACCGGCGTGACCGTCGAAGAAGGTAAATATGTCTACGTACGGGGACTGGGTGATCGCTATTCCAAGACCACACTCAATGGCATGGAGATCCCGGGACTGGATCCGGATCGTAATAGCCTGCAAATGGACATCTTCCCTGCGGCTATGATTGACAATATCATGGTCAGTAAAAATTTCGTGGCCGACCTGCCAGCCGATTTTACCGGTGGTGCCATGAATATTGAGCTCAAAGATTTTCCTTCACGCAAAACATTTGGCATTTCGGTGGGGCTGTCTGTCAACCCTGATATGCATTTCAATTCCAATTATCTGAGTTATTCGGGTGGGAAGACCGACTTTTTGGGGATCGACGACGGTACCCGCCAACTTCCTGCGGGCGCCCGTGGCACCATCCCTTCTCCCACCAGCGGACACAGTACGGCACAGATAACGAATTTTATCGGGCGTTTCAATAAGACACTCGGCGCCACCCCTACGACCAGTCTCTTTGATTATGATTTTTCTATTTCATGGGGCAATCAGGTGCGACTGAAAGGCAATAAATCCCGTCATCTGGGCTACCTGATTTCGGCTTCTTATAAAAACGAGACAAGACTCTTCAATGATATCATTTACGGGGAATATCAGAAAGATGCCGACCCGGAGGTGTATGAATTGAATGCAGCCACATTACAGCAGGGGCAGGTAGGCGAACAGTCCGCTTTGCTGGGCCTATTGGGAGGACTGGCCTATAAAACCGAAAATTCTAAACTACGACTTACTGCTATGCACCTGCAGAATGGCATTAGCCGCGCAGGCCGGTTTGACATCGAAAATACAGGAGCTGCGGTAGGCACTTCGGGTTACAGGGCCCAATCCAACAACCTGGAATACAACCAGCGCTCGCTGACCAACCTGTTTTTGAACGGTGACCACCGTTTTCCTAATCCGGACTGGGAACTGGACTGGCGTATCTCGCCCACCTATTCTATTTCCAATGATCCAGATATCCGCAAGACCGCTTTCACTTATGATCCCGGCAAAACCTGGTTTTCGGCCGGAGCCGGAGGCAACCCTTCCCGTATCTGGCGTTATCTGAATGAACTGAACCTTTCGTCGCGGATCGACCTGACGAAAAAATATAGTTTCCGCGAACGGGCAGCAAAACTGAAATTCGGTTTCAGTAATCTTTATAAGAACCGGGACTATGAAATTCTTTCCTATGACCTTCAGTTCTTCCAGCCGCAGGACTGGTCCCAGATCCAGTATGATCCGAATCAGGTACTGTCGGAATCTTTTATCTATCCGAACAGCCCCAACGGCGCCTATTTTGTTTCAGGCAACAATTCGCCCAATCCCAATGAATTTCAATCCAGTATACTGAACACCGCAGCCTATGTTTCCAATGAACTGCCTGTTACCGAAAAACTGCGTGCCATCCTTGGTCTCCGGGCGGAACAATATACCCAGCGGCATACCGGGCGCGATCAGAATTATGCCAATGGCAATACCGTCCAGGGCCTTAACCTGAATAACGCAAAAGTGCTCAACAGCTTCAAATTATTTCCGACACTGAACCTGATTTATGCCCTCCGTGCGAATCAGAACCTGCGGCTTTCATACGGACGTACCATCGCACGACCCTCTTTCAAGGAAATGTCTTTTGCACAGATTCTGGACCCGATTTCGAACCGCATTTTTAATGGAAGCCTGTTGGCTTATCCGGGAGAATGGGAGGGGTCATTGAAAGAAACAGACATCAATAACTTTGACGCCCGCTGGGAACTATTCCTTCCTGGCACACAAATATTTTCAGTCAGTGCTTTTGCCAAAACCTTTAAAAATCCCATCGAACTCGTACGAATCTATACCCAGCAGACCAGCACCGAATACCAGGCCCGAAATGTGGGTAGCGGTATCCTGGCCGGTGCAGAACTGGAATTCAGGAAAAACTTCGATTTTATTTCCGAGACCTTTCGTTCACTGAGCCTGAGCGGCAATTTTACTTATGTGTATTCAAAAATCGACATGACCCACACAGAGTACCAGGCCCGCAACGGCAATTATAAAAAAACAGGCGAGTCCGTAAAAAAAGACCGGGCTATGGCGGGGCAGGCTCCCTGGGTCATCAATGCCGGCCTGAGCTATAATAATATTGACCATGGTATTGATGCCGGACTGTTCTATAATGTCAAGGGACCCGTACTCTGGATTGTAGGCGGCAGCCTGTTTCCGGATGTATGTCAATTGCCTTTCCACAGCCTGAATCTGAGTATCGGCAAAAAAATAGGAGAAAGGTTCAACATGGACCTGAAAATTTCAAACCTGCTGAATCAGAGGGCCCAAAAGGTTTACCGCTCCTACCAGGCTGCCGACCAGCCATTCGAAACTTATCGTCCCGGATCTGCTTTTGGCCTGGGTCTCAGCTATAGCCTGTAAACCGAAACTGCGCCGGCAGTCGTCCACAACGTCGCTGGTTACTGCACCGCTTCAGGCCGGTAAACATAGGCGATGGTGTATAGTTCTTTTTTGAGTTCCGGCAACAGTTCACCGATTTTCAAGTCACGGGACTGGGGAGTCGGTTCACAAACCGTATAGCGGGCACCATCATACTGGATGGTGGTGCCCACCGGTTTGTCAAACTGCACGGCTATCGTAACATGACCGGGATAGGCCAGCACGATCATCGGCAACCGGTAAATCTCTTTTACCAGAAAAAAGAAAAGACCTACCCTGTCGTCACAATCACTATAGGGAGAAAGCAGGGTCTGTTCGGGTGACAGACGTTTTTCCGAACCAAAATACCTGCTATCGGTTTCAAAGGGAAATGCATACCGCGTAAAATGCATCAGGTAATCCACCCCTGCCCGCTGGTGCATACCTTTTAATTGCTTTTTCAGCATCACAATCAGGGAGCGATAGGTTTCATTGCTCAGCGGGATATTCAGGTAATCAGCATATGCCACCACCGGGTAATTATTAAAGAGTCGGTTGATCTGGGGGTTGATGCGGATATTAAACTGATATTCACTGGTATGATAACGGAAGGCCAGTTGCCGGTTTCTGTATGCAGCCGGATCAAAATCCGGCAAGCGGGTAATCTTATAGGAAAAACCCCTTTGCTGCCCGGGTAAGGCCAGCGGTATCACTTCAAAGGGCTCCTGCTCAAAATTAATATTGCTGCCGTAATCATGATAATTCAGGCACACGAATTGCCGGCCATCCGACTGCATCCGGTATGGGATATTAAAAATATTCTCATCACACTGGATGTACAGCAACAGCTTCTTCCCGTGATGGCTGAGTAGTACACCATAGCCACTTTGCACCAGAAAATACCATTTGTACAGGGTATAGCGCAGGTAATTCTCTTCCTTGGGACTGAGGACCTGCGCGGTCTGGCGTACCAGCTGATAATAGAGCCAGTCATCGGGCCGGTGATTGCGGCGGTAAGTTTCCAGTGCTGTAAACAGATTGCGGTAGTCCCGCTGGCGGATGGCCTGGTAGAAAGTCCGGACCTGGTCGGCGTCCGGCCGCTGCGCCTTGAAATCCACGAAGTTGTCGCGGTCAAATTCAAAACTTATGCGTTCGCCGTAAAAATCAAAGCTCACCGGAGCAGCACCTGCCCTGGTACCCGAAAAGAGCCATATCAAGCCGAATAATATGATGTACCCGCTTTTCATATCCGGAAGGATCTTAAAGTTAGTGATCTTTATCCGGCTTGAATATTAAGTTTTACGGGATGGTGAAGGGACCCAATCGCTTAGTTATTCTCCCGGACGCCGATCAGGGAATAGAGTATGGAAGATCCCAAGGAAAGCAGAATACTGAAGGCGAGGGCCCACCAAAATCCTTCTACGACCACACCCTTGAAAAAATTGGCCGCCAACAATACCATCAGGGCATTAATAACCAGTAAGAAAAGTCCCAGGGTGATCATGGTTACCGGGATCGTGAGAATGACCAAAACAGGTTTCACAATGGCATTGAGAACAGCCAGAACCAGGGCAAAAAGTGCAGCGGTTTTCATATCTGCAATCTTCACCCCGTTGAGGATGCTTTGCAGTAAATAAGCAATTAGTGCGGTAATCAGTACTTTAAGGATAAAGTTCATCGGGAATTGTTTATTAAAGCATAAAGATAGTTTTTAGAAATATCTTGCATGCTGATTATTGAAATATTATTTTTTAGTGACTGCCATACCTGTTTGCAGCCTATATTTGATGCCGGAATATCCTGGTTTCCATGCCGCGTAAACTATTATATATTGTAAATCCTGTTTCCGGTACCAGCTCCAAGGAGCGGATCCGGCAGCTCATTTCCAGGGAAACCGAAAAAGCTGGATTCCCTTTTCAGTTTTTCCCTTCCGTGGCTGACGGCAACTACCAATTCCTCTTTGATACTATTATAAACGAAAAGTTTACCGATATTATTATTGTAGGCGGCGACGGAACCGTCAGTCAGGTGGTCGACCAACTCAAACATTTACCGGTAGAATTCGGTATCATTCCCAGGGGATCCGGCAATGGCCTGGCTTACGGAGCAGGAATTCCTTCCGGTATTAAAAAAGCCCTGCAAACTGTTTTTACCGGAAAAAGCCGACTGACTGACGGATTTCGGATTAACCGGAAATTCGCCTGCATGCTCTGTGGTCTCGGATTCGATGGTAAGGTGGCACATGAATTTTCCCGGCAGGCACAAAGAGGACTGGCCACGTATATAAAAGTCAGTGTCAAAAATTTCTGGTCCGCCAGACCTTATCGATTTAATATCGGGCTGGCCACTAAAAACTTCGACATCGAAGCTTATTTTATCAGTATCGCCAACAGTAATCAGTTCGGCAATAATTTCACCATCGCTCCCCATGCGGATCTGAGTGATGGATTACTGGATATCGTGATTGTGACAGAACAGTCGAAACTGGAAATGTTGTATAATACCGTAATGCAGATCACAGGACTCAACCCCCTGAAAACCCAGAAGCAGATTCGCAACCACCGGGGGATCATTTATTTTCAAGCCAGTGAAATTATCATTGGCAATACCGGACTGGCCCCCATGCATATTGACGGTGAACCAGTTGTATCCGATTTACGGGTCCATGCCGAAATTGAGGAAAAATGTTTTAAATTGATCAGCTAATGACCCGGGCAAGACAGCAACCCATTTATTTACCGAGCCGCTACCAGCAACAATATCCGGAAGCCGGGTGTGACGAGGCCGGGCGTGGTTGCTATGCGGGACCGGTCTTTGCTGCAGCAGTGATCCTTCCCGCTGATTTCCGGCATCCCCTGCTTAATGACAGTAAACAGTTAAAACCGGAATTACGACTGGAGCTCAGGGAACTGATTATCGAAACTGCGCTGGCCTATGGGATTGCCATGGTCGATGTCGAGGAAATTGATCATACCAATATCCTGAAGGCAGCGCAGCGCGCCATGCATATGGCGCTGGATGCCCTTGCCCCCGCGCCGGGTTTTATTGCTGTAGACGGTAATTATTTTATCCCTTACCGCCAGGTGCCTCATGCCTGTATCGTTCGGGGGGACGGTTTATACGCACATATCGCGGCAGCGAGCATCCTGGCTAAAACGGCACGGGATGCCTACATGATGGATTTGCACCAGCAATACCCCCAATACAACTGGTGCTCCAACAAGGGCTATGGCACAGCAGCACACCGTGAGGCCATACAGGAACACGGACTATGCGAGCACCACCGCAAAAGCTTTAGGATCCAGCCTGTACAGCAGCCCTTATGGGAATGAAATCAGGCGGTGCCTACCTATTTCAGGGGATGATGGCTAATTTCAATACAGGAAACTTTAATTACGAAACAATATTTGATTAATTTTAGTGATCTAACCTAAAAATTTACAGGTATGAAGAAAATTATATTCCCCTTACTGGCGGGCCTTATTTACACAGGTGTATACGCACAAAGTGATGATAAAGCGGATGCCAAAAAAGAAGAACCGAAAAAAGAAGAAGCCACTGCAAAAAAGTCTGATCGGAAAACCAAGGCAAAATCAGCAGAAAAAGAAACGGCCGAAGAGCGTCATGAGCGACAAAAGGAAGGCTGGCGTCGCTTTGGACGTGCGCAGCGGGACTTCTGGAAGGCGGAACATGAAAAACATGTAGCCGATAAAGAAGATAAAGATTCGGATAAACCGAAAGAAAAGGCCGAAAAGACAACATCAAAAGATGCATCAGCTTCCGAGGACAAGCGTGAAGTAAAAAGGGAAGGTCCTCCCAAACCACCGAACCCGTTTAAAAAGAAAAAGAAAAAGGAAGATCAGGATAAAGACGAACAGGAAGCGGAATAGTACCTACGGCCTCAGAAAACTGCTGCGGCATGCCGCAGCGTTTTAATGTCCCGCCGGCAGGAATGAATCAACTGCCCGGATTCCTGCGATCCAGTCCCCAAATGAGCTTGGTTTGAATGGTATGCAGGAAATTATTCTCTGAAAGACGCAATAATTCGATTCCGAATTTCTCCTTCCTTACCGCCAGCGAGACCTTTTTATGGACAATTTCCTTTCGGGAATCCAGTCCGCAGATGATCTCATCCCAACGACTTTCGATTTCAAAGGATATAATACTCTTATCACTGACTACCAACGACCTGACGTTCAGGTGATGTGGTGCTACCGGCGTAATGATAAAATTTTCAGAATCCGGGAATACAATGGGTCCCCCACAGCTCAGTGAATATCCGGTTGAACCCGTAGGCGTGGAAACGATCAGGCCATCAGACCAATAGGTGTTCAGGAACTCACCATTGATATACGTATGTACTTTTAACATCGACGCAGTATCACGTTTCAGGATCGCAAATTCATTCAGTCCGAAAGGCACATCTCCGAATATCGGGAGATCTGAATCTACATGAATCAGGGCCCGTTTCTCGCTGATATAGGTACGTAGCGCCAGGGCTTTGATGGCCAGGCTCAGGTTGTCCCGGCCAATACTAGCCAGAAAACCAAGCCGCCCGAAATTAATCCCCATTACTGCAATAGGCTTGTCTTTGATCAGAATGACGGTGTCCAGCAAAGTGCCATCTCCGCCAAGGCTGATGATAAATTCCACATCATCACCCAACTCCGCAGCCCCCACGAAAGTAGGGGTATGGGGATCCAGTTGTAAGGGCTCCTTCAGATCTTCAAACAGGGGCCGGTAAACGATATAGCTGAACTTATAATGATCAAGTTCCTCAAAAAACTTTTTCACATCCTCATAAGTGGCACGGTCCACTCCCCTGCTGTAAACGGCTACTTTCATGAATTTTAAAAGATATTCTTCTTGTGTAAATATACCCCGTTTTGCCCTAACTGATTAAAGGAGAGCTCCACCTTAAGTGTAAAATCGTATTCCGTAAAGATATCCAGTCCCAGGCCACCGCCATAAACCATACGGTTGTTCAGACGATTGGATGGCTCAGGGTCGGGATCATAGGAATAACCCGCATTGCCAAAAACTTTTCCGTAAATTTTGAGCGGAATATTTCGGGAAACATATTTTTTGAGAAAAGGCAGCTGAAGGCTGAAATTAGCCAGTCGGTGCGCCAGGGTCGCATTGACCAATCCGCCGGCGACACCATCCATTACATAATATTCATAGCCCCGTAAAAACATATCACCATAACCTAACAGCTGTTTATTGATAAAAGGCTGGTCAAATGGAAGTTTCAGGGTTCCAAGCGCAGAAAGGCTGTAATAGGTATTGCGACCCAGATGCCAGTTACCCAGCCCCCGGGCGTGTAATTGCCAAAGGTTCATATTGCGGTCGAACCCGATTTTACCGAAATAAAGTTCTGCAGCATATCCCTTGGTCGGATAAGGAATATAATCCAGGTTCTGGTAAATCATCCGATAATAGATTCTGGGGAATCGTACATTGTCGGTACCATTCGCCAGAAATTCAGGATTGAGCTTTCGTACGGTATCGCCGATATGCAAAGTACTGTAGCCGATACCAAAAATATGTCGTGTAAAAAAAGCAGGCCGATAAGTAGTCTCTACAAATCCGTCGAAAAAATTACGCAGGTACTTTTCATTGTCTTTTACAAAGAGCTGTTTGTCATTTTCAGTCCCATAATTAATCTCATGATTCTTGCCCAGTGACAGATCCACATTAATCCCCCATTTCAGGTCTTTGTCGATATAAGGCCGGCTGTAGCTGAGCCTTAGCTGTTTGGTATAACCGGTGATAAAATAAAAACGCAATTTATCATTGTTGCCACTGACATTGGTATAGAGCAATTTAACGCCATAATCCAGTCGTTTCGCATCTGCTCCCTTCTCAAAAAGCCATTGATTCAGATTACGGTCGACAGGCTTCACATAAGGAATCGGCCATAAATACCAACGCTCCTTGACTTTAACACCCACGTCTACATAATGTCCTTCGAAACGCTTGACATGCACATTGACTTCATTCACGGCAAAAAGCGAGGTATTCAGCAATTGCGTTTTACCCTGAGAGAATAGATCCGGAATCTGGCTGATGAGAATCGAATCTCCTGACTTAAAAGGTAGTTCCCTGAGGATAATGATATCGCGGGTCTTTCGGTTGCCTTCAATGGTAATATCCCGGATTACAAAATAATTGTCCGTTGTAGGGGGTATGATACTATCCGTAATAAAAGTGTTGGTCCCGACCGGCGAAGGTGTTTTTACGGTATCCCGCCGAAGATCCAGTGAATCCACCTGACCAAAAGCCTCCCTACTACCCAACAAAATAAGCAGACCCAATAAATATGTACGGGGGAATTTTCTCACGTTTTCACAAAATACGGATATGGGGTAAAATTAAATGTTAAGATAGTTGATCAGGTTTTCATAGTTGTCCCTGAGTTCATTGGCATAGAGCTCTTCGCCAAAATAGTGCTTAACATGATACTCATAACGCTGAAATGTCGCGATCACGTCGGACACTTCCAGTTTATTCAGTTTGAGGGTCACCTGCAGCATTCCCGTTTCCTTATTGACTGAAGTATTCAGCTGGGTAATCTGTGCATCGTTGGTTTCCACAATTTTACTGATTTCAGAAAAAGAGTACTGTCGGGGCTCCATTTCCAGAACGACCAGGGCGCCGGCTTCTTCCAGGTTCAGAAATCCCGCCAGATCCTGCACCAGGCGACCCGTCATCAGGGCACCCTTGTACTGTCCTTCCGTATCGGTAACTGCCAGAACGCCAAAGCCCGTACTGGCAGCCAGTGCAACGGCTTTCAGGAAATGTTCCTGTTCCTGCAGCACTACCTGCGACAAGCGGGCATTGAGTTCATTGATTAATACAGCTCCATCCTCCTCCTGCAGGACTGCTTCCGTTATCATACCCAGGTACCGGCCTTCCAGCACAACGGGTAATTGCTGCAACTGATCGTGGTACATCCATTGCAATACCGTATCAACGGTATCCGATAATTTTACCTGCGGGAGCTGTTCTAAAAGAAGGTCTTTTATTAACATTTGTGCGCCTGTTTTTAATAAGACTTAAATTCTCAGGCATTTGTTGCAATAGCGGCATGCTTTTTCAGGAAATCGAATAAAATCGTATTGAATTCGCCCGGGACTTCCATCATAGGAGCATGACCACATTTGTCTATAAAATGCAACTCACTGTTTGGTAGTAGTTTATGAAATTCTTCAGCGACAAACGGCGGTGTTACATTATCATTCTTTCCCCAGATCAAAAGTGCGGGAATATTTATCTTGGAGAGTTCCTTTTCCAGATTATTGCGAATTGCACTCTTGGCCAACGCAATTATTTTAATAACCTTCAGCCGGTTATTGGTAATGGAAAATACTTCTTCCACCAGCTCTTCAGTTGCCATGGCCGGATCATAGAAAGTATACTCCGTTTTTTTTCTGATATATTCCCGGTCGCCGCGTTTGGGATAGCTGTCGCCCATAGCACTTTCAAAAAGTCCTGAACTGCCTGTCAGGGTAATGGTTTTCACCGGGTTCGCTTCATTTTTCAATAAATAAACCAGGCCTACATGACCTCCCAGCGAATTACCCAGCAGGTGGATATTCTGGTACCCCCTAAATTCAATAAATTTATGCAGGTATTTAGCCAGTCCGCTGACACTGGTGTGCAGGATATCCATTTCCAGTAAGGGCAATAAGGGTACCACCACCTTATTATACTGCTTAAAATGATCAATCAATCCTGAAAAATTGCTCAGGGCACCGAATAGACCATGTAAGAGTAACAGGGGCTCACCTTCGCCTTCCTCGACAAAGCTAAATTTATCCTCTTGTTTTATTTCGTATTTCATTCCACACAATATCGCCGCTAATATATTGATTTTAATTATCTATATCACGAATCGGCAGTATTTTATTTAAGCCCGGGACTTTTACAGGCGTCCGAACATCTTCTCTATCTGCTCTTCTTTAAATTCCAGATAGGTTGGCGACCCGTCAGGGGCGGTATTAAAGGGCTGACACTGGAACAGGTCCCGGACTAATTGTCTCATCTCTCGTTGGGTAAGCCGAATACCAGTCTTGACGGCGCGCTGCCGCGCCAGGGAACGAATGAGCTTTTCCCGTTCAGATATCCGGATATCACTGCTGAAATGTTTGTATTGCTCCAGGGTGAAGTCGATGACTTGTTTTTCATCCCCAGGCTCCAGATCTGCCGGGGTACCCTGGATCAGATAACGATGTCCCCCGGCGGGTTCTATCAGATAACCCAGCTGTCCAAAATAAGGCAGCAGCTCCTGTAAAAGACCTGCATCGGCGGGAATCAGATCGATGGTAACCGGAAACATAGTGCTTTGTGTTGCTATCGGCTTGTCAGCGGCAGCCTGACTCATTTGCTGGTAGAGGACCCGTTCATGCGCGGCCTGCTGATGGATCAGCAGAAAACTCTGTTCTCCTCCAATAAGAATATAGGTTTTTAAAACCTGTAAAAGATCGGTATGTTCGTCAATTTCAAAAGCCTGCTGGGGCAACGCAGTTAACTGTCCGGAAGATGGGGGCGGATTTTTTTCGTACTCAAACAGCGCATCTTCTTCTTTCAGCGGGGCATAAAAGTCTTTCCAATCCTGTAGTGGCTCGGCAGGTTTTTCTATAAAATGCGCCTGATGCTTCCGGGTAAATCCCTTATAGAGATCGGAACCTGCCGCTTCCTGTTGTTTATTGGAGGTAAAGGGTTGGGACACGGCCGGCAATTGTTGAATCCGGGCATCCAGATCAAAATCCAGCGTGGGCGTAATACTGAACTGCGCAAGGGCATGTTTGATAGCCGCCTGAACAAAAGCATAGATAATTTTTTCGTCTTCAAATTTTATCTCCTGCTTGGTGGGATGCACATTCACATCTACCTGTTCGGGGTCCAGCTCAATAAAGAGCACATACATGGGAAAACTGCCTGCCGGCAGCATTTCCTGGTACGCATTCATAACGGCATGATGCAGGTAGGGGCTTCTGATAAAACGATTATTGATGAAGAAATACTGGTCCCCGCGGGTTTTTCGGGCTGTTTCCGGCTTTCCCGTAAAGCCGTAGATATTCATATAATCTGTTTCCTCCTTTACCGCGACCATCTTCGCGTTGTAATTATTTCCCAATAGTTGCAGTATCCGTTGCTTGAGATTGCCTTTTTCCAGATAAAATACCTGTTGTCCGTTGGAAGTCAGTGAAAACTGAATTTCAGGAAAAGCCAGGGCGACCCTCGTGAATTCGTCAATAATATGCCGCATTTCCGAGGCATTGCTTTTCAGAAAATTGCGTCGGGCGGGAATATTAAAAAACAGGTTTTTCATGGCAATGCTGGTACCCTCGGGGACCGCAACCGGTTCCAATGACTGAATCCTGCTATTGGCCACCCGCAGGAAATGGCCGGCTTCATCGTCCGGGCGTTTGGTTTTCAGTTC
Organism: Niabella terrae; assembly: GCF_054783135.1. NCBI lineage: Bacteria > Pseudomonadati > Bacteroidota > Chitinophagia > Chitinophagales > Chitinophagaceae > Niabella > Niabella terrae. The sequence goes on from NZ_BAAGRD010000001.1 coordinate 428,185, forward strand.
CACTTCGGCGACTGCCGCAATCGAAGCCAGTGCCTCACCCCGGAAGCCCATAGTACTTATATGGAACAGGTCTTCAATCTGTTTTATTTTGGAAGTAGCATGGCGGTCGAAACATACCCTGGCATCAGCCTCGCTCATACCGCACCCGTTATCGATGACCTGTAAAAGGGATTTACCCGCATCCGCTATCAACACTTTTATTTCGGTGGCCCCGGCATCTACCGCATTTTCCATGAGTTCCTTCACCGCACTGGCGGGTCGCTGTATTACTTCGCCGGCGGCGATCTGGTTGGCTATATTATCCGGTAATAAGACTATCTTGTCGGGCACGTTTTGCATTTTTTAAAGCGTGTAAAGGTACAATAATTAACGGGGCGCCCAAATACAGCAGCGTAGGTTGCGTCGCTTTGACCCGGCATAATTTCTGGCAGGATATTTTATTAATTGGGTTCAATCGGGCCCTCGGGCCTTCCCTTTAGCTGTATAAGATTTTTCCTGTAGGTTTGTAATCTCCTTAAAATTCCATATGATGACGAAGCGATCTTTATTCTTTTTATTGATTTTCCTTGGTTTTTCCTGCACTTTGATGGCCCAATCCGGCGATGCCGCCGCACAATGGGTGGATGCCACTTATAAAAAGCTGAGTCCCGAGCAACGGATCGCCCAGCTGATTATTATCAGAGCCTATTCCAACAGAGGGGTGGAAGCCCATGTGGTAAATGATATCAAAAAATACAATGTGGGTTCCATCTGTTTTTTTCAGGGCGGACCGGTACGGCAGGCAGAACTGACCAACTATTACCAAGGTCTGGCCAAAACGCCTATTTTGATTACAATTGACGGAGAATATGGCCTGGGCATGCGCCTGGACAGCGTCACTAAATACCCCTACGCCATGACACTGGGCGCCGTTGCCGATTCCAATCTGATCTACGAAGTTGGAAAATGTATTGGCGAACAACATAAAAGGCTGGGCGTGCATGTGGACTACGCACCGGTGGTAGACATCAACAATAACCCCAATAATCCAGTGATCGGCTTCCGGTCATTCGGTGAAGACAAATACCGGGTAGCCAGGGATGGTGTTGCCTTTATGAAAGGTATGCAGGATGCGGGTATTATGGCCTGCGCCAAACATTTTCCGGGTCATGGTGATGTAGCAGTGGATTCCCATCTGGACCTGCCCGTGATCAAAAAAACCCGCAGTCAGCTTGACGACCTGGAATTATATCCTTTCAGGGAAATGATCAAAGCCGGCGTACAGAGTGTGATGGTGGGCCATCTTTCCGTTCCCTCGATTGATAATGGACGGAACCGGGCCACTTCGATATCTAAAAACGCGGTAGATGGTCTACTGCGAAAAGAACTGGGTTTTGACGGATTGACTTTTACCGATGCCCTGGAAATGAAAGGGGTGGCCAAATACTTTCCAGGCGGCACCATTGCCGTTGAAGCACTGATTGCCGGTAATGATATGCTTTGTCTTCCTGAATCCGTTCCGGGAACAATTAAAGCGGTAAAAGAAGCGATCAAAAAGGGACGACTGAGCTGGCAGGATATTGAAGCCAAAACAAAAAAGGTCCTGCTGGCCAAATACAAGCTCGGGCTGGGCCAATATCAGCCCGTGAATCTTCGCAACCTGACAGCCGACCTGAATGCCGCCACCGAAGGGATCCGTCACCAGATTGCCCGGCAGTCTATAACCCTGCTGAAACTGGCAGAAGTCAATACCTTCCGTAATGAATTCTTCTCTCTGCCGCTGCAGAAAACTGAAAAAATAGCCTATGTGGCCCTGGGCAGCAGCCAGAATACCACCCTGGGCAAAAAGCTGAAAGAAACCCTGAATGCTGATGTTTTCTATGCCTCCTACAGCGACGCCGCTAAAACGGGTACGATTGTCAAGGCGGTCAACGAAGGCAAATACGATAAGGTTATTATCGGATTCCATAATATCAGCACCCGCAAGGGAAGCCGCAATTACGGCATTTCGCGCAGCGCCATACAAAACTGGTATGGCCTGAATAAAACCAATGCAATCACGCTGGTATTCGGTAATCCGTTGTCGGCCGCCAGCCTCTGTCAGGCCAAGAACCTGGCGATCTGTTATGAAGACGATGACGCTTTTCAGGAAGAAGCCGCCAACTGGCTGAAAGGAGACTTTACAGCGAGCGGCACCCTGCCGGTATCCGTCTGCAGTTATAAATTCGGAGACGGAATTACGGGTGATGCCTCTTTTCGCTCCGCGCTCCGACCGATTGGCCAGGGAGATGCCCGTTTTGCAGCCGTAGATGCCATTGCCCAGGAAGGAATTAATAAACGGGCTTATCCGGGTTGTGTGGTCCTGGCTGCCAAAGACGGAAAAATCGTTTATCATAAAGCATTTGGAAATTTTACTTACGACACCACACACCCGATGGAATTGGGGTCGATCTTCGATCTGGCTTCTGTGACTAAGGTTTCGGCGGTGACCGTCTCTATCATGAAAATGGTGGACCAGGGACGGGTCAGTTTAAAAAAAAAATTAAAAGATTATCTGCCTTTCACCCGTGGTTCGGATAAAGCGGAACTCACCCTGGAAAATATAATCCTGCACCAGGCCGGGATGGTGCCTTTCATTGCCTTCTATAAAGCAACCCTGGGAGCAGATGGTAATCCGCGCCCCGATCTTTATCGTTCCCGACCAGAAATGGGCTTTACCACCCAGGTTGCCAGGGATCTTTACTTGCGTAACGACTGGAAAGATACCATCTGGAAAACAATTCTGGACAGCCCGGTTACGCCGCAGGGAGTTAAATATATTTACAGCGATAATGATTTCTGGTTTCTGGGAAAAATCGTAGAAGTCGTATCAGGAAAACCCCTGGACCAGTATGTAAGAGACAGCTTTTATCTGCCCCTGCATATGCGGACCACCGGTTATCATCCCCTGGATCGGTTTCCGATAGATCGAATTGTACCTACTGAAAGTGAATACGGCTTCCGCAATCAATTGATTCAGGGTACCGTACATGACGAGGGGGCAGCGCTGGGAGGTGGTGTTGCCGGCCATGCAGGCCTGTTTTCTACCGCCTATGATCTGGGTAAACTCTATCAAATGTTACTCAATGGCGGCGAACTCAATGGAAAGCGATTCCTTAATTGGGAGACGATTCAGAATTTTACATCCTATCACACACCGATCAGTCGCCGCGGCTATGGATTTGACAAACCAGAGAAAGACAATGCGGTACGCCAGCACCCTTACCCCAGCACACTGGCCTCCCCCCAGACTTATGGACACACGGGGTTTACAGGCACCTGCGTCTGGGTAGATCCGAAATATAATATTGTTTTCATCTTTCTGTCCAACCGGGTATACCCCAGCCGCAACAGTCCCGGTTTGGGAAACCTGTACACCCGCAGCAGGCTGCAGGATGCCATTTACAAAGGGCTCGGCCTGCCGGACTAGGAATATATGCCAACCGCCATGAAATCATGCGCTGCTTTACTACTTTTCGTTTTATTGGTCAGTTCCTGCCACCAGAAACACCGTCGGGTTATCCGCGGCTTTTATTACTGGAAGACCCATTTCAGGCCCGGCCCTTTCGAAAAAACCTACCTGGACAGTCTGCATACAGAAAAACTCTATGTAAAATTTTTTGACATTCTTTGGGACCCACTTCAGCAAGCGGCGCTGCCTGTCGCTAAAATCCGGGTCGCTGATACCGCGTTTCTAAAGCGCCGACAGCTGGTTCCGACCGTTTTTATCACGAACGAAACGCTCTATAAACTGGACAGCAGTCGCGTCCGTCTTTTGGCGGGGAATATCGCTTCGCTTTTGCTTAAATACCAACAATTGTATCAGCTCGACAATGTGAAAGAGATTCAGATGGATTGTGACTGGACAGTTGCTACACGTGACAAATATTTTTACCTGCTGGAGCGAATTAAATCTTTGCATCCGGAAAAAATACTTTCCGCCACCATCAGATTGCATCAGGTAAAATATACCCGCAGCTCCGGCATCCCTCCTGTCGACCGGGGGCTGTTAATGTGTTACAATATGGGCAACCTCCAGGAAGTCGGCAGCCGGAATTCCATCGTAGATCCGGAACTGTTTAAAAAGTACAGCCCCTCAATTAGTTCTTATCCGCTGCCACTTGATATCGGACTGTCACTTTTTGACTGGTTTGTGCTATTTCGGCAAAATAAATACGCCGGACTGTTTTCTGAAATACCAGATTCCGTCTTGTCCGGATTCAATCGACGCGCTCCCAACCTGTTTTCCATCCCAAGGGACACCCTGCTGGGCGACCGGTCACTTCAGTCAGGAGATCTGCTTCGACGAGAGACCAGTAATTACCAGGCACTCCGCGATCTGGTGACGGAACTCAGCCAACGACTAACAGATGACACGCTCAGTCTGGTGCTGTATCATTGCGATTCAGTAATTTTAAAAAAATATTCAGTACATGAACTGGAAAGCTTATTCAGCGGTCTGCGGGCTGATTAGTGTAGCCCTGACGTCGGTTCCGCAAAATATCATTGGTTGCGGTGGCAGTTTGGACCCCTATGATTACTATGTCGGTTTCTTTAATCAATATGCGGCCTCTCAGTTGCAGTATAAACCCTTTTTCTATACCAACGAATTGTTTCTATACGATCGGGAGGAGCCAAAGAATCCGCAGGAGGTATTAATCGGAGAATGGAAAGATTTTACCGGCAATCAGGCATCTGCGAAAGACGTAAACACCCTGGTCATGAAATGGCCGGCCAGAGATATCAGCACCTTGTATTACCATATCGAAAAAGGTCGCCCCGCCCGACTACCGGATTCTGTCGGTAACAATTCGATGGCCAGGTTTTTTCTGAAAAACCGAAACCTCGAAGCACTGGGCTATTTGCTGTATGCCAAAAAAGTCGAACCGCATGTAACCAGCACCGACACCTGGGAGCCGGAAACCCGGGATAGTTTGATGATGGATAAACTGTTGAAAAATGGACTACAGCTCTATCGGGCTGCCAAAACAGATTTGTTCCGTATGAAATATGCCTATCAGATTATCCGGCTGGCGCATTACAATCATCATTACCGGGAGGCTGCCCAGTACTACGAAGATCTGGCTGCCGGCAATCCTACCCAAACGGTTCTCCAGCCGTTATCACTGGCACTGAAAGCCGGTGCCCTGTTCCGGCTGGGGCAAAACAAGCAGGCCGCCTACCTGTTCTCCCAGGCATTTATGGCTGGGGACGTAAAAAAAGTATCCAATTTTTACGGCTTTAACTGGTCCGTAGTCAGAAACGAAGACCGCCAACCATATTTGGCTTTTTGTAAAAACGCGCAGGAAAAAACAGCGATGCTTTCCCTATTTGCACTCCAGAATCCCGAGCCTGATTTACAGGCAATTCAGGAAATTTATACACTGGATCCTTCCGCTGAACTCCTGTCAACACTGGTAATAAGAGAAATCAATAAATATGAAGAGCGGTATCTGACGCCGCTCATAGGAAGGGCTTACAATACCGGCCTATTGGGTATCGAATATTATTATCAATTCAATAATGAGCAGGAAACGGATAGTTTGCTCCGGAACCGAAAGCCGGGGCTGGTGTCATTGGTAAATTTTCTGAACGATGCGGCTAAGTCGCAAAAAGTAAAGGATCCCGCCCTGATGCGGGTGGCAGGCGCTTATGGAGCCTATATGCTCAGGGACTTCTCCAAAGCCAGGGATTATCTGGCGCAGGCGCGCTCGATGAAATTATCTTCCCGGCTGGAAGATCAATGGATGCTGACCAATTTGCTGGTTCAGATCAGTGCCCAGGAGAAAATTGACGCGGCTTTCGAAAAAGATATACTGCCTTCCCTGGAATGGCTCTATAAGAAAGCAAGTCCGCCTGTAGCCTCCGGCACCCGTCAGGACTTAGACTGGAATGGGGAAACGCTTCAATGGCGAAAGTTCTATCGTAATCTGGCAGTAGAAATATTGTCTAAAAGGTACAGGGCCCAGGGTGATCTTCAGAAAGCCCTGCTGGCCATGGGATCGGCAGAAACCATTGAGCCCTATTATTATACGGCACTGGATTATATGCGAGACCTGTTCAGCGGCAAACAAACCGAAGTCTTGTATCAGTTCCTGAATGCGAAGAAATTCACTCCCTACGAAGCTTTTTTAGCCCGTCATATCAAGCTAACCATCAGCGAAGTAGCTGATTTTGCCGGTACCGCTTACCTGCGGGACTATAATTACGATAAAGCCATCAGCTGGCTGCAAAAATCAGATGGCAGCAAAGAGATCGGGAAGGATCCTTTTATAGAACTCATGTATGACCGGGAAGAGGAGCTACCAGGGAATCGCGTAACCACCACCAAGCTGGCTTATGCACGAGAGATGAAAAGGCTTCAGGCGCTGACTCAGGCGGATCCCGCCCAACGGGCTGCAACTTACTATAAGCTGGCCCTGGGCTACTATAATGTCACTTATTACGGCTATGCATGGAACCTGGTGGAATATTTCCGTAGCGGGGTAGATGGTTATCATATACCAGCTAACGCCACAGGTTTTCAAAAAGAATATTATGGTGCATTTACAGCCCAGGAATATTTTAAAAAGGCCTTGGATGCCAGTAAAGATCCGGAGTTTCAAGCCAAATGTCTTTTCATGATGGCCCGTTGCAGTCAGAAGCAAATTACCAAACCCCGATATCTGGATTTTGGATATGACCAGTATGATCTGTTCAAACAAAAGGAGAAGGAATATTATAAGGAATTCGCCAGCAATAAATATTTTCCTCAAATGCAGACGCGCTTCGGAGATACCCGTTTTTTCCAGGAGGCAAAAAGCCGCTGTTCCTATTTAGCCGATTTCCTTTCCAATTGAACAGGAGCGGCTGGTGAACGAGCGGTAACCAGTACCGAGCGAGCGCTGGAATCTCATCAGAACTTGTAATTTGGAAAAATCCTGCTGTTACAATAGAATTTTTTAATACTTTTGCCTCCCTCCGAAAGGGAAAGTTCTTGCTATCTAATTAATTTTTTACCGGTTTAACCGGTAAAGGTCCTATAGCTCAGTCGGTTAGAGCATCTGACTCATAATCAGAGGGTCCCTGGTTCGAGCCCAGGTGGGACCACATTAAAAATCAAACGTTTATCTACATGATAAGCGTTTTTTCATTTATAGATATAGCACATTTATAACACAAGTGCGAAATAAGCCTCCCTTCCCATTATCTAGCTAAATTATAAAAGGATAATCCCCGGGAGGCGGGAAAAGGCTAGTTAAACGGGAATTCTATACCCATTCCCTTTTTTTTGGTTTCCCGAATAGACCGAAGCCACCTCTTTTCTTTTTCGTTTTTCGGTTTCCTTAACCCCTGCGAAAGATATAACATAATGATATCCGGGTCGAGGTCCATTGCGTCGAAATTTCTAATGATTTTTTTTGCCATAATGTAACGTTTTGATTGAGTTTTTCTCAGCGTGAAATTAAAAAAAGCTAATTAGCAGGGAACGCTATTCCGCCGCCCTGTTTCTTTATCTCCTTAATTTCTCTGAGTAGCCTTTTTTCGTATTCATTTTTCGGTTTCCTTAACCCCCAGAGAAAGGTATAACATAATGATATCAGGGTCGAGGTCCATAGAATCGATGTCCCTAACGATTTTTTTTGCCATGATGTAAATGATTGAATTGGTATCTCCCCCGGGCGGAGGTAGGCCATCGGCCTAAGAATCACTAAGATAATGAAAAACTTTCGAAAAGTTAAAATCGCGGTGTAAAAACGATATCGCCCGTCTCCCCTGTACCGTGTTGTCATGGATTCCATCCCCTGAAAGAAAATCGTCGGCAATGTCATTAGGAAAAGCAGGGCAAGTATAACCTCCCCCCTTTAAGATACGAAGTACTTGCTACTTATTTATTGCCTTATTGACGCTCCTGTTTTGTCTTTGCTTTATCTCCTTCTAACCCCATTCTTCCATTTCCATTTTGTTGTACTTACTCCGGTATTCAATGGGGGTAAGTCCGCTATACCTTTTAAATACATCCCGGAATGCCTTTGTATCTACATACCCGACGTCATACATGACTTCGGTAATATTTTTGCGGCTGGCTTCAAAACTTCGTTTGGCCGCTTCTACCCTGACGCGCTGGATATAATTTATGACGGTGTTGTTGGTAGCCTGCTTGAACCGACGCTCAAAACTACGACGGCTGACATTCACATTACCGGCCAGTTCATCTACCGACAGCTTTTCCGCGAATTTCCTTTCAATCAACTGTTGCGCAGTCAACACTTCTTTATCGTTATGATTCTTCTGACCGGTAAATATGGTAAAACTTGCCTGACTGTGCCGATCAATATCTATGGCAAAATACTTGGCAGCCAGGATAGCGGTGTCCCGATCTGCATACTTTTCCAACAGATACAATAATAAGCTCCAGAGTGAATGGGCGCCGCCGCTGGAATATAAACGGCCCAGGTCCGTAATTACAGAACCATCAACGACTTCCACCTGGGGGAACGTATACCGAAACTGATCATAGTAAGCCCAGTGTGTCGAACAGGATTTTCCGTCCAGCAAACCCGTTTTGGCCAGCAAAAAAGCGCCCAGGCATAAACTGGCCACTTCGCTGCCATTTTCATACATGCTGCGTATCCAGGACACAGCTTTAAGGTTGGCTTTTACGGCTATTTGTAAATCACCGTATAAGGCAGGCAACAGTATCAAATCGGTAGTTTCAACATCCTTTAGTAGCCGGTGAGTGCTGATCATGTATTCCCCGTCGTTTACCTGAACCGATCTTTTAAGGCCAATATATTCCACATCAAAAGCAGCTGATTTTCCGGATGATAATAATAACTCATTGGCAGTATTGAACAACCGATAGGCTGGCGTAATGGCTTCGATTGCGCCATGTTCGGGTACATAAATAGAAATCTTTTTCATCATTAATTAGGGTTTGTTTAGTGAATGACATTTATTCAGCGCACTTTCCCGAAACAGCTGCCACAGCTACAAATTTATATCCGCCTTTTAAAAGAAAAACGTTCTCAACCGACTCCTGCTCCTTGATGGCAGAATAAGGTCTTTCATTACAATGCCCTTTCTACGCTTACCGGCGTTTTTAGCGCCGGATTTTTGAAACCGAAAGGTAGGACTATTAATTGGCGGAATCAACCCCCAAACTTGTCGTTTTCACACAGTAGAAAAACGCCGGGAGCAGATGATCTTTGTATCAACAAACAAATTATTCAAATCAAAAGAAATGTCATGAAAAAGAAAAGAATATGCTACTGGATCACCACAGGACTGATTTTTGCCTTCGACGGACTGATTCCTGCATTTACCTCAAATACAGATATGGCCATAGAAGGCATCCGGCACTTGGGATATCCGGATTACTTCCGGGTACTGCTTACATTTTTCAAAGTTTCCGGTGCTTTAATCCTGATTCTGCCAATTTTCAAAGGCCGCATTAAGGAATGGGCTTATGCCGGTTTTAGTTTTAACTTTGTTTGTGCGCTAATTTCCGGTCTTGTTGTAGACGGTCCGGGCGTACAGATGACAGCCCCGTTACTGGCCATGATATTGTTAGGTGCTTCCTATTATTATTACCATCAATTACAGCGGGAGCCGCTTCAGTTCCAAAAAGCCCCTGCAACCAATATTCGGTTTTCCTGATGCAGCGCTTCAGATTTTCATTCACCTTTAATTAAAATATTATGGCATCACTATTACCTTATTTAAATTTTCACGGACAATCCACAGCCGCGATGGACTTTTACCAAAAAATATTTGGCGGCGACCTCACCATCTCGCTGGCGGGTGATACGCCGGCGAAAGACCAAATGCCCCCTGAATATCATGACAAAGTGTTACATAGTCATTTGAAAGGCGGCATCATTGAAATTATGGCAACCGACATGACGCCGCAAAAACCTGTTGAAGGCAATACCGTCTATCTGACGCTTATCTGCGAAAATGAACAGGAGTTGCGGGACTTCTTTAATAAACTGTCAGAAGACGCCATCGTTGATCAACCCGTGCAACAGGCTTTCTTCGGTTGGTTCGCATCACTTCAGGACAAATTCAATAAACACTGGATGCTTCAGGCCCCGGCACCTCAGCAGCAATGAACCGTTAAAGCCGTCACATTCTAATTCTAAAACAAAATAATATCATCCGTTTTCAGTTTTTATATCAAGGCAAGTCCTGCCGGATATAATCAATTGAAAACTCAAAAAAAAATCTCATGAAAAAAAATTCAGTAGCACTGCACCGGGTCTTTACAGCCGCGCCCGAAAAAGTATTTCGCGCCTTTTCCGATGTGGACGCCATTGCGTCCTGGCTTCCGCCTTATGGCTACCTCTGCCAGGTTCATCAAATGGAGTTTAAAGAAGGGGGCACTTATAAAATGTCCTTCGTCAATTTCTCTACCGGGAACGGCCATTCATTTGGTGGGAAATACCTGGAAATCAAACCCAATGAATTCCTAAAATATTCCGACGCATTTGACGATCCTAATATGCCCGGAGAAATGATGACCACTGTCTCTTTAACCAAAGTATCCTGTGGAACATCCATCCAGATAAACCAGGAAGGCTTGCCGGATATGATTCCCGTAGAGATGTGCTACCTGGGATGGCAGGAAAGCCTGGAAAAGCTGAAAAAACTGGTAGAGCCGAATATCCCCGATGGCGCTTAGTGCGCAGGCAATATTTCGACGGATTACAGCATCTGTTAAGGCACTTCATCAACCTTGGTTGGGAAGTGCCTTTTAAACGTTATTTTTTAAGAGGTGATGAACACATTTGGACTGGCTAAAACGCATTTGTTGTACATTTAACATCAAGAATCACCATACTAAAATTCAGATGCAATGCAGAAGAATTATGAAAGAGTATTCAATATGTCATTTGCAGGTCTTTATCCCCTGTATATTCAGAAAATTACCAAAAAAGACCGGACCAAAGAAGAACTGGACACCGTTCTTTGTTGGCTTACCGGTTATACGCCTCAAGGCCTGCAGCAACAGATTGATAAAAAGACGACCCTTCGGGATTTTCTCGGACAAGCGCCTCTGATACATCCGAACAGTTCCAAAATCACGGGCATGATCTGTGGTTATCGGATAGAGGATATCGAAGATCCACTCATGCAGCAAATCCGGTATATGGATAAACTGGTCGACGAATTAGCCAAGGGCCGGGCCATGGAAAAAATTCTGAGAAACTGATGCGCCACAGAGATGTCAGGCGGTTGCGATTCACGTCCTTAAATTACGATTCTAAGCCGGGCGTAATTGAGTAGAATTTTTTTCTCACCATTTTCTTGAAACCGGATTACGGCCATGGGGTTGTGACTGGCTCCCTCCATTTTCAGGATCTCACCAAATCCGAATTTCTGATGTTCGACTTTCTGTCCTACCGCCAATTCGGATATTTCACTGGCAGTGAAACCCGGGGTGGGGGTATGATCTTTGACCTGAGCTTCCGTTTTCGCGGGCAGGTAGGCCGGAGCGGTCTTTTTCCCGGGAGGGGGACCATACTTTTTCTCTGCGTCAGTGGCTGCCTTAGCCCCCCATCCGCCATTCATCCTTTCAAATGCACTGCCTCCGGCGCCGAAGGAACTGTTGAGGCGGGTACCACCGCCGGCGAAACTGCGGTCCAGATGGGATTCGGGCAACTCCGCGATAAACCGACTGGGTTCATTCTGAACCAGCTGACCGAATTTGTACCGGGTATTGGCATAGCTGATCCATAATTTCTTTTTTGCACGGGTTACGACCACATAGAACAAACGACGCTCTTCTTCGAGTTCTTCGCGGGTATTGATACTCATGGCATTCGGAAACAGCATTTCTTCCAGACCGGCTGCAAAAACGCACTGAAATTCCAGGCCTTTGGCGGCATGTATCGTCATGAGCTTCACGGTATCAGCATCGGGGTCCTTTTCATCAGCATCAGTCAGCAGGGTAATTTGCTGCAGATAAGCGCCCAGGGTTTTGTCCACTACTTCCCCTTCGTCATTATCGGGTGATTCCACCCATTCCTTGATAGAGTTCAGCAGCTCCTGGATATTCTCATAACGTTGTAAGCCTTCAGTACTCTTATCGTTAAAGAGTTCTTTAACCAGGTTGGTCTGTTTGCCCACATGAAATGCCAGTTCATAGGCATTCTGCTTTTCCAGCATGCTGGCAAAACTGCGGATCATCGTTACAAAATCGTTGATGACCGCCAGGGTACCCGATCTGAATCCATGAACGGAAGCCTCTTCCAGAATCTGCCACATGGTCTTGTTCTGGGTATTGGCCAGCAATATGATCTTATCCACCGTAGTTTTGCCGATTCCTCGCGTAGGATAATTAATAATCCGCTTCAGCGCTTCTTCATCCCGGTTGTTGATGATCACCCGCAGGTAAGCAACCAGATCTTTGATCTCCTTACGTTGATAGAAACTGACACCGCCATACATCGTATATGGAATGCTCATTCTTCTCAGAGATTCTTCAAATGCCCGGCTCTGGGCATTGGTACGGTATAATATGGCAAAATCCCGGTTCTGAAAATGATTCCTCAGCTTTTGTTCCTGAATGGTATCGGCCACGAACTTTCCTTCTTCGTTATCCGACATTGTCTTAACGATCCTGATTTTCTCACCTTCAGCATTCTCAGTAAACAGCACTTTGGGTATCTGCCCTTTATTTTTACTGATCACTTCGTTGGCGATATGGATGATACTTTGGGTGCTCCGGTAATTCTGTTCCAGTTTAACCAGTTTCACGTCATCATAATCTTTCTGAAACTGCAATATATTCTGTATCGTCGCCCCCCGGAAGCTATAGATACTTTGGGCATCATCACCCACCACGCAGACATTTTCATGCATCGCACCCAACAGTTTGATGACTTCGTATTGTGCCGGGTTAGTATCCTGGTACTCGTCGATCATTATGTACCGGAACTTATGCTGGTATTTGCTGAGCGACTCCGGGAAATTTTTCAGTAGTTCATAAAACTTGAGCAGCAAATCATCGAAGTCCATGGCCCCGTTCTTAAAACAACGCTTACAATACGCATCGTAAATCCTGGCTATGGCGGGTCGATTGGCGCGCAGGTCTTCCTGCTGAATATGGTAATCATTGGCGTAATCCTGTGGACTCACCAGTGCATTTTTGGCCCCGGATATCCGGTTGTAGATGGTATTGGGCTTATAATGCTTGTCATCGAGTTGCATTTCATGGATGACGGTTTTTACCACACTTTTGGCGTCATCGGTATCGTAGATGGTAAAATTGTTCGGATAGCCCAGTTTATGCGCTTCGGCCCTTAAAATCCGGGCAAAGACACTGTGGAAGGTTCCGATATATAAATTCCTGGCTTCGTTATTGCCCAGAATATGGGTGACCCGTTCCTTCATCTCTTTGGCCGCCTTGTTGGTAAAGGTCAGGGCCAGAATATTAAAGGCATCGACACCACTGGCCATCAGATGGGCGATGCGGGTGGTCAATACCTTGGTTTTTCCGCTGCCCGCCCCTGCGATAATCATTATGGGTCCATTGATATGTAATACGGCTTCCCGTTGCCGTTCGTTTAGTCCTTTCAAGTAATCCTGCATGGCCGCAAGGTACGAAGTGCCGGATAGCCTAAAAAGTTTTGTGTAAAATTTGTACCAGACCGCCCTTTAGCCGTTAAACCCTTTCCACTGGAATGCGTCCAAAGAGCGGTCCTTAAAAAATTTAACATCTAAAAACAGCAGGATTCTCGCAGCAAGCACATCTAAGAAAAGGACCCCGCCTGTAAGCAGGATCCGGCAGAAAGGAAGATCTTCAATCATAGAAGGTCGTCCCTGCCCTGATTATTAATAAAAAAAAGAAAAAAGTATGAAAAAAACAGTTTTAATTGCCGTCGGGCTGGCTCTGTTTACGGTCTCCGCCAGTTATGCCCAGGATGCCCCTCCTCCCACGAAGGAAAAAAAAGAACAAAGGGCCCGCAGGGATGGCCGGGGTAACCCTTACGAAAGCCTGAACCTGACTCAGGACCAGAAAGATAAGGTTAAGGCTTATAACGAAGAGCAGAAAAAGAAAATGGATGCCATCCGGGACGATGCGTCGCTGAGTGATGATCAAAAAAGAGAAAAAAGAATGGAATTGATGAAGGCTGGCAGAACCCATATGGAGTCGCTGCTCACACCTGAACAAAAGGAAAAATGGAAAGCCATGCGTAAAGAAAGAGCCAAAGAGAGAGGTCAGCGGGGCAACCGAAGATCGGCCAATAACAATTGATTCTTTCAGGTTAAGAAAATTCTGCCAAAAGCCACTTTCATCGTAAAGTGGCTTTTGTTTGGGCCAATGTTTATCTTTGCTGGCTACTGTTGAAAAACAGCAAGGCGCTGGCCGGAAAAGTCTTCTCAGAGACCGGTTCCGTTTCCAGAACCCCCAAATCATTAAAAAATGAAAAAGACAGACCCCCGGTTTGAAAAATTTGCCCATAAAAAGAGCAATGCCGCAATAAAAGAAGCATTTAAACAGGAAAAACGCCAATATAAAAAGCAAAGGGCTGCTTTTTTTGATCAACAGCGACAGGAAGCAGCCGCCCGGCAACAGGCAGCGGTACAAATACCCCGCGAACAACCGACCCTCGAGCAAATGCCACTGAATAAATACCTGGCACACGGCGGCATCTGTAGCCGCAGGGATGCTGCCGAACTGATCCGCGAAGGCAAGGTGAAAGTCAATGGAAAGGCCATTCTGGAACCTGGTTATAAAATGGCGCCCGGCGATCAGGTGACTGCAAATGGGAAAAAAGTATCCATTACCAAAAACCTGGTATATATCCTGCTGAACAAACCCAAAGATTATATTACCACAACCGATGACCCTCAGAAAAGAAAAACCGTACTGGACATCATTAAAAAAGCCACGACCGAAAGGGTTTATCCGGTAGGTCGACTGGACAGAAACACTTCCGGCGTACTGCTCATTACCAATGATGGCGACCTGGCCCAGCAGTTGACACATCCCAGCAGTCAGGTGAAAAAGATTTACGCAGTCACCCTTAACAAACCACTTGAGAAAAACGATTTTGATAAAATTCTGAAGGGGGTAGTCCTGGAGGACGGACCTGCACCGGTGGATGTACTGGCCTATAGTGATCTCAAGGATAAGACCCAGCTGGGTGTAGAGATTCACTCGGGGCGCAACCGGATTGTACGCCGTATATTTGAACACCTAGGTTACGACGTAAAAAACCTGGACCGGGTCATGTTTGCCGGCCTCACCAAAAAGAATATTGAACGGGGCAAATACCGGTTTCTGAATGAAAAAGAAGTCCGTGCCCTGAAATATTTTGGCAAGGGCGGTAAACCGGGCGCTGGCAATACAGCCAGGAAGGCCAGTCAGGCAGGTCAGACAGGTACTAAAAACCGGCGCACCCAACCTCCTAAAACAGCTGAAACTACCCGGACCCCGGCGAAAGAACCTGTTGTCGGCACGCCATCCTTTCGGCCGAAAAAAAGATCCGGCGGGACGACTGCTAAGACGCCAGGTGGGGCAGCGCGGCCAGGGACCCGATCAGCAGTCAAAACCGGGCGGTCCGCGCCTTCCAATGCAAGCAGTCGCAGACCCCGATCGGCGAAATAAATAAATAGTATAAATAATCCGGTGAACTTCCAGGCAATTAAAGATTGTTTAGCATCACAGGTGTTAGCAACTTACTTAAGCCCCGAAAAGGTTGTAAGTCTTTGTCACTCCATACCTTTACGTGCGAGTCCCTAAGGAGATTTCGGTTGATGCTGACATTACAAATCTACTTTTGTTGCAAAAATCAATACTTTTGTCGCTTACATGCCATCAGCTAAAGACCGATGGGTTTTACGCAAATTTTTATAAATAAGTACAAAGATGTCATTAGAACAAACGATTAATTCCGATATCAAAACGGCAATGCTGGCCAAGGACGCCACAGCATTAACCAGTCTTCGGGCGGTTAAAGCCGCCATACTCCTGGCAAAGACGGCATCAGGCGCCAAAGACAGCCTCTCAGAAGATGATGAGATTAAACTTCTCCAAAAACTTGTAAAACAACGCAAAGATTCGCTGGAAATTTACCAGACCCAGAATCGTCCGGATCTGGCGGAGAAAGAATCCGCAGAAATCGCCATTATTGAAAAATATTTACCGGCGCCCCTATCTGCAGAGGAACTAAAAGCCGCTTTGCAGCAGATTATCGCAGATACCGGTGCCACCTCAGCGGCAGATATGGGGAAAGTTATGGGCGCGGCCAGCAAGGCGCTGGCCGGAAAAGCAGATGGGAAAACCATCTCCACTCTGGTTAAAGAACTCCTGGCTTCTTAACCCCGAAAATTTTGATTGTTGATTGTATAACCGCCGTGCTCGTCGTGATGGCCCTGATCAAGGGCTATCGGAACGGCCTGATTGTAGGGGTCGCTTCGTACCTGGCACTGATTATCGGTCTGGCAGCAGCCATGAAACTTTCTGCAGTGGTCGCAGATCACCTCAGCAGCTCCTTACAGGTTTCTGGGAAATGGATGCCCTTTCTGGCCTTTATTCTGGTCTTCGGTCTGGTCGTTTTTCTGATAAGAGGACTCTCGCGCCTGGTGCAGGGGTTCTCCGAAAAGATTATGCTGGGAGGACTGAACAAGCTGGGCGGCATGTTGCTTTACATCGCTGTAAACCTGACTGTCTGGGGAATTCTGCTGTTCTATCTCGGGCAATTGGGACTGATTTCGGAAAAATCCATGACCCGTTCCATGAGCTATCCTTATGTAAGTGCCCTGGGTCGTTTTGGAATTGACGGCCTGGGAAAAATCATCCCGGTGTTTAAAGACCTCTTCGGTCAGCTGGAATTATTTTTTGAAGGAGTGGCGGCCCAGGCAGTTTAATCAAGACTTACTCGGCTGTAAAAGCCACTTGATCTGGGGGATTCGAACGACCTGTATTTTGTTGCCTGCTGTTCCTTAATCCGGTCGGTAAATAATTTGCCAAATAAATGATCGGTCTCATGCTGGAAAATAACCGCAGTAAATCCTTCTAAAATCTCTTCCTGTTGCGCACCACTCTTCTCGTCTGTATAAGAAATGCCAATCAGATAATGGCGCAGGACCTCTCCATATCCTTCAAATGACAGATCGCCTTCACCACCTCGGGTCAGCAGGTCAGAACCCCAGATAATCCGGGGATTGATGAAAAACTGAAACGGCTGGCCTGGCTTATCATATCGCTGGACCCAGATCAGGTTGCGGTTAATGCCTACCTGTGGAGCGGCAATACCCACGCCGCGATTATTGCTGTCCAGCACGGCTTTCAGCATCCGGCTTTTCAGGACGGGCAGTAAGGGGTCCTGCCAGGAAATTGCTGCTGACAGGCTACGCAAAGCCTTGGCCCCTGCCGGTTCAGCCAGCGGTATCACCCGCAGGGCCTTGCTGGTGTCCCCCGACAAAATAAACTGCTGTTCGGCGGCAGAAAACCCCTGTCCCCCCACCATATTCGCCAATAATAAGGACCCGGTAATAAAAATGATAAACTTCGTCATACAGCGCATTTTGAGAAAAATCAGGAATTCGACGGTAAGCAGCGCGGATCTGCTAATGTGCCTCCAGCCAATTGGCACCCTGGCCGCATTCCGCAATTACCGGTACGGCATTGGGCAGGGGCAGTGCGGCCTGCATATGCTCCAGTATCAGCGGTTTCAATTCATCGACTTCGTCCATCAGTGCATCAAAAATCAACTCATCATGAACCTGCAGGATCATCCTGCTTTTCAGGCCCGCCTTTTTCATGGCCGCGTGTACCTTTTGCATGGCGAGTTTGATCATATCGGCGGCGGTACCCTGGATCGGGGAATTAATCGCATTACGTTCCGCAAAGCCCCGTACCGTAAAATTATTGGAATTTATGTCTTTCAACCAACGTTTGCGACCCATCAGGGTCTGCACATAACCATTTTCCCGGGCAAAATTTATGGAAGCATCCATATACTGTTGGATACCACTGAACTCTTTCTTATAACTGTCAATAATAGCTTTTGCTTCTGTCCGGGAAATTCCCAGGTTGTCTGCCAGCCCAAATGCGCCCTGACCGTAAATAATGCCAAAATTCACGCTCTTGGCTTTATAACGCATTTCCCGGGTAACTTCTGAAACCGGAACACCGAAAACCTGAGCCGCTGTTGCAGTATGGATATCCTCACCGCTCTGAAATGCTTTCACCATGTTGGTATCACCACTCATGGCAGCTACAATCCGCAGTTCAATTTGGGAATAATCCGCAGATAACAGAACATAGTTTTCCGCCCTTGGTATAAAGGCTTTTCTGATCTCCTTGCCCCGATCAGTCCTGACCGGAATATTCTGCAGGTTGGGATTGTTGCTCGCCAGACGGCCGGTAACAGCCACTGCCTGACCATAGGTTGTATGTACCCGGCCGGTGCGCGGATTGATCAGTTGCGGCAGGGCATCCACGTAGGTGGATTTCAGCTTGGTCAACTCCCGGAAATTCAAAATCTCTTCGGCAATATGATGGCCCTTGGCGGCCAGTTTCTGAAGAACATCTTCACCGGTCTGATACTGACCGGTTTTGGTTTTTCTGGCCGATGTTTCCAGTTTCAACTTGTCAAATAACACTTCTCCCAGTTGTCTCGGCGACGCCAGGTTAAAACGGACACCGGCGATTTCAAAAACTTTTTTCTCTGCCGCGGCCGCATCTTTCTCGAGTTCCCGGGAATAGGCGTTCAGAAAAGTCTCGTCAATTTTCACCCCTTCATATTCCATATCAGTAAGTACCGGAACCAATGGATTCTCTACCTCCCTGAATACCCGCTCCACTTCCTTATCTTTCAGCATCGGGTGAAATATCTCTTTGAGCTGCAGCGTAATATCCGCATCCTCAGCTGCATAATCCGTAATTTTCTCTGGTTCCACATCCCGCATCGTTCCCTGTTGCTTGCCTTTTTTACCGATCAGGGATTCAATGGGAATCGGTTCGTAACCCAGGTATTTTTCACTGAGCTGGTCCATACCCCTTTTCCCATCCGGATCGATGACATAATGCGCCAGCATGGTGTCAAAAAGTTGCCCTTTGATTTCGATCCCCTGCCATTTCATAATCAGCAGGTCATATTTCAGGTTCTGCCCAATCCAGGTTTTGGAGGGGTCCTCGAAAAGCGGGCGAAACTGTTTCAGTAATCCTGCGGTGGCATCCTGATCAGGAGGACAGGGTACCCAGAAGGCTTCGCCCGCTGTAACGGCAAAACTCATCCCAACGAGTTCCGCAAGATTGGCATCAATACCGGTCGTTTCGGTATCAAAGCAGATCTCATCATGCGCTGCAAGTTTTTCGAGGAGTTTGGCTATTTCCTGGTCCCCGCTGACCGCTATATACTGATGCGCGGTATCCTGAATGGTTTTCAGGGTTAGCAGGGCGGCCGGATCGCCGCCGGCCGCGGCCGGCGCCAGCAATGCGGATGGCTCGATGACATTTCCGAATAAATCGATCTGTACGCCTTTGGCAGCCGGCTGCTTATCAGCGGTGGCTGGTGCCGGGCCATCCGGACTATCGCCCAATAACCGCCGGGCCAGGGTCCGGAATTCCAGTTCCCCAAAAATTTCCGTCAGGGCAGCCCAGTCCCAATCTTTTACTTCAAAATCCTGCTCATGAAACTGAACCGGTGCATCTGTGATAATCGTAGCCAGTTTTTTGGACAGCAATGCCAGGTCCTTACCCTCCACGACTTTGCGGCCCAGCGCGCCCTTAATTTCTTCCGCATGAGCCACCACATTCTCAAGGTTATCGTACTGGGCCAGCAGCTTGGCCGCTGTCTTCTCACCTACACCGGCGATACCCGGTATATTATCCACGGCATCACCCATCAGGCCCAGCACATCTATGACCTGATCCACCCGTTGAATATTCCATTTTTCACAAACTTCCTCGGGACCCATAATCTGCACTTCGCCTCCCTGATAGCCTGGTTTATATATTTTTATTTTATCGGTCACCAGCTGACCATAGTCTTTGTCGGGCGTGACCATAAAAACTTCATATCCGACCGCTTCTGCCTGTTGGGCCAGGGTGCCGATGACATCATCGGCTTCGTAACCGTCCGTTTCAATACAGGGTATATTGAACCCTTTTATGATACGTTTAATGTCTGGAACGGCTATTAAGATATCTTCCGGTGTCTCCTGCCGGTTGGCCTTATAGGCCGAATAATCAATATGTCTTTCGGTTGGGGCATGGGTGTCAAAACATACCGCCATATGGGTAGGCTGTTGTTTGTTTAGCAGTTCTACCAAGGTATTGGTAAATCCGAACTGCGCGTTTGTATTCTTATTCTTACTGGTAATCCGGGGACTTCGAATCAGGGCATAATAAGCCCGGAATACCAGGGCATAAGCATCTAACAAAAACAACTTTTTTTCCATCACGCTAAGGTAAGCGGCAGTCGGAAGAATGAAAAATTTAAATCCCTCAACCTGAACCTGGGAATAGATAAAGCACCCCGTTCTGGAAACGGGGTTTTGGTGGGAAGAAAATGGCGGCCGGACAGGTCAATCCGCCGGACTACCGCCCTTATTGGGTCGCCGGGCTTCAAAAATTTGGACGATACTGCATTGATGGTTATATTTTTGCGCAAAACCAATGATATGTTACAAATAAATGTGATCAGGCAGAATGTGCAGGAAGCGAAGGATCGTTTAGTTGTTAAAAATTTTACAGCACTCGAACTCGTTGACAAGGCAGTAGAGCTAGATGACCGCCGCAAGAAATTACAACTGGACTTTGATACCAATCAGGCTTTGGTCAACAGTGCGTCCAAAGAAATAGCAGGTTTGGTTACAAAAGGAGATCAGGCGGCCATTGCTGCAAAAAAACAGGAAGTGGCTACATTAAAAGCGGGACTGCAACCGATTATCGAAGCGTTGGCAAATACCGAAAAAACGTTGGAGGAGGTATTGGTGCTGATCCCCAACCTGCCGGCACCTGAAGTACCAGCGGGCCATGGAGCGGAAGACAATGTGGTCGTGCGTGAAGGAGGCAACCGCCCCCAGCTGCAACAGGGAGCCCGACCCCACTGGGACCTGATCAAAGAATTTGATCTGGTAGATTTTGAAACCGGCGCCAAAATTACAGGTAGGGGCTTCCCCCTGTACAAAGGGGCGGGAGCGCGGTTGCAACGCAGCCTGGTACAGTATTTCCTCGATTTTAATATTGCGGCCGGTTACACGGAATACCTGCCGCCTTTTATGGTTAATGAAGCTTCCGCTTACGGCACCGGCCAATTGCCTGACAAGGAAGGTCAGATGTACTATATGCCTGCCGATCAGTTTTATCTGATTCCCACCGCAGAGGTTCCCGTCACGAATATCTACCGTGATACCATCGTCAAAGCGGCATCTTTACCGGTAAAGATGACTGCCTATTCGCCCTGTTTCCGACGCGAAGCCGGAAGCTTCGGGAAGGATGTACGGGGACTCAACCGGGTGCATCAGTTCGAGAAAGTAGAAATTGTTCAGTTAACTGACCCTGAAAAAAGTTATGAAGCTTTAGAAGAAATGGTAGCGCATGTAGAAAAACTGCTTGGTTCCCTGGAACTGCCCTACCGGATACTGAAGCTTTGTGGAGGCGATATGAGCTTTACTTCAGCCCTGACCTATGATTTTGAAGTTTATAGTGCAGCCCAGCAGCGTTGGCTGGAAGTCAGTTCTACATCCAATTTTGAGAGCTATCAAACCAACAGGATGAAAATTCGCTTTAAGGATGATAACGGCAAAACGCGGCTCCTGCATTCATTGAATGGCAGCTCATTAGCGTTACCCAGAATTATGGCATGTCTTTTGGAAAATAATCAACAGGAAAATGAAATAATCCTTCCAAAAGCATTACATTCATACTTCGGAAGAGAAACTATCAAAAAATAAAGGAAATAACGATGAAGAAAACTATTACGGCCCTGGTGGCCATCACGACTTTTGTTATCGCCTGTTCTCCCAAAGTTACCAGTACTCCAACAGGTGCAGGTTCAGCCGAAGCAGGTGGCGCACTGATCAGTTCAGCCAAATGTACCAAATGTCATAAAGACCAGACGGCCCACGTGGCCCGTCACACCTATGATGAACAGGAGAAGCTGATGCACACGATGGCAAAAAAAGCCAGACTAAGTCCTGAAGAAACCGCCGATCTCCTGGCATATGTAAAAGCCAACGCAAAACAATAAAAGGTAAAAAATAAAGGAAAGAATACTAAAATCCGGGCTTAAATGTCCGGATTTTTTTTGAATGAAATTTCCGTCTGCCGCTGTGCTCTTTTCCTTTTAGCTTCACCATTTAAACCTAATTGAAAAAATTCAGTCAACCATGAAACAGTTTTCTGTATGATCGTATCAAACGCTGATAAAAACAAACATCTACTTTGGCGCGCCGGCTTCGGACCCGCCGCAAAACAGTTGGACGAACTGCAGCGGCTATCTCCCGAAAAGCTGTGGAAATCAATGCGAAAAGCTTCTTCCCGTCAACCTGATTATATCAATGTGGTGCCCAAAGATCTGGCGGACCTGTATGATGCCTACGGTCAGCGGTCGCGGCGGGCGGACCCGGAAGAACGTCGTTTATTGAACCGGATGCAGCAGGCTGCCGTCAGGGACCTGAACACCCGATGGTTCAGCGAAATCGTCAGCAGTCCGGCTCAGCTACGAGAAAAAATGGCTTTTTTCTGGCACGGCCATTTTGCGAGCCGCAACCGAAATATTTTTTACAATCAGCTGTTGCTGCATGTCTTCAGAAAACATGGTTTGGGGAACTTTGGAACCCTGCTTAAAGAAGTTTCGCATGCGGCTTCCATGCTCTATTTCTTGAACAATCAGCAAAACCGAAAAGGTCGTCCCAATGAAAATTTCGCCAGAGAGGTTATGGAACTCTTCACCTTGGGCCGGGGGCACTATTCAGAAACGGACATTAAAGAGGCTGCCCGGGCATTTACCGGATGGACTGCCAACAGAAACGGCGAATTTATCTTCAGGGAAAAATTCCATGATGAGGGCGAAAAAACGGTACTGGGTAAAAAGGGAAATTTTAATGGGGATGATGTGTTGGACATTATCCTGGAACAACGGCAGACGGCACTTTTCATTACCCAGAAAATCTACCGCTTTTTTGTCCATACAAATCCGGATGAGGCGTTGATACAATCGCTGGCGAAACGTTTTTACGATTCCGGCTATGATATCAACAGGCTTATGGAAGATATCTTTACCAGCGATTGGTTTTACGATGCCAAAAATATCGGGGGCCTGATCAAATCACCGATTGAACTGCTTGCAGGCATCCACCGAATGATTCCGATGGAAGTACAGCGTGAAAACGCCATGTTCAACCTGCAGAAAATTTTGGGACAACAGTTACTTTACCCGCCCAATGTGGCAGGCTGGCCGGGAGGGCAGGCCTGGATCGACAGCAGTACCCTGATGATGCGCCTGCGGATACCACAAATGTTCAATGACAAAGACGAGTTGAATGTGACGCCCAAACAGGATGATGATTTGATGATGGGCCGCACCAGGGAAGGAAGCCCGGCGGTTCCCGCCCGGCCCGCTAAAAAAAGATATGGCGCAATTGAAGCAAGTATAAACTGGGCGCCCTATTTGAAACAATACGATGATATCAAGCGCGAGGAATTGCTGCAGGCCATCAGAAATAATTTACTGTCTGTAGCCTCCCCGAATATAGATGCCCTGATTAAGAATTATACGGATAACAGTTCTCGTCCGGGCTATATTAAATCAGCAACGATTCAGCTGATGAGCACCCCCGAATACCAGCTTTGCTGATCGAAGATCATTATTGAAAAAGCAACTGGACTTTTAAACTATAACCCAAGTTCATGAACAAGAAATTAAACCCTGGTACTTTCTGGAACGGCCCATTCATCAAACGCCGGGATTTTATACAGACCGGATCCCTGGCGGCGGCTTCCCTGATGCTGCCTAAGTTTCTGAAAGCTTTTGAATCCAATGCCCTGGTTCCTGCAGGCAATAAGGTTGTGGTCGTGCTGCAATTGAGTGGCGGCAATGATGGCCTGAATACGGTCATTCCTGTCAGAAATGATATTTATCATAAATTAAGACCCGCACTGGGTATCAAAAGACCCAAATCCGCGGTGCTTACTGATGAGGTCAGTCTGCATCCGGCCCTGACACATTTTAAAAACCTGTATGATGAGGGCCATCTGGCGATCCTCAACAATGTGGGATACCCCAATCCGGATCGTTCCCATTTCCGCAGTATGGACATCTGGCACTCCGCCAGTAAAAGCAATCAATATTGGAATACCGGATGGATTGGCCGCTACCTGGATGCCCAATGCAGCGGTTGCAGCCGACCCACCCAGGCCCTGGAAATTGACGATGTGCTGAGTCTGGCACTGAAGGGTGAACAGGCGAATGCCATCGCTTTTAAAGACCCCAGAAGGCTGTACGGCACTTCGAATGAAAAATTCTTTAAGCAGGTACTGAAAAATCATGATCACGACCACCATGAAGAAGCGCCCGTGGACTATCTCTATAAAACCATGACCCAGACCCTGTCCTCGGCGGATTATATTTACAAACAGAGCAGGTTGCATCCCACAGGGGCCAGCTATCCTTCCACCCAGCTGGGTAATGGATTTAAGACCATTGCATCGCTAATTTTCTCTGATATCAATACCAAGGTCTATTATATTTCACTGGGAAGTTTTGATACCCATGTGGGTCAGGAAGCCCAGCAAAACCGCTTGTTCACCCAAATGAACGAAGCCGTCAAGGCTTTCACTGATGATCTGAAAAAAAACGGTCGCTTAAATGATGTATTATTGTTCACCTTTTCTGAATTTGGTCGACGCGTGGCACAAAATGCCAGCATCGGAACCGATCATGGCACCGCTAACAATATGTTTCTGATTAGTGGTGGCCTCAAACAAAAAGGTATCCTGAATGCGATGCCGGACCTGGGTGATTTGAATGAAGGAGACCTGAAATACAAAGTAGACTTTAAGGAGGTCTATGCCACCATTCTCAAAAACTGGTTACAGGCAGATACAAATCTAATTCTGGGGGCGGATTACAAAACCCTGGACTTTGTCTAAGCCTTATACCAGAGAGTCTATCAAAGAATCGACAGGGGCTTCAATGCCTATTAACGCTATCAGATCGGCTTTACGCGTAATTTTAGACTATTAATGTTACGGACCAAGCTAACAAAGTAAAAGGCCCTCAAATCCTTAGATCTGTGGGCCTTCATTTTGAAAGGGCTTAATGGTAAGAACTTTATTCCCGAACCACTTTGATAACTTTGGAATAAGTGGTTGTTCCGTCTTTATCAAACTGTGCAATTCTGATATAGTAATCTCCCTGTGCCTCGATTTCTCCGCTGTTCTTTTTACATCCAACACCTATACCGACAAATACGAGGATCAGCGCCATCGGCAGTAACAGCTTACGTCGTCTCCGCGGTCCGCAAAACGCTGCCAGGCCAATCAACATGGATGCTGCAAACAGATACCCGGTCGCCTTACCCGACACCCATTCATAATTGAGGGGTGTATCACTGTTACCATCGGTCGCTTTGGAAGCTACCGTCGCTAATGAAGTGAATGTTACTCCATCTTTGGATCCTTCAATTTCAAAATGGTCGTTATTTTGTTCTTTGAGTGATTCCCAGCTGACTCGAAGCTGCTGATCTCTGAAAATGGCACTGATTTCGCCAAAATGCACCCAGAGGGCCACATCACCGACGACACTCAGTGGGGCGGGATTGGTGCATACTGCAGCTGTCACTACATCCCAGGTAAAAGTCGTACTTGCCGTTCCCGGCGGTTTGGGTGTGTCCGCCACACTTTCAAAAAAAGGCTGGCCATCATACGCCAATAACCAGGCTCCTTCAATATTGTCCCAAAAAATGGTAATCGAAATATTAGAAAAGCCGGCCACCGTGCCTGTACCTTCATAATAGGGCTTACCGTCGATTTGACTCGCCGCCTGAGTGAGGGTCACCGGGGCCTCGATACATTCTCCTGATACGGTGATTTCCTGCGCGGCCACAGTAAATTGTAACAACAGGCCCAGAAGACAAAAGAATAAGTTTTTCATTGTTTTTACTTTATTATTTATGCGTTCATATTGCCAACCAGCATCGGTATTACAGTGACCGGCACCGGATACCCAATTGGTTTTCTGCATGAATGATTTCCTTCTGCTTCAGTCTGTCATTGGGCTTACAAAAAAACTGAACCAGGTTTTCTGAGTGTTCTTCTGTAAGGCCGTCCAGGCTGGCAAGATGGTTATTGTTAATATATACCTCTTTTAAACGGGTAAGTGTTTTGAGTGGCCTGAGCGAATCGATCCGATTGTACTGTACATATAGTTGTTCCAGATGCGTCATGTCTTCGATGCCTTTCAGGCTACTGATCTGATTGTTGAAAAGGAACAGTGATTTGAGGTGTTTCATGGAGGAAAGCGGTTGGATAGATTGTAACTGGTGGTGGGTCACCACCAGGATTTCCAGTTTTTGTAAATCCTGGATACCGCTAAGATTACTCAGTTCAAAACCCATATTCGGATAGGGTGCCCGCGGGCCAGCCAGTCTCAAAACTTTCGTGTTCAGCAAGTTCCGAATTTCTTCAGGTCCCGGCGTATTACCGTTTTTAAAGAAAACAGTTCCAAATGCCTGCTTCCATTGCGATTCCAGGTTGTTCCACCAGTTGGATTCATTCATACAACGGTACTTTAATTCCGAGAGGGATATATACCAAATAAACTGATACAATAATTGATTGTCAGCAGCGGTTGCAATACACTAAAGGGCTGTGGAGAAGTTCCGCCGTTACCTACCACGCCGCTATTCATCAATACCTTTTCAGTTGGTGCCGTTTTATATTCCTTGTCGATTTGAAGTGAATTCGCAGGATACGCCCCGGCAGGCGCATTCGTGTCACCCTGCTCGCTGGTGCCGAATATAGTGTGATTATGATTCGGCAGGTTATTGATCGTAAGTGTCGATGTTTCGGCACCACCCGCCTGGCCAACAACATAATTGGGCTGACCAGGCCCTGTTCCCTGTCCGATGGCGATTCTTCCCCTTAGATCAGGGACCGCGAAAGTTGTGATCCCATCGCCTCCATATGTGGTGCCAATCAGACTGAACAAAGTTTCGTATTGGGCAATCGGTAAAAGTCTGCCATCGCAATAAACCCACCCCTGTGGTATAAAATTAAAGCCAAACATGGCGATCATACCAATTAAAGTTTCCATATCATCAATTTTTACTTTTTAAATCATTGACGCCTAACTAATATAAAGTCCCTCTATTGCCGCGAAGGAAAAATACCCTGCAACGCAATGCAATAATTAACTGTCACATAAGGCTGCATGATACTGACAGGCTGACCGCCGCCATTAAAGCCTAGCATTTGGCCATTCATTGCTACGATACTTCCTCCCGAAGGTGCGGCTTTATATTCCCGGTCAGCGGAACCTGTATTCGACCAAAACGCATTTTCAGGCGTCGCAGAATCGCCAGTTTCGGAAACGGCCATGACAGGGTGGTTATGCGCGGGCATATTCCCTGTCGTTAGGGACACCGTACTTGTACCCCTGGTCTCCCCAACTGCATAAGGGGTAAGCCCGGCACCGGTTCCAACGCCCACCGGCGTTCTACCTCTCAGATCAGGCAGGGCAAAAGTTGTCGTGCCGTTCCCCCCGTACTGGGTGCCTAATAAGGCAAATAAGGCCTGGTTTTGGACAATCGCCAATAACTGCCCGCTACAGGTTGCCCAGCCTCGAGGGGCAAAATCAAAACCGAAGATGGCGATCATTCCCAGAAATGGATCAATCATAAGAAAAATTTTAAAGTTAAAACATATGGGCGTCAGCTTACTTATGATCTGGGTGGAAAAATCCCCTGCAAGGCGATACACACATTAAGGCCCAGCACCGGATTAATTACAGAGAAAGGCAGGTTTGCCCCCTGCATGCCGGTCATTTGGCTATGCATCACTACCTGTGTTCCCTGAGCCACCCGGTAGTCTTTATCAAATACACCTGTTCCGGCCGGAAACGCAGCTGCCGGAGATGCACTATCTCCTGATTCTGCCGTGGCCGAAACACTATGATTATGTGCCGGCAAATTGGTAGAGAGTAAAGTCAGGTTCTCTGTACCGGTTTGCTGACCTATAAAATAATTAGACAAGCCGGGGCCCTGACCCTGTCCAACGGCCACCCGCCCGGAAAAGTTGGGAAGTGCAAATGTTGTTTGGCCATTCCCTCCATACGTAGTTCCTAACAGGGAAAATAATGCCGTATTCTGGACGATCGAAATTAATTGTCCACTACAGGTACTCCACCCACTGGGTGGAAAATTGAATCCGAAAATCGCGATCATGCCGACAAATGGTTCCATAAATACAATTTAAATATGATCAAAAGGGCAATAATGGTCAGGCAATAATCTGTCGACCAGACGCAGTTTTACTTATACTGGCCATCCAGAAATCCCGCCCTGTTCTTCTGGGTTCGATCAGTTGAAGGAGCGTTAGAGATTGACCTTTATCCTTCTGACGCGTAAAACGTGCCAGTTCAAATCGGTTGATACTTATCACTTCATCCTGTCCTGAGTGAAAATTGACAATCAGGTCAGAAGGGCGATTTCTTTGACTGGGCCAGTAAATCCAGACCGGAGCAGCGACAATTTGCTGATCGGGAAACCAGACTTGCTGACCCTTGCGATGTTCGTGACTTTTACAGGGCTCAATAGACTTCTCTTGTGACAGTTTGCCTGAAAAATCAACAGCGCCGTGCTGCTGGCAAAACTGCTTCCACAATAATTCAATATTTTCCATCGCTCCATTAGAGGAAATCGATGCAAAGGTTTGCCCGCTAAGTGTAACAGCAGCCGTCAGCATTGTCAGCTGACTCAAAAATACCCGTCGGCTTTTAATTGGCCTGCTCATAATGTCAGTGTTGTTTTAAACCACACCCTTCAAAATTGATTTTAGTTTAGAATCCTGTAGAAGTAGGGCTAGTACTTCTTACACCTATGCCGTTAATTCAAGAATTTGTCAGTTTGGTCCGCAATATCTATGGTGCACTAAATCGTCTGAGTTATCGGGCATCTTTTCATCATCAAACAAGTCAGGGAGGGTGTGAAGTCTACCTAACGTTCTGATTTTGAAAGTTGAAGGTATAACATTTTTTATTGCAAAAAACAAAAAGCAAAAATATTTTTTCCCAGGGTAAAATATAGGAAAAAAATCAAGTCAATGGTTGGAGCAGTTTTCTGGTCCGTTCCAACAGGGTTTCTTTATCCGCATCAAGACCGCCACCACTATAAATATGCATCTCGATTTCCTGTAACAGTGATAAAATTTCCGTTTGCTGAGCCGCTGAAATACCATTATCCTTCATCGAACGGCTGAGACTTTCGGAATTGAAAATAGCAGCTGGGAGCGCATACCTGGTTTCAAAAAACTGTACCAACGCGTGCTTTAAGGCACTGTAAAAGGCATTGCCGGTATGATGAATCCGGTCCGCCGCCGGTCGCAATAAGGTTTCCATACCGACAGGCACCCCAATCACCGGAGCCGCATCCACCGTTCCGGATCCTTGTACCGGGTTCAAGTGACGCCTCCTGGATTTCCTGCCGCGCCTCACCAACCAAAACAGCAGGAGCAGCAGTCCTACGCTAGCAGCCAGACCGATCCATAAGATATTGTCTGCAGGTTGATCGGGAGGCGTTGCCCGCGGCAGTGAAATCGCCGCAGTAGATTTTCCCTCTTTGACGACATGAAAATTAATGGGGATATTGGTGATCGTCTTGTACTGATTGCTGGTCGCATCAAAAAACGAAAATTTGATCGATGGAATTTTATAAGCCCCTTCCTCATTGATGATGAAAGGAATCACATAGGCTTTATAGCCGCTTCCGTCTGCTTTGATATCGCTGGATTCTTTCGCGGGAAACACTTCGGTTTTACGGGGCCATTCAATTTCGGGCTGTACAATCTTTGAGAAATCACCGACTCCGATGATGGTGATGGTCAGTTGCCCCTGCTCGCCCGGAGCATAGACCAGTTTGGGCAATTGCACATTCATTTTAAAATTTCCCACCAGTCCGCTAAACTGGGCGGGCCGGGTTGCCGAGCCCGGCAGTGCGGCCACATCGATCTGGATCGGCACCGAGTTGATGGTAATCGCATAATAACCATTATTTAGAGAATACCCTTCCTGAACACCATTCAGGATCGGATCCTCATTGCCATTGGCGTCAATAAGTCGTATATTATTGCGCACCGACAGCGACCCGATGGTTAAACGGCCGGCACGTTGCGGTGTCAGTTGCAGTTTTTTTATTACATGGACATCAAATCCCACGCCGTCCACCGTCTCTCTGAAAGGGAGTGACGCGTCGCCGCCCAGCAGGTCCTTCACTTCAAAACCACTGAAGGAAGGATTGCGGGTAACGACAGACTCAGAGTTCATCGCGCTGTAGAGACGATAGGTAACAATGATCGGCTCGCCTACATAACAATCTGTCGCGCTGGCATCTACTTTTAGAAAAACATTACTCTTTATCCGCTCAGGCAGACTTACATAATTGGCGTCCTGTCCGAAACCATTGACAGGGAGCAGGACGATTGTCAGCAAGCCCATCAGGCCTGATAGAAAATAAGACCTGTATTTACTGCAACGACCATGAAATTCTTTCATATCCAAATCAGTTCTTTTTAAACCCTTACCGAACCAGCCCGCTTCTTACAAATCACCCAGCTGGGGTCTTAATACGATTTCTTCAACACAGGCACCCGGTGATAACCGGGAGGCTGCATACACCATGGCGCCGATATCCTCTTTCTCCATAATCCGATGTTCACTGTTGTCAAATCCCGCCCAGGAGTCGGTCATAACCGCCCCCGGATACACGGTTGTTACTTTGATGCCATGAGGCCGGAGCTCGTCTCTGAGATTAATGCTGAATCCATTCAACGCAAACTTGCTGATGCTATAGGCGCCACCACCGGGATAGGCTTTCAATCCTGCAATAGAGCAGATATTGAAAATATGACCGCTTTGCCGCGCGATCATAGCCGGCAGCAGTCCCCGGGTTACATGATAAGCACTGTACAAATTCGTTCTGAGTTGCAAATCCAGCACGCCTTCGGCCTCATCACTGATATTGCCCGGCCGGTAAATCCCCGTATTGTTAACCAATACATCCGGACATTCCTGCTGCAGACTCCAGGATGCAAAGGCTTTGGCCTGATCTTCGAGCGCAAGATCAAAAGCCCGCGATCGGATATCGATTCCGGGATAAGCGGCCAGAAGCCGCTCAACGGCTTGGTACAATTTCTGTTCGTTCCGGGAACATAACTGCAGCCGGTAGCCTTGTTGCGCAAATTGCTCCGCAATAGCAAATCCAATGCCTCTCGATGCGCCTGTTATTGCAATACAATTCATAAAACTCCTAATTACTGATAATCAATAAACATGCCGGCAAAGTTCTGTATTTCATCTATATAATCTGCATCATTTTCAGAACCTTGTTCTCCTTTCTGTATCTAAAGAGCCCAAAAGCAATAGCAGGTGAATGAAACATAAAGCACCGGCTTCCGGTTCTGGCGATTGTCGCCAACAACAAAAAATGTCGAAACCCATGCCAAGCATTTAATTTTGCGGTTTTAACAGCATAAAGGAACCGCTCCCACATGGCTGTCAATAGGAATTAACACATGAACTATCAACATCTTTTTTTTGACCTGGATCATACATTATGGGATTTCGATACCAATGCCCGGCAAACCCTTTCTGACCTGTACCTGACCCTCGAATTGCAAAGCAGAGGCGTCGATGATTTTGACCAGTTTTACAAAAACTATTCGCAGCACAACCAAAAACTATGGGCAAGATACCGCAAAGGGCATATTCAGCAAAAGGAATTGCGTGTTAAAAGGATGCGCCTGGCGTTGCTGGACTTCAAAATCGGTGACGAAACACTGGCCGAGACTTTATGCCACAGGTACCTCGAAGGATTACCGGGCAGGAAGGCGCTCTTCCCCTATACCATGGAAATCCTGGAATACCTTAAAGCAAAAAATTATCAGCTGCATTTGATTACCAATGGTTTCCAGGAAGTACAATTTCAGAAAATCACCCATTCAGGCATCGGCAAATACTTTGACAAAGTAATTACTTCCGAAAGCAGCAACAGTCTGAAACCTCAGAAGGAAATTTTCGACTATGCGCTTAAAATCACCGGGGCTAAAGCCGCAGAAAGTATCATGCTCGGTGATGATATGGAAGCCGATATCATGGGTGCCAGCCGGGCAGGGCTGGATCAGGTATATATCAACCATACCGGGGCCCTTCACGATTTTCGTCCGACCTATGCCGTAACCCACCTCAGAGAGCTGGAGGATATCTTTTAAAATGGCGGCCGCATTCGATGACCGGAATGTGTGGGGTGCTATGAATTTTCGTCCTCCCGGATTACCCGGACTTGTTCCCAGAGTTCGGGAATACGCTTAATCCAGGCCAGTTCCCGTAGTTTTTCACGGGCCTCGGCCACCGGATATCCAAAATATATCTTACCCCCTTTTAAAGAATTGGGAACACCGCTTTGCGCATTGACTACCGCGGCTTTTCCGATGGTGAGCGTCTTACTGACACCCACCTGCCCCCATAGGATAACTTCATCTTCAATAACGGCAGCGCCGGCAATCCCGACCTGGGCGGCAAACAGACAATTACGTCCTATTATTGTATCATGCCCAATATGAACCTGGTTGTCCATCTTGGTTCCACGGCCTATGACGGTATCACCCGTCACCCCCCGGTCGATGGTACAACCTGCGCCGATCTCTACATTGTCCTGGATGACAACCCGACCGCAACTGGTCATTTTTTTATAGTGCACCGCCCGATCAGCCTTCTTGTTATAATAAAAAGCATCACTTCCGATCACGGTACCACTCTGGATGGTTACATGATCACCGATCTGACAGTCATCCATTATAGTAACATTCGGAAATATTACGGTGTGCGCGCCAATGGTTACATTATTCCCCAGATAAACATTCGGCATAACAAGCGTTCCTTCACCGACAGTCACCGAAGGCGCATGCAAATCCATTGAAGGACGAAATGGTTTATAATAATCAACGATCCGGAGATACGCTTCAAAGGGTGCGTCCACTACCAGCAATGCCTTGCCTTGGGGAAATTCAACCTCCTGATTGATTATAATAAAACTGGCAGCCGATTGAATACATTTCTCGTAATATTTAGGATGATCCACAAAGGCGAGATCTCCTTCCTCCACCACATGGATTTCATTGATCCCGCTGGCCGCAGCATCAACCCTGCCTATCAATTTTGCGTCTATCAATTGCGCGATTTCCCTTAACGGAATGGGACGATCAAATTTCATAATAAAAAATTTCAGTTCAAAAATACACAATGCTTTCATCTAAAAAGCAGCGGCTGGAAAGGAATCATGATTAATAGATCGCGACCGCAGCTGGAACAGCAGCAAACTTATTACTGTTGGACCCTCAGCGCTACGCCTGTTTTTACTTGCACAAACCAATTTTTTCTGGTTTTGGACAAAAAAATTTACACATTGTTTTTCTCTTTTTTTTTATCCTTTTTTCGGCAAGCGCCTTCAATTTTTACAGGTAACATGGCCATCAAAATAACAGAACATTCGATGTTCTAAAAATTAAAGAGAATTCTGTAAGCTTCTTCAACAAAGGGTTTCAATGGAATCGCATTTTTCAATTGGAATAATTCACTTGCAACAAACTGCTTTTTAATCTGCGAAATAGAGTGTGATTAGCGGCTGATATCCACAAGTTGATTTTTTATTTGTTAATAAATTTTATCGTAATTTATTTTTATATCGATGAAATAATAATTAATATTGTGATGGGAAATTTATTTTCCCGTACTTACTAACCCATTTATATAAAAATAATCCCTTCCGATACGAAGGGATTTTTTTATGCCCGGCAAAAAATAAAACGCTTGGCCCTGGCTAAACATTAACTTTACACAAAAGAGTTTGCATGTTAAAATCAATGACAGGATTCGGCAGGGCCGAAAGTACCATCGGCAAGAAAACATTTTTAGTCGATATAAAATCTTTAAACGGAAAACAGTTCGATCTGTCATTACGGCTACCCGCAATTGTAAAACCTTTTGAATTTGATATCAGAAAAACAGTAGCAGAAGGGTTGAGTCGCGGCAGTATTGACTGCAATATCAGCCTGAAAGATGCCGGAGACACAAAACCGGTCACCATCAACACCGACCTGGCCCGAACTTATTATCAGACCTTGTTGCAGCTGACGGAAGAACTTAATATTGAAAGGTCGAATATTTTAAATGCATTGTTAAAATTGCCAGAAGTCATTACCCCCTCCAGTGATGTGCTCAGCGACGCGGACTGGCAGCAATTACAAAACCTGATACGTGAAGCGGTTGCGGACCTGAATGGACACCGCGAGAACGAGGGCGCGGTACTGGAGCAGGAGCTCCAGCACCGAATCGACAATATCGTAGCGCTTCAAAAACAAGTTATTGCATTGGATGGTCAGCGACAGCAGGGTATCCGGGATGGGCTTTTGAAATTACTTGAAGATCGTGTTGGGAAGGAGAATTATGATGAAAACCGCCTCGAACAGGAACTGATATACTATATTGAGAAAATTGACATCACAGAAGAAACCGTTCGCTTAAAAAATCATTGCGATTATTTCACCAGCATTCTGAAGGAAGACGGCAGCCTGAAAGGCAAAAAGCTCTCTTTCATCTTACAGGAAGTGGGTCGGGAAATCAATACAACTGGCTCCAAGGCCTATAACTCCGAAATTCAGAAACTGGTGGTCATGATGAAAGACGAACTGGAAAAGGCAAAAGAACAGGTATTGAATGTGTTGTAAGACGAAAGATGCGGCTGCCTGTTAAACTTGGCTTACCTTTGCCGCAAATCGTTTCCTATTGTATCTCTCACGAATGATAGTCGTTTTTTTAGTGCTGGCCGTATCCTGCGGTCAGATTGAACTGAATGAACGGATGGTGGATATGCCCCGGCATGAATGGCGGGCCAGCCAGTTGGCTGTACTACGCTTTGAAGTAAGGGACAGCGGTTACCAACAACTTTATTTTGTATTGCGGCACAATGACCGGTTCGAATTCGATAAAATCAGCGCCCGCCTCATTATTCAGGATACCGCCAAACACCCACTACAACAAATTGATTTTGTAGCTGCGCTTACAGACAGCGCCGGCAATTGGAATGGCACCGCCATGGACGACCTCTATTATGCCAAATTGCCCATAGGTGCTCCGGTTCTATTGCAACCCGGCGTATACCGGTTTGCACTGCAGCATCTCATGAAGGACGACCCGCTGCAACATCTGCTGGATGTGGGCGTCGCTATAGAAAAAGCAGGCAATGGAAAATAATATTAAATCCAGGCTCAGGAAGACCACCACTATTTTCTGGCTATTACTCATCTATATTGTAGCCGCACTTATCTGGTGGTTTATCTCTCTGGAAAAACAGAATGATCAGCTTTACACGGCATACAGGGAGCAATTGACCACCCTTACTGTAAACGACAGCACTGCAGACTTGGCAAATGCGCGTATGGGGCAACTGACCAGGAACTACAATATGAACCGCTTTAAATATGCAGGGGAGGGTATTGTATTTCTGATCGTTATGCTGGTGGGTGCCGTTTTTATCATCCGTTCGGTAAGGCAACAAATAAAAATGCAGCAGCAGCAGCAGAACTTTATGATGGCTGTAACGCATGAACTCAAAACACCTATTGCCGTAACCCGGCTGAACCTGGAAACACTGTTAAAACATCGCTTGGAGGAACAACAACAGAAAAAACTTCTGGAAAGAACTCTTGACGAGGCATCCCGGCTCAATTTCCTGACCAATAATATCCTGGTTTCGTCTCAGTTGGAAGGAAGTGCCTATCAGATGAATTTTGAAGATCTGGATCTCTCCAACCTGCTACAGGACCGGATTGAGGAGTTTAAAAAGCGATTTCCTTCCCGAAACTTCCAAATAAACGCAGAAGAGGATGCCGATGTACGGGGTGACGCCTTTTTACTGCAGATTCTCATCAACAATCTCCTGGAGAATGCCATAAAATATTCGGAAAAAGACCAGCCGGTCCATGCCCTCCTGAAAAAGGAGGGTGGTCGGGTTGTCTTATCGGTGATCGATGAGGGCAAGGGCATCCCGGCTGAGGAAAAACAGCGTATTTTCTCCAAATTCTACCGGATCGGCAACGAGGCGACGCGTACCAAACAGGGTACGGGCCTGGGGCTCTATCTTGTTAAAAAAATCGCGGAAGACCATAATGCAGACATTTCAGTGACAGACAATACACCCACAGGAAGTATTTTTGCAATCAGTTTTTAGAATCGCAAATTAATGTACGGTTGAAATCATGAGTAAGGCAGCACAAGAAGCAAGTATTTTACTGGTTGAGGATGAAGAGAATCTCCATGAAGCACTAAGACTGAACCTGGAACTGGAAGGCTATCAGGTAACTTCCGCCTTCGACGGCAACAAGGCCCTGGATGCCGTTAAAAACGAATATTTTGATCTGATTATCCTGGACGTCATGCTGCCCGAAGTTGATGGGATTGCAGTCGCAGAATCCATACGACTGGGCAATAACGAAGTGCCCATACTCATGCTAAGTGCCAAAAACACCAGTTCCGACAAAGTGCTGGGCCTCAAAAAAGGCGCCGATGATTACCTGACCAAACCATTTAACCTCGAAGAACTGTTACTCCGGGTTCGTAAACTCATCGATAAAAATCAGAAACTCCAGGACAAAACCACCCTGGGGAATTCCTATAGTTTCGGGGGCAATCTCATCGATTTTAAAGCTCAGGAAGCCACGACCAGGTATGCCGGCCGGGTCCAATTAAGCAAGAAAGAAAGCATGCTGTTAAAGCTGCTGATTGAAAACAAGAATGAAGTCGTACCCCGGGAAAAAATACTGCAGGCCGTCTGGGGCTATAATGTCTATCCCACGACCCGGACGATTGACAATTTTATTCTCAACTTCCGTAAATATTTCGAAAAAGACAGCCGCAATCCCAAATACTTTCATTCTGTCAGGGGCGTCGGATATAAATACAGCGAGTAAGCCATCGCCATTCGCCCGTCAATACCTAATTTTAACCTACAGCACCGGTCAAAACCGGCCGCCTGCCCTGACTATGCGACATTATTTTCTCTTTCTGGCGGTTCTTTTCTGGCTGATGGGATTGTCGACATCCGGATATTGCCAGACAGACCAGGGTGTCCGGCTGCATTTTTCCACGGCTTATAACAGAACCGATTTGCGCTGGTCTATCGCCGGTGATATCCACGGCGCCGATCCCAATATACTTTCTGAACTAATTTGGCGCCGTCAGACGGGACCGGTGTCCGAGCTCGGACTCAGTATACCACTTAACCGTAAACTTGAAACGGCGGCGACATTCAGTTACCAACCCATCCTCTCCGGAAATGCGGTGGATATCGATTACCTCAATAACAACCGCCAGGGAGAAGTATATCATGCGGACCTGAATGCCAACCGGGGACACCAGCTTTCCGCAAGTCTCCAGGCCCGATATACCGCGACGGCAAACAGGACGTTTTCCTGGAAATTGCTGACCGGATTTGATTATCGGCAACAAATGCTCTGGTTATTAGGCGACCGGCCCGAAACAGCGGGTGTGGAAAGCTCTTACCGTAACTATTGGATAGGTGGTCTGGCAGGCATGGATTTCAATTGGCTGTTTCATCGATACGACCTCCTGCTACATGGCGACGGAAGACTTTACAGTTATCAGGCCAAAGCGCAATGGAATCAGATAGAAGTCTTTGAGCAACCGGTCAGCTTCCGGCATTTTACCGGAGCCTATGCCCTGTCGGGCCGCCTGGAAGCCGGATACCGGCTCCTGGGCCAGCTCCGTCTGTATGGGTTTTCGGAACTGTATCATGCCGATGGCTGGAAAGGATTGGACCGGGCCTATTATACCGACCAAACCACCTTTGATACCCGGCTGAACTGGGTAACCACCACCAGCCTCAGTCTGGGACTGGGCCTGAACTATCAATTTTGAACTTCTTTTCCTATCAGGGTGCAGCGTAGACCTGTTGGCCGCCGAGATAAGTTCTGAGGGTTTTGGCAGCCAGCAATTCCGACTCGGGTGCCTGCATCAGGTCCCGGTCCAATACGATGAAATCCGCAAATTTGCCGGGTTCCAGGCTCCCCTTTTCCGCTTCTTCAAATGCTGCTTTGGCCGCCCAGATGGTCATCCCCCTCAGGGCCTGTTCCCTGCTCAATGCATTTTCCATTTGAAAGCCTGCCTCAGGAAAACCAGAAGCGTCACGGCGCACTACTGCCGCATAAAAAGTCTTAAACGGTGATATATCTTCCACCGGGAAATCGGTACCAAGAGGAATCCAGCCATTCTGTTGCAATAATTGCTGGTAAGCATAAGCACCTTTCAGCCTTTCAGCACCCAGCCGGTCACCGGCCCAGTACATATCAGAACTGGCATGAGTGGGTTGTACAGATGGCACAATGCCGTATTGTTTAAAAGCATCGAAATCTCCGGCCTGAACCACTTGCGCATGTTCAATTCTCCAGCGCAGGTCATTGCCCGGAGGCAGGTGACGGCCATAAATTTTCAGCAGTAGCCGGTTGGCGCTATCACCGATGGCATGGGTACACATTTGCCACTGGTGGCTGGCAATCAACCCGGCAACTGAATCCAGGTGCGCCGCCTTATTCAATAAAAAACCTTTCCAGCCCCGTTGGTCTGTATAATCTTCCAACAGGCAGGCACCACGGGACCCCAGGGCACCGTCTGCAAATAGTTTAAATCCGCGCACATGCATGGATGCCGTCTTAATAATTCCCTGTTTGGCCAGAAAGGCATAGTTCGGTGGCGCATCACTTAACATTACATACAGCCGGATTTTCAATGCGCCGCTGTCCTGTAGACTGCGCAACTGGTTGACGGTCTGATAATTCAGGCCACAGTCCTGCAACGAAGTCAGCCCCTGGGCAAAACAGCGTTCTTGCGCATGTAATAGTGCCGTTTTTAACACTTCATCGGAAAGCGCCGGAATCCTTGCAGCTACTTTATCCATGGCATTATCGATCAATACACCCGTCAGTTTTTCGTTGCGGGTAAGGTAGGCTCCTCCAGATATGGTATCCGTCGGCCGGATACCGGCGATTGCCAGGGCCCGGTCGTTAGCAATGGCGGCATGGCCATCTATGCGAACCAGATATACCGGTCGGTCCGGAAACAGCTCATTGAGGGCTTCATTATCAGGAAAATGCTTCTGGGGCCAGTCGTTCTGATCCCAACCGCGACCGATGACCCAGCTTCCCGGGGCAGCCGGCAATAATTTAAAAGCGGCTAATTTTTCCATGATGGCAGACCAGCTTTCCGTACCGGTCAGATCGAGTTCCGTCAGGCCTTTGGCGTAATTCACAAAATGCGCGTGGGCGTCTATCAATCCCGGATAAATAAATTTTCCTTCCGCGTTAAGGCTGTCCTTACAGTCATAAGCTTCCAGCAGGGAATCCTTGCTGCCGGTAGCCAGAATTTTACCATCAGCGATTGTCATCGCATCGACAACACGGAATTCGGAGTCCACGGTGTAGATGGTCGCATTATAAACTATCAGATCGGCAGGCTTTTTAAAAGAGCAGGAACTCATAAAGGCAACCATTGTTAATAAGTATATGATTGGGCGCATAATTAGAATTTCAGAACGAAAGTAAAAAAATAAGCCCTTACCCAGGCACCAGGCCCGGATTTTTGTAAGCGCCGGGTTGGATATCCGGGTCTTACCATTTGAGGTCAGGTTCCTTTAAAATTGAGGCGGTTCTTGTTTTTGATTGCCAGGAAAACTAAATTTGGATCAATTTTTAAAAACTACTTAAAATCAAACCTCGTAAATCATGAGTGAACTATCAGATATTGGCGTTATCGGACTGGCCGTTATGGGCGAAAACCTGATTTTGAATATGGAAAGCAAAGGCTTTCAGGTAACCGCCTATAACCGTACAACAGACAAAGTGGATCAATTTATAAATGGTCGGGCCAAAGGAAAAAAAATTCTGGGCGTCCATTCTGTTGAAGAACTGGTGGCCTCGCTACAATCACCCCGGAAAATAATGCTGATGGTGAAAGCCGGCCAGCCGGTGGATGATTTTATTGAATTGCTTTTACCGCACCTGGATCAGGGTGATATAATTATTGACGGTGGGAATTCCCATTTTCCCGATACCGAGCGCCGAGTAAAATATGTCGAAAGCAAGGGCTTGCTTTATATCGGCACCGGTGTATCCGGAGGTGAGGAAGGTGCCCTGCTGGGACCATCGATTATGCCGGGCGGATCCAGCAAAGCCTGGCCGGAAGTCAAACCCATCTTTCAGGGCATCGCAGCAAAAGTAGACGATGGTACCCCCTGCTGTGACTGGGTGGGCAGCGGCGGTGCCGGCCATTTTGTAAAAATGGTACATAATGGTATTGAATACGGAGACATGCAACTGATATGTGAAGTATACCAGATCATGAAGGACCTGCTGGGTATGACGGCCGATGAGATGCATGAAGTCTTTAAAACCTGGAATGAAGGGGAACTGGACAGCTATCTGATCGAGATCACCCGTGATATTCTGGCATATAAGGAAAACGGACAACCATTGATCGATCAAATTCTGGATACCGCCGGTCAAAAAGGTACCGGTAAATGGACCGGAACGGTAGCACTGGACCTGGGCATTCCTTTGACCCTGATTACCGAGTCGGTTTTTGCGAGGTGTCTCTCTGCGCTTAAAGACGAACGGGTGGCGGCATCCAAAGTTCTGAAAGCCGGCCCCAAACCCGGCTTCGAATTTGACAGAAAAGAATTTCTGTCCGAACTGCACGATGCGCTTTATGCCGCAAAACTGATTTCCTATGCACAGGGCTACCAGATGATGCGCGCAGCTGCCGCAGAATTCGGATGGGATCTCAATTATGGCAATATCGCCCTGATGTGGCGCGGTGGCTGTATCATACGCTCCCGCTTTTTAGGTAATATTAAAACGGCTTTTGACAATAATCCGGATCTGGTCAATTTATTACTGGACCCCTATTTTGCAGATAAAGTCCAGCAGTGTCAGCAAGGATTGCGTCAGGTGGTGGCCACGGCTGCCCTGAATGGCATCGCCGTACCCTGTTTGAGTGCAGGTATAAACTACTACGATGGCTACCGTTCCGAAAGATTGCCCGCCAATCTTTTACAGGCCCAGCGGGATTATTTCGGTGCCCACACTTATGAAAGACTGGATCAGCCCAGAGGAAAATTCTTCCACACGAACTGGACCGGCCGTGGTGGTGATACGGCATCCACTACCTACGACGTTTAAAATTTCTTTTGATGCATAACAAATAAAGCAGCCATGAGG
The DNA here is from genome assembly GCF_054783135.1 of Niabella terrae. Lineage (NCBI taxonomy): Bacteria > Pseudomonadati > Bacteroidota > Chitinophagia > Chitinophagales > Chitinophagaceae > Niabella > Niabella terrae. Next base: position 469,706 of record NZ_BAAGRD010000001.1, read on the forward strand.
CTGCTTTATTTGTTATCGTCACTCAGGAAAGGTATCCCGGCATCAACTAGTTCATGTATTTGAGAATCTCTGCACTCATTGGCAGGGTTTTGGGCGAGAAAGTAGCGATCAGTTCGCCTTTTTCATCAATCAGAAATTTTCCAAAATTCCAGGTAACCGGATTGTCCAGATGCTTCTTGTCCGCCTCTGCCTTCAGGTACTTATAAATCGGCGCCACATCCTTTCCCTTAACAGAGACCTTAGCCGCCATTGGGAAAGTTACCCCGTAATTCTTTTTACAAAATTCGGCAATGTCTTCATTGCTGCCGGGTTCCTGTCCCATGAAATTATTAGCAGGAAAGCCAACAATGACCAGCCGGTCCTGGTATTTGTTATACAGGGCCTCCAGATCTTCGTATTGCGGTGTATTACCGCATTTGCTGGCTGTATTGACTACCAGAATTTTTTTACCTTTAAAATCAGCAAAATTAATCTGGCCCCCGGTTAGTCCGTCCACTTTAAATTGATAGATCGGTCCGGCTGCCATCATGCTGCCAGCCACCAACAGCGAGAGTAATAAAATTTTCATCAGTTTATTTTTTTAATATTTTCCTAATTGGATGTCCTGAAACTGCTCCGTCGCTTTGCGTCGCTAAATTTACGGATTTAACGTAGAATAATTTTGGTACCGATGACAAACACCAGGTTGATTAAAAAAGCCGAAAGCAAAAATTACTTCCGGCTTGCCTAAACCCTAAATCACAAAACTAAAAAGCTACATTACCAGATCAAGTTAGAATCTACATACATAACAATCCCTTGGTTGCTTTTGTTTAATGCGAAGTGATTCGGTAATAATCAATAACTTACCAATATACTTTACAGGTCGGCCGTTTTCAGTTTCCGGGACAGTTCTACTGTGATCTGGCGGTCTTTATCCTGACGGCGGATACCCAGTTTCAGGGTATCACCTGCCTTCGCTTCAGCCAGTTGTTCCTGTAGCGCTTCCGTAGTGCTGACGGCCTTACAATTGACCTCCCGGACGAGGTCTCCTACTTCCAGGCCCGCTTTCTCTGCATCTGAACCGGATTCCACTTTCAACACTTTGATGCCCTTGCCTTCGGCATCATCCTGCACCCGGAGACCCAGCCTGGGGCCGGAATCATCTGAATGAAACCAATTGGGAGCATCCAGACGGTAGCGCCGCATCTGACCATTATTCAGCGGACCACCGGGCAGATCCCCCAGGAGTTCCCGAAGGTCAAAATTGCCGTCGTTGAACCGCTGCACATCACCGTTAAAACCAAAATCCTGTGGCCCCTTCCATTCGGTAAGTGCTGCCGTAGTCGTTTGGGTTTTACCATCGCGGAGATAGGTTATCTTGACCTTATCCCCGGGCTTCTTGTCTTTTAATGCTTCGGCGAGCTCACGGGGGCTGCCGATTCCGGAATCGTCAACCTGGGTGATGATATCATCTGTTTTCAAACCGGCCTTTTCAGCAGCAGTGCCGGAAGTCACCTGGGTGATTCTGGCACCCTTGTCATCAGGGCCGGTCAACACACCCAACATCGCTTTATTCGGTGCGCGGTTGATGCCTTGCCAAGCGCCATCGCGAGCGTCCGGAGCAGGCCAGGCTGAAAAATTATCCAGGTCTTTGATTTTCATCCGGCGCACATTCACTGTAGCGTCTTCATCATCTGTTGCGGGCTTTCCATTGACAGTGATCTTGTCGCCATCCACCGTGATATTTAATTTTTCATCCGTATTTCCTTTGCGGGTGATAATGATTCGCTCTGCTTCCTGGTGCTCCTTTGCCTCCTGGGCTCCTAAAAAGGCGGGTAAAAAAACTGTGGCTAACAGTATATATTTTTTCATAATTAATTGATTTGAAATCATAAAATGCCAGACTGGATCACCATCAGGCCGATCAGCCGGATCAACTACGTTAAGTTTCGTAGTTCAAAGATAAGCGGAATACCATTGGGATCAACGTAAGTTTTTTGTTAAATTATCAAAGAAAAGTGGTCTGGCCGGAAGGCGGTACGGGTGCCGGTACATCTTTTCCCGGTACCGGCAGGGCCCGGCCACATTTCTTGCAGAAGAGCGCATCACTGGCGTGGTTCCGGTTACCGCAGCCTTCGCAGCTGATGTCCGGGTTGTCCATATCCCGGTAGCGGGAGACCAGGGAGGCCGACATAATCCCCGTAGGCACCGCAATGATGGCATACCCCAGGATCATTATAAAAGAAGCGATCATTTTTCCGACTGCCGTGACAGGAGCCAGGTCGCCATACCCAACCGTAGTAATCGTCACGATGGCCCAGTAAATGCTTTGGGGAATGCTGCTGAAGCCCGGGTTATGGGGGTACTCGATCACATACATCAGCGAACCGAGAAAAACAGTTAGCAGGACCACAAAGATCAGAAAGACCATAATTTTATGAAAACTGCGCAGCAAGGCCAGCATCATATAACGGCTTTCATCCAGCAGACTCACCATTCTGAAAATACGGAAAATCCGAAGCAGGCGGAAGGAACGGATGATCATCAGCATATGCCAGTGTGGCAAAACAAATTCCAGGTAGGAGGGCAGGATCGCCAACAGGTCAATAATCCCGTAAAAACTCAGGGCGAAGCGTCTGGCTTTTTTGACACAATAAAGTCGCAGCAGGTACTCAATGGTAAAGACCGCCATGAATACATAATCCAGCACCCGAAACATTCGTTCATAGGCAAGGGCAATAGACGCCACCGATTCCAGAATCAACAGGAAAACATTCAACAAAATAATCAGGATCAGCCCCTTGTTGAATAATTTCCCCCATGTTGTATTGTTCTGAAAAATAGTAACGTACAGCCAGTACCGGAACCGCTGCGTTTCATCCGGCGCATTGTGATCCTGTAATACATCGTGCTTGTCAGGTATAATCCTAAAAAGAGACATGGATGCGTACTGTGTCGTTTAATTCCCGGGTAATCTGATTTCTGTCAGCCAGCTGCTAAAGTAGGCCTTTTATCGTTTCTATTACCTGACGCAGGTTTCCGGCTTCCTGTCCGCCCGCTGTGGCCAGGGTTTTCTGACCACCGCCGCCTCCTTTGATCAGGGGTGCTACCTGCTTTTTGATCAGCTGACCTGCGTCCAGGCTTCTGGCGGCTACTACATTCTCGGCTATGCTGACAGCCACGGCCGCCTTGCCTCCGATATTCGCACAGAGTACGATTACAAAATCCTTGAGGTGATTTTTCAGATCCCCACATAATCGCTTCAGGGCATCGGGATGGCTTACTTCTACAATCGCGCCGATAAAATTAATTTCGTTGATGATCTCATCTGCGTTCAGCAATTGGTTGCGAATGCCCACGAGCTCCCGGGCCTGCAGTCTTTCTACCTGTTTTTCAAGACTGGTTTTCTCCTGCAGGAGTTTATCGACTGCCTTAATGGGGTCCTGGGTCTTCAGCAATTCGCTCAGCGCCTTATGCTGGTTCAGACGTTCATATATATATTGGAGGGCGGCGGGACCTGTGAGGGCTTCAATCCTGCGCACGCCTGCGGCTACAGCCGATTCTGCGGTAATCACAAATAATCCAATCATGCCGGTATGCCCGACATGGGTTCCCCCACATAATTCAATCGAAAAAGCCGGATCGATGGTCACCACCCGCACTGCATCACCGTATTTTTCTCCAAACAGCGCCATAGCGCCCAGTTGAAGGGCGGCTTCCTTGGACATTTGCTGGATGTCTACTGCAATATTCTCGCGTATCTTTTCATTGACAATCTGTTCGGTTTCCCGTATCTGTTCCTCAGTGATTTTGGCAAAATGCGAAACGTCAAACCGCAGGATATCAGGTGAAACCAGCGAACCTTTCTGATTCACATGATTACCCAGTACCTGTTTAAGTGCGGCATGCAACAGATGCGTTGCGGTATGATTATAGGTCGTGTAAATTCTTTGGGTAGCATCAACTATTGCCCGGAGCGGCTGCTGCGGACGATCCGGCAGCCGATCGCTTACATGGATAATCAGGTCATTTTCCTTTCGGGTATCGGTGATCGTGATTACCTGTCCGTCTTCCAGCACCAGTTTACCCCGGTCGCCCACCTGGCCGCCGCTTTCCGGATAAAATGGCGTGGTTTCCAAAACCAATTGGTACTGTGTTTTATTCTTGACTGCCACTTTACGGTAGCGGATAATCCGGGTACCCACATTCAGGTCCTCATAGCCCACAAATTTTACAGGCTGTTCCGGTCCGGTCAATACCCAGTCTTCCGCATCGATTACGGTGGCAGCCCGGGACCGTTGTTTCTGTTCCTGAAGGGCCTGCTCAAAACCCTTTTCATCTATTGTAAACTGATTTTCTGCTGCAATGAGTCGGGTCAGATCAATAGGAAATCCAAATGTATCGTAGAGTTCAAAGGCATCATTACCGTCAAAAACACCGCGTTCCCGGTGTTTGTCGATCAATACATCGATGCGTTTCAATCCCTTCTCCAATGTCCTTAAAAAAGCGTCCTCCTCTTCTTTTATGACTTTTGCAACAAAGGATTCCTGTTGTTGCAGTTCCGGAAATACGCTTGTAAACTGATCCGCAATGACAGCAACCAACTGATACAGTAAGGGTGCTTTATATTCCAGGTTCGAATAGTAATATCGGACAGCACGACGCAGGATTCTGCGGATCACATAACCGGCACCGGTACTGGAAGGTAATTGTCCGTCTGCAATGGTAAAACTTATGGCCCGGATATGATCAGCCAGCACACGGAAGGCAATATCTGCTTTACTGTCACTGCGACCATAGGTCTTGCCGGTAAGTTGTTCAATAGCGCTGATCGTTCCTGAAAATATATCGGTATCATAGTTACTTTCCTTTTCCTGTAACACGCGTACCAGCCGCTCAAAACCCATTCCGGTATCCACATGCTTTGCAGGCAGGGGCTCCAGGCTGCCATCTTTTTTTCGGTTGTACTGAATAAATACATTATTCCAGATTTCGATAACCTGCGGATGGTCGGCATTGACCAGGCTGCTTCCTGCAACCGCCTGCCGCTGCGCATCGGGCCGGCAGTCTACATGAATTTCAGAACAGGGACCGCAAGGTCCGGCATCGCCCATTTCCCAGAAATTGTCCTTTTTGTTGCCCCGAAGAATCCTGTCGGGCGCAATCCAGCGGGCCCACTGATCATAAGCTTCCTGGTCGAAGGCCAGTCCTTCGGAGGTATCGCCTTCAAAAACCGTGACATAGAGTCTGTCCTTGTCAATACCAAAACGAGCGGTTAATAGTTCCCAGCTCCAGGCAATTGCTTCCTTTTTAAAATACCCCGCATCAGAACCGGCCTGTCCAAAACTCCAGTTGCCCAGCATTTCAAACATGGTATGGTGATAGGTATCTACCCCCACTTCTTCAAGATCATTGTGTTTGCCGCTGACCCGCAGGCATTTCTGGGTATCCGCCACCCGGGCAAAAGGACTTTTCCGGTTGCCCAGAAAATAATCCTTGAATTGATTCATACCGGCATTCGTAAACATCAGGGTGGGGTCATTTTTCACTACGATAGGTGCAGAAGGCAGGATCTCATGGCCTTTGCTCCTGAAAAACTCAAAAAACTGCTCTCTTATTTCGCTGCTTGTCATCAGATGATTTTAGGGGTGCAAAGATAGAAAGAACTCATCAAGTCCTGACGCCCGCCGGAATCGGTACTGCCGGTTGATTCTTTTTAAAAAAATAACCGTTCATCCAATATCGCTGATTTATAGGAGGCAGCACCCTAAATTCGCAGATCAATCTTAATCTTATACTAAAACAAGCTTTTTCAGGTATGCAAAAATTATGGATGATTGTCTTGCTGGCCCTGTTCGGCCTGCAGGCCACAGATGCCTCAGCTCAGAGAAGAAAAAAACACCGGCAGCCGGCACCGGTAGCTAAAGCCGATACAGCCAAAAAAACGGCGGTAGGACCTGCCGGGACACCCAAACCTTATAAAGAGGTTATTACTTCAAAAGCGATTTCCACCAAAGGGATGTTTACCGTACACCAGCTGGACGATAAATATTATGTGGAAATTCCGGGACCCATGTTCGGCAGGGACATCCTGGTAGTAGCCCGGTTATCAAAAGCTGCAGCTGGTTTCAGAACCGGTGCCAGCTATGCGGGTGACCAGATTAACTCCAACACCATCCGGTTTGAAAAAGGGCCTGGGAACCGGGTCTATCTTAAAAGACTTTCCTTCCAGGAAATCGGACGGGACAGCACCGAAGGCATGTACCGGAATGTGATGAACAGTAATATTCAGCCAATTGGCGCTTCTTTCGAAGTCAAGGCATGGTCACCCGATTCTGCGGGTGCCGTCATCGATATTACCGAATATGTAAAAGGTGATAATGATTATTTCTTCTTTTCACCAGTCATGAAAAAATACCTGGGGATCGGACAGCTCCAGTCTGATAAGTCCTATATCCTGTCGGCCAGGACTTATCCCTCCAACCTGGAGCTTAAAACAGTAAAGACCTATAGTTTTACACCCCCCAACAACCCCGGTAGTCCACCGAACCCCTACGCTGTCGCCACACCGGTGACATTTGAATTGAATACTTCGCTGGTACTGTTGCCGGAACGCCCTATGCGGCCCCGCTATTTCGACGATCGGGTTGGGTTTTTTACCACCCAGACCATCACCGATTTTGATGTGAACCCCCAGGGTATTGACCGCTATCGCTATATTGCCCGCTATCGGCTGGAGCCCAAACCGGAAGATGTCGAAAAATACAAAAGGGGAGAACTGGTAGAACCGCAGAAACAGATCGTATACTATATCGATCCCACCACGCCTAAAAAATGGATCCCCTACCTGATTCAGGGCGTGAATGACTGGCAGGTAGCTTTTGAGCAGGCGGGATTTAAAAACGCTATTGTGGGCAAACTGGCACCGACCTATGAACAGGACAGCAGTTTCAGTCTGGAAGATGCCCGTAACAGTGTCATCATCTACAAACCCTCCGATATTCCGAATGCCAGTGGTCCCAACGTACACGATCCCCGATCGGGAGAGATCATGGAAAGCCATATTAACTGGTACCATAATGTGATGAGCCTGGTCCGCAACTGGTATATGGTTCAGACGGCTGCGGTGGATCCAAGGGCACGCAAAATGGTCTTCGACGATGAACTGATGGGGCAGCTCATTCGTTTCGTGAGCAGTCATGAGGTTGGACATACACTGGGCCTGCGGCATAATTTCGGCTCCTCTTCCACCGTTCCGGTGGAAAAACTGCGGGATAAGGCATGGGTAGAAGCCCACGGACATACCCCTTCCATTATGGACTATGCCCGATTTAACTATGTCGCCCAGCCGGAGGACCAGATATCCGAAAAAGGGTTATTCCCCCGCATCGGCGATTATGATAAATGGGCAATTGAATGGGGCTATCGCTGGTACTCTGAGCTGAAGAGCGCAGATGCTGAAGTAGCGCCGCTAAATAAATTCACCAGTGAGCAACTTAAAAATCCACGCCTTTGGTGGGGGGATGGCGAAAGTAATCGTACGGATCCCAGAAGTCAGACGGAAGACCTCGGCAATGATGCCATGAAAGCCAGCGATTACGGGATCAAAAACCTCCGACGTATCATTGTGAACCTGCCGCAGTATACCTATCAGGCCAACCGCGACTATAGTAATCTGGCAACGCTGTACAATGAGGTCATCGGACAATTCATCCGCTATACCGGACATGTAAGCCGCAATATCGGTGGTATTGAAAAAACACCCAAGCGGCTGGAGCAGGAAGGCAATGTGTATGGCTTCACGGAGACTGCCATTCAAAAAAAGGCAATGAGCTGGTTGAAAACCAATGTATTTACCACACCCCGCTGGGTGATTCAGGAACAGTATGCGGCACAGACCGGACAAACGCCACTTAGTGTGGTAGCCCGCATACAGCAGAAAGCCATCGATGAGTTGGTCAACCCAGCCACGCTGGGTCGGCTGATCCAGTATGAAGCCGTCAGCGGAGCGGCCGCTTATAGTCCGGCTGAGATGCTGAATGATTTGCGCCAATCGGTATTTTCCGAAATCAAAAGCCGTAAGGCGATCGATATTTATCGTCGGCAATTACAAAAGGCTTACGTGGTAAAACTGCTGGAAATGGTTCAACCCTCCAAACAGGAACTGGAGCAAATGTCAAGGGCTGCAGGTATGAATGCGGCCACCAGCGATATTATTTCAGTGGTCAAAGGCCAACTTCGGCTACTGGCCAGCAGTTTAAAAGCTGCGGCAGGGGCTTATGGGGACAGGGTTTCCAAAAACCATTTACTGGATTTACAGGACCGCATCAAACAAGGACTGGAACCCAAATAATACTGCGCCGACAATAATTCTTAAAAGCAACGGTAATCTCGCCGTTGCTTTTTTTTGCACTGCATACTACAGGCGCCAGGTACTGCGTTCTACTTATATATAAATAATTTCCTTAACATTTCATTGGTAAGGTTATTCCTGTCAATATTATTAGATTTGTAACTATGGCAAAATCCACATCACAAGGCGCATTTTCCTTTCTGGATGAAGTAGAGAAAACGACACCACTACCGAAACCCAAAAAGAACACGTTGAAACCACCTTCTCAGATTGTCGCTGAGGAAACGCCAACTGTGCCACAGGCAATTCCGGCCGAACCACCGCAGGACAGTACCGACATCGCAGCGGTAGATATTACGGACAGGAAGGCGGTTCTGGAAGAAGCCGTCCTGGAGTCAGCGGAACCGGAAAACGAAACGGAAAACCCTGGGGTAACCGCTGTGGCGCCAAAGCCCGTCGAAAAGAAAAATACCCGGGGCCGTAAATCAGTTAAGGAACATAGCCTGGCAGCCGAAAACATTGAAATTCCGGACGAGGAAACCCTGTTTTCCAAGCGCTATTATAGTATGGGGGAAGTCACTGCCATGTTTAAGGAGAACCATTCCCTGATCCGCTACTGGGAAAGTGAATTTGACCTGTTGAAACCCAAAAAGAATGGCAAGGGCGACCGGTTTTTTCGGCCGGAAGATGTAAAAAACCTGTACCTGATCTATGATTTGCTGCGTCGGCGAAAATTTACCATTGAAGGCGCCCGGGAATACCTAAGAAATAATAAGAAAGCAGATGAAAAATTTGCCGCCATACAATCCCTGGAAAAAATGAAAACCTTTTTTCTGGAATTGAAAGCCAGTCTGTAACCACAATCGCCCAGAACAGCCGGCCGGGACGTCCCGGCACGCTCCCGGCGCAATTCCGTATTTTGCGCCTTTCAATTGAAATCATGAAGTATCTACTACTAAGTTCCTTGTTCCTGTTACAACTCACAGCGATCCGGGCTCAAAGTTTTGAATCCGTAAGGGATCGTACCGGAAAACAGTTATTAAAAGGTTTTGTAACCGACAGCATCCTGCAGGCGGACACCGTCAACTTTGGCTGGTACGGCGCGCACCATCAGGCCTATCAACCTGCAGACAGCATTGTAAAAGCGTTTTCGGAAAATAAAGATAAGCTCAGGTTTCTCGTATTTTTCGGTACCTGGTGCGCTGATTCCCATTATGTTCTTCCCCGTTTTTATAAAATTGTAGAAGCAGCAGGTATTGACAAAAAGCATATCACCCTTTTTGCACTGGACCGGACCAAGAAAGATGCGGCCCGGTTTGCCGAGAATCTGAATATACTTCATGTTCCGACCATCATCTTACTCAGGGATGGAAAAGAAACGGGACGGGTGGTAGAATATGGCGTTACAGGTCGCTTTGATCAGGAGCTGGCGAACCTGGCTTTGGCGGAACATCCGTAACTGGTTGCGAATTGACAAGGCTGATATTGGTCATTGTCCCCGTCAGGTTGATCCCTGCAGATTCCAAATATTCCAGAATCTCCAGATTTATCGTCTGCCGGAGCTTCGTATAATCGGCATAAGGAATGGGTCCCGTAAAATATATAACGGTAACCTGCAGTGCCCCTGGACGGATATCATTCAGAAATAAGGTTGTATTCTGTACCTGCCGGCCCTCCAGGATCGCCCGGATTCGATCCAGGAGTTCACGAATCTGACCGGATTTTGTATCGGCTTCCAGTTCCAGTTTCAAATCCGTACGACGTTGGGTCAGGTTGCTATGATTGTCTACCACACTGTCCACCATTTTTTTGTTGGGTACAGTGAGATAGGTTTTGGCATCGGTTCTCAACCGGGTACTGCGCAAACCAATTTTTTCAATATTACCCGCAAAATCACTTCCTTTCACATAGTCGCCGGTGGCAAATGGCTTGTCAAAAAAGATAATAAAGGAAGCGATCAGATTCTCCAGGCTTTCTTTCAGCGCAAGTGCGACTGCGGCGCCTACAATACTCAGTCCCGTTAGCAGCCCTTTGATATCATACCGAAAAACATACTTGAGCAGCAACAGGGTACCAATAATGCCGATGAGTACCTTAATAAAATCTTTGAAGAAGAAAACCAGCTGATGGCTGCCCATCTGGTCGTCCTGAATATAGCGTTCCCTGATCAGCAGAACGGCAAAATCAATACAACGGATCAAAAACCGGAAAAAAGTGAAAATCAGCGCTGCCGTGGCAAGCATCCTGAACAGTTCCTTGAGTTTCAGGTGATAAATACTGAAATCAAGGGCGCGGGGGAAATTGAGCTGATCCAGGGTAACCACCATGATCAGTACGGCAATAAAAAGTCCCAGTGGCCTTGCTACCAGCTTTTTAAAGGATGCAATGTCCAGTTGTTTGTACCTTTTGGTCAGCAACAGGAAAAAGAATTCTACTGTTGAATGGGCCAGGTATTTCTTTAACAGGAATCCCAGCAAAATGACACCCGCTACGATCAGATAACGCTGTACCGTATTATCCCAGATAATCTGACTTAACAGTTCCTCCATTGGTCTTGTTTTTCGAATAGTAAAATTAAAAAATTAACCCCAACAGCAAAGCCTGCATTGATTTACCTTTAAAGCCGAAAATCAAGTCAGTACATGCCGGATTGGGAAGGTAAATCTAAGGGAAATAAAACCGGATACGGAATCTTCATCCGAATCCTTAAAATGGTGGGGGTAGGTCCCGCATATCTGTTGCTGGTATTTGTGGCGGCTTACTACTACCTGTTCAGCCGGAAGTCTTCCAAAGCCATCTGGCAGCTCTACCGTAAAAGACTGGGTTTTTCCGCCGGCAAGTCACTGGTGAAACTGTACCAGAATTATTACCGTTTCGGCCAGGCCATTATCGACCGAATTGCCATGATGGCGGGCATTAAAAACCGTTTTAGTTTTGATTTTGACGGTGAGGAGCACCTGCACAGGATGGTGGCCCAGGGCCGCGGCGGATTGCTGCTAAGCGCGCATATCGGGAACTGGGAGATCGCTGGTCATCTGCTTCAACGTCTCAATACGCCCATTCATATTGTAATGTTTGACGGCGAGCAGGCCCAGCTGAAAGCTTATCTGGAAGCTACTACCGGTCCCAGGAATGCCCATATTATCGTTATCCGGGACAACCTCTCCCATATCTATGAGATTACCCAGGCCCTCCAGCGTAACGAATTGGTTTGCATGCATTCTGACCGTTTTTTACCCGGCAATAAAACGCTGGAGACACCATTGCTCGGCCGGAATGCCCGGTTTCCCCAGGGGCCTTTTGTACTGGCCTCCCGGCTGGAAGTGCCGGTATCCTTCGTATTTGCCCTGAAGGAGACCCTGTTCCATTATCATTTCTTTGCCAGTGAATCTGTCGTTTTTAAAAACAGCAGTTCCGGCAATCCCCAGGCCATCCTGGAAGCATTTGCTGCAGCCATGGAAGCGAAAGTCCGGTCTTATCCTACCCAATGGTACAATTATTATAATTTCTGGAATTAGCCAACAATTGGGGTTGCGGCAAAGTTTCCTTACTTTTAGCGCCCGGCCTGCCGGGTATTTTAATGAGCCTCGTACAGGACATATTAACTGTTATTCCCCAGCGGTCACCCTTTGTTATGGTCGACAGCCTGGAGCATAGTGACGCCCTGGGTGCCGACAGCAGTTTCCTGGTGAAAGCCGGCCATATTTTTGTGGAAGACGGGGTGTTGGGCGAACCGGCATTGATCGAAAACATAGCGCAAACGGCAGCCGCGCATACCGGATATCTTTGCCAGCAGGAAGGTAGGCCGGTACCCGCAGGATTTATCGGCGCCGTTCAGCAATTACGCATTGAAAAAAATCCGGTGGTAGGGGAGTCCCTGCGCACCCGCATACGGGTACGGCACCAGGTTTTTAATGCCACTATTATTGAAGGCGATATTTCGGTAAATGGCCGGAAAATCGCTTCCTGTGAAATGAAGATATTTGTTGCATCCCAGTAATGAAGACGCTCACCCATACGACTGAAGTGCTGATACGTTTCAATGAAGCGGATCCGCTGGGCATTGTCTGGCATGGTCATTATATCCGTTATTTCGAGGACGGCCGGGAGGCTTTCGGCAAAGAATACGGCATCGGTTATATGGATTTCTTCCGTCAGGATATCATCGTACCCATTGTGCATGCCGAATGTAATTATAAACGCCAGCTTAAGTTTGGGGAAAGCGTAAAAGTAGAAAGCATTTATAAGGCGACGGATGCCGCCAAGATCGTCTTTGATTATCGTCTTTATAAATCGATAGACGGGCAACTGGTAGCCACAGGGACTACCACACAGGTATTTCTGGAAAAAGACAGCCAAAACCTGCTCCTGAATAATCCGCCCTTCTTTGAAGCCTGGAAAAAGAAATTTGGATTAGTGTAGCAAGATGCAGGACCCCTATATTATAGCCGACAATATTTATGCACCACTGGGTAGCACGACAGCCGAGAATTTCACGCGGGTCTGTCAGGGTGATTCCGGCCTCCGCCTGCACCATGATCCGGGCAGGAGCCCGGTTCCTTTTTATGCAGCAGTTTTTGAAAAAATTCAGACGGAGGGAGAGCTGACCGCTTTTGAGCAGTTGTTGAAAAACTCCATTCTGGCCGCTACCGGCGGACTGACCGGAATATTGGAGTCAGGCGATACCCTGTTGATCCTGTCTTCTACCAAGGGCAATATCAGCCTGCTGGAAAATCAACCGGTTGATAGGGCGTTAAAAGGCCGGATTGCACTCAGCAGTTCCGCCCGGCAACTACAACAGGTGCTGAAATTGGCACATACGCCCCTGGTTATTTCCAATGCCTGTATCTCTGGTGTACTGGCCATTATCACCGCCCGTCGGCTGCTGGCCGCCGGAAAGTACCGCCATATAATTGTCAGTGGCGCGGACCTGATTACCCGTTTCATCCTTTCGGGCTTCCAGTCCTTTCATGCTGTCAGTGATGAACTTTGCCGGCCATTCGACGCGCAACGGAAAGGCATCAATCTGGGAGAGGCCGCTGCCACCCTTGTCCTGTCTGCCGAAAAACCTGACACCAACGATCCCCTGATCCGATGTGCCGGCGGTGCGGTATCCGGGGATGCCAATCATATTTCCGGCCCTTCCAGAACTGGCGCTGAACTGGCCCAGGCGATGCAGGCGACCATGCAGCAGGCAGGCCACTCTGCTGCTGCCATTGATTTTATTTCTGCCCATGGTACGGCAACCGTCTATAATGATGACATGGAAAGCCGGGCCATAGGTCTCAATGGTCTGGATGCTGTACCGGTCAATAGCCTCAAAGGTTATTACGGCCATACCCTGGGAGCAGCAGGCATTCTGGAAACAGTGATCAGCCTGGAATCACTGCGTCGTAACATTATTGTCCCGACCAGAGGTTTCCAGCAGTCCGGTACAGTTGTACCGATCCATGTCTGTAGTACCCTGTTACATCGCGAGCTCCGCAACTGCCTGAAAACAGCGTCCGGATTCGGAGGTTGTAATGCTGCCATTCTGCTGGAAAAATCAGAATAGATCCGAAAGTAAACTGATATACATTAAATTGAATTCCTAATTTTCACTTTACATGAATTTATATAACAAAGACAAAAAAACTGCACTGGAAGCCAAGCATTATGCCCAGGTGATCGCTCACGGGCCAATCCTGTTTCAGGCTGCCCGTCTACTGCGGGATAAAGGCATTCTCCAGGCTATCGAGGACGCCAGACATGGTATTACCCTTGAAGAAATCGTAGCACGAACCGGACTGCCGGAATACGGCGCCCGGGTATTGTTAGAAGCCGGACTGGGTATGGAGCTTTTAATCATTGATGATACGGACAAATATCTGCTGGCCCGTACCGGATATTTCATGTTGCATGATCCGCTGACCAATGTCAATATGAACTTTGTGCAGGATATCTGCTATAAGGGGATGTATCATCTTGAAGCCTCCATCGATACCGGCAAGCCTGTCGGATTAAAAGAGCTGGGGCAATGGAACACGGTCTATGAAGGCCTTTCTCAACTCAATCAACAACAGCAAAAAAGCTGGTTCGAGTACGATCATTATTTCTCGGATATCGCTTTTCCCGCCGTACTCAGGCATGTCTACAAACCCGAAAATAAGCTGCACCGCTTGTTGGAAATCGGTGGCAATACCGGTAAATGGGCCCTGGCTTCGACCCGATTCGATCCGGATGTAAGTATTACGATTGTAGACCTGCCCGGTCAGGCGGCGATGGCCAAAAAAAATATTGAAGAACTGGGTCTGTCTGAAAGGGTAGACTTCTACCCCGCCAATGTGCTGGATGAAAACGTGCAATTCCCTACCGGTTATGACGGGGTCTGGATGAGCCAGTTTCTGGATTGCTTCTCCGAAGATGAAATCGTCAGTATCCTGCAGCGTTGTGGTAAAGCCATCCATGATCAGGGCGCCATTTATATTCTGGAAGCATTCTGGGACAACCAGCGTTTTGAGACTTCTGCTTTCTGTATCCAGCAACTTTCGCTGTATTTTACGGCGATTGCCAACGGCAACAGCCAGATGTACGACAGCCGGGTATTTAAAAAATGTATTACCAAAGCCGGATTTGAGGTGGTCGAGGAAACCGTAGGCGTCGGACTGGGTCATACCCTGCTGAAGTGCCGCAAAATCTAGGAGCGGGGGATACGGCGCTTTGCAAGAAGCGAATCCTTACCTTTAAAGAACTGTAAAATTTTCAAATTTTTTTTCATGGATACGATTCAAACTGATGTATTGGTCATAGGTGCCGGACCTGCCGGTACCGTTGCCGGGGCAATTGTTAATAAGGCCGGATTTAAAGTCCAGGTCGTCGAAAAAATGAAGTTTCCCCGTTTTGTTATTGGCGAAAGTCTCCTGCCCCGCTGTATGGAAGCGCTGGAGGAAGCCGGGCTGCTGGACAGTGTGCTCCAACAGGGATTCCAGCGGAAAACGGGTGCCAAATTTGTCCGTGATGGCAAGATTTGTGATTATTCTTTTTCGGACCAGTTTACCCAGGGCTGGGATCATGCCTATCAGGTCACCCGTGCCGATTTTGATAAGGCCCTGGCAGACGGCCTGCAGGCGCAGGGCGTACCGATACATTATGAAACGACTGTTACAGGAATCCGATTCGAAGCTGACGGATCTTCCGTTACCACGATAACCGATGCAGATGGCAGGGAAAGCCAGATTGCCGCGCGTTTTATCATCGATGGCAGCGGTTATGGCCGGGTCATTCCCCGCTTATTTGGACTGGACAAACCATCCAATCTGCCGCCACGTAAAGCACAGTTCGTACATATCAAGGACCTCAACCGGCAGATGGATGATGAACCCGACCGCATTACGATCGTCGTACACAAACCCGATGTATGGGTTTGGATTATCCCTTTCGCCACCGGTATAACCTCGGTAGGATTTGTCGGAAATCCGGAATTTTTTGAAAAATACAAGGGAAGTCCTGAAGAGCAAATGCGGGCGCTGATTGCCGATGAGCCCTATATTGCCAAAAGAATGGAAGCCGCGGAATATTTATGGGAACCAAGAATCCTGCAGTCCTGGTCTTCGACCACCGAAAAATTCTATGGGAACGGTTTCGTACTCACCGGAAATGTTACCGAGTTCCTCGACCCCGTCTTCTCTTCAGGGGTAACCCTGGCTACCGTTTCCAGCCAGATTGCCGGTAAACTCGTAGTCCGGCAGCTCCGTGGCGAAACAGTCGACTGGGAAAAAGAATATAGTCTTGAAATGATGCAGGGCGTCAATACTTTCCGTAGCTATGTAATGGGCTGGTATGATACAACCCTGCATACGATCTTCTTCGCCGATAACCAGGACGCAGATATCAAAAGAAAAATCTGCTCGGTTCTGGCGGGATATGTCTGGGATACATCCAATGAATACGTCGACCGGCATGACACGGCCCTCAGAAAACTGGCCAAGACCATCCATCTCCGGGATAGTATTGCGTATATAGACAATGGTTTTAAGGACCCTAAATAGCCGATGACAGCCAATTATTATATTACCGCACACAGCCGGATCGTCGACCGGCAATTATGGTCCGGAGACCGGCTGGTTTTCGAAACAACAGCCGCAGGTCTGGATTGGCTGCATGCGGCCTACGATGCGCTGGAAGTCGGTTATCCCAAATTTTATAAAATGGATCTGCTCTGTAAATCGGGTATGATTGCCTGCGATGTTGTTTTTAAAGAGCAGACACCGGCATTTCCGGAGCAGACGGGACTGGTGTTGTCCAACCATAGCGGGAGTATAGAGGCCGATATAAATTACTATAAATCAGTGGCGGAAATCCCCAGTCCGGCACTTTTTGTCTATACCCTGCCCAATATACTGATTGGTGAGATCAGCATCCGGTATCAATTGAAAGGTGAAAATGCCTTTTTTGTTCAGGAAGCCTTCAATGCGTCCTGGCTGCATGAATATATCACCGGACTCCTGGAAAACCAGGGTATGCAGGCCTGTTTGGGCGGCTGGGTGGAGGTCGAAGATCAACAACCGGAGGCTTTTATTTTCTATGTCGAAAAGGTAAAGCGGCCGGGAAGCCTTAATTTTACCCCTCAGAATTTAGATCATTTGTACAGCAAGTAAATTATGGAAAAGCAAGTACTGGTTCAGGAGTTAAAAGAAAAGATCATCAAGCAGTTGAAACTGGAAGACAAAAAGCCGGAAGATATTGGTGATGATGACCCGCTGTTTGTGGAAGGTCTCGGTCTGGATTCCATCGACGCGCTCGAGCTGATCGTTTTATTGCAGCAGGAATACGACGTCAAACTTAAAAATGCGGAAGAGGGACAGGACGTGTTCCGTTCCGTTAACACCATGGCCGATTATATTCTGGAGCACCAGGTTGGTGCAGCAAATTAATCCCTTCAGCATTCACACGCGATTTTAAAAGCATGGCGGCATCACCCCTTTCCTCAGCGGTTCAGCAAGACCCGCAAGGCCCCCCGGTTTATATTGCAGGTATGGGCGTGATCTCGGCCATTGGCAGGGATTGTGCCGAAAACCTGAGCAGCCTGAAAAACGGAAAGGCCGGTATCCGGCCACTTGAGGGTCTGTCTTCCATTCATACAGGAATTTTGCCGGTTGGGGAAGTGCCTTTCAGCAATAAAGAACTTGCCGCCATGGCGGGCCTGTCTGAAGAAATTTCCCGCACGGCATTGCTGTCGACCATTGCAGCCCGCCAGGCCCTAAACAGTTCGGGACTGGATCCTGCCGCCTGGCGTACAGGTTTTATATCCGCCAACTCCGTCGGCGGCATGGATAAAACAGAAAATTTTTACCCGGAATTTCTACAGGATGCCGGGGCGGGCCGGCTCCGTGAAGTCGTGCATCATGAATGTGGCGCTGTCACCGAAATTACCGCCCGCGCACTCGGCATCCGCGATTTTGTAACTACCGTAAGTACCGCCTGTTCCTCATCGGCCAACAGTATTTTTCTGGCCGCGCGGCTGATTCGTCAGGGCCTGCTGGATATGGCGATCGCCGGTGGTGCGGACGCCCTGACCCGGTTTACCCTCAATGGATTCAATACCCTGATGATCCTGGATCAGGAGCCCTGCCAGCCCTTCGATGAACACCGCAGGGGGCTGAATCTGGGTGAAGGAGCCGGTTATCTGGTGCTGGTCTCTGAAACGCTGGCTGCCAGGATGGCCGAAAGACCGCAGATACAACTGAGCGGCTGGGCCAATGCCAATGATGCGCACCACCAAACTGCTTCCTCGCCGGAAGGAACCGGCAACCTGCTCGCCATGTCAGCAGCGCTGAAAAAAGCAGGTCTCCGACCCGCCGATATCAGCTATATCAACCTTCATGGAACCGGTACCCTTAATAACGATATTGCGGAGGGCAGTGCCATTCGAACATTATTTGAAGGAGCTTACCCCCCTTTGAGCTCCACCAAGTCCTTTACCGGCCATACCCTGGGCGCCAGTGGTGGTATCGAAGCTGTATACGCGGTACTGGCCCTGCAGCAGGGACTGATCTTTCCCAACCTCCGTTTCCAGACGCCCATGAAGGAATTACCCTTCCAACCTGTCACCAGTCTACAACCGCAGGTCCTGCGGCATGTACTTTCCAACTCTTTTGGTTTTGGCGGCAACTGCAGCGCCCTGGTTTTCAGCCGCGTTCCGGATTAGCGCATTTTTTGTATTTTCAAGGTCGCAGGAAGCTTTGCCATATGAGCTGCAGGCAAAAAGGGAATGATTTTGTCCGGCCCTCAATTCACCAGGATAGGTTTTTCGTCCAGGAAGCTTCACTTATTCTTATTGGACCGCCCGCTTGCGCGACATAAAAATATAGACATGCATAAAAGATTTCAGATAGGCATTTACCGGCTCTTACAATTTTCCGAAGCCCTCGCTGTTGCAGGTATACTGGTGTTTTTCAGCCAATGTACAGGTCAGCAGAAAATAGCCGACAATCCCCCGACATTACAGGTATCGACCAGCCCCCTGCCTGAAGTGCGCCGGGAGTTTCGGGCGGCCTGGGTAGCTACCGTGGCCAATATCAACTGGCCGAGTCAGCCCGGCCTGTCCACTGACCGACAACAGGACGAGGCCATCAGACTGCTGGACTTCCTGCAGGCACACCATTTTAACGCCGTCATTTTTCAGGTAAGACCTCAGGCCGATGCCCTCTACCAGAGCGACCTGGAACCCTGGTCTTATTTTCTGACCGGAAAGCAGGGTCAGGCGCCAGATCCCTATTACGATCCCCTGCAGTTCTGGGTCCGGGCGGCCCATCAACGTGGACTGGAACTGCATGTCTGGCTCAATCCATATCGGGCGCATCATGTATCGGGAGGGCCGGTTACCGACAGCTCTGTGGTAAAAAAAATGCCCGGGCTGGTGCACAGGCTGCAGGAAGGTTACTGGTGGTTTGATCCTTCCCTGAAAGCAACACGCGATCATGGCTTGCATGTGATCCGGGACATTGTCAAACGTTATGATATTGACGGTGTTCATTTTGACGATTATTTTTATCCCTATCCTTCCTACAACGGTAATGCCGATTTTCCCGATAGTAGTAGTTGGAACCAGTACCTAAAAAACGGCGGTCGGCTGACACGCAGTGACTGGCGCCGGGAGGCTGTCAATCAATTTATTGAGCAGGTATACAAGGTTATCAAAACAGAAAAAAAGCAAGTCCGTTTTGGACTCAGCCCCTTTGGCATCTGGCGTCCCGGCCACCCGGCTGCTGTTACCGGTTTTGATCAGTATGAACAATTGTACGCCGACGCCAAATACTGGCTGAACCAGGGCTGGGTCGACTACTTTTCACCACAGCTTTACTGGCCCATTGACCGGCAGGGACAGAGTTTTCCTGTATTGCTGGGCTGGTGGTCCACCGAAAATACCCACCACCGTCATTTATGGCCCGGTATCAGCATCGGCCGCGACAGCAGTAAGGCCAATATCAGGGAAGTCATCAACAAAATCATGATCACCAGAGGGATGCTGCCCCAAAGCCCCGGATTGGTACACTGGAGCATCTCCTCCCTGACCCGTAACCCGCCCCTGGCCAGGGCACTGCTCGAAGGGCCCTATCAGCAGCAGGCACTGGTCCCAGCCAGTACCTGGCTGGATCCGGACCCACCCGCCGCACCGGCATTGAAAATCAGCAGGAAGGATGACAGCCTACGAATCAGCTGGACCGATAGCCAACCCGCGGATGTATTCCACAGGGTCCTGTACTACCAGTATGGAGATCAATGGCAATACCGGATTTTCAACAACGGAGAACAACAGGTGACTATAGCGCTCGAACAGTCTGGTCGGCAACTGGTGCAGCTGGCGGGATCCTCGGTGGATCGTTGTGGAAATGAAAGTGCTAAAACTATTATCGCAGCTGGTGTCGCTACGAAACCGGCCATCCTGCCCCGAAGCAGCTGGCAGGCAGCGACTGCCCGGCCGTATAAGCCGCAGCAACCGGTTCGTATTACGATACACCATGAAGGAGGCAGGGTGCTGGCTGACACCGCAAATGCAGCTTTGCGGTTAAAAAACCTGCAGGCCTGGTGTATGGGGCCTGATCGTAACTGGACAGATATCCCCTATCATTTCCTGATCGCGCCGGACGGCACTATTTTCGAAGGCCGCGATCCGGCAACTGTGGGAGAGACCTATACTGAATATGATCCGGAGGGACATTTACTGATCTGTCTGCTGGGCAACTACGAAAAACAGGAGCTGGGTCCGGCGGCCCGCAATAGTCTTGCCCGGCTGATTGCCTATTGTTGTCAGCAGTATGGTATCGATCCCGGCAGTATCGCCTGCCATCGGGATTACTGTAAAAACACCGATTGCCCGGGAAAAAATATTTATCCCTATGTTAAGGACGGAACCCTGCTTCAGCATGTCCGGGCCCTGATGGCCCGCGGCGACTGATTTCAATTAATCAGCGGCGTATCCAGTTCTGCGAGTGATGCCTGAATCTGTTGATCGGTAAGTTCATGTCGGTGGATCCGGCCCTCAAAATAATCCTGGTAGGCTTTCATGTCAAAATTACCATGCCCGCAAAGATTGAATAAAATCGTTTCGGAGCGGCCTTCACGTTTACAGCGCTCCGCCTCTCTGATCGCTGTGGCAATGCCATGCGTTGCTTCGGGTGCCGGGATAATTCCCTCCGTTCTGGCAAATGTGATGCCGGCTTCAAAGACTTCGAGATTGTCATGGGCGCTGGCTTCGATCAGTCCGTCTTTGAGGAGCTGACTGACAATGGCACCGGCACCATGGTAGCGCAGGCCACCGGCATGTATGGGTGCAGGCACGAAATTATGCCCCAAGGTGTACATGGGTAAAAGCGGGGTCATCCCTACGGTATCGCCAAAATCATAACGAAAGACGCCACGGGTTAATTTGGGGCAGGAGGTCGGTTCACTGGCAATACATCGGATTTTCTTGCCCGTCTCAAAATTCAGGCGCAGGAAGGGGAATGAAAGGCCGGCAAAATTAGAACCACCGCCAAAGGGAGCAATCACTACGTCGGGCAGGTCGCCGGCTTTCTCCAGTTGCTTATATGCTTCCAGGCCAATGATGGTCTGGTGCAGGAGTACATGGTTTAATACACTTCCCAGCGCGTACTTGGTATCCTCCCGCTGCGCGGCGACTTCTACGGCTTCAGAAATAGCGATGCCCAGGGAGCCTGGACTATTGGGATCTGCTGCCAGGATTTTTCTGCCTGCCTCGGTCGTATTACTGGGTGAAGCAATGACCTGGGCGCCCCAGGTATTCATCATTACTTTACGGTAAGGTTTGTGCTCATATGAAATCTTCACCATAAAAACTTCGCACTCAATATCAAAGAGGTTGCAGGCAAAACTCAGCGCACTGCCCCACTGGCCGGCGCCGGTTTCTGTTGCTATGCGCTTCACCCCTTCCTTCTTGTTATAATAGGCCTGAGGGACAGCGGTATTGGGTTTATGTGATCCTGCCGGACTGACGCCCTCATATTTATAATAAATTTTGGCCGGCGTATCCAGTGCTTTCTCCAATTCATAGGCCCGGTACATGGGCGTAGGCCGCCAGAGGCTGTAGATATCCCGCACTTCCTCGGGTATGTTGATCCATTTCTCTGTGGAAACTTCCTGTTCAATCAGCGCCTGTGGAAAAAGCGGGGCCAGGGCCTCAGGACCGATGGGTTCCCTGGTACCCGGGTGCAGGGGTGGTAAGGGTTTGTTCGGCATATCGGCCACAATATTGTACCATTGTTCCGGTATCTCCTGTTCGCTGAGGGTGATTTTTCTTGCTTTCATCTATTTATTATTTTTTTTTGGTTCAGGTAAAGCTGCTGCATCGAAAATCTCATCAGCAGGCAATTCGTTACTGCGTGTAGTCGTTTAAAAATCCTTTGGTGCGTATTTCAAATATATCTGATATTCCGGATATCTGATACATCGCGGACAAACAGTTTAGTGTCGGAATAATTACGGAGCCATCCCCGCGGGCTTTCACCTGAAAGAGGTTATATTTGGAAGTATATAATGATCCCCGGATCAGTGAACCCGTCAATAACAACGAAACAGGAGCTTGCAGTACAACGGTAGTTCCTCCTGCAATCCGGTTTTGCCATTAACCATTAAATAGTCAAGAATGAAGCGCAGAAATTTTATCCAACAGTCCGCCATGGGCGCCCTGGCTTTCACCATTGTTCCCCGTTCCGTATTGGGAGGCACCGGCTATATTGCCCCCAACGACCGGATTAATCTGGGTTATATCGGTGTTGGAAAACAGTCCCATGGACTGGTTAATGCCATTAATGTGCCCAAAGAAACCCTGGTCGTCGCAGCGAGCGACGTTTACCGTCAGAAACTTGAGCAGTTTATCGGTCTGGCCAGAAAAGCCAATGCGGAAAAAGTGGCTACTGAAATCAAGGGGTATGAGGATTACAGGGAGCTGTTGGAAAGAAAAGATATAGATGCTGTGGTCGTCGCGACACCCGACCATTGGCATGCCCAGGTTGTCATTGACGCCGCTAAGGCAGGAAAAGACATCATGTGCGAAAAACCGCTTTCTCTGACGATTGCTGAAGGCCGGGCCATGGTCGACGCGGTGAGAAAATACAAAAGAGTCCTGCAAACCGGCAGTATGCAACGCTCTCAATACAATTTTCGACAAGCCGCAGAGCTGGTCGTCAACGGCTATATCGGGAAAATAACCGAGATCAACGTTTCCGTCGGGGAGCCGGTAAAACAATGTGATTTACCCACGCAGCCGGTGCCTGAAGGACTGAACTGGGATCGTTGGGTCGGCCCTTCCCTGTACCGCGGTTTTAACGAAATTCTGGCCCCAGCCCCCGATGCCAGGCAATGGGCCTGGTGGCGGGGATACCGCGGCTTTGGAGGCGGGTATATCACCGATTGGGGTGCTCATATGTTTGATATTGTACAATGGGCGCTGGATATGGATGGTTCCGGACCCGTCAAATTCAGTCCACCTAAAAAACCGGAAGCCACCAGCGGCCTGTCCTTTAAATACGCCAACGGTGTAACCGTAAACCATAAAAAATGGGGCGAGGGTAACGCCATCCAGTTCATCGGCGAAAAAGGAAAGATTGAAGTCAGTCGCAGTTTTCTGCGCACGGAACCCGCTAACTTGGCAAAGTTTACTTTCAGTAGCAAGGACAAGAGGCTCTATTATAGTGAGAACCATTATCAGGACTGGATAAATGCCATTAAGAAACGTTCGCGTCCGATTTGTGATGTGGAAATCGGCCATCGGAGCGCTACTGTCTGCAATGCCGTTAATATCGCTTACGAACTGCAGCAGGACCTGGATTGGGATCCCGTCAGGGAACGTTTCGGTCAGGACAGTGCCAATCTGATGCTGGGACGCCCCTATCGGGGTCAATGGGATTTCAGGAAATTCTAAAGATGGTCCTTCCGGAACGATTGCCGCCTGCTGCAAAATATTGTGGTAAAACGCATCCGTTCATTTAATTTCGCCAGTTTCAGTTATGATGCCGGATATACTATCAGATACCCACGCAGGCAGTTCCCAGAGGAAGGTCCTGGGTTTTATCCGGAGTACGGGTGCCGTATCTCCACAGACTTCTTATGAGCAGCTGATCCGGGAGCCCGCCCGCTATAGTGGCGAACAGCTGACCTGTATTGAACCGGACTACACCCAATTTATCGACCCCAGGTTGATCAGACGCATGAGCCGCATCATCAAAATGGGCATGGCTGCTGCCATGCAATGCCTTCGGGATGCCGGCCTGGACGAACCTGATGCGATCATTACCGGAACGGCTTATGGTTGTCTGGCGGATACAAATGTCTTTCTGACGCGGATGGTAGAATTTAAAGAGACTTTGTTGTCGCCCACCGCATTTATCCAAAGCACCCACAATACCGTAGGCGCCCAGATCGCGTTGCAATTAAAATGTCATCAATATAATAATACCTATGTCCATCGGGGCGCTTCCTTTGAATCTGCGATGATGGACGCCATTTCCCTGCTGGCAGAAGGTGCTGCCCAACACCTGCTGGTAGGCGCGGCAGATGAAATCACAGAAAATAGTCATGCCATCCTCCGGCGCTTCGGTAATTACCGGGAGGCAGGCGACTCCCGGTATCTGGCAGAAAACCCCGCCACCGGCACCATGGCGGGAGAAGGCGCGGCTTTTTTTACCCTTACCCGACAACCGGTTCCAGGTTCCCTGGCAGCCCTTGAAGGCATGCAGATCCGTTTTGAACCGACAGCCGACCCCGGCAAAATGATTACCGCTTTTATGCAACAGCTGCAAATAGACCCCGATCAGATCGACCTGGTGTTGCTGGGCATCAATGGTGACCGTCAGGACGCTGCACATTACCAACAGGCAACCATGGGCCTTTTTGACCACAGCAAGATCAGGACCTATAAGAATTATTGCGGTGAGTACCCGAGTTCCGCGGCTTTTGCACTTTGGCTGGCCGTTAATATGCTTCAGGATGCCAGTACCGCCAACGGGAAGCCTCCGCAACGTATCCTGATTTATAATAATTATAAATTGCAGTATCCGGCGCTTTACCTGCTTGCAGCATGTTAAGATTTAAAAAGGCCAATATGATATTCGGGCTCCTGCTGGGCCTGCTGATGGTGTGGGATCTGCTGTTGCCCCTCCCGGTTATTTTTTATATTTTGACTGCCCTCGCTTATCTGTCATTGCTGTTCTATGGAAGCTATTCGATCCGGTCCGGGTTCTACCTGCGGGCAAATTGCCGGGCGGTCACCGAAGAAAAGCAGATTGCCCTCAGTTTTGATGACGGTCCGGGTCAGTTTACGAAGCAGATTCTGGAAGTACTGGATCGCTACCAGGTACCGGCCACTTTTTTTTGCATCGGTCGCCGGATCGAAAACGATCCGGTCGGATTGAAAAAAATCTTCGAAGCTGGGCATAGTATAGGGAATCACTCCTATCACCACAGCCCTGCTTTCGATTTCTGGACCACGGCAAAAGTCCGGGCAGATCTGCAGCGGACCAGCACCCTGATCCGGCAAGTCACGGGACGAAGCCCGGCCTGGTTCCGTCCGCCCTATGGCGTGACCAATCCCCGTATTGCCAAAGCCGTCCATCAACTGGGTTATCAGGTAATGGGCTGGAGCGTCCGTTCCCTGGATACCCAGGCCAGAAACCCGGAAAAACTTTTGAACAACACGCTTAACCGCCTGCATCCCGGGGCCATTGTATTGTTCCATGATACTATGGCGCTTACGCTTGAAATACTGCCGCGTTTTATTCAACTGGCACAGGAAAGGGGCTATGAAATTGTTGCAATGGATAAACTATTAAATTTGCCGGCCTATGCTGATTGATCATCTTTTTATTATCCAATCTTTTGAAACTGCCACAGGCAGGGTCCGGGCCCTGGTGGGTATACAGCCGGAGCATCCGATTTTTGAAGGTCATTTTCCGGGTCAGCCTGTACTACCGGGTGTTTGCCAGTTACAGCTTATCAAAGAACTCCTGGAAAAAACGCTTGATAAAAAGCTTTTTTTGCAGGAGGCAGCACAGTGCAAGTTCCTCCAGATGGTGGATCCCCGACAAACGAATCAGCTGGAAGTGGAAATCAGTTTTGATGATTCAACACCAGGAAGCGTTTCAGTTCAGGGGCAGCTCCGAAGTGCATCCAACGTATTTTTAAAAATGAACGGCTCCTATCTGATCAGGAATTGAAGGGGTCGGTAACGAAGGGCGAACTGCAGGCTGGCTTTGATCATTTCTTAATGCCACCGATCAGGTGAATCACCATGTTTTCTTCCATATCCTTGGCAGCATGGGTCTTGGTACTGCGGTGCCAGAATTCCAGCCCGCGCACAGCTGAAAGTATATTGAGCACTACCACATAAGGCATCAGGGATTTGAGCTCTCCGCTTTGAATGCCTTTGTCCACAATGGTTTCCATCCTTCTCACATAATCTCTTCTGTCAGCGGCAAAACGGGCCAGTTTATCACCTTCCAGGTGCATCCATTCACTGACCATCACCGAATACTCCTCAAAGCGACTGAGCATCATATTGGTATGAAAGCGGATCAGGGATTCTATTTTTTCAAGGTTGGAACTACGGCTGACTTCGAGCTGATCCAGGTGTTTTCTGCAATCCTCGGCTACGCCCCAGATGATTTCCTCCAGTATCTGGGATTTGGAAGAAATATGATTGTAGAGGCTGGCTGCCTCAATACCTATTTTTTCTGCAAGATCACGCATGGAGCTGGCTGCATAGCCCCGCTCTCTGAACATGGCAGCAGCAGTAGTTATGATCAACTCTTTTTTTGCAGACTTTTTACGCGCAATCGACCCCATGTTCCAAAACTATGCATTTTTCTATTAATCCGGTAGAAATTTATTCGGCCTTACCGGCCGGGAATATGCAGGACAGCTGACCACCCAACTTTAACACTTTCAAATAGTTAGAGACACACAACCTGTCCTTACAAGCACTGATTTCAGGAGCAGGTTGCGCTATCAGCCCGGCTGAAATCCCCTGGCATTATTCTGTGCTTTCAATCAGGATACGGTCCGAATCCTCGAGATGCAGGGCGGCATCCAGTTTCAGGCTATCAACCCGGGCCGTTCCCGCTGTCCCTGTCAGGCGCCGGGTGACCCGGCCCAGTTCCTGCGCTTGTTTATCGAGTATACGGATCCGGATCTCAGTATCGATATTCTTATTAAAAATCCAGTAACATTCCAGGCTGTCATGGCCCAGACGTTTGACGGTACCCAGTTGCAGCCCCAGCTCCCGGATAGCAGGAGACAGCACCAATTTACCGTTCAATACCGTTCCCGCACCTTCTACAGCGGACGACCCGAATGCCGCAGTGGCCGACCCGGCCAGTTTACCGGCTTCAGCTGCGCCATTGACGATCCATTGATCGGCTTTTTTAATGGTATTATAGGATTTTCGAACCGCCTGATAAATCGTATAGCCTGCAAGTCCCATTGTTGCCAGAAGGCTAAGGATCAGCGGCATTCGATAGTTCATTTTCTTTCTGACCGCTAACATGTACAAATTGTACAGGAAGTATAAAAAGACAAGCCCTGAAATTACTACCAGTAGAATTAATTTAAGCATCGTATATTTTTAAAAAAACAGGTGCACAAGCAGCAGGTTTAGTTGTCGGATCCGTCAAGCTGCGCACCCGATGGATCCGGCAACCGATTTTGTACTCGTAAATATACTTAATCCAATTGAACCATCGCTTTTATCACACCTGTTTCGGGCATTAGCCAGGACTCAAACTCGGCTTTAACCTGATCGAAAGAAACCGTATGGGTTATATAGGTGGCTGGATTGATCCATCCTTTTTTCATACACCGGATCACATGATCAAAATCTTCGCGCGTGGCATTGCGACTACTCATCAGCGTGGTTTCCCGTTTGTGAAATTCGGGATGACTAAACGAAAAAGCTTCCTTCTGCAGACCAATCAATACATAGTTCCCTCCATGTGCCAGGTAATCAATGCCCTGATTAATAGCCCTCAGATTACCGGTAGCATCAATGACGGCCGTAGGCATGTCTCCTCCTGTTAACTGCATCAGTTGCTGAGGCAGATCGTGGTCCATTGCATTTACGGTAGCAAAGACGGATAAATGTCGCCGGCAAAAATCCAGGCGTTGCGCATTTACGTCCATGGCGATTACCCGGGCACCTGCGATTCGGGCAAACTCCATTGTGCCCAGTCCAATGGGGCCGGCCCCGATGACCAGTACATAGTCGCCAGGCTGCACTCCGGCCCGCCGCACGCCATGTGCGCCTATCGCCAATGGTTCTGTAAGTGCCAGTTCTTCAAAACTGAGTCCCCGGCCTTTTACCAGCGAACCAACCGGCACGGAAATAAATTCTTTCATACCCCCATCGATATGAACGCCGAATACGTCGATTTTCGCGCAGCAATTGGATTTGCCTCTTTTACAGGCAACGCATTTACCACAACTGAAATAGGGCAGCAGGGTCACTTTATCCCCTGTTTTAAAGCCGGGTACAGGATCTATATCTGCTATTTCTCCGGAGAGTTCATGGCCCAGAATCCGCGGATAACTGAAAAAGGGCTGGGTTCCCTGGAATGCATGCAGGTCCGTGCCGCAGATACCGATGCGTCGCACCCGGATAATGGCATGCCCCTTTTTGCGGACCGGCTTCCTGATTTCGGCGTATTCAAAAGATCCTGGCAGGGTACATATTAAGGTCTTCATTTTTTTGTTTTTTAATTGTTCTGACAGCTGTTATCCCACGGCGCTGCGCTGCTGGACGACGACACTTACAAATAAGGATAATCTGGTGCAATCAAAGCTTCATTCTTCAGCCTTTGCCAAAAGCTTTCCGGAATAGGCGTATTGGCCATCGCCATATTCTTGCTGACCCGGCTCGGATGGCTGCTGTTCAATGCAATACTCTTCACGCCCGGGACATGCCTTCCGAAGTAAATCGCTGGCGCAGCCGGATCCAGTCCAAATTCCCGGCAAATACCATAATAGCGTTCGCGCCACTGGAAAAAAGGCTGGTCAGCAGGCTTTTGCGGATCCAGTGCTACATAATTAAAGAAATTACCACCCGTCAGAAAACCGCCGTGAAATACCGCAGAGTTAATGACGGTAATGCCCTGCCCGTGCAGGGTTGCTATAAACCGGATCAGTTCCGGCGGATGCTGATAAATGGTATAGCTGTTGGCGATCATCACCCAGTCAAGGGTCACATCGCGGGAAATCAGTTCAATCGAACGCCAGTCTTTCGCACCGATACCTACGGCCTTAATGATTCCCCGGGATTTTAATTCCAGCAGGGCCCGGTAGGCTTCCATTATATCTTCATACCGTTTGCGGTAATCCGATTCGTCTATTGCCTGCGCCAGATACTCATCCGGATCATGTACGGAGGCGAACTGCGTCTGATACGCTCCAAGTAATTCATTACCATTTTCAAAACACTGCAGGATGCCTTCGTAGCTGATTTTCTGCTCGGCATCATGGCTAAGGTTATGCCAGATGCCTTTTTCAAAAGTCGGTTCAGGCGTGCGCAATGGCTTTCGGACCCAGGCCAGTTTATTACTGATAAATACCCGATCGGGCTGAATATTCAGATCGGCCAGGCAACGGCCCAGTACTTCCAGGGCCAGACCCGCACCATACTTTCCTGCAGAATCGAACATGGGAATACCTTCCACTTCATCGATATAGGCTTTAACGATCGCCTTTTTATCTTCATAAGGTATTTCTTTATATAGATTACCCAGCAGGCTGGTTCCGGAAATAACATTTGGTAATTGGATGTGCATGTAAATAAATGATCGTCTTTAATAGTTACCGGCCCGAAAACCGGAGGCCATAAAGATAATAGCTATATTTTTTTTGCGGTGATTTTTTAAGACAGGACCCGGTGGATATCCCGGATATACAACGAATAGAAGTTGTTAAGTTTACGTTATTTCGGCGAACGACATGGGGGCCTGGTCCCTTGGTTTCCCCAACCCGCCCCCAGCCGGGTTTAGAAGGCAGAAACGGCTCCTGGCCCCGCATTTCAATTTAATGTAAAATCTGAAAAAGCCGGTCTTAAATCCATGGATTGAAAAACTTTTTTAATTAAATTTGTTATACTTCTAAATACCTGAATCATTGTGCCCGGTTTTTTAAATAGAAGTTGATTCAAAAAATTTACGGAAAGGCATACATCAGTGGAAACTAAGATCAGCAGCAAGATAGCGGATGGCCATTTCAGTTATC
Source organism: Niabella terrae (assembly GCF_054783135.1). Lineage (NCBI taxonomy): Bacteria > Pseudomonadati > Bacteroidota > Chitinophagia > Chitinophagales > Chitinophagaceae > Niabella > Niabella terrae. Next base: position 499,794 of record NZ_BAAGRD010000001.1, read on the forward strand.
ATCAATAATATGCAGGAATGAAAAATACAAACAAGTTGATTGGATGGATAGTACTGGGTGTTGTTGCGGCAACAGCTGCCAGCCTGGTCGTTGAATTGAGGCGACGTCATTCATTAAATCGGCTTTCTACAGCTGCAGATGAAGGTTATGAAACGGCGCATGATATTATTTATCCCGAAAAACATTCTGCACCGCATAATAAAAAACTGCGTTATGGACCGGTGTTCTGACCGGCCATTGCTTCATTTTAGACATTCATTCTACAGGTATCGCTATTTTTGACCTATGCGCAAACTGCTCCAGCGTCTGTTAAGAAGTCCCATCCTTTGGATTGCTGAACGTTTTTCATCCCGACCAGATAAGGACCGAATCTATGAAGCCCTGAGCAGGCTTTATGAACGTATTGCTGCGGAAGGCAGTAAGAAAGGACCGGTCATTCCCATGGAAGATTTTGAAGGCCGGTTTATCATCTTTTCTGATCAGCATAAAGGCAATAGAAACGGCGCTGATGACTTCATGACCTGTGAAGCCAATTACCTGGCGGCTCTGGACTACTACAACAGGGAACAGTTCTGTTTTATTAACCTGGGAGATGGCGAAGAGCTTTGGGAAAACACCCTGCCCCAGATCAAAAAAGCCAACAAAGCGGCCTTCCAGGCTGAGGCGGCATTTCTGAATCGAAATGCTTTTGTTAAAGTTTTTGGCAATCACGATTTATACTGGGCCAATGATCCGCTTGCCGCATTTGAACTGGAAGCAGTGTACGGACGCAAACTGAAAGTGCGGGAAGGCGTATTGCTTACTTCGATGATCCGTGGTCGGCCGCTGAATATCTTCTGTACCCATGGCCATCAGGGCGACGCGAACAGTGATGGGAACTGGCTGACCAAATTCTTTATCGCCCGGATCTGGGGGCCTTTGCAGGCCTATTTACAGATCAATCCCAATGAGCCCTCCAACGATGTTTTCAAGAAGACGATACACAATGAAATCATGTATGAATGGAGTGCCACACAACGGGACCTGATCCTGATTACCGGTCATACCCATCAACCGGTTTTTGAATCCCTGACCCATATTGAACGGCTGCACCGTCAGCTGAAACTGGCCCGGACTGAAAACGACGAAAAACTCATGGCCTCGATCAACGATGAGGTAAAAACCTATAGGAAGCGATTTGATACCCTGAATGCGGATTATAGTAAAATCCTGCCGACCTATTTCAATACAGGTTGTTGCTGCTTTTCAGACGGCGATATCACCGGTATCGAAATACAGGGTGGTTTTATCCGTTTGATAAAATGGCACCGCAAAACAGGTCAGCCTTCCCGAATGGTACTGGAGGAAAGGAGTTTTGAAGATCTGCTGGCCTAGACCCTTATTTTTGTTTTTCCAGATAGCGTGCCAGGGCCTTCCCGGCTTTGGCATAAGCTTCAGAAATTCGCCAGCTGGTATCAAAATCCACCCCCATGACATCCCTGCCAGGAGATTTCTCAATCTGAATGACTGCCAGTTTTTTGGCCGGATCCGCACTGGACACCAGGGTGACTTCCGCATCGATATAGGCGTTTTTTCTCCAGGCACCTACATTAAATCCAGGCTCAATAAAAGTTGTATGAAATATCAGGGTATAAGGAGCGGTCTTGTCATTTTTCAAACCGGTTTTCTCTTCAAATTGTTCCAGGAATTGTGGTTCATAGGCCCGCTGCCGATCTGCAATCCAGGCTTCAGCCCACTTATCACCTTTTCCTGCTTCCTTTTTATTGTAATCCTGTTTTTTCTTTTCAATATAATCGGATTCCCTACTAAATTTTCCCACGGCGAGCCCCTCGTAATTGAAAACCACGTTAACGGACTGCTGGTCTTTAAAAAAATTGAGATCCCCTTCGGTGGTTTTGATTTTCTGTGCGAATACAGCCGTTGTCATCAGACAGGCGCTTAAAAACAAAAGCGGTTTTTTGTTCATTGGTGTGTCATTTAAATTATTAATTCATGTTACGGCGAAAGCGGCCGGTTCAGCCCATCGCTGAACGCCTCCTTTTGCCGGGCCGTTTTCACCCTCATCTGCGATTTTTACAGGTTGCCCGGAATACGAAACTAAAGAAGTTTACCGGATCCCCGGCTCACTGAAAACCGCTAATTTTCAGTGGCTACCCGCACGCGAATAAAACTATGTTGCTGACCCTGGTATTGGTTGTACAGGATGAGTTCTTCGGTACCGGTAATCAGGGTTCCGCCTTTTAACGAGGATTGAGGTAGTATGCGCTTCTCCGCCCATAGACAGGCCAGCCAGAGACCAAAGCTTACGGCTGTTGGATATTCCCCTGTCAGGTGTTTAAAACGTAAAACGGGGGTTGCGGCAGGCAGGAGGTGCTCCACGGCCTCATAATACGACCGGTGGCGTATGTCTCCGTTTTCTCCGCTAATCAACAGCATCTTTTCATCACTACACCGACTTATAAATGCCTCAAATCGTTGCCGAACGGTATCAACGCTGCTACTATGAAACATCTCGATATCGCGAACGGCAGCTACGGCACCAACTGGCTGATCATTTACCAGAAACATGGCCGCACCTTCGCCAGCGATGGTGGCCGGCAGACCGGCTTCATAGAGGCGCTGGTTATCGAGGTCCTTATCGTACCATCCGGCCAGGTAATCAATATTGTAATTATAGGTGGAAATTTCATCCACACCGCCCACCAGAAAGTTGCTGCCCGGATGTTCGCTGACCAGCATTTCCGCATCCATCAGGGCGTTTTCAAAAGCCAGCCCCTTATGAACATGCGTGGCATTATAGCCGTGGTTACCGGTGATTAAACTGAGTTGACCCGCAATGGCATTGGGCGTACTCTGTACAAAGTTCCCGGGCGTTAATAAACCTTCTTCATAATCTACAATCTGATTTAGAAATTTAATACAGTCCTCCATTCCGCCGTTGGCCGTTCCGATGATGATGCCGTCCACTTTCTGCCGGCGAAGCAGGGGCAGGCCGGCACCCAGACCCATCCGGACGGCCTTACTCATCCGGCGGAGCATGGAAGCAGGCACCCCCTCAAGTAGAGGTTCCAGCGCAAGAAGTTTGCCGGCCGCCGACATCTGCGGCTCTAGCAGATCCGTCCCGGGTCCGGTCGGCATCGGTGCCACTGCGATATGTTGGTGGAGATACATCAGGGCATATATTTTGAGAAAATCAGCGAGCTGCAATTACCCCCAAAACCAAAGGAATTGCTCATCACGTGCCGGCAGTCGAAGCGACTATACGCGGTCTGTGGCAGCAAACCGGTTTCGGGAATCGGCCGGTTGAAATTCAGGGAAGGGTAAATTTCCTGATGCTGCAGGTTTAGCATACTGAAAATCGCTTCCACAGCACCTGCGGCACCCAGTGTATGGCCGGTATAAGATTTGGTACTCGCAAAAGCCGGTTGCCGGTCGAACAGGCGCTGCATGGCGATGGACTCGGTGAGATCATTGTTTTCGGTCGCCGTTCCGTGGGCGTTAATAAAATCAATATCTCCGGGCTGCATGCCAGCTACTTCCAGCGCCCGCAACATGCTTAAATACGGGCCTGCGCCGTCAGCAGAAGTCGAAGAGGGATGAAAAGCGTCATTGCTATTGCCATAACCTGAAAGTTCTGCATATACATGACGACCTGCTGCATCTTCCGCCTTTTCCAGCACCAGGAAGGCGGCTCCTTCTCCCAGATTCAACCCTTTTCTTGCCGCATCAAAAGGCCGGCAGGGACTGTCTGATAGAATCATCAGGGCATTGAAGCCATTTACCGTGAACTTCGACAGTGCATCCGCACCGCCTACGATAGCCCGGCGGGCCTTCCCCTGACGAATCAGTCTGGCGCCATATATAATGGCATTGGTCGACGAAGAGCAGGCGGTATTAAACGTGTTGACAATGCCACCCGTCTGAAATTGCCGCTGTAAAAAAAAACTCACGGCGCTGCCCGAATAGGCATTGATGAATGCGGATCCCGGCGGTTCGGCTTTATTGGCATCCCGGTACATTTCGTCCGTCAGACACATCCCTCCCACCGTACTGGCCCCGATCAGCGCCGTATCCGGCAGCTGTAGCTGCTCCGGTTCGCATCCTGCATCAGCGATCGCTTCACGGCAGGCTTTTAGTGCGATCAATTCCGTTCGGGTAACCCCTGGTTCGGTAATGGCTAAGGTTTCGGAAAGTGTCCCGTTTGTATGTGGTATTTCCGCGAAGGGTAACAATCGGGTATACCTGGAATGAAAGTTACCGGCACTTCCGATCCCGCTATGGCCCTCCTGGAGGGATTGCCGGTGCGCAGCTGCAGAATCGCCGATGGCAGTGATGATTCCTATGCCTGTAACTACAATCCGGGTCAAATCAACAATTTATTTGGTTCGGTGGGCTTCAATATAGTCCACCATCGTATTGATATTGGTCAGAATTTTCCGCCCTTCTTTGGGGTCCTGTATATTAATACCGTATTCCCGGGAAAGCATCACAATCAGTTCGATAGAATCGATGGAATCCAGTCCGAGCCCTTCACCAAATAAAGGCTCATCATCCTTAATATCGGCAGGGTTCACGGTGTTCAGGTTCAGAAACTTAACAATCTGTTCTTTTACCTGCTGCTTCAAGGCGTCTTTTTCCATTTGCATAATCCAAAAATATTATCGCCAAAAATAATAACTTAAAAACGAAAACAGCCAGGAATCTGTAAGTAAAAGTATATTCAGGCGCTTATCGGCCGTCGGGGCGCTGAAACTGGTAGTATTCCTCGGCAATATTATATAAATCGCCGATCTGCAGGGGTTTTTTTAACAATTGCAGGACAAAAGGATTGGCTTCAGCTCTGGAAATATCGGTCAGATCATCGGTAGAAGACAACATGGCCACCAGGCTCCTTTTTTTAAAGTTCTCCGGCAGCTTCGCGTATTTTTCCAGGAATTCAAAACCATCCATAACCGGCATCTGTATGTCCAGCAGGATGAAATGCGGGTAGATGGCTTCCTCATCGAGGTGGTCCACGAAAAAATCCAGCGCCAGCTGTCCTGAAGAGAAGGTCAGGATCTTTCTGAAAATATTCGCATACGCCGCAATTCTGGAAGTTATTTTGAGATCAAAAGGGCTGTCATCAATAATAACCAACAGGTTGGGCGCACGGGCAGGTATATGCTGTTCCGGTAGAGCTTTATTGGTCATCATCCTTATACGCGTTAGGTAGGCGAATGGTAAAAGTTGTCCCTTGGTTGACAACTGACTGAACCGAAATATCGCCGTTTAGTTTCGTAAGCGCTTCTCTGACGATAAACAGTCCCAGTCCCGTGCCGATTTGGTTTTTGCCTTTGAAAAACTGGGTAAATATCTTGCTCAGGTGTTCATTCAGAATACCTACACCATTGTCTATTATCTTAATAATCACTTCCAACTGGGTCACCTTGATATCAATCTGAATCCATTTATGCGCCTCTTCCAGGCGCTGATATTTGATCGCATTGGAAATCAGGTTGCCAAGAATGACTTCAACACGGAATAAATCGCTGTGAAATGGCAGCTGCTGATCCACGTTGACTTTGATATCTATTTCTTCCTGAATATTGTTCGCTCTTTTATGCAGTACAATCAGGCTTTGTGTTAACTCAGTAAAATCCACCGGTTCATTGATTTGCCGGTACCGGCTGTTCTTATAATACTGCAGGGTGTTGGTGATATTATAGTCCAGCTTGTTACAGCACTCTTCCATCAAAGCCCAGTATTCATGACTTTTCTCTGATTCAGTGTACACCCGTTCCAGCTTGGCCAGGTTGATAACACCCAGCGCAGAAGCCAGTGGTGCACGAAGCTCATGAGAGATACTATATATAAAACGATTGAGCTCGTCGTTGGTCTTCTGCAGTTCAACAACCTTCTCCTTGAGTTCAGTTCTGGTCCGGTACACATCAAACGCATTTCTAATACTGTTGTTCAGTTCCAGTTCTGACCAGGGTTTATTGATGTACCTGTAAATATCTCCTTCATTGACCGCATCCGCCAGGGCTTCAATATCTGAATATCCTGTAAGCAATATTCGGATGGGGTTGGGGTGCAGTATTTTTACTTTTCTGAAAAATTCCACGCCCGTCATCCCCGGCATTCGCTGGTCAGAGATGATCACATGTATTTCAGTATGATCCAGAATCGACAAAGCCTTATCGGCAGCGCTGGCTGTATATATCTCATATTGTCTCCTGAAATTGGCTTTAAAGGAGGACAGATTATGAACTTCATCATCGACATAGAGAACCTTAATCGTTGTCATAAATCTACTTGGCGTGCAGTTATCAGGCTTGATAAAATCTGGATAAAGTTATAATAAATTCGGTTCCTGCCCCAAATTTTGAAACAATATCAATTTTTCCATGGTGATTGTCAATAATATTCTTAACGATTGACATCCCCAGCCCGGTACCCTGCCCTACTGGTTTAGTTGTATAAAAAGGGTCAAATATTTTCTGCTGTGTTTCAGTACTCATTCCCATACCATTGTCCTTTATCGAGATCACCACCTGTTCGTCCTGATGAAAGGTCCGGATGGTCAGTACGCCTGCCTGGCCGGTACGCTCCTGGTTTTCTGAGATGGCCTGAGCGGCATTGGTAATAATATTCATAAAGACCTGATTGATTTTTCCCGGATTGCATTCTACTTCCGGAATCGGCCCCAGCTCTTTTATCAAGGTCATATCGGTGGGAAAGGAGCTCTTTATCAGCCGCAGGGTAGCTTCCAATCCCTGATTCAGATCCACCATCTTCAAATTATCCTCATCGACGCGAACGAAACTTTTCAGGTTGCTTACGATTTCTGCCGTGCGTTGTGCACCTTCCTTAATGCCCGCCAGCAACATGTTTATTTCTTCGTTGATGTACCCGATATTCAGTTCCTCCTTGTGCGCATTGATGGCCGCCAACTGTTCGGCAAGGCTTTCATCGGGCTTCAGGGTATCATATTTATCAATCAGGGAAATAAGATCCTGTATATCCAACTCCAGCGGTTTTACATTTGAAGCTACAAAATTTATCGGGTTATTGATTTCGTGTGCGATACCGGCTGTCAACTGACCCAGCGATGCCATTTTTTCGGTTTCTACCAGTTTCATCTGCGTTTGCTTCAACTGAGATAGTGCCTGACTGAGATGACCATTGGCCTCCTGCAATTCAGAAGTACGTTCGTTGACCTGACGTTCCAGGATAATATTTTGTTCACGAACCAGCCGTTCATTTTCCTCGGAAGCTTCGAGGGCTTCCTTTTTAGCCTTTACCTGTTCAGCCCGGTAGATATTGATCTTGTCGGCAAGGGCAAATGAAAGTAAGAGAATCTGAATGGTAGAACCAATTTCCAGAATATACTCTGTAAATACATTAAACGGAATAACATTAATGGTCCGGAGCACGTAGATCATGACTGCGACCAGAAAAACAGAAAAGGCCAGCAGAAAGAATTTGGCTTCCCGATAGCCTTTCCTGCTGAGTACCAATCCCGTCAGGATGGCGATCACAGAACCCACGCCAGCGACCAGATTGATGATATTGAATGCGATATACTCGCTGATCAGGAAGGTAACTACCAGTGCGATCAGGTAGGTAAAAATTAACAAATTAAAAACCCGGTGCAGCCGGGGCGCGACAGTTCTGGTATTTAAAAACACCTGTGAAAACAATGCGGTAGCCACGCCTGAGCAAATGCCGCTCAGGTTAAAACTGTGTATGGAAAGCCAGATATTGTTCGGCCAGAAATATTTAAAGGCGAATCCGCTGAGCACAAGCTGGGCGATCCCGACTGTAAAAATGTAGAGGATGTAATATATATAACTTTTATCCCTTACCGTAAAATAGACGAAAAGGTTGTAGAAGATCATGATGACAATAATGCCCAAATAAACCCCCATCAACAGAAAAGAATTCAGACTATCCCTGGTTACCGCTGTCGAAGTTCCAACATACATGGGTACATGTACCGGTGTATCGGATACCGCCCGAATGAAAACCGTGACCGAGGAAGCTCCGTTAAAATAGACGGGATAAATAAAATTAGGCGACTGGAAAGGTCGGGTCTTGAAAGGCATTCCTCGACCGGTATTCAGGGTGTTATAGATCCGCCCCCCCGCCACACTGTAGAAACGCAGGTCTTCAAATAAAGGATTTTTAATTTCCAGGTAAACGGGATCGACGCCCAGGTTATTGGATACCCTGAGCCTGATCCAGTTGACGCTATGGGGACGTAGCTCTTGGGTTTTAAATTCCTGCGGATGCATCCGGATGATTTCTTCGACCGGCCGGCGGTTCTCCTGATCAATAAATACGGTAAAATTTTCTACAGGAATAATCTGATCAGACTGAGGCAGCAAAGCAAAAAGAAACAAACAGAACTTTATTATACTCAGTTGAATCATTGATTGGATATTTCGCGCTTATACGGTTATGGGATCCAGCTGGATTTCATATAATACCTGAAAGTCGCCCTTGGGACCACGTTCCCAGCGCGTCTGTTGTGTATTCTCTCTAAGAAAAAGAATCTGATCCTTTTCCCGTTCTTTTGCCAGGCTAAGGTCAAAAATATCTCTTAACTGCATAACAGTTGCTATAAAATCATCCTTAGGATAATAAAATGTACCGTTATTGCCCAGACTGGTGACGACCACCAGGCCCATTTTATAGGCCATCCCTACGGTAGCCGGCGCACAGAGCACATACATGCTGCTGACATTCAACTGCTCGGTAATCGCAATACCTACCATCGAAAGAATCCGGCTGCCAATTCCCATACCCGCCACTTCTTTGGAATTCCACAATCCACAGATTTCACAAGTGCCCCCGCTCATCCGGCTTTCCCGGATATGTTCATAGACGGCCGGGTCATATTTGGAAATCGCCTGCTCCAATGGCAGATGGACTGCCTCGGAAGCAATCTGTACCCGGGCCCCGCCATATACTTTTCCGGTTTCAATATCTTCTGCCACGATCACAATGCAAAGCGGATCAGCCATCCATTCGGTATTGTCGGAAGTGATCTTAATGATACCATAATACACCTCAAGAATTTTCCTGTGGCCATATACAAATTTCTCACATGTCTCTCTGTCCTGCGGTGCCCTGAATGCTCTGATGCGTATCATGTTTAATTATCCGTATGACATTAATTGATCAATTCTTTAAAATCTATAAAGTACCGCCCGGAACGGTTCATCTGCTGCAGCAGGATACGTCTGCAGGTGTCTGTAATCAGGGCTCCGCCCAAAACTACCGCCGACGACAACTGTGGCCAGCCGGTAATTGTCTTACGAATCTCGCCCAGAGAATACTTCATTTCCTCCGAAACATTCTCAAAACCAATAACCTGTGTGATTAAGCCGATTTTCTCATGGGGACTCAGGGTCTGGAGTTTATAGAGTACCTCCTGTAAAGATAAGCTTTCCAGTTCTTTTAAAGCGCCGTGGAACAAGGGCCGGCGGGGTTCCAGATCAAACCGTTCGATATCCAGCATGCCCCGGTCATTGGTGTCCATGATAACAGGAATTCCCATTTCCCGGGCTTTTAAACGGCTTAATATCTTGATTTCTATACTATCACATTCTTCAATCAATAGGTCCAGCCCCTGGTCTCCGCCCAGGAAATCCTCAATATTGTCGGGCGTAATTCCGTCCCGCCAGACTACTACTTTCAGAAAAGGGTCCAGTTCGGCGATTTTACGTGCCGTCGCAATCACTTTAGGTGTACCGAGATCATATACGGAGCTGTAACTCAGCCGGTTCATATTACCCAGCTCAATACGGTCAAAATCCGCCAGCCGGATTTCTCCGCAGATCCTTTCCGTCGCGATGGTCATGGCAATCGTCTGGCCCACGGACAGGCCAATAATGCCAAGACGCTTATGACGCAATTGTTCCTGCTCCTCCGGCGTGATTTTATACAGATTCCGATTGGTGCGGATACGTACAAAATCTTTTTCGTCCAGTAAATGGACCAATTTGGCCGCCCAGGGATAATACACCCATACCCCGATGTCGGATAGTGGGGCGCCCTTGGTATATTCGGCAACAAAGGCCTCCTGCGCTTCAGGAGTCAGGGGCGCTGCCGGAAATATTATTTTTGATAATTCCGACAGTTGGCTTCCAATTGTGTCGTAGATTTGTATAGAATCATTTTTTTTTAAAATTTCTTCTATTTTCTTCTTACCTTCTGTTTTATTTGGTTTCAATACGACAGGTTGGTAATCCAAAAAGGAATCATAACGGGTATCAGGCTGTTTAAAAAGCATTCACATTTGTTATTTGGTCGGAGTTAGAATCGTTTCGTAAATATAGGCTAGTTTTTCTAATAAAAGATAAGCAGTGGAGCAGACAAAAGCATATAATAACATATTATACCTTGATGATGAGGTACATAACTTAAATTCTTTTCGGGCAATTTTCAGAAGAACGTATAAAATTTTTACTGCTAACACTGCCGAGGAAGCCCGAAAAATTCTGAACGAAAATGAGATTCACCTGATCATTACGGACCAGCGGATGCCACAGGTCACCGGAATAGAATTTCTGGAATCCATTATTCCCCAGTTTCCCAATATCCCCAGAATCCTGCTAACGGGATTCACGGACATCAATGCCGTGATCGATGCCATTAACCGGGGCTCCGTTTTTAAATATGTGCAGAAACCCTGGAAAGAAGAGGAACTCCGGGAAACCATCGATGCTGCCCTGCAGATTTTTTCAGCACATAAAAACCGGGACCACCTGACAGAAAAACTGGTTACCACCAATGAACAGCTTGAATTTCTATTGCGCCAGAACCTGCTGTCCTAAACCTTTACAAGTACGGTTTTTAGTCAAACCGAACACAGCTTTTCGGTAAGAAGTCCGATGCGGCGGCCGTCGGCTGTAGTTTCGCTTTTTTGCGTTTTTCTACCCCAGATTTCTGACCGGGATAATTTTATGACAGCCTTACCGCTGGTTTGGCAAATTATTTGTAGCTTCATTGGAAGAACCGTTCAAATACTTAAAATACTACAGTTATGAATAAACTACTTACCGGATTTGCACTTGGGTTGATCGTTGGTGTGCTGTATGCTCCGGATAAAGGCACTTATACCCGACAACGGATCAGTGACAAAAGCAATGATTTAAAAAATCAGTTTGCCGATTTTGTGGATAATCTGGCCAATAAATTTGAAGATACTGCTGACGAGCTGGAAGACTATGCAGAAGAAACGGCAGCGGTACAGCCCTGAGTACCTAATAACTATTAAACCCCGATAACAATATAAAAGCCGCTCGAAGCGGCTTTTATATTAAGTGAACTACCCATTTACTAAAGACCAATGGGCTTCGTGCTTCACCGCAATTTGCTTACCGCTCCGAAAAGCTATAAGTCTTATTATCGCTCCACACCTGTGCGCGCAAGTCCCTTATGAGGTTTTTACATCTTATACGGATATTGTATCGATACTGCAAAAAATGGCTCCTGACTTAGATCCCAGAAGCTAAAACCTTTTGGGTTTTACGGACTGTTTTATAAAATTAAGAAAACATGGAAGCCTAGTCATCGCGGCGACCGCCCAGATAGATCATGATATACTGGACCAGGGTTACCACAGCTGCCAAAGCGGCTACAACATAAGTCGTTGCCGCCCATTTCAAGGCGTCTTTGGCCTTGGGATATTCATCGGTATTGGTAATATTGGTGGTATTTAGCCAGGCCAGAGCCCTCTTACTGGCATCAAACTCCACAGGAAGGGTAATCAGACTGAACAGGACTGTGATGGCCATTAGGATAATACCGATCAGTAGCAAGGTTGTATGGCCGGAAGCGGCCAGTACGACGCCGGCCAGCAACACCCAGTTGACCAGGGAAGAACTAAATTGCACAGCAGGCACCAGCTTACTACGCATCTCCAGGGGGCCGTAGGCTGTGGCGTGTTGTACGGCATGTCCGCATTCATGGGCTGCTACCGCCGCCGCCGCAATGCTTCGCCCCTCAAACACATCCGGACTGAGGTTCACCGTCTTGTTGGCCGGATTATAGTGATCGGAAAGAAACCCGGGGGTGGATGTTACCTGCACGTCATAGATTCCGTTTTCCCGCAGCATTTTCTCTGCCACTTCCTTTCCACTCATTCCATTTGCCAGGGGCACCTGCGCATATTTCTTGAATTTACTTTTCAGGACCATTGATACCAGCATGCTGATACCTACAAAAATCATGGATACAATAAAAATTCCGGGTGTCATTATATGTGTTTAATTTTTACAATAATATATCAAATCTCTGTCCAATCATCGTACCCTGTCATTTTGTGCCTTTTTGTCATGTAGATAAGTAATTGATATTTTTTTCCTAAAGACTGCATTTATAAAATATATTGAAAATCAAACAAATAAGATCGAAACCAATGGGTTTTTACGATAATTTAACCCGGTTTAAAAGAATTTCATTTTTTACTTTTAAACCCAATTTGTACCTTAGTAGCAGAATTTAATGGGTTAGTAAGTAAAAGGGCCGATCGCAAGAGAGGCCTTTTTGCTTTTTGTAAATAACTGTTTCAATTAGTTTTATATAACGGTTCTTGTTGCTAAATCCTGAAAATCTGCTAAATCCTGCCGCTGAAGTTTCTACAATCAAACAGCCTGCCAGTCTTTGGCTGCCATCGCAAATTTCCCCCTGACAGAACGGTCGAATGCTTTAGTTTTACAAAATTCAATCTGATCTAGATATATGGGTAAGGCTAAAAAATCTTTTTTCTGTCAGCAATGCGGTTATGAAAGTGTCAAGTGGGTGGGCCAGTGCCCATCCTGTGGCCAATGGAACAGTTTTGTAGAAGAAATCATCCAAAAAGGGAATGGCAAACTGAATTGGGCGGATTATTCACCTGCGGAGAAAACCACGGGCAAAGCCATTGCACTGGCAGCGGTCAGCGGAGGAGAAGAAGAACGCATCATCAGCCCTGATGCAGAATTGAACAGGGTTTTAGGGGGCGGCATCGTCAGCGGCAGCCTCATTCTTGTAGCCGGAGAACCCGGCATTGGCAAAAGCACTTTGTTCCTGCAGAACGGACTGCAATTGCAGGATCAAAAGGTTTTATACATTAGTGGTGAAGAAAGTGCACAGCAAATCAAAATGCGTGCAGACCGACTCAATGCAACCGGTAAAGGGCTCAACAGCAACCAGTTTTTTCTGTTGACGGAAACTTCGGTTCAAACCATTTTTCAGGAAATAAAAAAATTAAAACCTGATATCGTCATCGTGGATTCCGTACAAACCCTCCAATCCGATTTTATTGATGCCTCACAGGGCAGTGTATCACAGATTCGGGAATCGGCCGGAGAATTCCAGCGCTATGCCAAAGAAACCAATACGCCTGTATTTTTAATCGGTCATATTACGAAAGAGGGCGGTATTGCCGGCCCCAAGATTCTGGAACATATGGTGGATGTGGTGCTACAATTTGAAGGCGACCGCCATTATGCCTACCGGATTCTGCGGACGCTCAAAAACCGATTCGGCAGTAATAGTGAACTTGGAATTTATGAAATGACCGACAGTGGCATGCGGGGCGTCGCTAATCCCAGTGAACTGCTGATCACCCAGAAAGAAGAACCCTTAAGTGGTATCAGCATCGCGGCTACCCTGGAAGGAGTCCGACCCTTATTAATTGAAGTTCAATCTCTTGTAACACAGTCTGTCTACGGCACGCCCCAACGAACCGTTTCCGGCTTTGACCTGAGGCGCCTGCAGTTGCTCCTGGCCGTGCTGGAAAAAAGAAGCGGCTTTCATTTCGGGGTTAAAGATGTGTTCCTGAATATCGCCGGCGGTCTGAAAGTGGAAGACCCTTCGATTGACCTGGCGGTGCTTTGTGCCCTCTTGTCCTCTTACGAAGACATTCCCCTGCCACAACAGGTCTGTTTTGCAGGAGAAGTGGGCCTCAGCGGTGAAATCCGTGCGGTAAACAAAATCGACCAGCGCATCGCGGAAGCCGAAAAACTGGGCTTCGAAAAGATATTTGTCTCCCGGTACAACCAGTCCCTCCGGCAGGATAAATACCGTATCGAAATCATTCAGGTGAGCCGCGTCGAACAGGTCTACGAGAAACTGTTCTGAGCTGTATAAATAGCCCGCCAGACCCCGGACTGCCGGCGCCGAATAAATCCTTCCGTTTTAATGACTGAACCGGCTTATTTTTGCAGCTTTCATGAATACCCAAACGGAACCATACGAAATCGTCATCGGGCTGGAAGTTCACGCACAGCTGCTTACCGAAAGCAAATTATTCTGCGCCGACAGCATCGCTTTTGGAGCGGCCCCCAATACCCATATCAGCCCCATTACGCTGGCGCATCCAGGCACCTTGCCCAAAATGAACCGCAAGGCCATTGGTCATGCCATTAAGATGGGGTTGGCCTGTCACTGCGATATTGAGAAGAGAAACTATTTCGCCCGAAAGAATTATTTTTATCCGGATCTGCCGAAGGGCTATCAGATATCCCAGCATACCACCCCCATCTGCAAGAACGGGTATGTAGACATCAGGACCAGTGAGGGGATTAAGAATATCCGGCTCAACCGGATACATATGGAAGAAGATGCGGGGAAAAGCCTTCACGATGTTAACGCAGCAAATACAGCTATTGACTATAACCGGGCAGGTACGCCATTGATCGAGATTGTCACTGAACCTGATCTGCGTTCCAGCGAAGAAGCTTTTGCTTATGTCAGCGAACTGCGCAAGCTACTGCGCTATCTGGAAGTCTGTGACGGTAATATGGAAGAGGGTAGCATGCGATGTGATGCCAATATCTCGGTACGCTTAAAAGGCAGTACCGTATTGGGTACCAAAGTGGAGGTCAAGAACCTGAACTCCATCCGAAATGTGAAACGGGCCATAGATTTTGAAGCCAACAGACTGATTCAACTGCAGGAATCCGGTGAAACCATCCGGCAGCAGACCCGTAGTTTCGACGCGGCTACCGGTACCACTTTCGCTATCCGGGACAAGGAAGATGCCGAAGATTACCGGTATTTTCCAGACCCTGATCTCACCCCCTTCGATCTCAAAGAGGAATTTATCGAAGCCATCCGTAGCAGTATACCAGCCCTGCCGGCAGAAAGAATGAAACGCTACAGCGACGATTACGGACTTCCGGCCTATGATGCTCAGGTACTTACAGAAGAAAAGCAGACCGCCGACTATTTTGAGTCTGTTCTTGATAAATTGTCCGCTGCAGGGCCGGAGGGCCGGCTTCCAGCCAGTCGGGCCAAGGCAGCCGCCAACTGGATGCTGGGACCGGTTAAAAACTGGATGAACGAACAGCATGCATCCATTGATGATTTTCCGCTACAGCCGGGAAGTATCGCTGGTCTGGTTCTCTGTGTAGAATCGGGTCAATTAAGCTTTTCAGTAGCTTCCACCCGACTATTCAGTCTCCTGTTGGCTGATCCGGGCGCCGAGCCTGCTGCACTGGCGGAAACCCACCAGTTGGTTCAGCAATCTGATACCGCAGCGCTGGAACCGGTCATCGATGCCGTATTGGAACAATTGGCAGACAAAGTTGTTGCTTATAAAAAAGGTAAAAAGGGGTTGCTGGCTTTATTTGTAGGTGCTGTGATGAAGCGCACGCAGGGTAAGGCCGATCCGAAAAAGACAAATGAACTTCTCCTTCAAAAATTAAAATAAATATACGGAACAGCAGGGCGGCCTGCCGGTTGGGGTGGAACACCGTATGTCATCCCATCCGAATCCCCTAAAAGATAATCCCAATATGAAACAACTATTTCTGTTTACCCTGATCAGCCTCAGCCTGGCCGCCTGCCAACAAAAAGACGATGGCCATTTTACGATCAAAGGCAATATTTCCGGCAACCCGGGTAAATTGGTTTATCTCGAAGAAGTTCCGGTAGGCACGATGCGACCGGTGATCGTGGATTCTGCCGCCCTGGATGCCCAGGGTCGCTTTACTGTGAAGACCGTCATGGGCGAACCGGCTATTTATAATCTCCGGGTCGATCAGTCCTCATTTCCGGCCGCATCAGTGATTAATGATGTCCCGAATCTGGAGCTTAAGGTTAAGATGAATGAAAGCAACAGTCAGTTTCTGGAAGATTATGAGGTGAAGGGATCTCCAGCGAGCCTGTCGCTGAAAAAATTCATTACCAGGTTCAATCAGGACATGCAGTCCATCTTTATCAACCTGATGAAGGCCGACAGCCTGCAGAACGCCGGACAGCCGGACAGTACCATTACCCCCTGGTATCAGGCCAATAAGCAAACGGCGGATTCCCTGAAACAATTCACGCTGGCGGAAATGGACCGTTCGGGAAATGCAGCCCTGACATTGTTCGAGCTCGGTTATTACCAATCCTCAGCCAATAACCCCAATGCGGGTCTGGAACCTTTCAGTAATTCCGAAGTCGATGTCACCATTGACCGGCTGGTTAAGCGCTATCCCGAGCATAAAGGCATTGCCCAGTTGCAAAAGGACCTGAAAGCACAGCTGGATGCCGCCGAAGCCGCCAATCTGGTGGGCAAGCCGGCACCGGATTTTACCCTGCCGGATCTGAATGGCAAACCAGTGGCCCTGAGTTCTTTGCGGGGCAAATATGTGCTGGTGGATTTCTGGGCCAGCTGGTGCAAACCCTGTCGCATGGAAAATCCGAATATCGTGGCTGCCTACCAGCAATTTAAAGACCGCAATTTCACCATATTAGGTGTTTCTCTGGACCAGACCCGCGACAGCTGGGCCAAGGCCGTACAAACTGATGGCCTGAACTGGACCCAGGTCAGCGATCTGAAGTTCTGGGACTCCGTAGTGGTGGGTCTCTATGGTTTTGATGGCATTCCCTTCAATGTGCTCGTGGACCCTGAAGGCAAAGTAATCGCTCAGGGGCTGCACGGCAGCCAGCTGGCCGCGAAACTGGCATCGCTGCTTCCCGGATAGGGCGGTTGGGGCGGTTCATTGCTAAAGCGTCCGTCGCAGCAGGTTTTGGAAGGTCTTTTCTTAAGGCAGATTAATTTATTCCAATAATTTAATACCGTAACTTTGCGCCTTCTTTTATAGCTATGAGCGATCCAATTAAACATGAATGTGGCCTGGCCTTCATTCGACTTCGGAAAAGTTTTTCCCATTACCTGAAAGCCTACGGAACGGTTATGTGGGGACTGAACAAGCTGTACCTCCTAATGGAAAAGCAGCACAACCGGGGTCAGGACGGTGCGGGTTTTGCCGCCGTGAAGCTCAATGTAGAGCCCGGACATCCTTTTATGCACCGGATCAGAAGCGCCCAGCCACAGGCGATTGCATCCCTGTTTCAACAGGTGGCAGAAGAAGTCAATGAGCTGGCGCAGTACAATCCGGATGTCACCAACCATCCCGGTTTGATGAAAGGTCATGTGAAATACCTGGGTGAACTCCTGCTGGGACATCTCCGGTATGGCACCCAGGGCAAGAACAATGAAGCGTTTTGCCATCCCTTTATCAAACGAAATACAATTACAACCCGCAACCTGGCCTTAGCGGGTAATTTTAATCTTGTCAATACCGAAGAACTTTTTCAGAAACTGAATATCGAGCCCGGTCCCTTTCAACGCCAGAGTGACCTGGCCGCGATGATGGAACTGATTCATAAATACCTGGTGGATGCCGATGAAGCCGCCCCTGCCAAACCGGATATCAAGCACCTGCTGGAAGAAGTTATCCCCCTGTTTGACGGTGGTTTTACGGTAGGCGGGCTGACCGGTGATGGCGTAGGATTTGTTTTCCGGGACCCCCATGGCATCCGGCCCTGTTATTATTATATCGATGACGAAGTGATTGTTTCCGCATCTGAGCGGGCCGCCATCCGTACGACTTTCAATGTAGGGGAAAACGAAGTGAAGGAACTGATGCCCGGACATGCCCTGATTGTACAATCAGACGGAACTTATGAAATCTCCCAGGTCGTAACGCCACAGCCGCGAAAAGCCTGCAGTTTTGAAAGGATTTATTTTTCCCGCGGCAGTGATGAAAAAATTTATAAGGAACGCAAAGCCCTGGGTTATAACCTGAGTGAACAGGTACTGAATGCCATTGATTTTGATTTAAAAAATACCATATTCTCCTATATACCCAATACTGCCGAAGTGGCTTTTCTCGGTCTGCAGAAAGGTATGCAGATGTACCTGAATCGTGTCAAGACGGAAAGGATCCTGGGCTGGGGCAAGGATTATGACGAGGAAATGTTGTCAGAAATGATCAACAGGCGCATCCGGGTCGGCAAAATTGCAATCAAGGACGTCAAAATGCGGACCTTTATTACAGAAGATGCCAACCGGAATGAAATGGTGCAACACGTATATGATGTCACTTACGGCACGGTACGCCCCGGTATTGATACCATTGTCGTCATCGATGATTCCATTGTACGGGGAACCACACTGAAGCAAAGTATCATTAAGATGCTGGCCCGCCTAAAGCCAAAAAAGATCCTGATCCTTTCTTCAGCACCGCAAATCCGTTACCCGGACTGCTACGGTATCGATATGAGTAAGATGGGTGATTTCATTGCTTTTAATGCCGCTGTGGAACTCCTCAGGGACCATGGTCGGGCGGAACTGTTACAGGACTTATGGGATCAGTGTAAACAGCGGAAAGCCGAAGGCAGCCTGGACCAGGAAAACCTGGTTAAACAGATTTACAAAAGCAGTACGGCTGTTGAAATCTCCAATAAAATTGCCGAAATGATCACCCCCAAAGATCTGCAGATTCCGGTACAGGTGATTTTTCAAAGCATAGAAGACCTGCACCGGGCCTGCCCCAATAACCTGGGAGACTGGTATTTTACCGGCAATTACCCCACCCGCGGCGGCAATCGGGTGGTTAATCAGGCTTTCATGAATTATATGGAAGGAAAGAACGAAAGAGGCTATTAAGCTCCGGCTCACTGCGGCACTACCGTTTTTTAAATACAAGGGCCCGTCGAAATTATTCTTCGACGGGCCCTAGCTATTATGGGAGCAACCCCAGTTACTGGTTCTGAGTCAGCGCACCGCCACTGCGGTCGATCTGTTCCTGTGGAATGGGGAAATAATTATCTTTCTCCTCAAAATTCAGCCCACTGTAAGCGCTGATCAGACCGCCTTCAAAAACTGAATAAGCATCCAGTGCCTGTTTGGCAATCCCCCAACGCACCAGGTCGAAGAACCGGTGCCCTTCCAGGGCCAGTTCCAGCCTTCGCTCAAAACGAATGGCGTTTAATGCATAATCTTTATTGGCAAAACCCGGATAGGGATTGATCTTATAAGCCGCCGCATTACTGCCGCCTATTTTCTTGAAGGGCAATTTAGCTGCCCGATTGCGCACATTATTGACCCGGGCCAGGGCATAAGCCAGGTCATTGTTTTCAGCAGCACATTCCGCCGCCATCAGATAAACATCTGAGAGCCGGATGATATTGACATTTAGTGCGGTAATCGAGGGGGTACCGGTCACGATATTGCCGGCAAAGTCTGCCTGATCAATCATGTGTTTATAGCCCACAAAAGGACCGCCAAAGGAAGGATCCCGCATCCAGCCGTCTCCCGCCATTGCACCCCAGTCGTGATAGGGAACACCCCGGCGGCCCACGGTATAATCCAAGCGCGGATCAAAAGCCAGTGCCGTGATACCGGTATAATTTTTCTTGGCGTCTCCGGTAAGGCCGAAATCGGATTTAAAGGGATTGGTCCGATAGGAATTGTCCAACATCGGGAGACCCGCCGCCGTCACCCGGTAGGAATTGACCAGGTCGAAACTGGGATTGAAGAATCCGCAACAGGAGACAGGTGCACTGCCGTAAAGTCCCCCCAGCATATCTCCTACATTCGCGTTATCGCCACCACCGTCAGGATTTATGGCATGCTGGACGGCAAAAATGGATTCCGGGCCATTCTCCGTATTCACATCAAAATTGTCCAGGAAATTCAGGGTCTCCAGACTGGGCCTTGAACTTATCACATCCTTGAACAGTACCAGGGCTTCGGTAAATTTCTTTTGATAAAGCAGAACTTTGCCCAGGTAAGCCTTGGCCGCGATCAGGTTCACCCGTCCCTCTTCACCCAGTGGCGGATCTTCTTCAAGGTTATCGACCGCAAATTGAAAATCGGCCTGAATCAGCGGCAGGACATCGACATTATTCGGCACTTTGGCAGCATCGGCCGTGCTAACGGTCTCGTCAATATAGGGTATATTTTTAAAGACCCTCCAGAGATAGAAATAATAATGGCCCCTTAACATCCGGGCTTCGGCTTCAATTTCAGTTGCCCTTTGACTGGTAAATACATCGGCCGTGCCGGATTCCTGTACCAGTTTCAATTGCCTTAAGGTCGTATTACAACGGGTAACACCTTCATAATAATTATTCCACATGGTGGAGAGGTGTTCATTGACACTGATGGCGGAATGCTTTTCAATGTCCAGCATGGTTGCCTGGTCGCCGGCTTCACTGCCTTTATGCGCATTATCAGCTGCCACATCACCAAAAAGCCACTGGCTGGGGGCGGAAGCATAATTCCCCCAGGTACCGCTTCTGTTACCATTCATCAGGCCATAGGCGCCGATCAGCAGGTATTCCACCGCCTTGGTATTCGTCACCTGTTCATCGGTAAGTTGCCCCTGGGGTTTTCGATCCAGGAAGCTTTTTCCGCAGGCTAGTCCGATCATCATCACCAGGACTATTAAGCTAAATTGATATATTCTTTTCATGTTACTATCTTTTTATGTTTTAAAGGTCTTTCTTCGTCTGTCTTCGTTTCCGGGTTGCAGTGACAGCAGGGTTAAGACCGTACTAATGGTAATTTTCGGATACTAGAAAGTAATATTTAAACCCAGCAGGAACTGACGGGGAACAGGGTAAACACCCATATCCACACCAGGTGCCGTAAAGGTGGAAGAATATTGACTGACTTCAGGATCCATCCCACTGTACTTGGTAATAAGAAACAGGTTGGTCACTGTACCATAGACGCGCAATCCGGAAACATAGCCTCCAAACATTTTCTCGGCGGGGAAGGTATAGCCCAGCTGCAGGTTGCGCATCCTGAAGAAACTACCATCCTGCACATAATAGCTGGAAGACTGATACTCGATTGTAGGTGCTTTGGAGCTCGCAGAGGGCATCATACTGTTGGGGTTGCTGGTGGGATCCCAGGCATCCAGGGTGCGAACGCTTACCGCTCCCGGAAAAGCATAGAAATCGGTGTACTGACGGGTCAGATCAAACAGATCATTTCCCTGGGAGCCGTTGAAGAACATGCTCAGATCAAAGCGCTTGTAGCTGGCATTAAAACTCAGCGAATAGATAAAGTCAGGGTGTGGGTTGCCGATCACGGTCCGGTCCGTACCATCGATCACACCGTCGGGCACCCCATCCGGTCCGGAAATATCTGCAAACTTAAAGCCGCCGACCCTTGCATCCGCATAGGACGGGCTATTGGCAATATCTGTGGCATCCTGGTAAATACCTACTACTTTATATCCGTAGAATGCGCCCAGTGGTGCGCCTTCCTTCATCACGGAAGTTGTCACCCCCCGAAGGGTCAGATAAGGCTGCTCGTGAACGGTGGGTGCCAGTTGGTTGATGATATTGGTATACTTGGATATATACGCACCAATATCAAACTGGAAGGGATTTTCACCGGTAGGGGCCGTATAGTGGTAATTGACATTGAACTCGATGCCTTTGTTCTCAATATCCCCGGAATTAATAAAGGGGGAACTACCCATGCCCACGGCCGCTGCCGGCTGCGGTACAGGATAAAGTACGCCGCTGGTTTTGCGGTTGAACCAATCAATTGAACCATCAATTTTATGATTCAGCAGGGCAAAATCCAGACCGATATTCAGGGCTTTGGCTTCCTCCCATTTTACCGCCTGGTTGTCATAATTACTGGTCCATAAGCCACTGGCCAGATCATTACCGCCTGCAATAGGATAGAAAGCATTGTTCTGGGAAGAGGCATATCTTCTGAGATACTGGAAACTGGGGATCCGCTGATTACCGGTGACCCCATAGCCGGCCCGGAACTTCAGATCATTGATCCAGGATGCCGATTGCATAAAGGCTTCGTTGGAAATTCTCCAGGCCACACTGGCCGCAGGGAACAGGCCGTAGCGGTTGTCCGGGCCAAAATTGGAAGAGCCATCCCGCCGCAGGGTGGCCGACACCAGGTACCGGTCCATATAGCCATAATCTGCCCTGCCGAATATAGAGAACAGGGCGCCTTCGGAACCGGAGCTGCCTGCACTGGTAGTTGCAGCTGTATTTAAATAATAGTAGTTCAGGTCACCGGCAATAAAAAAATCATTTCCACTGCCATTGAGTTCGTGCCATTTGGATTCCACGGCTTCGGTACCTGCCAGTAAAGTGAGGTCATGGGCATTGCCGAAGCGGTTCTTATAAGTCAGGGTATTGGACCAGGTCCATTCGGCATTATTGCCCTGGTATTCGCTCAGGGTATTGGTGGTAAAACTACCCTCTGAGCGCTCCGGATTCGGATAGCCGATGGATTTGCCGTTATAGGTCTCATACCGTACCCCATAAGTGCTGCGGAAGTTCAGGCCTTTGGCAAATTCTATATCGGCAAAGGCAGAACCAAAGAACTGGCCGCTGTTATTGATATTGTCTTTGGCTCGATACAATACCGCCAGTGGGTTATCGGCATTGCCCAGTTTATCGCCCCGGGTACCGGCAAAATTGCCCATGATATCATATACCGGCACAATGGTCTGTATCCGGTAGGCCCAACCGATGGGCGAGCCTTCTCCCTGATAGCTACCCGCCGTATTGACATTGACGCCAAAGCCATTTCCCTTGGTATAGGAATACTGCATATTCTCTCCGATCGTCACTTTGTCGTTCAGGAATTTAAAACTGGTATTACTACGAATGGTATACCTTTCAAAACCGGTATATTTAAAAGTACCCTCCTGTTTGAAATAACCACCACTCAGGGCATAATTGGAGTTTTCGCCACCACCCAATACACTGATCTGATAATTCTGCATGGGGGCATTCCGGGTGATCTCTTCAAACCAATTGGTCCCTGCCTGATTGGCGCGGGTAATCTGATAATATTTTGCCTGATCCATCACATAATTGTATTTGGCCGGATCGGCGTCAGCCGCGGTGATATTCTGACCAAACACGCTGCCTGCTACCAGGTATTCCGGCAGGCTGGGATGATCCGGGTCGGTCCCATAGTTGGCGCCTGTATTGGCGGCCTGACCCGGGGTCTCACCGGCATTCTTGAACCGCTTGTAAACATATTCGCCATACTGCATCGGCGTTAAGAATTCAGGAAATCTGGAACGATTGGGACTCTGGATGCCATAATACATATCCAGCGATACCCGGGGAGCGCCTTTCACACCTTTTTTGGTGGTGATAATCACAACGCCGTTATTGGCCCTTGCTCCGTAAATAGAAGCCGCCGATGCGTCTTTGAGCACCTGCATACTTTCTATGTCATTGGCATTCAACCAACTCAATTTCCCCTCATAAGGCATACCGTCAATGATATAAAGCGGGTCGTTGTTATTGATCGTACTGAAACCTCTGATACGTATCTGGGGCGTTGCGCCGGGCGCACCGTCATTGATAATCTGGACCCCCGTGGCTTTCCCCTGCAAAGCTTCGATGGGGCTGGCAGCCGGCTGCTTCTTGAGATCCTTCATGTCGACTACTGCTACCGACCCCGTCAGGTCCTTTTTTCGGGCAGTACCATAGCCGATGACCACGACATCGGTCAGGCTTTCTGCCTGTGAGACCAAGACCACATTTGTGCTGCCGCCATCGGCGACAGTGATGGTGGCTGGCTGGTAACCCACACTGGTAAATTCAATCACATCTCCGTTTTTGGCCGAGATGGAATACTGACCATCGACATCGGTGGTGACACCGGTCGAACCGCCCCGTATCACTACCGAAACATTCGCCAGCGGATTATCATTACCGTCGGTCACTTTTCCCGTAATGGTCTTGGTTTGGGCCTTTGTGTGCAACGTACACAAAATAAAAATTAGGCAAAGCAAACTGCCTAGCGAGCCTGTTTTTTTCATACGACGTGTTTTTTGTTTATGATGAGCAATAAATACGCAATCTCAGGCACACGGGTTCCGGGGCGGCCACAGCAACGGGCGCAATCGATCAATTAGCTAGACCCTGCGTTCAGAAACGCGAGCATATGCAGACGATAAGGATTCATGTAAACAAACAAAGCAAAATGGTTTTTTCCAAAGACAATTTTTATCTCTTTTATATGACAAGCTTTTCTTACATTCTCGTTCAGAGCACCTATCCAAACCTAGTACTTTATTTTATTAATTCCTGAAAAACTATTTCTTTTTTTTGCTTCCCCAAAAAAAATTTTTGTAAATCAGTCATTTAGCAAATGTATCTGCGTTTCTCCTTTTCTCAAAAGGAGCCAGGAGCGGGAACGCGGAAATCGGGAATAGGCCTCCGGCTTCAGCAATTAAAGTTGGCTGGTTTGCATTTCCGAAACTTCATTTATTTTTGAGGCCGATGAAGACATTAATTATAATCCGCCACGCCAAGGCAGTGCAAAGTTTTGGTCCGGACAGTCAGCGCAAATTGACCCCACAGGGTCATAAAAATGCCTTGAAAATGGCAGAACATCTAAAGGCCGCAGGCTATCAGATCAATAAAATTTTCTCGAGCCCTGCACTGCGTACCAAAGAAACCACCGCCATCTTTGCAGAGGTGCTGGATATCGGCGAAAAGGATATTAAATATTTCGACAACCTGTACCTGGGCGATACCCTGCAGATTACGGAAGCAGTGAACTGGCTGCAGGAAAATGTCCCTGTACTGGCCATCGTCGGACACAATCCAGGTGTCACGAATTTTACCAATGATGTCACTGGTTCCACCATCGAAGCCCTGCCTACCTGTGGCGTTGCCATCATCCAGGCTGAAACCGAGAACTGGCAGGATTTTGAAGAAGCGCAGAAAAAACTCGTTGAAGTGATCAGCCCCAAAGAACTGGACTAAAAGCAAAGCGGCCGGCACCGCATTAAAGAAAAATAATGGGACAAAAGAAACTCATCCGTTTTGCTGAACTGGAAACCTTTCCCAATGTATTACAGCATCCGGAAAATATGGCGGGTAACTGGCAGGAACATTTTTCCAATCAGCATCCGCTGGTCCTCGAACTGGCCTGTGGCAAGGGAGAATATGCCTTGGGCTTATCGCAACTATACCCGGATAAAAATTTTATCGGAGTAGACATTAAAGGCAACCGCCTGTGGGTGGGTGCAAAAAAGGCCCTGCAGCATCAATGGAACAATGTCGCTTTCCTGCGGGCGCAGATTGAACAACTGGATCAGTACTTTGCCGCAGGAGAAGTCGCAGAAATATGGATCACTTTCCCCGATCCGCAGTTGCGGTATTCCAAAGCCAAGAAAAGGCTGACCCATCCCCGGTTTTTGCGATTGTACCAGAAAATACTGAAGACCGGAGGACCCATTCACCTGAAAACCGACAGCCCCGATCTGTACCGGTTCACCCGTTTGGTGCTGGATATGTATGGTTGTGAATTACTTCAGGCTACCGATGATGTCTATAACCTGCCCCAACCGGATCCCGCCCTGGAAATAAAAACCCATTATGAGGCACTGGATATTGCAAAAAGTCAGCGCATTCATTATCTGCGTTTTACACTCCCGACGCAATTGGAGGGTCCGGCGCGGGACGAGCAGCTAAAAGAAGCCATCCATTATGAACTGGGTAGAGGGTGAACATTATTATCTGAATCAGGAAGGTAAAGTCGTCCTGACTGAAAAATATCATCTCTTACGTGGTTATTGTTGCAGCAATGGCTGTCTGCATTGCCCTTATGATTACGAAAATGTTCCAGAACCCAAAAGATCAGAAATCATTCATGAGCGGAAACAACAACAGCAAAAACAGTCGCCTGAAGAGCCTGAAACCTTCGGGACAACCTGACCTGAGTTTTTTTGAACAGGTATATGCCATTGCCCGTCAGATTCCAAAAGGACGGGTGACTTCCTACGGTGCCATTGCCCGTTGTATCGGAACCGGCAAATCTGCACGACTGGTAGGATGGGCCATGAGCAACAGCAGTACCGTCCGCCCCGGGGTTCCTGCCCACCGCGTCGTCAACAGCGCCGGACTGCTTTCGGGCAAACATGCATTTAATCCGCCTGAACGGATGCAGCAACTACTGGAAAAGGAAGGTCTGACCATTAAAAATGATAAGGTGGCTGATTTCAAAATTCATTTCTGGAATCCAATGGAAGAACTGTAATTTCGCGGCCGTTCTCATGTTACAGCAGGTACATAGAAATTCATCTTTTCGTTTCCGCCACTGGAAACGAAAAGCCTGGGCGGCCTTCAATAGCATTGGCCGGCATGTGACCATTGGTCAGTTGAAAGCGGTAGTTACCGATGTATTGCTGGGCAAGCAAACGGTGCTGCAACCAGGCTGTGCGCCAATTTGGGGGACGGAGGATACTGCAGCTACTGCCGCAACAGAAGATCCGCCGGAACCCGGCTGCCTTCCGGCTGCCGGATTGGGAATTGTCGCCCTGCATTCCTCTAAACTTTATGTCAAGGATGGTCCTGCGTCAACTGACGGAGAAGCTGCCATTCTGTGGCCTACATATAAAATTTTTATGGCTGGATACAAAAGTATCCGGCCATTTTTTTTATTAATTCAATTAAGCAGATAAACCAAAAAAATGAAGAAAGGAACTATTACGATGATCGCAGTGATGCAATTGACACTAGGATATGTCACCCAGGCCCAGCAACAGCCGGCGGACAGCATCGGTGATCAGAACATGCTGGAAACAGTCACAGTCCGGGAGAACCGGCTCCGCAGTTCAGCCCTGCAGCAAAACCGGAATATACAGATCCTGGACCAGCAGAAAATTGCTGCGCTCCCGGTTCACTCGGTCACAGAATTACTGGCTTATGTCTCCGGAGTAGACCTCCGTCAACGAGGAGCCTGGGGCACACAGGCCGACGTCAGTATTGATGGGGGCACTTTTGATCAAACCCTGGTGTTGGTGAATGGACTAAGGGTCACCGATCCACAGACCGGTCACAATATGATGAACCTGCCGCTGACATTGGACCTGATTGATCATATTGAAATCTTACGCGGATCCGCCGCCCGGGTCTATGGCATCAATGCTTTGACCGGCGCCATCAATATCGTTACCAGAACACCCGATAAGACCGGCGCAAAACTTACCGGCTATGGAGGGAGCAGTTTTGAAAAAAGTGAGACTTCATCAAACCTCTATAATAACTGGGGCGTCCGGCTTTCCGGTTCCCTGGCGGGTAAATCCGCGAGCCACCTGTTGAGTGCGAGTCATGATCTCAGCAATGGATACCGGTATAATACCGGATCCCGTAATGAAAAATTATTCTATCAGGGACAGTTCCGCACCAATAGCACCGATCAGTTGGAACTGATGGCGGGCTATGCCAATAACCGCTTTGCAGCCAGGGGATTCTACAGCCCTGCTGCCGACAGTACATCCTTTGAAATTACCCGGAATTTTCTATCTGCTGTAAGTTACCAGGCCCAATTGAGCCCCCAGTGGATTATGCGCCCCCGTGTCAGTTACAGTTTCCGGCAGGATGAGTACCAGATTCCCCAGTACAGTTACCGCAACCTGCATAAGAATCATATCCTGTCTGCAGAGATCAATAACAGCATTCAAACCAGCGCCGGCGATATCGGCATTGGTATCGAGGCCCGGCAGGAACGAATCGCCAGCACCAATCTTGGTGATCATCAACGAAACAATTACGGCCTTTCTGCAGAATACAAAACCAGTTTCAACAAGTGGCTGTTTACCGCAGGCGGGTACCTCAATTACAATTCAGACTACGGCTGGCAGTTTTTCCCGGGCATTGATGCAGGCTATCGGATTACTCCCAAACTAAAGCTATATGCCAATGCCGGTACTGCCCAGCGGATCCCCACTTTTACAGATCTCTATTACAGCGACCGTGCCAATCTCGGGAATCCCGGACTGGAGCCCGAACAGTCCCGGTATATAGAAACGGGTCTTAAATTTACGACTACCCGGTTCCATGCGACTGCCTCCTATTTTTTCCGGCGTGTCGATCACTTTATTGATTATATTAAATCAGCAGACAGCAGTCTGTACCCCAGCGCAGGAGATACCACCAAGGCCAGGGCCCAGAATTTCAGAACGGTGGATGTGCAGGGGTTCAGTCTGAATGCTGACTACCGCAGCCCCCGTAATGAAACAGCGGACCTGAACAACATCCTGCTGAGTTTAGGCTATACCTATCTGAAACCCCGCATCAGGGACCCGAAAACAAGCATCGCCTATAGTTCAAAATATGCCCTTAGCACCCTCCGCCACCAACTGCAGGCAACGATCGGTGCTGACTTTCTACGCCACTGGGCGCTAAGTGTCAGCGCCCGTTATATGGAACGGCTGGCCTACACAGATTATTTTCTGCTGGATGCGCATTTACACTGGGAACATACGCGTTTTAAACTATTTGTCGATGCGACCAATCTCACCGACCTGTACTATACCGAAGAAGGTGTCAGCCCGATGCCGGGCAGGTGGCTACAGGCAGGCTTAAGTCTGCGTCTCTGATGGGTACCAGTGAGGACCGGCGACTGTTTTGGGATTCACCTGAAACAGTCGCTTTTTTGTATAACCTGACGGCCGGATATAGGGCTACCACATTGGTCAGAACTGTCTAGAGGATTTTTACATTTCTGCGAAAACTTTCATCCAACGAAATAAAGGTTTCGGTTCTCTCGATGCCTTTGATTTTCTGGAGTTTTTCATGCAGTACTTCTCTGAGTTCAGAGATATCACGGCAGATAATTTCAGCAAACATGCTGTAATTCCCTGTGGTGTAATTGAGTCGTACGATTTCGTCAATTTTATGCAGTTCTTTGGCTACCGTATCATACAGGGAGCTTTCTTTCAGAAAAATCCCGATAAAGGCAATTACATCATAACCCATTAATTTGAGATCGGGGTGCAGCCGGGTACCTTTTACCACCCCGTCTTTCTGGAGTTTTTTTATCCGGACATGGATGGTGCCGCCGGACACAAAAAGTTTTTTACCCAGATCTGCATAGGAGATTTCGGCATCTTCCATCATATGCTCGATGATCTGCATATCCAGTTTGTCAAGATTCAATTTAGGACGCATAGTAAGCAGTTTGAATTAGAAATAATTAATTTCAACAACTAAATTATTGAATTTATTCTATATTTTAAAAAAGTTTATTAAAACATTTGGAATGATTACGCAATTTGTTTTACTTTTGTTTTAACAAGGCCGGCAGCGAAAAGTTAAAACAGCAGGCCTGAGTTCTTAAATATTGTGGGGTGATGAAATTTTTGGCAGACATGCCCTCTTGTCTCGAGGGTGAGGAATCCGGGATAAACACAACATAGAGCCGACCGTCAGGCCGACCAGGGTTGACCACTAACTTTGTGTTGATGCTAACTGCCTCGTGGAGGTTCGAGCCCTCCCCCTACAGCTTACTGAAACCTCCGTTCTGCGGAGGTTTTTTTGTTAAGCTGCCGCAACAGCAGAACCGACCGGCACCACACCGCTCTGAGGCCTGGAGTCATTCCCACATGATTTCAGGTAACATCCCGTTCGTTTCCAGACAGCTAACTACACTTTACAGTATAGTTTTCTTTGATGTCCGCCGCAGTTTCAGGTCCCTGCATTTTCCGTTAGTTGGCTGCTTTTTCCTTGCCGCTCCACCTCCTTCAAATATAGAATTATTTTGGAGACATTGATACAGAGAGCCTTATTTTTGCCCCTAAAACCTATACGAATATGAAAAAATTACTTTTTATTGTCGGAATTTTTTATTGCCTGAGCGGCTGGGCCCAGGATGAAGTGGTTACTGCACTAAAAAAAGATGCCGAAAGAACCATTACAAAAGACCCCGCAGACACCACGTCCAAAACCTGGAAAACAGGCGGTTTTTTTAATGTAAATGCTGCCCAGGGATCGTTAAGTAACTGGGCCGCGGGTGGCGATAAATTTTCCCTGGCGATCAATTCCAACCTGAGTACCTATGCATTTTATAAAAAAGGAAAACATAGTTGGGACAATACCCTCGATCTGAATCTAGGATATATCAATACCTCCACGCTGGGTACCCGCAAAAACGACGATCGGATCGATCTGGTATCCAAATACGGATATGCGCTTTCAGAAAAATTAAATATTGGCGCCCTGTTCAACTTTCGTTCACAGATGTTTAAGGGTTATATCTACGATGGGGACGGGAATCGGGAGTTCGCCTCCAACTTCCTCGCGCCGGCCTATGTATTGCTCAGCCCGGGCATTGAATGGAAACCGAACAAAGATTTTTCAGCTTTTCTGTCGCCGGCCACCGTCCGGTGGACCATTGTCACCAGCGACCTGCTGTCTTCCCAGGGCGCTTACGGGGTGGATACCGGCAGTCATGTAAAAACAGAATTCGGCGCCTTTGCTTCCCTGAATTACATGAAAGAAGTGAACAAAACCCTGAGCTTCAAAAGCCGGCTGGATTTGTTCAGCAATTATCTGCAAAATCCCCAAAATATCGATTTGTACTGGACCAATATGCTAAGTCTTAAGCTGAGTAAAGTCTTGTCGCTTACGTATAATCTGGACCTGATCTATGACGATGATGTGCGGCTGTTCGGACCGAACGGCGATGCGCCGCGAACGCAGCTCAAATCCATGCTGGGACTGGGTTTTATGGTCAAGTTCTGAGCACCGCATTTTAAGGAATATTTGCAGCAGGCCCCGGGCCTGCTTTTTTTATAGCGTCCAGTAATCCCCTGACCGCCTGTTGCAATAATTCCGGCTGCGGCGGGATAAATCCCCGATAAGGGCCTGTGGCCGCCCTGGCCAGCATTGTTCCCAGATCGAAATCCTCCTGCTCCGTAGCCAGGGTAAATCCCTGCCGGCTCAGGTAGGCCGCCAGATATTCCTGCTCTGACTGACCGGGTGTAGGAACCATGATGGATCGGGCCTGCACAGCATTGACATCCATAACCGACGAATAGCCACTGCGGCAAATGATATAGCTTGCCCGGTTGATTTCTGCGGTCATATCCGCCGGCGATAAATGGTCAAATACTTCTATGGGACCCGGAGGCTGCCGGACGCGGGCGCCGGGACGACCCAGTACCACCGTAGCCGTCCCGGTATGTGTGGTCAGTTGCCGGAAGATTAAACTTTCCAGATGACTGCGCTGCGGTTCCGGTCCCGAAATAATCACTAAAAGATGGCCTGGTTTCCGGGGCTGCCTTCCCGGCTGCAGCCGGGAAAGGGACCCAATATATAAACAGGGGATTTTAGGGAATACAGCGGGGTGTGAAAGCACACCACCCAGTTGCAACGGGCCTTCAAAATCAGGGATCCAACACTGGGAAAACTTCCCTAACAGGCGGAAATTCATCCGCTGCACCAGCCGCTTCAGCCAGCGTCCGCCGGGAACCTGAATCTCCAGCTGGTGGGTTAAAATTACGGTGGGGATCCGGGAATGGTAGAGACCGTACCGATTATCACTGATCACCGCGTCCGGCTGATATTCCCTGATGATCTGCTCCAACCAGCGGTGTTCCCGTCTTATGCTGTGGGCGATCCGTGGCAATTGCGCCAGCATCCTGGGAATAAATCCTTTTCTGCTATGGCTGTAACGAATATTATACCCCGCTAATGTTAAAAATTCTGCTTGAGGGAATATAGGGCACAATATCTTTTTCTGGATTTCATTACCGGCGAGCAGTATGTCGGCGCCTTGCGCAATTAATTCATTTACAACAGGAATACAGCGGGTCGTATGACCGAGTCCCCAGTCCAGGGGCGCTACAAGCACTCTAGGTTTTCTGTCCATAATATGCCTGGAATCAATTTTCTGGTTAAAAATTATACCAAACAGGCGGTTCTTGAATTAAATAATTTTTAAATTAGGTAAATTTACAATTATTCGCAAACCCGGACTGTGTCTTTTCCAATGAACAGGTATCGCAGAGATATTATACTCGTAATCAATGATGCTTCGGTAGCACAGGATGATATTGACATGCATCTGGAATATCTGCATGAAGTCATCGCTCAGGTGGATAATACCGATGGCTTTTGCCAGGCGCATGAACTGGTGAACCGCAACCGGATTACTGCCAACCGCCAAAAAATTCTGCAGGCAGTGAGCAAGGAGCAACTGAAGCCCTTCCGCTTTCTGCTCAACAAAAATTAATCTGGATTTCCGCGACTTTTACAGCCCTCCCAGGCTCAGGCCCAATGTAAAGGGTTTGAGTTCAGGCCCTACACCGGTCTTTAACAGATTGGTAAACTGATAGGTACCAAAAAGCGTAAAATGTCCCACACCAATGCGGGCCGTACCCACAATCCGGGTGGTATTGAAATAATTTTTGCTGGCTTCTTTCAACAAGTAATTAGACTGGGTTCCGGATTCCGTAATCCGGCTGCGTGTTCCCGCCTTGATCATCGTGCCTACTTTTACCCCTACGGCCATTTTAAAGCTTTTATCACTATGCTCGGGATCCGCGACAAAACGCAGTTCCACGGGCAATTCCAGATAACTGGTCACCAGTTTGGTTTTTTTCAGGGAAATACTGGCGGTATCGTTGAAACGTAAGGTATTGGTAGCCCCTTTCACATCGGCGAAATTGCCATCCAGGTAAACGTGATCAGAACCCACGCCCAGCCCCGCTGCAGCGCTTAACTGCGGTGAAGTCTTGAAGGGGAAATCAAACATAAAATAGGCATTGATACTACGGGAAAATCCTTTGGTATTGATGCTGTCGGGTGTATTCAGCCAATTGGTATAGCCCAGCTGCAACAGAAAATGATCATTTGCTCTGTTGGTTAAATTATATTTCTTTTTGGGCTTTTTTGGTGCCTCACTGACTACCAGTTCCTGATTACCCGGAAGTGTATCGATCTGAGCGAAACCGGTACCACAAACCAATAATGCAAAAGCAGCGAGTAAAATTTTATTCATAATAAATTCAGATTGGCGCAAATATATTTTTATTTCGGTTAAAATTAGGTTAATGAGTGGGCTTATGGCTAAAATTAAGAAGGTTATTGGCTTTTCATTCGCATTCAAACCGCGATAAGCCCGGACGCGGCAGCATTTCAGCTGTTGGACTACAAGGTGATAAAAACCGATTTTCTTTTACTGCGGGTGAGGTTGCGGGAACGATGCCCTTTGCCGGTGGTGTCTTCAGCCAAAATGATGTCGCCGCCCTTAAAAATACGCTTTTCCCCCAGTGAGGTTTCGATTTCTATGCTGCCATCCATCAGCAGGATATACTGTCGCTGGGGCGCGTTGTGAAAATCATAGTCATAATCTGCGGCAACTTCCCGCAGGACCATGGAATGCACCGGCAGGGGCGTTGAAAGCAGGCCAATAGCACCTTGGTCCTTCAACGATATTTCTAAGTCCTCAAACCGGGAATCTCCGTTTTCATCACTGTATATTCTGGTAATATGCATGATTATTTAAAAATTAATTGATTGGCCAGCCGAATTTCTTCTTCGGTAATGGTATGCCCCATTCCTGGATAGACTTTCTCGGTCAATGCCGCGCCCAGCTCCCGAAAGATATTACTGCTGGCATAAACCCTGGTGACCGGTACATGTGCGTCCGGATCACTGGTAGCAATCAAGACCGGGGTCTGCTGAAAATCGCCCCGGTAATTTTTCCGGTCCAGATTTTCTCCGATCAATCCGCCGGTAAAAGCCACCGCACCCCCATATCGACGCGCATGACGGGCCAGATATTCGAGGGCCAGGCAGGCACCCTGGGAAAAACCCAGAAAATAAAGATTTTCTTCCGGAATGCCGCGTTGCCGGGTCAGTCCGACGGTCTGATCCACCAGGTCGAGTGCGCTGTCCAGCCAGGGCTGGTTGGCAGTCACGGGCGCCATAAAGGACAGGGGATACCAACTATTGCCCGTCGCCTGGGGCGCCAGCAATAAAAAATCATCCACCTGCAAATGTGTGGCCAGCGACAGGATATCACCGGCTTCCCCGCCCCTGCCGTGTAAGAGGATCAGGGCTTTTGCGGCACCCGCGGTATTCCCGGCTTCCAGAATTTGCTTACTATGCATTATTTAAAATTTTTTAGATTGGGCGTCAACGGCGGCAATGCTTTTTCCAACGCCTCCCGGTCCGGCTCCATCCAGCCGGGCAGCATCAGACTGCTGCCGAGCGCTGAAGCCGATTCGTCCAGATCGAAGCCCGGTGTTGCTGTGGCCAGTTCGAACAATACACCTCCGGGTTCCCGAAAATAAACCGACTCAAAATATTTGCGGTCCATAACCGGCGTCAGATTATGGCCCTGCGTTATGAGCTTCTCCCGGACCTGCTGCAGGCTTTCCCGGTCCCGGGTGGCATACGCGAGATGATGCACCGTGCCACTTCCGGCCAGTCCCTTCAGGCTATCGGGCATGCAGATCAGGTCCACATAATGGCCCGGAATATCACGGACCGCATACCGGAACCGGTTGGATTTTTCTCCAATAAGCTGGTGGTCCATTGTACTGGTCAACAGCGCCGCCGTCCGCTCAAAACCCTCCAGCCATATTTCCACATTGTAAATCCCCTTAATCGCGAATGCTGCGGGTACGGGTCCCGCCGTGATGCCCGCACGTTGGTCTTTCTCATTAAAAACCAGTTCCAGCCCCAGACCGTCGGGGTCTTCGAAGTAAACTACAGCTTCACCTTTAAAACGTTCCTGTGGGTGCTTATGCGCTACCTTGAATTTTTTCAAACGTTCCAGCCAGTAATCCAATGCAGCGAGCGGTACGGAGAAAGCAGTTGTATTCAACATGCCTTTTCCCTGTCTTCCGCCGCGCAGGCCTTCATAGGGAAAAAAGGTCAGGATGCTGCCCGCCGCACCGATATCATTACCATAATAGAAATGATAGACGGAAGGTGCATCAAAATTAACCGTCTTTTTTACCAGGCGCAGGCCCAACAGGCCGGCATAAAATTCCAGGTTGGTCGTGGCGCCTGAACTGATGGCTGTCACATGGTGCAGACCGGTGATGAGGTTGGTATCATTCATAATTGCTGATTTTTTATAAACCGTGCCGTAATGAAGCATGAAGCATATTGGACTTTCGCCATTGGGTAGTTCACATTAATCACTACGCTGCCAGAGATCTGCGTATTGCTCCGGATGCCTTTTAAATTGCAGGAGAACATAGGGACAGAGCGGTTTGATTTTTAAATTTTGGCCGCGTGCATGGCGGGCCATTGCTTCCAGAAGCTGACGGCCATAACCCCGGCCTTCCGCCGCCGGCTGCACTTCGGTATGGTGGGCAGTAATGAGCCCTTCTTTGATGTCAACGACCAGCTCACCCAGCTTTTCACCGGATTCATACAGATTAAAAGCACCGCTGCCTTTTTCATCAAGTTCCAGTTTAATTTCCATGTCTTTAAAATTTGTTCTTACTGCAATGCCGGCAACAGACTTTCGATCTGTGCGCGGGCCGCTTCATATTGCTGGGGTAATTTTAAATGCTGACCCAGTTCTGCCAGCGGTTCATCCACGGTAAAACCCGGTGTATCGGTAGCGATTTCAAAAAGGACCCCGCCTGGCTCTCTAAAATACAGAGAATGAAAATAATCCCGATCAATTTGAGGGGTTATCTGCATGCCGGCGGCCAGGATTTTTTCACGGTAATAAAGCTGGCTGGCATCATCCGCTACCCGAAAAGCAATATGGTGGTTGGTACCGGCGGCATTATGCCCTACCGGCGCATCAGGATCCGTCAGGATATCGATTACTGCAGCAGTAGCTACCGCATCTGTTATGAAACGGGATCTACCCTGCTCCGTAGCACTGGCATGGTATCCCAGGATATCGGTAAGAATTTTTGCGGTAGGTCCCGGTTCACGGAGCGTCAAAGTCGTTCCCTGAAATCCTTTGATGGCATATGCTGCTTCCACACCGCCGCCAGTCCAGCCCTGCCGGGTATCGGAAGCAGGCGCTTCCACCAGGGCCAGCCGGAGTCCGTCCGGATCTGTAAACCGCAGGACAGCATCACCAAAACGCTGCGTCGGCGGCTCGGAAATAACCCCGGCCTGCCCCAGTCTTTTTTCCCAGAAATTAAGGCTGGCGGCGGGTACGGACCAGGCAATTTCAGTGGCCATGCCCGGACCATTACGTCCCGGGCCGATACCCTCCCATGGGAAGAAGGTCAGCAGGGTGCCCGGACTACCCGTTTCGTCGCCAAAATAAAAATGGTAGGTGCCCGGATCATCAAAATTCACGGTCTTTTTTACCAGACGCAGGCCGATTACTTTGGTATAAAAATCAAAATTTATACGGGCGTTACCGGCAATGGCGGTAATATGATGCAACCCTAATATTTGTTTGTCCATAATCGTTGATTGAATTTTATCGTAGATACAGGTACAAAGTTCCGCTATTCCCTGACAGGGTTCAATAACCTCCGTTAAGTTCCTCTATTAATCTGGATTAAGGCGCAGCCGGAAAATATTTTAACAAAAAGGCGGACATAAAAGTCCGCCTGGAATAGCTGGTCTGAAATAACTACCTGCCACCCGGAGGGCAATGCTGCCTCAGGTAGTTGGTAAACAAGGAGGACAGGTGTTCAAAAGTACCTGCGCCTTCAGAAATACTATGGGTTCGGTTCGGATAACTCATCATCTGAAACTGTTTGTTATAACGTATCAATTCATTGATCAGCATCTCGGCATTATTATAATGCACATTGTCATCACCGGTACCATGAATATACAATAGGTTGCCCCGAAGATTTTTGGCATAAGTCAGGGGTGAACCCTTGGTATAGGGTTCCGGATCCATCGAAGGCACGCCTGAATACCGCTCCTGGTAAATATTATCATAAGTAAGCTGATTGCCCACCGCCGCTATGGCGATTCCGGTCTTGTAAATCTCGGGATACTGGAACAGCAGATTCAGAGTAGTGGAGCCGCCGCCGCTCCAGCCCCAGACAGCCACCCGGCTACTGTCAATATAAGGCAGCTTTAGGATTTGTCTGGCAGCCATGGCCTGGTCATGAATATTTAAACGGCCGATCTGCTTGTAAATGGATTTGCGCCAATCGCGTCCTTTGGGTGCCGGCGTACCTCTGCCGTCCACCGAAACATAGATATAACCGTCGTTTACCAGCTGGGGATATAAAAAATTATGCCCTGCCGAAAGATTATCTTTTACGGTTTGTCCCGCCGGTTCTGTGTAAACATAGAAAACCACGGGGTATTTTTTAGCCGGATCAAAATCAGGGGGACGGGCCATCCAGGCGTCCATGGTTATCCCTTCTTCGGTGGTAATTTTCAGAAACGATACCTGAGAGGCTGCGGAATCCGCTGCTGCCAGGGCATCGCCAACTTTATGGCTGCCGTTCAGTCCCTGGTGACCAGGCAGGCTGATCCACTCGGAAACCGGCCGGATATAATGGTTGCTGAAATTGTGCAGGGCAAAGCGGCCATCCGGACTCAATTGATACCGGTGATTGCCGGGCTGGGCGGCAGGCGTCAGCCGCTGGGCGGTTCCTTTGCCATTCAGCGCCGTACGA
The DNA here is from genome assembly GCF_054783135.1 of Niabella terrae. Classification (NCBI taxonomy): domain Bacteria; kingdom Pseudomonadati; phylum Bacteroidota; class Chitinophagia; order Chitinophagales; family Chitinophagaceae; genus Niabella; species Niabella terrae. The sequence goes on from NZ_BAAGRD010000001.1 coordinate 537,428, forward strand.
TACAGATACTGCTGGGTGGCATTCTCAGGAGAAGCATGAAAATACACCCAGCCTCCGGCTTCATCCACGGCTGCGATATCCATAACATCATAGGCGCCCTTGGTCACCAGGGTTTCTTTTTTCCCGTCCCGCGAAATTCGGTACAAATGCCGCCAGCCATCCTTCTCACTGGCCCAGAGAAATTCCCTGCCATCCCGCAGCCAGTCCCAGCCGCCATTCTCATAATCATGGTCCCAGGCAGGCAGTATATCGATCCAGGCAGCATCCTGCTCTGTATATATATTCTTCACCGATCCGGTTTTGGTCTGGCATAACAGGAGCCGGCTCTCATTCTGCTGCCGGTTGAGTTGCTGCAGGATCAGCTCCGCGTTATTGGCGGCCCATTCCATCCGGGGCAGGTAACTGCCCCATTGGGGATCATCGGCAATCTCCATCCAGCGAACCGATCCGTCTTCCACCGATACCACACCGATTTTATAGGCAGAGGGCTTTTCTCCGGCCACGGGGTATTCAATCGGGATGATTTTCGGATAAATGGAATCCGTGTTATTGACCATATTATAGACTTTGATATCGCCCGTAATTATTTTCCAGAACGCAATCTGTTTGGAATCCGACGCCCAGCGGAATCCATCACGACAGCTGAATTCTTCCTCATAGGCCCAGTCAAAAGTCCCGTAAATATTTTTCCGGTCGCCATCCTTGCTCAGGGCCCGGATCTCGCCGCTGGACAGATCTTCCACATAGAGATTGTACTGACTGACATAGGCGGCCTTGGTTCCGTCGGGAGAAAGTTTGGCAAACATCAGGGAAGCCTCCGGAAGGGTTTTTCCCAGTTGTTTCAATTGTTCCGTCTGGCGGTCATACACCCAGTAATCGCCCCGGGTTTCATAGCGCCATACCTTACGGGTATTGGTGAAGATCAACAGTTTACTGGCATCTTCAGCCACTGAAAACTGTTTAATGGTGATCGGTTTGCCGGCGCCCTCTGGTATCAGTTTTTGGGAATCAAACAGGGTTTTGCTGTCGGAGGTAGCCAGGTTCTGCTGCACAATACTGCCCGCTTCCACCCGGTAATATCCCGAACCATCCGGGGTCCATTGCAGTCGTTGTGCCTGAATTGTCCCCGTGGTAAGCAGGGTCAGCAGCAGCCAGCCATATAAATATCTGAGCATACAGGGTAATTTAGTTGTTTCACGAATTTACAGGCATCCGGCGGGCCGGCTGCCGAAAATGGGATGAGCGGCAGCCAACTCACGGTTTTTTATTGGGTTGGCCGGACATATAAAACTGCAGGCGGCCTCCGTTGATGATATCATGGTGCTGTAACTGCCGGTTGGTAATCGGCTTTCCATTGAGCAGGACTTTCTGTACATATACGTTTTTAGGACCCTGATTCACCGCCTCAACGGTAAAGGTTTTACCGTTTTCCAGATGAAGGACCGCTTTTTCCACCAGAGGGCTGCCCAGGCTATAGGACCCGCCGCCCGGCGCCAGGGGATAGAATCCCATGGCGGAGAACATATACCAGGCACTCATCTGGCCGCAGTCGTCGTTCCCGCCCAGACCATCAGGTGTCGGCTTGTACTGATGGTTCAGGATCATCCGAATGGTGGACTGGGCTTTCCAGGGCTCGGTACTCCAGTTATAAAGATAGGCTACATGATGGGCCGGTTCATTCCCATGGACATAGCCGCCGATGATGCCTTCGCGTGTGATATCTTCCGTATGGGCAAAAAAAGCATCCGGCAGGTGCATGGAGAACAAACTGTCCAGCTTGGCAGCAAACCGTTGGGGACCGCCCATAGCGGTGGCCAGGGCAGCAGGATCCTGCGGCACGAAAAAGCTGTAATTCCAGCTATTTCCTTCAATAAATCCCTGGCCCTCTGTACTTTGGACATCAAAGTTTTTCCTAAAACTGCCATCTGCTTTGCGGGGTCGCATAAAACCTGTCGCATCGTCAAAGACCTGCTTCCAGTTGCGGGAACGCTTCATGAACTGCGCATAGATATCCTGACGGTTCAGGTGCCGGGCCAGTTGGGCAATGGCCCAGTCATCATAGGCATACTCCAGTGTATTGGATACCGATACCCTGCTTTCTTCATCTGCAATATAGCCCCGGTCCATATAGGAGCCAATACCTTCATAATTTCGATGGGAAGCCGTCTTTACACAGGCTTCCAGTGCCTGCTGTGCATCGCCCGTATACACGCCCTTGATGATCGCATCTGCAATTACGGTTACACTGTGATATCCGCTCATACACCAGTTATCATTGGCATAATGCGACCAGACCGGCAGCATTTTCAGCACACTTTGCCGATAATGTGCCATCATAGAATGTACCATATCATTATTTCTGGACGGCTGTATGAGATTAAAAAAAGGATGCAGGGCCCGGTAAGTATCCCACAAAGAAAAAGTGGTATAATTGGTGAAGCCCTCCGCCTGGTGGATTTCCTGATCGAGTCCCTTATAGCTGCCATCTGCATCTGTATAGATGGTGGGGCTGATAAAGCTATGGTAGAGTGCCGTATAAAAATTGACTTTCTCATCAGGGGCCGCCGTAATCTGAATCTTGCTCAGTTCTTTTTCCCATTGCTGTTGGGTGCGGGCCCGGATGGCATCAAAATCCCAGTCAGGTGTTTCCTGACGCAGGTTCTCCAGGGCATTGGACTGACTGACCGGAGAGATTGCCAGCTGAATGCCCAGGCTGCTGTCCGTGGTCATATCATATTCAAAATGCATGCGAATATTATGACCGGCGATATCGGGAAAATTATGTTGCTGATCGAATTTTCTCCAGAAGCCGCGGTAGGCTTGTGGAGGATCGTACTGCCGGGCTCCGTAACTGCGGAAAGGTCTTGAAAAACGCATGGCAAAATAAACAGTGCGGGTCCGGGCCCAGCCGTGGGTCTGACGATAGCCCGTAACCAGGCTGTCGTTGACCACCCGTACAAATGTCCATACGTTCTTGCCTTCGTAATTATAAATACCCGATGTGAGATCGAAAATGATATGTGCCTGGTCGGTAGCGGGGAAATGGTAGCGATGTACACCCACCCGGGTGGTAGCCGTCAGTTCGGCCCGTATCCTGTCGTCCTGCAAGCGTACACTGTAATAACCGGGTTCCGCGATTTCATCGGCATGGGAATACCGCGAACGGTAGCCGGATTCGGGATGATCTGCCGTCCCGGGATTCAGCTGCAGGGCGCCCGTCGTAGGCATAATCAGGAAGTCCCCCAGATCCGAATGTCCGGTTCCACTGAAATGGGTATGACTAAAACCCACGATGGTGGGATCTTCATAGCGATAACCTGCACAGTATTTGTAAACCTGTCCATTATACTTACCATCGACTTCATAAGGAATGGTATCGGTATCGGGACTGAGCTGTACCGATCCGAACGGTGCGGTCGCACCCGGATAGGTATGACCCATTTTCTCGGTGCCGATCAGGGGGTTGACGTAACGGATCAATTCCGTTTGCGCCTGCAGACCGCTGCCCGCCAGTAACAGCAGCCCCAATAATATGCTATGTTGCTTCATGCTGCTAAGTTATTCATTCAGGCTTTTAAATAGGGCAGGAATTCCGGACAAAGGCTTTCTGCCAATTCCTTTCGGTTGCCTTTCCGGGTCGAAGCCTGCCGGGGCAGGGACCGTTCAGGTCCCTACCCCGGAGCGTCCGCTTTGAAATCCATCCACATTAACCTAACTTTGCGCTTCTTTTCAGAAGCTTTCAATCATTAATACATGCGGAAATTAGGACTTGTTGGTGGTATTAGCTGGGTCTCGACCGCTGATTACTACAAGTATATCAATACCGGGATTAATGCCCGTTTGGGGGGGCTGAATTTTGCAGAATGCCTTATTTATTCCCTGAATTTTCAGGAGATTCATGACAACAATCAGCGGGGTGACTGGGAAAGCACTTTCGCATTGCTGCTGCAGGCTGCTGATGCCCTGAAAGCCGCCGGTGCTGAAGGTCTGGTGCTCTGCGCCAATACCATGCACCTGCTGGCCGACCGTTTGCAGGCCCGGACCGAGCTGCCCCTGATCAATATCCTGACAGCCACCTGTAATGTCCTGCGCAAACAAGGGCTGAAAAAAGTAGGTTTGCTGGGTACCCGTTTTACAATGCAGGAAGATTTCTTTAAAGACGCCCTGCGCCAGGCAGGCATCACACCCCTGATTCCCGAAGGGGAAGATTTTGATGCGGTAGTGAAGATTCTGGATGAAGAACTCCATCTGGGGATCGTTACCGCTGCCAGCAAAGCCCGCTACCTGGATGTAATAGAGCATCTGGCGCAGCGGGGCGCCGAAGGCGTCATCCTGGGCTGCACGGAAATCCCGCTGCTGATACAGCAGGAAGATCTGGAACTCCCGGTTTTTGACACCACTAAAATCCATGCGGCGGCCGCCGTTGAATTCGCATTAAGTTAAATTATCTATACATCACTTATGGACAAAAAAATACAATCAGCGCTGATCTCTGTTTTTTACAAAGACGGCCTGGAGCCGATCGTTAAGGAACTGGACCGGCTGGGCATTACCATCTATTCTACCGGCGGAACGCAGCAATTTATCGAAGCACTCGGCATCAAGGTCACGCCGGTGGAATCCCTGACCAGCTATCCCTCCATCCTGGGCGGTCGGGTAAAAACATTGCATCCCGGCGTATTTGGTGGTATCCTGGGCCGCCGCGACCTGGATACTGATCTTCAGGAAATGCAACAGTATAAAATCCCTGAAATCGATCTGGTGATTGTGGACCTTTATCCCTTCGAGGAAACCCTTGCTGCAACGGACGACCAGAAAGCCATTATAGAAAAAATCGATATTGGCGGCCCCTCGATGATCCGGGCTGCTGCCAAGAACTTTAAGGATGTACTGGTGGTCGCTGCCAAAAAAGACTATGCGGCAATTACTGAAATACTGGCATCCGGTCAGGGCAACACCAGCCTGGAACAGCGCCGGCTGTTTGCCGCCAAGGCCTTTGAAATTGTGGCCCACTATGATGTGGCCATTTCTAATTATTTCAATGCAGGCAACCTGCAATCTGAATATTTCCTGTTTTCTGCAACCCATCCCAAAGCCATGCGTTATGGCGAGAACCCCCACCAGCCCGGTGTGTTTTACGGGGATCTGACGCAACGCTTTGATCAGCTCAACGGAAAAGAGTTATCCTACAACAACCTGGTTGACGTGGATGCAGCCATACAACTGATTACCGAATTCGAGCCTAAGCCCACCGCATTTGCCATCATTAAACATACCAATGTTTGCGGTGTCGCCCTCAGAGAGACGGTAAGTGAAGCCTGGACCGCGGCCCTGGCGGGCGATCCTGAAAGTGCATTTGGAGGCGTGCTGGTGACCAATGGAACGATTGATGCGACCACCGCCCATGCCATCAACGAGCTTTTCTTTGAAGTGCTGATCGCGCCGGCATTTGACGCCGAGGCCCTGGAGATATTAAAAAGCAAAAAGAACCGTATTCTGTTACAACTCAAGACACAGCCCGCGGCAGGACAGCAATTTTCTTCCCTGCTGAACGGTGTCCTGGTACAGGCTACAGACGAAGGCAATTATCAGGACTGGAAAGAAGTGGGCGGTCGCCAGACAAGTCCGGCCGAGCAGGATGACCTCCGTTTTGCCAATATCGTCTGCAAACACCTTAAATCCAATGCCATTGCCCTGGTGAAAGACCGCCAGCTGGTAGGAAAGGGTTGTGGCCAGACCAGCCGAATCGATTCCTTGCGGCATGCGATTGAGAAAGCAAAACAGTTTCAGTTCAACCTCGAAGGCGCCGTACTGGCCAGTGATGCCTTTTTCCCGTTCAATGACTGTGTGCGCATGAGTCACGAAGCCGGCATTCAGGCCTTTATCCAGCCTGGCGGTTCCATCCGGGATAAGGACTCCATTGATTACTGTTTGCAAAATGGATTGGCAATGGTAATGACCGGCATGCGGCATTTCAGACACTAAATCCGCCCTGCTTCGGCATCAGCGATATCATTGAAAACCGGCGATTACCATTGCCGGTTTTTTATGGCACTGATCAGGCGGGAATGTGCTGCATCCCAGCCTTCGGCTTCAGGTTGCCGGCCCAGTAGGTCATTATGCCAGATGCCACAAAACAAGCCGTTGACCGCTGCCACTTCGCGGGCTAGGGCCAGCGAGGTTTCAAACGCCTGTTCCGGTCCGTATTTTTCGTAATAAATGGCGGTGGCATCCATATAACAGAAAGGATAAATTTTCAGCGGTGTAATGGTTTCACCCGGCAGATCGTACCAGAAAAAGGGACGGGCGACCGAAGCCCGGAACCCGCTGGCACCCGCGTAGCCCATGGAGTAATCTTCCCCGATACCGGCGGCGATTAACTGCCGGTAGGTCAAAGGCAATTGAAGTCGCAGGTAATGCTGGCGGGAAGCGTTCACCGGAATACCTGTAATCGATTCCAGCAGCTCTTGTTCTTCTGTCAGGCCCGAAGCCCGGTCGCCACTTTGCCAGGAAGGGTGCAGGCCCCAGTCCCGGCGCCGGCTGAGCCGACGGATTAATGCCTGCATTTCCGGATGACGGGGATGAATGTTCTTGTCCTTTGCTCCCCTGCGTGGCGCCACCAGAAAAAAATAGCGGGGCTGTATGGCTGCTTCGGTATGCAGCTGCTCCAGCTGATCGAACGTATCAAAAGGATCCTGGCTGTTGCCCGAGAGTACGGCTGCCCGGTTCAGCAGGGCGTGGAATCGACCCTGGACCAGATCACCGAGGGCCCCACCGGCGTTACGCAGCCAGCCCTTATGGCGGTAAGACCAGGCCATATCGATATCATAAGTAGGTAAAAATGAAAAAGAAGCCGAAGCGAAATGAATCCCGGTATATATTGCCCTGAGCCGGTTCTTCAGCGCCTCCATCCATTGATTGATCAGGGGTTGCCGCAAAAAACCCTCCCGGTAGGCCAGCGAAGCCCGGTGATCAAAGCGCCCGTAACGATCCGTAGGTTGGGGCAGATACTCCTCATAGCGGCTGAGCAGGTAGAACAGGGCTGCCGGCAGGTCAAAGCCCAAGCCGGCTTCCGATTGAAAAAAAACCGGCAATCCCTCCCATAAACTGCAAGTGATCGGCAGCTGCCGGATACCGGTTTCCCGTAACAGGCCCTGGGGCAGAATCTGCAAACAGGTGCCTTCAAATGACTGATGGCTGTAATTGATCCGGGGACCGGAAGCCTGGTTAAAGCGATCCGCATCGCTGGTTAATTCCCAGGGGCCACTACCCGTCAATGCCGCACAGCAATCCATGCTGTATTGCAGTCGGGCACTCAGGAAATCGCTATAAACCAGTATACCTGTCTGTTTCATGGGGCGGGAATAATCTGGTGACCAAAGTTAGAAGTTTTGGGGACAATTTTCCCAGGTGCAGCCGGCGCCGGCCAAACCAAGCCTGACGCTGCAATACAGCCAGCCGAAAGATCGGTGGATCTGAGATCCATTCTTTAATTTAGCTGAAGATTATATGGCTCACTTTATGAAATATCTCCTGCTGCTGCTGCTGATAATCACCAGCCGTCCCTTATGGGGCCAGTATCGGGCGGAACGCTATGATACCAGTTATTACGTGTCCTACCGGGACAAGCTCACACTGGGTGCGCTTTTTACCAAGAAGTCCACGGCTTTTAAGATGAATGCCCCCGATGCGGCCCATGCCCTGAAGTACCTGTCCAACAGTCCCGGTCGATTTGGTTTTTCCGTGGGCCATGATTTTATCAACCTGTCCGGTACGGTCGGCCTCGGAAAACTCGACCCTTCCTATGCTGCAGAAAAGGGTACCACCAAACAATTGAACCTGCAACTGAGCCTTACGGGTAAAAAAGTACTGGCCGATATTTATTTTCAGCAATACAGGGGACTCTATCTCGCGCCCCAGCCAGCCTTGCAAAGTCAGGCTGGCCATTTTTATACCCGGCCTGATATCCAGACCCGCCTCTATGGCAGTACAGTGACCCTGATCCGCAATGACCGGAAATTTACCGCTCAGGCGCCATTTCTGCTGGATGGTCAACAAAAAAAGTCAGCGGGCTCCCTGCTGTATGGCGGCGAAGCTTTCTTCGGTTCCGTTCTTGCTGACAGTGCTTTTATCCCATCCCGGCTGGCAGATGCCTATCCCCATGCCGATGTCCGCCGGATGCATTTTATCAGTTTCGGACCGGGAGCGGGCTATGGCTACAGTCTGGTCTTCCGACAGCATTTTTTTATTACCGCCCTGGCCAGTCTGAACGCCGATCTGAGTTATATAAGGGAATGGGATACACAGGGGGCGGCCGAAACCGTCTGGCGGTTTAATCCCAACCTGAAAGGCAAGGCGGCCCTGGGTTATAATGGACCACATTGGGGGCTGGGTCTCTCCTATACCTCCAACCGGCTTTTCTTCAAGGCTACCGAACTGGACGGCCGCTACCTGAATTATAATGATAATTATAAACTACTCTATGTAAGAAGACTGGATGCCGGCCGGACCATTCCAAAAATTACGGGCTGGGCCCAGAAACTAATCAACCGGATCGGACTGGGATTCCTGGTCAACTGAGCCTGAAACTCAGGTTACAATTAATTCATAAAAATCCTCCGGCACCAGGTACCTGGAAGCCGTCTCCTGCAGGGTAGCGGCCTGGATGGATTTGATATTTGCTACAGAACGTTGAAAATAGTCCGCATCCAGTTCATTGAGAATGATGGTTTTCCAGCGGTTCATAATCTGAAAGGGACCATCCAGATCACCCAGAATCGAGCCCATCATAAAATTCTTTACCAGCATCAGCTCCTGCGCTGGTACCGGGGTTTCGCGGAGCCGCTGCATTTCTTTATACACTTCATCGATGGCAGCTTCACAGACATCACGGCCGGCTTCTGTAGAAATCATCCAGCCATTTTCGGACTTGTTACCCATCAGAAAACTATGGATCCCGTAAGTATAACCCTTGTCTTCGCGGATATTGGCCATCAGCCGGCTGCCAAAAAATCCACCGAAAAGCACATTCAGCACCTGTGCATTCATAAAATCTTCGTGCTTCCGGTTGCCAAAGGGGCGGGCGAGCCGGATGGATCCCTGGGAACTGGCAGTATCGTTGACAATACGGTGGCTTCGGGTTTCGGCCGGTTGACCCGGATGCGCAACCTGCACCGGCAGGCCCTGTTGCAGATCTCCAAAATACCGGTTCATCAGGACTTCCAGATTGGAAGGCAGTTTACCGGCCACAAATATTTTAAAGCTTCCGGAACGGTAATACTGATCATAAAACGCCGTGATGTCCTCCCGGGTAATGGCATCAAAATCTTCATGACTGCTGAACCTCCCGTAGGGATGGCCCGCACCGAACAGGTAAGTATCCATCAGTCGGCCGGCTACAAAACTGCTTTTCTTCAGGTTCACATCCAGTTTCTGTTTCATATTCTGCACGGCGATTTCCAGTTCGGAAGCCGGCATAACGGACTCCGTAATAATTTCCCGGACTGCGGGCAGCAGTAGCTCGGTATGTTTATTCAGGCAATGCAGGCTGATATTGGCAAATTCAGCGCCACTGTTACGGTTCAGGTAGGCCCCATAATATTCAAAATGCTCATTGAGTTCAAAAGCGGATTTGCCGGCTGTGCCGTTTTTCAGCAGAAAGTTGGTAACAGCAGCTACCAGATTCTTTTCCTCATACCAGTTGCCGGCATCAAAAACCCATTCGATCAACAGGACTTCTTCCGTACCGGCATCCAGTGCATACACTTCGACACCGTTCCGGAGGACGTATTTCTGATAGGGCTGCAGTTTCAGATTAAAATCCACTGCATCCACAATGGGGGGCGCTGTTTTCCTGTTCAACATGCATTTAAAAATTAGGCGGCAAATATAGTGCAATGCCTGCCAAATCAGATTTCATCCCTTTTTAGCGGCATTTCGTCCCCCGACCGACGGGTGATCTGCTGCTTTGTATTAATCTTGCAGCAGCGTTCCACATGAGGCCAGCGGTATTCATCACAACGAAACTGCACCCATCTGCAGGCCGGTGACCAGGATCGTAAAACAAAAAAATACACGATGACTTTAAAAGCAAAATACAATAAGATAGAATTCTGGATCCTGACCCTGGTCGCTGCCGCCCTGATCCTCTCCCTGCTGGCCATGAGCAAGGATGCGGGCCACCAGAACGTGCACGAGTTTAATGCATACGGGATCCGGTTTCATTTCTGGAAACATCTGTTTCTGCCCTATCTGGCGCAGGTCTTTATCTATTACCTGGCTTATCTGTCATTACCCACACTGATCGGCGAAGGCAAAGACAATTGGGCAAAAACCGGCGGCATTTTCGGATTGTATCTGTTGGTGGCGACTGCGGTTTCGGTCAGCAATACTTACGCACAGGGCTGGAAATTCGGGAAGTTCAGCGACCGGGATGCGTTTTATACGGATGTTTTTATCGACAGCTTTACCACGGTGGCGATCGTTTTCCTGATTTGTGCAGCCTATTTTATCCTCAAGGACTGGATATTTCAATTGATTCAATCAACCCGGATCAGCAAAAAGAAACGTAACCGGACGGTAAGCATCCTCTGCGGAGTGATTGTCTGGGCCCTGCTCTTGCTTATCTTCGGCTCCAATGGTATCATGGGCGGAGTGGTATTTACCCTGATTATCATTCCTTATATCCTGATCATTGTCCTGCTGCATGTCAGTTACCTGATCCCGGTTGCCGCTCAGAAAGGACCGCGCAGCCTCAGTTATATCTGGCAGACGCTGGTCCTCGTCTTTGTACTCAGCTTGCTGGCAGCGGCACTGATTGCCGCCATGACAAATGACCATGTGTTCCTTCCGGCATTTTTTCTGATCTTCTTCCCCAGCCTGCTGGTCCTGCTGCCCCTGATCTGGTTTTTCTTCAAAAACAGCTCCGAAAAACAACAGCTTCAGACTGCCCTGGGTTCCTCCGAGGCCAACCTGGAACTGCTGCGGGCACAAATCAATCCGCATTTTTTGTTTAATGCCCTCAATACCCTCTATGGTACCGCCCTCCAGGAGGAAGCCATCCGCACCGGTGAGGGGATCCAGAAACTGGGCGATATGATGCGTTTCATGCTGCATGAAAACCTGCAGCACCGGATCGGACTGGCCCGGGAGGTCGACTATTTAAAAAACTATATCGACCTGCAGCAACTGCGCACGGCAACATCGCCCCAAATCCAGATACAAACCCAGATAGAGGAACAGCTGGAACCGCTGGAAATCTCACCCATGCTGTTGATTCCCTTTGTCGAAAATGCCTTTAAACACGGCATCAGTCTGCAGCAGCCTTCCTTTATCAAAACCAGCCTGCATACCCGTGACAAAGTGTTGTATTTTGACGTACATAACAGCGTGCATCCCAAAAATATACAGGATCCGGAAAAAGGGAATAACGGTATCGGTCTCAATAATGTGCAGCGCCGGCTGGAACTACTCTATCCCGGGCAACATGAGCTGATAATCCGCGAGACCAGCCGGGAATTTTTTGTACATTTAACCATCCGCTTGTAACGAATACCTGAATTGTGATAACCATCGCCATAGATGATGAACCCATCGCCCTGGAAGTGATAAAAAATCATGCTTCCAAAGTACCCTTCCTGGAACTCAAAGGATGCTTTACGAATGCATTTGAAGCAGCACAGTATCTACAGCAGGAGCCGGTGGATCTGATCCTCCTGGATATTAAAATGCCGGATATCAGCGGCATTGAATTTTTTAAATCCCTGACCCGGCCGCCGATGGTGATCTTTACCACGGCCTATAGTGAACATGCTGTGGAAGGTTTTGAAGTTGACGCCGTGGATTACCTGCTGAAGCCCTTTTCGCTGGCAAGGTTCCTAAAAGCCTGCAACCGCGCCCGGGAACTGATGCTCCTGAAAACCACCCAGGAACCCGAGGACTTCCTGTTTTTGAAGGACGGGTACCAGCAGGTGAAAGTGTTTTTCGAAGAAATATACTATGTGGAAGCTGCCGGCAATTACAGCAGTCTGCTACTCGAAAATAACCGCAAACTGCTGACCCGCGCCTCGATTACTGAAATGGAGTCCCTGCTGCCCAGCCGGTTATTTACCCGAATCCATCGCAGTTATATCGTAGCCAATCAGAAAGTAGACCGTTACAGCAAGCAGGTGGTGCTGATCGGGCTCCGGGAATTACCTATCGGCAATACCTATCAGTTTGAAGTCGGCTGATCGGCTACGTGGTTGGCTGCGCTCAGGTAATAGAGCGTAGAACTGTTGGTTTCTGTAAAAATTTCCCGGGCGGCCTCCTGAATCTGTTCCCGGCGCACAGCGGCATATTTTTCCAGTTCGGTATTCATCAGCGAAGCATCTCCCAGCAGCTCATAAAAAGCCAGACTGGTAGCGCGATTCAGCACGCTCATATCTTCGAAAGCCATGATACTCTCCGTCTTGTTCTTTACTTTCTGCAGTTCGGCCTCAGCGACCAGGTTGCTTTTAAAATCCTCCAGAATCGCCTGCACCGCCGCCTCTGCCGTCCGGATATCAGTGCCTTTCGCCAACTTGCCTTCGATACAGATCAGGCCGGGATCCAGACTGCCAAAATGATAACACTGGATATAGACAAAGAGCTGCTGCTCCTTGACCAGTTGCTGGTAGAGCCTGGAAGAGGCACCCCCGCCCAACAGATCGGTCAGCAGGTCAGCGGCATGATAGCCTTCGCTGGTCCTTCCGCCAATATGCCAGCATTTATAAAATGCATCCAGGGGCACATCGGCTTTCAGCTCTATCCGCCGGGCTTCCGTCTGTTGCGGCTCCTGCGGTAAACGGCGCTCGTAAGGCGCACCTGCCGGAATTGCTCCGAACCATTTTTCTGCCAGCGCACGAACCGTGGGGATCTCCACATCGCCGGCGACGACCAAAATGGCATTATTGGGCCGGTAAAACCTGAAAAAGAAATTACGGACATCTTCCAGCCGGGCTGTTTCTATATGGGCCAATTCTTTTCCGATAGTCATCCATCTATAGGGATGCTCCTTGTAGACCAGCTCCCGCAGCCTGAACCAGGCGTCGCCATAGGGCTTGTCGATATAATGTTCCTTGAACTCCTCACAAACGACCTTACGCTGGACTTCAAGGCTTTTCTCACTGAATGCCAGCGAAAGCATCCGGTCGCTTTCCAACCAGAAAGCGGTTTCCAGATTGGCTGCCGGCAACTGGATATAATAATTGGTGAGATCGTTGGTCGTATAGGCATTATTTTCGCCCCCGGCCATCTGCAGGGGTTCGTCATAGACATCTATGTTTACGGATCCGCCGAACATCAGGTGTTCAAATAAATGCGCAAATCCTGTCTGCCGGGGATCTTCATCGCGGGCACCCACATCATAGAGTACATTCATCACCGCCATAGGTGTGGAACGGTCCTGGTGCACGATCACCCGCAATCCGTTTGCCAGTTCAAATTTTTCAAACTCAACCATGCTGCGAAAGTAAGCGGATTTGACTTATCCGGCAACAAGGTTTACTCGTTGCGGAAAGGGCCTGTGGTGGCGTCTGAATAGGTCCGGATCCGGATGCTGTTTCGGAATGTATTTCCGATACTCTGATTGGATATCGCCTTGCCACTGAGAATATTGATGACTTTCATGCGCTTCTCCAGCAGCTGCTCGCCCCTTTTTACAATCAGGTCCACCGGGCCATAAGTGGATTGCAGGGCCTGTTTGTATTCATTGAGGGGTTGTCCGAAACGCCGGTTGACCGAAAGGACTTCATCTCCTGCTTTCAGTCCTGCCTTATCAGCAGGCGAGCCCTTGGGAATATCACCAATCAGTACCCGGCCATCGATCATATAAAGTTCTACGCCCGAATAGGCATAGTCAAAGGGGTCCCGGAAAAACTTGTTCGGCGTAATAAAAATCTGACGTTTGGGATAGTTCAGAATGCAATTGAACCGTCTGAAAATATCATTGCCGATCAGACCGCCCAGTACCGGATAGGAGGTTACATTGTACTGGTCGTCAAATATATTAATGGGCACATTTTTAAACTTATAATTGCCGATTTTGAGTTCCCGGATCACACTGAGTTCAAAGATGACTTTACCGCCCAATCCTTCACCCTGTTTCAGGTATTTTTTCCGCTTCTTTTTCAGCAGCAAACTGTCCTGTACATAATCTTCTGAAAAAAGAACCGTCAAACCGGCACCGATATCAAATAGGAAATTAAACGGATAGCGATCGGCATCTTTAACGCTTCCCGAGAGAAAGGGCAGGGTAGTCAGCCGGGGCCTCAGAAGCAGCCCCCCTTTGGGATAGCGGATGGAACCGCTGCTGCAGAAAATAAGTTCCCTGGTTTCGTAATCTATCTTAAGGATATAGCGACTGAGCACCGAATACCCAATGATGCCGTCGATCTTCTGACCATAGAGTGTCGAAAGAATTCCATAATCGATGATATGAAAATTCAGCGAGTCGATCACCAGGTCGTTCACCCTGAGACGCTTGTTTTTCAGAAAGCCTACTTTGCGGATCCCACCCACACCGCGGATCAGGCGTTCCGGTTCTGAGGGTTGTAATCCCAGACTAAGCACGGTGCTGGAATCTAGCGAGATGCCGCCACTGCCGGTATCCAGTATAAAATTCAGGGTGTCCTTATGATCCTCCAACAGCGCTTGCAGCACCACGACGCCACCGGTATACTGCGTAAAGGGAATGCGGGTAAGTTCCACACTGGGCGGATCCACAAATTCCTCCTGTCCGGTTGCCCGACCGGTAATTACTATTAACAATATACAAGCAATGATTTTCATGCGCCGGATGCAGGGTATGAACGGATTTACAGTTCCCTGAACGGGTTTCCGGTCTTCAAGTTAGTTCATTTAACAAAAAAACGGGTGGCTTTTTGTATAAACGGTGAAATCCCGCTGAAACAGGGGTCCATCCGGTGCCGGCAGGTAGAAACACAATGAAGCCGCCGGCTTTTTTGTACCTTTACCCATAATTTAAGTTCGACTATGAACCTCAGTGATCTCTATAAGAAAGCCGCCGCTTTTGAAAGCCTTAGTGTGGAAGAAGGCGTATATCTCTATCATAAAGCGCCTTTAAGTGATTTAATGTATCTGGCAGATGAGTTGCGCAAGCAACAGGTACCGCATGGAAAAGTTACCTGGCAGATCGACCGCAATGTCAATACGACGAATGTATGCATCGCCAACTGTAAATTCTGTAATTTTTTCCGGATACCAGGCCATCCCGAAGCCTATATCACCGATATGGATACTTATCGGAAAAAAATTACCGAAACCATCCGTTATGGCGGGGACCAGTTACTCCTGCAGGGGGGCCACCATCCCGAGCTCGGCCTGCAGTTTTACGTGGATACCTTCAGTGCCATCAAGGCCGAATTTCCGGACATCCGGCTGCATGCGCTGGGTCCGCCCGAAGTCGCACATATCACCAAACTGGAAAGACGCCAGAACAGCAGTATTACGCACCATGAGGTACTCAGGGCCCTGAAAGAAGCCGGTATGGATTCCCTGCCCGGCGCAGGCGCTGAGATCCTGATAGACCGGGTACGCCGTTTGATCAGCAAAGGAAAATGTGGCGCCCAGGAATGGCTGGACATCATGCACGAAGCCCATAAACTGGACATTACAACCTCCGCCACCATGATGTTCGGACATGTGGAGACCATTGAAGAACGATTCGAACATCTGGTGAAAATCAGGGAAGTGCAGGGACGGCGCCCCGGCAGCACCAATGGTTTTCTGGCCTTTATACCCTGGACTTTCCAGGATGTAGATACCCTGCTGACCCGTATCCGGGGTGTACACAACCTGACCACAGCAGATGAATACATCCGCATGATTGCCCTGAGCCGGATCATGTTGCCCAATATAAAAAATATTCAGGCCAGCTGGCTTACCGTAGGCAAGGCGACCGCACAGCTATGTCTGCATAGTGGCGCCAATGATTTTGGCAGCATCATGATTGAAGAAAATGTGGTCAGTGCGGCGGGTGCACCGCACCGGTTTACCTATAAGTCGATTCAGGAAGCCATCCGGCAGGCAGGGTTTGAACCCCAGCTTCGCAATCAGCTTTATGAATGGCGGGTCATTCCGGAGACCATTGAAGAACAGGTGGTCAACTATTGACCCCCTGAACTTGTTGAAAGACAAAAGCCCTGATCCCTGTAAAATTCAAACAATGCGAATCGATTATAGTAAAACAGCGCCGGAGGGTTATAAGGCCCTTTTATCCATGTATGGATACCTGAAGACCAGTACCCTGGCTTCGGACCTCCTGCACCTGGTTTACCTGAGGGTATCCCAGATCAATGGCTGTCCCTATTGCGTGGACCTCCATTTCAGGGATGCCGTCGCCGGCGGTGCCAACCCCCGTCAGCTGAATGCGGTGGTCATCTTCAGACAAATGCCTTTTTTTTCCGAAAAGGAAAGGGCGGCCCTGGAACTGGCAGAAGCCATGACCCTGCTCCGTGACCAGGAAGTGCCGGAAGCCGTCTTTACCGAAGCACTGCGTGTTTTTGGTGAGAAGGACCTGACGGACCTGAGTCTGGCAATTGCGCATATGAATATGCTCAACCGGGTGGCGATCACTTTTCACAAAGTCCCCGCATTATAAAACCTAAAGAAGCGGAAATGGAAAAAGAAATTAAAAAACTGGTCATCATTGGTGGCGGATTTGCAGGTGTGAACCTGGTCAAGAAACTCGCGGGCAACCGGCAATACAGGATTACGCTGGTGGACACCAATAATTATAACTTTTTCCCTCCCCTGCTTTATCAGGTGGCGACAGGTTTTCTGGAACCTTCCAGTATCAGCTATCCGTTCCGCAAGTTCCTGAGAAACAAATCAACCGTAAGGTTCCGGATGGGTAGCCTGGAAAAAATACTTCCTTCCGAAAACAGGGTCCAGTTGACCACCGGTACCGTCGACTATGATATCCTGGTGCTGGCAACAGGTGCGGTCACCAATTATTTCGGGATGGAGAATGTAAAAAAATATGCCATTCCGATGAAGACCCTGAGCGATGCGCTGGCCATGCGCAACCTCTTACTCAAAAGACTGGAAGAAGCCTCCCGGACCCGGGACCTGGATATCAAAAGAAAGCTCCTGACTTTTGTCATCGCGGGCGCCGGCCCCACAGGCGTGGAAGTCTCAGGAATGTTCGGAGAAATGCGGCAGAGTATTATTGCCAAGGATTATCCTGAACTGGGCAAGGGCCTGGGAGAAATCATCCTGGTGGACGGCGGCGATGCTGTGTTGGGCCCGATGTCTGCCGGTTCCCAGCAATATTCCCAAAAATCCCTGGAACGGCTGGGCGTTAAAGTAATGCTCAATACCCGGGTCAAAGATTACGATGGTGAAAAAGTCCAGTTTATTGATGATGGATTTATCCTTACCAAAAACCTGATCTGGGCTGCCGGGGTTTCAGCGGTGCCGTTTGAGGGCATTCCCGCCGAAAGTATCGGACCCGGCAAACGCACGCTGGTAGATGCCTTTAACCAGGTGCTCGGCACTGAAAATATCTATGCAATTGGAGATACCTGTCTGCAAACCACCGACCCGGGATTTCCCAAAGGCCACCCACAAGTAGCACAGGTGGCCATCCAGCAGGGAAAGCGTCTGGCCCGCAACCTTTCGCATCCGGATCGGCGACAACCCTTTAATTATCAGGACCGCGGATCCATGGCCATTATTGGCCGGAATAAAGCAGTGGCCGATATACCCAGGCCGAAACTGCATTTCAACGGATTTATCGCCTGGGCAGTATGGCTGTTCATCCATGTCATGAGTCTGCTGACGGTAAAGAACCGACTGCGGACCCTGGGTAATTGGGTCATCGCCTACTTCAGTAAAGACCAGTCCTTTCGTATGATCATCCGACCGGAAGACAAGGATCAGCAAATCATCAGTTAAACAGTACCACCGGAAATCCTTCCGTTTATGGATCATTATTTTGAAGATCAGATTTTTGACGCCACTATGGCACCGGCCGGCGTTTTCGCCTCCGGCACTTATGAGGGCTGTCAGTTTACAGGTATGGACTGGACGGGTGCAGATCTGAGCGGTTTTGCCTTTATCGACTGCCGGTTCGAAAAATGCAACCTGAGCAATACGGCCCTGGTACAGACCCGGATCAGCGGCTGCAATTTTACGCAATGCAAATGCATCGGCACTTATTTTGACAAATGCAGCCCTGCGATCTTCAGTGCGTTTTTTACGGATACGGTCCTCAACCTGTCGGGTTTCCATGGACTGAACCTCAAAAGCTGCCGGTTCCTTAAATGCAGTTTACAGGAAGTTGATTTCAGCGAAGCCAACCTGAGCGGCCTGCAGCTGGAGGATTGTAATCTCGCCGGTGCGCTGTTCGATCACAGCCGACTGGAGGGCACCGACTTCAGTACTGCTTATGATTACCGTATCGATCCCGCACAAAACAGTATTAAAAAAGCCATTTTTACGACCGCCGGACTGGCCGGATTACTATATCCTTACGATATTGTTATCAAATGAGCTGGGTGCCCAGCCTGTCCGCAACCAGGTCCGCCTGCCCAAATATGATTATTTTTGAGCCTTAAACAATGAACCCATGTCGATCAGAATTTTTATTACAGGCGGCACTTTTGACAAGGAATACAATATGCTGAACGGTACCCTGTATTTCAAGGATACCCATATGCAGGAACTGTTGGAAAAAGGCAGGAACAAAGTGCCCGTACAAATCCGCACCCTGATGATGATCGACT
Organism: Niabella terrae; assembly: GCF_054783135.1. Lineage (NCBI taxonomy): Bacteria > Pseudomonadati > Bacteroidota > Chitinophagia > Chitinophagales > Chitinophagaceae > Niabella > Niabella terrae. Next base: position 556,195 of record NZ_BAAGRD010000001.1, read on the forward strand.
CCCTTGAAATGACCGATGAAGATCGCGAACTGATTGCTTACCAATGTGAACAGTGCGCAGAAGAACGGATCATTATCACTCATGGTACCGATACCATGGCCCAAACAGCTGCGGTGCTGGCCGGGGCAATTAAAAACAAAACCATTGTACTGACCGGCGCCATGATCCCCATAAAATTTGGTAGTTCCGATGGATTGTTTAATCTGGGTAGTGCTCTGGCTTTCGCCCAGACCCTGCCCCATGGCGTTTATGTAGCCATGAACGGCGGCTATTTCAACTGGGATAATGTACGCAAGAACCGGACTTCGGGCGTATTCGAAACCCTGAAGTGAACTACCCATTGGCTAAAGACCAATGTGCTACGTGCTTCACAGCGATTTGCTTACTGCTCCGAGGAGTTAGAAGTCTTACGATCACTCCACAGGTGTACGCGCAAGTCCCTTACGAGGTTTTTACATCTTATACTGATGTTGCAAATATCAGTATTATACAAGAAAACAATTTTGTGCCTTAGATCCCAAAAGCTAAAGACTTTTGGGTTTTACGGCACGGTTTATAAAACAGTTGCTTTCCTTTCCTGTCCTGACCGGAAAATTTCTCCATCTTTGCAGCCTTATTTTCAACTATGAAGGCTTCAAAGAACGCAGCTATTGGCTTTATCTTTATTACCCTGACCATTGATGTTATTGGCTGGGGATTGATTATTCCGGTAATGCCCCGGCTGCTGGCAGAACTGAAACAGGTACCCATCAACGAGACCAGCAAATGGGGCGGCGACCTGATCGTGGCTTTTGCGGTGATGCAGTTTCTCTGTGCGCCGCTGATGGGCAGCCTCAGTGATCGTTTTGGGCGCAGACCCGTCATCCTGCTATCCCTGCTGGGTTTTTGTTTTGACTATATCATTCTGGCCCTGGCCCATAATTATACCCTGCTTTTTGTCGGCCGGATACTCTCCGGTATCACCGGCGCCAGCTTTACAGCCGCCAGCGCCTATATTGCCGATATCAGTACCGATGAGAACCGGGCCAAGAATTTCGGGCTGATTGGTGCCGCTTTCGGATTGGGCTTTATTCTGGGACCCGGTCTGGGGGGGCTGCTGGCTTCCTGGGGCATCCGGGCACCCTTCTACGCGGCCGCCATCCTTTGTTTTATCAATTTTCTTTACGGTTATTTTGTCCTGCCTGAATCCCTGAAACCCGAGAACCGGCGCGCCTTTGACTGGAAGAAGGCCAACCCTGTGGGATCCTTACAGTTTTTTCTCAAAAACAGGCAGATTACCGGTCTGGTACTCGCTTTTGGATGTATCTACCTGGCGGCCCATGCCGTTCAAAGCAACTGGAGCTATTTCACCATGTATGTATTCAACTGGACCGAGCGCCAGGTCGGTATTTCGCTGACCATCGTCGGTGTGTTGGTGGGACTGGTCCAGGGCGGCCTGATCCGGGTCGTCAATCCCCGGCTGGGCGACGCCCGCAGCACTTACCTGGGCCTCCTGCTCTATACCGTGGGTCTGGTCTTATTTGCCTTTGCCAGTGCTGGCTGGATGATGTATGTATTTCTGATCCCCTATTGTCTGGGAGGTATTGCCGGGCCGGCGCTACAGTCCCTGATTACCCGGTATATTCCGGCCAACCAGCAGGGGATTCTTCAGGGTAGTCTGACGAGTCTGATGAGCCTGACTTCTATCATCGGCCCTTTTATCATGACCCGGCTGTTTTATTATGCCACCCTGGAAGACAGCCGCTGGCATTTTCCCGGGGCGCCCTTCTTACTGGGCGCGCTGCTGATGTTGATCAGTACGGTAATTTCCTATCGTTTTCTGAGTCGCAGAAGCCAGTTATTGCAACCGGCGACCAAATCCCGGTCTGCGGCAACAGCAACGGATCAGGCCACTTAGCCTGTGCCGGGGCCTATTTCAGTTCCTTAAGGGCCTGGGCCAGCGCCTCGACGGTCTTTTTCTCTGATCCGGCAAAAAGCCGGTTGCCAATAATCACGGCTGGCCTTTTCAGAAAGGTATATTCCTGAAGCAGGAGTTGCTTATAATCGGACTCCGTAAGTGGTTGGTCCTTAAGGCCCATTTCACGGTATTTTATCGATCGGCGGTTGAACAGGGCCTCGTAGCTGCCGGCCAGGGCCTTTAGCTGCTCCAGCTGTCGGGTGGTTACCGGCGCGGTTTTCAGGTCCTGTAATTCCAGCCCCGGCCGGGGCTTCGCCAGGCCCAGCTCCGATAAAATCCTTTTACAGGTATCACAGGTAGAGAGATAATACAGTTTTATCATATAATACATTTCTTTAAATACAAAGGCCTCCTGGTCAGAAACGGTCAGGCGCCAAAGATAGGAAAGCCGGCTGCCCCTCCGTCTCCGTTTGGCAGCTCAGAACCTTTTTCCAACCAGATTTGTTATCTTTGCGTATTAATTTATCAAGAACATGATTAAAACCGGCAACCCAGTAATTAGTATCTATACGGAAATGACACCCAATCCGGAAACCATGAAGTTTGTGGCCAACAAGCTGCTCTATCCGGGTAAAAGCATTGATTTTCCGGATGCTGAAAGTGCCCAGCCTTCACCGCTGGCCACTGAACTGTTTGGTTTTCCATTTATCCGCGCGGTATTTATCGCCAGTAATTTTGTGACCCTGACCAAAACGCCTGATGCGGAATGGATGGATGTCACACCCTCAATCCGGCAGTTTTTAAAAGACTACCTGGAGGAAGGAAAACCGGTCATCAACGAAGACGAAGTTGTGGAAGTGAAAAAAGAAAGTAGTAATGAAGTCTCGGCGGATGATGACGATGTCGTAAAACGTATTAAGGAACTGCTGGAAAACTATGTAAAACCGGCCGTCGAAATGGACGGTGGCGCCATCCAATTTAAAAGCTATGATGACGGTGTCGTGAACCTGATGATGCAGGGAAGCTGTAGTGGTTGTCCTTCTTCAATGATTACCCTGAAAGCGGGCATCGAAGGCATGATGAAAAGGATGATCCCGGAAGTAAAAGAAGTGGTTGCTGAATCTGAGTAAAATTAAGATTATAATAAAGTTTTAAACGTCATCTTTGGATGGCGTTTTTTATTTTCGGCAAGGATGCGTCAGTTCGTTGCGCAAATATTGTTGGTACTGGGGCTGTTTTCTTTACCTGCCTGCGCCTATATGCACAACCCCATGCGTCGGGAAACCCATTTGCTGCAAAGAGGTATCACGATCGACACGACGAGTTTCATCTACCATCTGCCCTACCCCCCTGGCGTCCGCCATACACTGGTGCAGGGATATTTCACCCAGTTTACCCACAAACGGCGGGCAGCATTGGATTTTAAAATGCCTCGGGGTTCTGTTATCTGCGCTGCCAGGGGCGGCGTCGTTGTCCGGGTCAAAGAAGATGGCAGCAAGGGCGGCATCGGTAAAAACAGTCGCCGTCATGCCAATTACCTGATCATTCAGCATGCCGACAGTACCCGGGCCGGTTACTGGCATCTCAGCCATAAAGGGGCCCTGGTGCAGCCCGGTGACAGTGTGCAGGCCGGTCAGCCCATTGCCTTAAGCGGCAATACCGGTTATACCTATTTTCCGCATCTGCATTTTATTGTCTGGGGCCGCAACAGCCAGGGGGGCTGGATCCAGATTCCGACCCGCTTTTATACAGCGGATGGCGTCCGGTACCTGAAGGCCATAAAATCCTATCAGCATCCTGTAGACCAGGCAGAAGCAGGCCGTTGATACAAATTTTTTCCGTAGGTTTATCGAAAACCGTTCCTGTTGGACTTACAGCAAATAGTGGAGGCTTTCATCCGGGGAATGCGCCAGACCGGCTGGGCAGAATACCTGGCTGTTTTTGCGGGCATTGCCAGCGTCTGGTACAGTCGGAAGGAAAATATCCTGGTATATCCCACCGGACTGCTCAATACGATTATTTACATTTTCCTGAGTTTTAAATACCATCTTTTCGGGGAAGCTACCGTTAATTTTTACTATACGGTCATGAATGTATATGGCTGGATTCTCTGGACGCGGAAGGACCAGTCGCAGCAGTTGAGGGTCCGGGTACAGTTTTCAACGGCAAGACAGTGGGGACAGCAACTCCTTTTTTTCGGCTTTTTTTACTGCCTGATTTTCATAGCCCTGAGCTATCTGAAACAGGAATTTGCGCCAGGCGCCATCCCCTGGGCGGACAGTCTGGCTTCGGCCAGTGCCTTTACCGGTATGTGGCTGATGACCCGAAAGAAAGTAGAAAGCTGGTACTGGTGGATCCTTACCAATATCAGCGCCATACCGCTATATTTTGTCAAAGGTCTGGTTTTCACCAGCGTCTATTATCTGGTATTGCTGGTACTGGCCGTTGGAGGGCTAAGGGACTGGCGCCGCAGTGCCGCTCTAGTAAAATCGACACATGATTAAGAAAATTGTCATTATTGGACCGGAAAGTACCGGCAAAAGCACCCTTGCCGGTCAGCTGGCTGCCCATTACCAGACCCAATGGTGTGCTGAATATGCCCGTCAGTATCTATTGGAAAATGGCACTGATTACAGTTTTGAGGACCTGGCTGAAATTGCCCGGGGCCAGCTGGCACTGGAAGATCGTTATACTGCTGCGACTCTTGCGGGAAACGGCCCACCGCTACTGATTATTGATACCGATATGTATGTGATGAAAGTCTGGTGTGAGTTTGTTTTCGGCCGTTGCCATCCGTTTATCCTCGAGGAAATCGTCCGACGCCCCTATGATCTTTACCTTTTATGCAATACCGACCTACCCTGGACCCGTGATGAACTACGGGAATATCCCGATCTGAAAACCCGCGAAACCCTGTTTAAAATTTACAAGGACCTGCTCATCAACCAGGCTACACCCTGGGTGGAAATCAAAGGACGGGAGCAGCAACGGTTGAAGACCGCGACGGAAGCGGTAGACCGCTTACTAAACAGGAGGTCTGAGGTCCAGTAACTGCAGCCGGTACCGATTGCCGATGGGGTAATATTTACGGCGGATCAACCAGGTCATCTTATTCCAGATATACCGGATCAGCAGTGGCCCATAGCCAATGACCACCCCAGCCAGTGCCGCCTGTTTAAAGCTGGCCTGATCACTTAATGTCAGGCCGGCAGTCGTCAGCGCTGCCCCGCCGGTTATCAATAACAGGGTATAGGTATCGGGTACCCAGGATTTGTCCCGCACATTCTTCAATACACGGCCTACCTGGCCGGTACTGAGCTGGCGGTCTTCTGTCAGATAGATGGTGTCGCCTTCCAGCAGCTTAATCCGGCCGTCCATCCTGAAACCATCGGTGGTTACGAGCCGGATCGGATCCCCCTGCACAAAAATGGCTTTTTTGCGTCCTCCCTTTTTGACAAACAGAAAGGCCTGCTGACAGATAGCACCAAAGGGTAACAGTATCAGGAATATCGGCCAGGCTGCTCTCATGGTACAAACCTAAGCAACCGGCTGTTGCTGCTTTGTTAAATCACAGCACGATTTCCCGATTGATATCCAGGGCCGACCGAAAATGGGCATCATGGCTGATTAACAGCAGGGTGCCCTGATAGTCCCTCAGGGCCTCATGCAGGATTTCCATATTGGTAATGTCCAGGTTGTTCGTCGGTTCGTCCAGCACCAGGATGTCGGGCGCCTGACGATGCATCTGCAGGCAGCAAAGCATCAGCCGCATCCGTTCCCCACCGCTTAGGCTGGCACAGGATTTATCCCAGTCTCCGGGGCCAAACAGAAAGCGGTGGAGTCTGCTGTTCACTTCATGCTCCTGCAGGGGTTCCGAGCCGGAGTTGAACCGACCTGCCTGCTCAATAACCCGCAGCCGGTTATCGATCAGCTGATAATCCTGATCAATATACCGATACTGTTGAAAAGCGCGGGTAATACTGCCGGAAGTGGGCTCCAGGTTGCCCAGCAGCAATCGGACCAGGGATGTCTTCCCGGATCCGTTGGCACCCCGGATCAGCCAGCGCTCTCCGCTTCGCAGCTCTATATCCAGCGGTTCCGCCCAAAGGTTCCTGCCGGCAAAATTCAGGTTTACCGCACGGGCTTCTACCAGCAGTTTGCCGCGGTGCAGACCTGAATTGTCTAAATCCAGTCGCATCTGCCCGGTGGTCGGCTGGGCAGCCCGCAACCGTTCCAGATCCTGGGTCAGTTGCTCCAGTTTCTGGTCGTGAACCGCGGTGGTTTTGGCGGTACTCCTTTCGGCCTGATTTTTCAGGGTATTCATCATGATACGCGCTGTCCCTGCCTTGGTTTGTTTACGACTGCCGCGGGCATCCTGCTTCTGTTGCCTTTCCATTGTTTTGCGGCGCAGGATAGCCGCCTTCTTTAAGGTCTTATCGGCATGAAGCAAGTCCCGGGCCAGCGAGGCTGAGGCCAGTTCCTGCTGGGTTTCAAAAAATGCATAATTCCCTCCATAGAGCCGCAGACCACCTGCATGCAGTTCGGCCACCGGGTTCAGCATGTTTAACAATCCCCGGTCATGACTGGCGAGGATCAGGGTCTGGTTACTGGTTTCGATAAAAGTCAACAACTGACTGCGTGCCTTTTCATCGAGGTGGTTACTGGGTTCATCCAGCAAAATCAATTCGGGGCGGTGCAAATGTATTCCGGAAAGCAATAGCCGGGTCTGTTCACCACCGCTGAGTTCTGAGAGCCGCTGTTCGGGATCCAGGGCCGGCAATTGCCATTGCGATAAAGCCGACTGGATGCGTTCTTCCAGATCCCAGTCGTTTTCTAGCAGTTCCATATTGGCTTCGGTAACCCGGCCGGACTGCATTTCAGTCAGTGCCTGCCATTTGGCTGCTATCCCCAGTACACCTGCGACGGTCTGGTTACCAAACTGTCCGAAATTCTGCGGTATATAATAAGGGGGGCTGCTGTAATGAATCTTACCGCCGGATGGCTCCAGCATTCCTGCCATTACCCGGAGCAGGGTGGATTTTCCGGATCCGTTCGGACCTACCAGCGCCCATTTTTCACGGGACTGTACCTGCCATTGTATATTTTCAAAAAGGGGTTCCTGATCCGGATGCCGGTAGGACAATTCTTGTAATTGTAACATCATTTCGGGGTTTGCTATTGAAATATGCCAGGAAATCCTTCCTGATCTGTCAAAACCGTGTCGAAATGATCTACTACATGTTAATGATAACTGATGGAGGGCAAAGATAGGTAAATTTTCTAACCCTGTTTTAGATGAATCCCGCTTTGTAGTTTTGGTCAGCCCTGCCTGGAGGGCGCTTAGTTTGCGGCAGGCTTGGTCATAATTTTCTGTACCTGCAGGACATTTTCGCGTTTTCCATCCTGATAGTATTCCACAAATTCCCTGCCGTCCAGGTATTTCAGGGTCCTGGTTTTTAGCGCTCCCGAGGGCGCAAATGCTTCCTTAATCGACGCGATACCTTCCGGAAGATTTTTATACTGTTCGCGTGATTGCAGGATTTTACTGCCCTGGAAACTATAGGCGGTAACGCCGTTGATCTGATCGTCCAGGCGCCAGTATCCGGTCGCATCAATCGCCCAACTGTACAAAATTTCTCCTTCAAGGACCTTATAGAGCCCGGAAAGGCTACCGTCGGTAAAATAACTGCGGAGATTCAGGGTATCGCCATCGAAGTGAAAATTTTCCACCTTGACGCCGTTCCGGCAGCTGGTGAGTGCCTGCACCCGGCCTTCACAAAACAGTGCGGTTTTCAGTATCCTTTCTTTTGGTACCTGAAATACAAGGCTTCCTTCCACCAGGCCGCCTGCGCCGACCTGCAGTCGGTAGTTGCATTCCTTGAATACCGAGCCGGTGGCACCGACTTCCAGGCGTTCAACAATCTGATAATCTCCCTGCGGCAATGGGTCTCCGCTACGGGACACCAACGCCAGCCTGGTCTTTTTACCCCGCTGCCAGTTCCTGTCTATGTACTCCAGGGTATCTGCATCTACCCGCTGCTGTGCATTACCCGGCGAACTGACCAGGAGCAGCAGACTGGTAAGCAGCTTTATGTGCTTATAGCGATAGTGATTTTTCATAGAATTTCCCGCTAGCTTTTCGCAGTGGCTTCCAGCGGCAACCCTGTAGATTTGATGGAACCAAACCCTCCTTCGACTTCGGAAAAATTCCGGTAGCCCCGGGCCTGCAGAATACTGGCCGCAATCATACTGCGATAGCCGCCTGCACAATGGACGAAAAAATGTTCTTTGGGGTCCAGGCCGCGGATCCAGTCATTGATCGCAGCCAGCGGTTGGTTTTCTGCATCCTTTACATGTTCCGGTTCGAATTCGGATTCCTTTCTGATATCGATTACGGGTGCCGGCTGCTCCTGTTGCCGGCGGGCAAAATCGGAAGCGCTGATCCGGTTGACCGAGTCGGTTTGCCTGCCCGACTGCTGCCAGCTGTTAAAACCACCCTTCAGGTGGCCCAGTACCTGATCAAAACCGACCCGGCTCAGGCGGGTAACGGCTTCCTGTTCCGTACCCGGTTCAGTGACCAGCAGGATGGGTTGGGTCACATCGCCAAGCAGCGCGCCCACCCAGGGTGCAAAATCTCCTTCCAGACCGATATTAACCGATTGTGGGATAAAGCCCCGGGCAAAATCGGCATTGCCGCGGGTATCCAGGATCAGGGCACCGCTGGATGCGGCAACCCTTTCAAAGGCCGACGGGTCCAGTTCCTGCATGCCCTGCCTTAATACGGCATCAAAACTATCATACCCCTTCTTATTCATGGCTACATTCATTCCGAAATAGGCCGGCGGTGCCTGCAGTCCATCTGTCACCGCCTGGATAAACGCCGCCTTATCAGGCTGGTTCAATGCGTAGTTGACCTGCTTCTGATTGCCCAGACTGTCCAGGGTCTCTTTCATCATGTTCTTACCACAGGCGGAACCTGCCCCGTGGGCAGGATAAACGGTAATTTCATCCGGCAGGGCCAGGATCTTGTTGTACAGGCTGTCATACAGCATGCCGGCCAGGTCTTCAGTGCTCAGATTGCCTGATTTCTGGGCCAGATCCGGACGACCTACATCGCCCAGAAAAAGCGTATCCCCGCTAAACAGGGCCACGGGTTCCTGCTGCTCGTTATGTAACAGATAACAGGTACTCTCCATCGTATGGCCCGGGGTATGCATCACTTCGAAGCTGACTTTACCCAGTTCAAAAACCTGATGGTCCCTGGCAATAATGGCCTCAAACTCCGGCCTGGCGGTAGGACCATAGACAATGGGCGCGCCGGTCTTGCGGCTGAGATCCAGGTGCCCACTGACAAAATCCGCATGAAAATGGGTTTCAAAAATATACTTAAGCTGCACGCCGTCTTTTTGAAGGCGGTCAATATAGGGCTGGGTTTCCCTCAAAGGGTCGATGATGGCCGCATAGCCTTCGGAAACAATATAATAAGCGCCCTGCGCCAGACATCCGGTATAAATTTGCTCAACAGTCATTTTTTTCGGGTTTTTCGGGTGAACCATCCGCCACGAGTACCAGACAGGGGCAGACAGCTTATTTATTTTGGATCAGCGCCTGAATCTCCCGGTCTGGTTTCAGAAAATTCATTTGTTGCAGGATCTTCCTGGTCCTGCCCGAGACATAAGCCGAGGCGGGCTTCACCGTATACTTTTTAGGGTTGGGCAGGCAGGCGGCAATGGCAGCGGCCTCATAGGCCGACAGTTGTCTGGCCGGTCTTTTGAAATAATGCTGTGCGGCTGCTTCCACCCCGTAAATGCCCCGGCCCATTTCTGCCACGTTCAGGTAAACCTCCAGAATCCGCTTCTTGCCCCAGATCCTTTCGATCATAAAGGTAAAATAAGATTCCAGCCCTTTACGCACCCAGCTGCGGCCCTGCCATAAAAAAACATTTTTTGCCGTCTGCTGGCTGATGGTAGATCCACCCCGGATGCGACCGGGCTTTTTCTGATTGTATTCCATGGCCTTGGCAATGCTTTTCCAGTCAAACCCGTTATGATCCGGGAAAAGCTGGTCTTCGGAAGCAATTACCGCCAGTCTTGCATTCGATGAAATATCAGCGGCATCCTTCCATTCTTTTTGGAGCCCCTCGCCTTTTAGCCATCCTGCCACCTGGGTCAGCGTTATGGGGGGATTCACCCATTTCAGCAGTATGATATAGACCAGTTGGGCCACTAATAAAAAGAGCACCAGTCTTTTGAATCTTCTCCATATTTTAGCCAGTCGCTTCATTGCCGCTTGCAAGATAGGTAAGTTTCAGATTCCGGCGCCCGCTTTAACTTTTTAAGATTCCTTAATGATGATGGGATTCATAATAGATCAGGCCAATAATCAGGGCGATAGAAAATCCGATCAGTATGATACCATTGATCCGGTTGAGCAGTTGAATATTATGGGGTGTCAGCCGGTTCCTGATTTTTCCTGCCAGCATTACTTTGGTTATATCGGCACCGAGCACCAGCAGCAAACAGGTCAGGAAAATAATAATGCGCTCTTCGATCGTATGGCTGATAAAAGAAGTAGAGGCTGTGATCCAGAACAGAAAAACCGAAGGATTAAGGGTGTTCATAAAGTATCCGGAAACAAATATCTTGGCATAATCCCTTTTACGGTAGGTCTCTACTACCATTTTTCCCTGCTCGTTAATTTTCACTTTTTTAAAAAACAAAAAGTAAATGCCGATAATCATCAGAAAAACACTGCCGGTGATGCCGATCGCCTGGGTATGCTCGCTGATGGTTTCAAAAAGGGCGGAAAAAACATTACTGACAAATGCGAGGGTGAAATCGGAAGCTGATACGCCGGCGACAAATGCAAAACCCACCTTATGCCCGCCATTAATACTATGTTTAATAATGGAAAATAATACCGGTCCGACAGCTAAGCTTAGCAACAAACCAAGGGTAAGGCCTTTTATTATCGCTTCCGTCATATTGCCGGCAAGATTAATAAAGTTTTCCCAACTATCTGTCTATATTTTTCCTGTTGCAAGAAATTCATCCCAACTTTTGAGGAGCACACCCTTCATAACCCTGGGGAATTTATTCTGGCTGCCCAGTTTGCCATGCAGCTCCATAAATTTTAAAAATTTTTCTTCGGGCAATATCTCAATAAAAACATCTGTCAGGGCACTGGTACGTTCGGTGGCATAATCATCATTGATCGATTTGAGCTGTTCGTCGATAAATGCCAGCAATGCCGTTCCATCGGCAGCATCATCAGTTGCTATATACCATTTGTGTGCAAAGTAGTTTTTATAAGGGAACCCGACAACCGTATATTCGGGTATACTGATATTAAAATGGTTATTGGCCGCTTCGATGGCCTGGTTCATGTTTTCCACGCTCAGGTGTTCGCCGACCAGGCTCAGAAAATGCCGGGTGCGCCCGGTGATTACGACTTCGCAACGTTGTATGTTCAGAAACCGAATGGTGTCGCCGATCAGATAGCGCCAGGCACCGGCATTGGTATTGAGCAGGATGGCGTAATCCTTACCCGTCTGCACTTCATCAATCAGCAGACCCCGGGCCTCGGGCAGGATATTACCCTCGCTGTCAAAATTCTTATCATCAAAGGGAACAAACTCGAAAAAAATATTATTATTGGTAATCAGCTGCATGCCGGCAGCATGTTCCTTCATTTTATAACCGATAAACCCTTCGCTGGACAGGTAATTTTCTACATAGACAATCGGTTTACCCAACAGCTTTTCAAAGGACCGTTTATAGGGCTGAAAAGAAACCCCGCCGTGCACGAAAACACCGAAGTTTGGCCAGATTTCATGGATATGCTTCAATCCGTACCTTTCAATGACCATCTCCATACACATCTGACACCAGGCGGGTACCCCCACGATATAACCGATATCCCATTCCCGGGCATGATCCACAATTTCCTTCAGCTTCTGATTCCAGTCCTTCATTGCGGCAATCCGGCCCCCGGGCTTGTAAAAAGTCTGGAACCAGAAAGGTCTTTTCTTGGCCAGTATGCCACTCAGATCACCGGCATACCATCCCGCCTCTCCTTTCTGCAGATCGGTCGTGCCCCCGATGATCAAGAAACTTTTGGTCAGGGCTTTCTTATTGGCTTCCTGGTAATAGAAGACGCTGATCAGCTGTTTTATATAGTTGATGGTATTACTGCGCAGGAGATCCTTGGTTACCGGTATATACTTGCTGGAAGCCTCCGATGTCCCGGAGCTCAGCGCATAATATTCGATTTTACCCGGCCAGGTTACATCCGGTACGCCGTCCAGGGTTTTTTTCCACCAGCGGTCGTAGATACCGTTGTAGTCCTGGATGGGAACGGCTTCCTGAAATGCCTTTTCCACATTCTTGCTCAATAAAACTTTATCGAAGTGGTATTGCTGGCCAAACTCGGTAAAGCGGGCTTTCTTAAGCAGCTTCTTCAACACTTTGGACTGCTGATGTTTTGCATCGGCTTTTGGAAATCCAAATGCCTTCGCAATTGCCCCGGGTATCTTTATATCAATAATTGATGCCATAACTTGCCGCCACCAGACATATCTTTAAAAGATGCAATATACCATTTTTTAAAAAATGGAAGGGCTTATCTCCGGGGCACCCGACTTAAGGTGCAGGCAATCTGCGGATTGTAAATGGCAATGCCAGACCGGCCAGCAAAGCCCTGAAGGCAATAGCCGGAAAAAGCAATAATTTAAACAGGCCGGCGCGGCGACCGGTATAATGCTTATCAACAAAAAGCCACATGGCGCCGTAAAAGCGGCGGATATAACTGAAACTGGCTTTATTGGTACTCTCCCCTTTATAATGCAGGATGGTCGTATCCCCGCAATACAGAATCTTATACCCGGCCTGCTTTACGCGGTAACAGAGGTCAATATCTTCGCCGTACATAAAAAATGACTCATCGAATCCCTGCAGCTCCAGCAATAGGTCCCGGGGCATCAACATAAAGGCACCACAGAGTACTTCCACTTCATGTACGCCTGCTTCGGGAAGATGGCCCAAATAATAGCGGGCCCATACCGGCGAGCGGGGAAACAGGGCGGTCAGGCCACAAAGTTTATAAGCTGCTGTTAATGCATCGGGATTGCCCCTTTTCGATTCCTTCAGGTAGCGGCCCTTGCCGTCCAGCATCCGGACACCCAGGGCACCTATATTGGCGTCTGCCTGCAGGTGTTGCAGGCTGTGTCGGAGGCTATCCGGCTGCAATACGGTATCCGGATTCAAAAACAAAATATACCGCCCCCTGGCAAGGGCCAGCCCCTGGTTACAGGCTTTGGCAAACCCCGTATTCCGGGTATTGGCCACAAACTGCACCTGCGGAAACCTGGGCTTCAGATAGGCCAGGCTGCCATCAGTAGAATGATTGTCAATGACCAGTACTTCTCCTTCCAGCTGCTCCAGGGCAATGTTGAGGGAATGCAGGCAGGCTTCCAGCAGGAATTTTACATTATAATTGACAATGATTACCGATACCGTCATGATACGGTGGCAAAAATAGGACTAAAACCCTGGTTTGACCGCCGAAGCCGGGCGCGCCCTAAACGCAGCAGCTTCAACGATGGATGGGTTGCTGGAATTCCATCGGCAGGCATTCCATGGCGGTCCGCTCACCGGAGTGAAGCCTGGTACCGGGCGAGGCGGGCCGGTTCCATTCGCGGCGTCCTGTGTGAAAGCTGTGGTACTGGGGCTCCTGTTTCATTTTGTCAATAGCAGTTTGCAACCTGAAGGGTACCGGTTCATTTGTCAGAAAATTGATCATGGTGGTTGTCATAAAGAGAAGTTGAGGGTTAAAATCTGCTTCAAAAATAAGCTCCTGAAGGGGTCCCGTTTAGGGGTATTTTTCCCGTATTTTTTGAACAATCGCCAGCGGGGTAGCGGCAACCCAACTCCTTTACTATCTTTGTTGCATGTTAAAATCGGTTTTACACGAAGCGATTATGGCCGGCGGGGCACAGGTATCCCGTTATTTTAATCAAACCTTCGAGATCAAATACAAGGAAGGCCGCAATAATCTGGTAACTGCTGCCGACCATGCCTCCGAAGATGCGATATTGGAGGTCATCCGGAATAACTATCCGGATCATTATATTCTTACGGAGGAAACCGGGGCCCTGCCTCAGGATTCTGATTATAAATGGATCATCGATCCTATTGACGGCACCATAAATTTCGCTCATGGCATACCACTGAACTGCATTTCCATCGGCCTCGAGTTTCAGGGAGAAATCATCATGGGCATGGTTTACAACCCCCATATGAATGAACTGTTTTTTGCCGAAAAGGGCGAGGGCGCCAGCTTTAATGGTCAACCCATCCGGGTGAGCCAGGAGACCGATGTCCTGAAAAGCTGCCTGGTTACCGGCTTTCCTTATACCTATATCCAGCAGCATAATGGTCCCCTGGAAGTTTTTGAACGCTTTATCCGGGAAGGGGTACCCGTCCGGCGCTTGGGCGCAGCAGCGATCGATCTCTGCTGGGTAGCTGCCGGCCGGCTGGATGGCTTTTATGAGCACAAATTACAACCCTGGGATAGCGCCGCCGGCTTTCTGATTGCCACCGAGGCGGGTGGAAAGGTGACAGATTTTGACGGCAACCCGTACAGCCCCTACCAACCTAAAATCGTGGCCACCAACGGGCATATTCATTCCCAACTGCTCGAAGTCATCAATGACAGTCAGGAAGCCCGCAGTGAAAACCCTTAAATATCAACCAATCAAAGCAGCCCCGGCGCCTGGTCGGGTCTGATTTTTAAAATATGGCGCAGCAGTTATGAGCGAAGAAAGAACAGAAATAACACAGTTGGGGGAGTTCGGCCTGATCGATCACCTGACCCGGAATTTTGAAATTCAGCAGGCCGGTACCATCCTGGGCGTGGGTGATGATGCGGCAGTGCTGGATCATTTTGGCAAACAAACGGTCCTGACCACCGATCTGCTGATTGAAGGGGTGCATTTTGATCTGATGTACCATCCGCTCAAACATTTGGGTTACAAATCGGTCATTGTCAACCTCAGCGACGTGTATGCCATGAATGCCACGCCGGCACAAATTACCATGAGTATCGCGCTGAGCAACCGTTTCAGCCTCGAAGCCATCAGCGAGTTTTATGAGGGCGTTTATGCAGCCTGCCGGCAATATGGCGTTGATCTGGTGGGTGGAGATACCACGACTTCGCAGAAAGGATTTATTATTTCGGTCACCGCTGTCGGCGAAACAGCGCCGGATCGCTTCGTCAAAAGAAGTACGGCCCGTAAAGGCGACCTGCTTTGTGTAAGCGGCGATCTGGGGGCGGCTTATCTGGGTCTTTTATTTCTTGAAAGGGAAAAGAAAATTTTTCTGGAAAGTCCCGGTGTTCAGCCGGATCTGGAAGGCGAGGATTATGTGATCGGCCGGCTGTTAAAACCAGAAGCCCGTAAGGACATTATTGACTATTTTGCCAAGGCGGACTTATTGCCGACCGCGATGATGGACATCAGTGATGGCCTGAGCTCGGAGATCCTCCATATCTGCAAAGACAGCCAACTGGGTTGCGTCCTTTATGAAGATAAAATTCCGATTATGGAGAACACCCGGAATGCGGCTTTTAAATTTGAATTGGATCCCACAGCCTGCGCCCTGAGCGGCGGAGAGGATTATGAACTTCTTTTTACTGTGGATCAGCAGGATTACGACAAAATAAAAGATCATCCGGATATCAGCATTATCGGACATATGACCGAGACCGGGGAGGGCGCCCATATCATCACCAAATCAGGTAGTCGGCATGCCATCACCGCACAGGGATGGAACCCGCTCCAATAACAGGCCGGCGATGCGATTCGGTACACCGATTCACCGCGATATTCACCGTCACCCGACGATCCTGCTCCTATTACTGCTGCTCCTGGGTATCCTGAGCGCCTGCAGCAGCAGCCGGCAGGCTTACCGCCCTGATAAAAAGTACAGCCCTCGCCAATTACAGCACGATTTTGATATTTTTCGGGGGATCCTCGAACAGCGTCATCCCTCCCTGTACTGGTACAGCCCGAGGACGGTGATGGACAGTGCTTTTGATGCCGCCCGGCAGCAATTACAGGACAGCCTGACTGAATTTGAATTCCGGAAAATACTGGCGCCGGTTACTGCACTGATTCAATGCGGTCATACTTCCATTGGCCCGTCCCGGGCTTACAGCAAATACCTGGATACCCTGAGCCGCCGTAGTCATTTTCCGTTCAGTATCAAAACCTGGAACGACACGACGGTATTGGTCACCGGCAGGACGCCTGCCCTCAGGGATCGGCGCGGCCTGGTTATAGACTCCCTCAACGGTCACCGTATGGCCAGTCTACTGGACAGCCTGCGCCTGTATATTCCTGCCGATGGCGGTAACCGGATCGCGCAGGACCAGCTGCTCAGCACCGGATCCTATTTCGGAAACCTGTATACCGCTGTCTTTGGCTGGGAGCGATCCTACCGCCTGGCTTATCATGACAGTACCGGTGCGGCCGGCACCCTGCTGGTGCAACAGGCGCCGCCGGTCAGGGATTCCGCCCGGGCGCGCAGTAGCGGACGGCGGGATTCTTCCAGGTCTCGTCCGGTCCGGGAGCCCCGCCAGAAAATCAGGCAGCGGGAGCGCAGTTTTCAACTGCATCCCGAACAGGGCTATGCCCTGATGGAACTCAACAGCTTCGCCTCAAAACTGACGTTAAAACGCTTTTTCCGCCGCAGCTTCCGCAGCCTGGACCGGCAGAAAATTCCCCGCCTGATCATTGACCTGCGCCTGAATGGTGGCGGACGGGTAGACATTGCCAATGACCTGACCCGCTATCTGGCAGCCAGGTCCTACCGGATGGCCGACTCACTTTTTGCCGTCAGTCTCGGGTCCAGGTACAGCCGGTATATTGAATTTGATTTCTGGTCCCGGCTCTTTATCGGGCTGGTCACCCGGAAAAAAGAAGGCAGGTACCACTACCGTTACTACGAAAGGCACCGGTTCAAGCCCAGAAAACGGCATCATTTTGATGGTGAAATCTACCTGCTGAGTGGTGGCCGTAGTTATTCGGCTACGGTCCTGACCCTGGCTATCCTGAAAGGTCAGTCAAACGTCAGGATACTGGGGGAGCCTTCGGGCGGTGCTGCCTATGGAAGCAGTGCCTGGCTATTGCCAAAAGCCAGTCTGCCGGCAACCGGTATCCGGCTCCGGCTGCCCCTGTTCCGGCTGGTAATCGACCGGCAACAGCCCCATGACGGATCGGGCGTGCGCCCGGATATAAATGTCGGGCCTTCGGTAGAAGCCATCCGGGGGGGCCGGGATTATAAAATGGAAAAACTGATGCAACTGCTTAAACTGGCGCCGGTACCCGGGTCCCTGCGCTAGTGGAAAAAGGCGCGGTGGCAAGGCCAAAGCACTGCGGACGCCCGATAGCGCCTGCCAGTCATCTGCTTCCGGTATTCCAGGCTTCCCTAGAAAACCTTGAATTCATCAGCATCTTCCCAGAAAGGAAGCTGTTCTCTGGTTTGCTCCAGGACCGATTTTTCAAGGGTCAGGGTGGCGGTATCAGCCTTGCCATGCTGTTGATAGAGAATCGCTCCCTGAGGATCCACCACCATACTGTCGCCGCCATGGTAGATACCATTGCCGTCTGTGCCGACCCGGTTGACACCCACCACATAACACTGGTTTTCGATGGCGCGGGCCTGGAGCAGGGTTTTCCAGGCAGTACTGCGTTTCTCCGGCCAGTTGGCCACATAGATCAGCAGGTCGTAGAGCCCCCGCCAGTTTTCGCCGGTCATCCGGGGAATCTGCCGGGCCCATACCGGGAAACGTAAATCATAACATACCTGTAAATTGATTTTCCATTCATTAACCGAGGCAAAAAGTCTTTTCTGTCCGGGCGTATAGTAATCCTGCTCCCGGGCCAGGGTGAACAGATGCCGTTTGTTATAAATGCCGTACTGTCCGTTGGGCAGCATCCAGATCAGCCGGTTGTAAAACTGCATATGACCGGCTGCATCTTCCTCCCGGATGATCAGGCTACCGGTCAGCACTACTTTCTTGTAGGCAGACAAATCCCGCATCCAGGTCACAGTCGGACCATCCATGGTCTCCGCCAGTTCAGCCGCCCGCATACTGAAACCGGTAGAAAACATTTCCGGTAATATCACGATCTGACCAGGCTCCTGAATCTGTTCGATCTGTTGCTGGAACATTTCCAGATTGGCGGCTTTATCCTCCCAGACCAGATCAGCCTGAATCAAACTGAGGGTTAATTTGTCTTTCATCTTTTATTCATTTTTGTCCTGAGGCAGTCCGCTTCCAACTTCTTCATTAACGGTTGGTATCGAACAGCGCCTGTACCTGATCGGCTTCAAAACCTTTCTGCAATAGATAATCTCTGGTTTTTTTCATTCTAATAAACCGGTTGCGTTCCGTTTTAAGGCTGGCCCACTTGGCCTCGAACAGTTTTTGCAGGGTCTGTTGATAGTCGCCGGGATCAATTTCACCCATGGCTTTTTTCAGACAGTAGGCACTGATATTTTTCTGCAAGAGTGCTTTTCTGATTTTATTACGCCCCCATTGCTTCTGTCGGAAATGACCGCCGGCAAATGCCATGGCGAAACGCTCTTCATTCAAATAATCATCCTGGATCAGACTGGCGATAATTTCATCATGTTCCAGCCGCCGCACACCCAGCTCATAAAGCCGGCTGATCACATCGCTGTGACAGCGTTCGCTGTAGGCACAATAATGCCGCAGTTTCTGGAGCGCCTGCTCTTTGGTCAGGAAGGATCCGGGCATGTATCTGGGTTTTAAATATGAACAATAAACGGCGCTAGACTTCTTCGAGCCGGGCCAGACAGCCAAATTCATTTTTCAGGTAATCATCATAATAATCCGCCTGCTCAAACAGGTGCCGGAACTCCGCAATACCGCTTTCCCTGGTAATGTCCAGATCATAAATCAACCGGCTCAGGACGATGCTGTTTTTCACACAGCTCAACACCAGACCATTGGGTTTGTTGTTTTCCTGTAACAGGAACTGATACAGGGGTTTGATGCGGGCCAGATCCGAGGGCATCTGGCAGAGATAAGCGTCGCCCACAATAAAGAAATTGTCCGGATTATAACTGATCTTCACCTTTGCCGAACCGGCTTTGACACTCCATAGATTATGTCCATCCCGGGCCAGCCGAACATCCTTTCCCAGTGCCTTCAGGATTTCTTCTATCAGCTTGGCCACCCCCACCGGTTGCTGCGCGGTTTCAGGTAATTGCGGCAATAATACTTCCGAACCACAGCTGGGACAATATTTGGAACTGTCGATGGTATCGGCGGTAACCAGAAAATCACAGTTGGCGCAGCGGGTCGCCGGCGCTGCACGATGGGGCATATACAATTCCAGGGCTTCTTTCAAGGCAGCCACCGGAAGGGCAAAGCCCAGATTATCGCCACCACGGATGATAAATGAATTCACACCAATTACCATCCCTTCGTTATTCACCAACGGTCCGCCGCTATTACCCGGGTTGATGGCCGCATCGATCTGAATATACTTTTCACCGTCCCGGATCCGGTCCACTTTAGATATTACGCCCTGGGTCGCACTATAGTTCAACCCATAGGGGTGTCCGATGGCGATCACATGGTCTCCGTCTTTCAGGGATTCATAGCGTCCCAGCCGGATATCAGCGAGTTGCACGTCCGCGGGAGGTTCCAGAAAAGCCAGGTCGTGCTGGGCATCCGTATACCATACCTTGGCAAGGGTCTTCTCAAAACTTTTACCAGCAATGGTCACTTCCGGACTATCACTCACCACGTGATTATTGGTAACGATCAGATCGTACTGACTGAGATAAAAGCCCGTACCGGTACCCGTATTGGTGGCAATCTGGATAATGGCTTGCTGATACAATTGAATGATTTCCTGTGTATTCATGACAGGTGCTGCTATATTTGATTACTTATTGTTCATATTTAAGAGTGCCAGTTGAGCAGTAAAACGCTGATTAAATGCCATCAGGCTGCTAAAATCCAGTTGATCGGTGGCAAAATTCATGAGCGGATGCTTAGCGCGCCATTCCTGCTGTACCTGCCGGATGCGGCTGATAATCTCCGCCGTTTGAAAGGTGTTTTTTTCGGGATGGTACAGGGATTTTTCATACCCTAAATCCCGAAAGAAATCCGGATAATTGATTTCCATAAACAACTCCACCAGTTGACTGATGGCCCGTGGCAGGGAATAAGTATACTGACAATGGGTAAGTCCGTATTCAATAATTTTCAGGGCAAAATCCTCGTGCTGGTTGTCGCGGTACCATAACATATTCTCACCGGCCTCTTTGATCAGGTCGGCAATGACCTTATAGGGCTGGGGTGTCACGATGGAGAAAGTGTATTTGGACCGGAACAGGTTTTCAAATACAAAGTCCTGGGGCTGCGCCAGCAATTTTTCGAAAGCCACCGCCATATCCCGGTTTTTCTCGATCATCGGCGCTTCGTCCTTTTTGAAATAGATTCCCGAAATCTTCTCCAGTTCGTTCAACAGCCGACCCTCGGGGGCCAGCAGAAAGTCAATCCGGTACACCAGGCTGAGCAGCAGGTAGGAAATGCCCCCCGAAAATTTGTCGGGGTCTACACTATTGATTTTGTCCAGTGTTTCCCGGATCCAACGCTGCATATAATTATACTTTACCTGCTTCTCGGTTTCCGGCATTTCATGGATATGTTCATTGCCAATAGGTTCCAGTACTGAAAAATCCTGTACCAGCAGATCATCCTGTTTATCGCTTTTGATCGCCAGTTCCTTGAGTCCATAATATAATTTGCTGGGATTGGCCGTCTCGAGGTCCGTATCAAAACGCATGCAAAGGGCATCTTCACTGATTGCATAACGACTGTAATAGAGGCCGAAGTTCATTTCCAGCAACCGGCGCATCACTGGCACCGAGGCCTGTGGCATCCGGGCCAGCCTGACTTCAGCACTGATCTGACCGTCCTGCAGCCGGCCCCTGACGACTTTAGAGCCCTGCTGGAGCTCAAAATCAAAGCTTTGCTGATCGCCCTCTAAACGAACGTTTTCCATCTGGTCATCCCTGAGGTAGTCAAAAAAAGCATGAACCGATTCCAGGTATTTCTTTTCCTTAAACAGGTCATCGGCCTCGTTCCAGCGATTGGCTTTGGCCACGGTTTTGTTATTATCCGAATACCTTCCGAAAGGTATCCTTTGTGGCCCTGCCGAGGGTTCCGACAGGCCTTTGAAGAAATTGATCAGCTTGTCCAGCATGTTTTTTTACTTATTCTTACTGCGAAAGATACAAAAGGTTTTGAATGTCCGGATTTTTCCTTCATCGGGTCCGCTGCGCCCCATTCGGCCATAAAACCCGCAGACCTACGGGCTTATATCCCCGGTGGGCAAAGAAATCCGAACAAGGGGCATGTCCGGGCCTGTACCGTCTGGCACCAGCCGCGTTTACCGCTCCGAAGCAGGATTAAAGGACTATCGGCAGGGAAAAGACTGCCGGTACGGGCAAAATAATTTATATTGCGATATTCTTTTTTATAGTAGTTTCGCTACCAAGCAAAAATAAGACCGCTGCCGGTTACGATCAGGCCGTTTTAAACTTAAACATAATATAATAGAATAAAGGATGAAATTTATTGCTTCTTCAAATGCTTTGCTCAGACAGTTGCAGAACATTTCCGGTGTTATTAATGCCAACACGGTACTACCGATATTGGAAGACTTTCTTTTTGAAATTGAGGCCAATAAACTCACAATCGTTGCTACGGACCTGGAAACCGTAATGCGGACGGAAATGGAAATTGAAGCCAAAGACAATGGCCGGGTCTGTATCCCGCATAAGATACTGATCGATTCGTTGAAAAATATTCCGGACCAGCCGCTGACTTTTAATATCGATAAGAATTTCGGAATAGAAATAACCAGCGACAGCGGTAAATACAAGGTGATGGGTGAGAATCCCGATAATTTCCCCAAGGAACCGGCTGCCGATGACACTACTTCCTTTACAATGACTTCCACTTCACTGCTGACAGCGATCAATAAAACGATTTTTGCCACCAGTACAGACGATTTGAGACCCGCCATGACCGGGGTTTTCTTTGAATTAAACAAAGAAGGCATTCAGTTTGTCGCTACCGATGCACACAGGTTGGTACGGTACCAGGTCAGGGATGCTGCTGCTTCAGGCACCGATTCCTTTATTGTGCCCCGCAAGCCCCTGAATCTCCTGAAATCAGCCCTGCCGGACAATGAAGACGAGATTACCCTGAACTATAACGGCAACCATTTCTTCGTTACCCACGGCAGTACCCGGCTGAGCTGCCGGCTGATAGACGCCCGATTCCCGGATTACAAAGTGGTCATTCCCACAGAAAATCCCTACCGGCTGACCGTCAACCGCCAGGAGTTTTTGGGCGCCCTGCGTCGGGTTAGTGTTTTTAGTAACAAAAGTACATATCAGGTAGCCCTGGATATCAGCGGCAGTGAGCTGCAGCTGGAAGCCCAGGACGTCGATTTCAGCTTTGAAGGGAATGAACGCATGAAATGCCAGTATAACGGAGAAGATCTGAAAATTGCATTTAATGCCAAGTTCCTCATCGAAATGCTCAACAGTACCGACAGCGAAGAAGTCTATCTGGAACTGAGCACGCCTTCCAAAGCGGGGCTGATCAAACCTGTGGACCAGGATGAAAATGAAGAACTGTTGATGCTGGTAATGCCATTGATGCTCAATCAGTAAAATCATAACCCGGACCGCCCATGGCACCGAATTTGCTGCAAATAGCAGAATCCCCCGGGATTTTGCTATTTTTTTTAACTTTAAAATCGATTCTTTATCAAAAACGCACCCCTTTCCCCCGTTCTGTTATCCGCGGTAAGCGGCTTTTTCTTCCTGCTGGCTGTCGGCTGTGGCGCTTCCAGATCCGTGAACAGTGCCGTTGCGGAAAAAAATACCGACAGGCCAGGTATCGTCCAACCCAGGCAGCACCAACCCACTGCAGCTGATGTTAATTTCGTGTATGACTACGAGAGCCTGCTCAGCCCGGAACAGCAAAAGAAACTGGATACTATTGCCAGAACCTTCGAGAAAAGCAACCTGATTGCAATAAAAATAAATACCATCAGCGGCTTTGCGGCACCTTCCGGCACTTTTCAATACAACCGGCAGGACCTGGCGGATTGGGATCAGGCCCATGGTGGCAGCCAGAAAGTAATGGTGATAAGTTTCAGTAAATCCCTGGCACAGGCCCATATTGATTTCGGGGCCTATGTCGGCAAGTTCCTCACCCAGGAAAAAGCGGCAGCAATTCTGGACAGCCAGTACCAGCCGTTAGCAGCCAAGGGCCAATATTTTGAGGGCATTTACAATACCCTGAACGCGGTGACCGACCAGATCCGCAGCAATGTACAGTTCAATCCCCGGCCCGTCTCCAAGTGAACTACCCGGGCGGTGCCTTAAAAACATGTCTGCTGTCCTTTTTGGGAACAGCAGACATGATCGTATTGTAGCACACTATTCAACCGCAACCGGCTGTTTCAATTGCTCCCGCAGGCCATGGGCGGCAGCCACCATGGCTTCCAACGCGGCCCTGGTTTCTTCCCAGCCCCGGGTTTTCAACCCACAATCCGGGTTGACCCAGAGTCGCTCCGCCGGAATAAACTCCAGGGCTTTTTCCAGCAGCTGCTTTATTTCACGGACGGAAGGTATTCTCGGTGAATGGATATCATATACACCCGGACCAATATCATTCGGATAGCTAAAATTCCGGAAAGCCTCCAGCAGTTCCATTTGGGAACGGGAGGTCTCAATGGTGATCACATCGGCATCCATTTCAGCAATGGAACGGATCATATCATTGAACTCGGCATAACACATATGGGTATGGATCTGCGTGCCGGCTGCAGCCCCACCGGCGGCTATACGAAAGGCAGTTACTGCCCAGTTCAGATAGGCTGCCTGTTGCGCTTTGCGCAGGGGCAGTCCTTCGCGGATGGCTGGTTCATCGATCTGGATCATACGAATGCCAGCCTGCTCCAGATCATGTACTTCCTCCCGTATGGCCAAAGCCAACTGATTACAGCTGTCTTTTCGGGGCTGATCATCCCGGACAAAGCTCCATTGTAGCATCGTTACCGGTCCTGTCAGCATCCCCTTTACAGGCTTGTCTGTCAGAGACTGCGCATAACGGCTCCACGCCACCGTCATCGGACCAGGTCGGGAAACATCTCCATAGATGACCGGAGGTTTGACGCAACGGCTGCCATAGCTCTGAACCCAGCCGTTCTGGGTAAAAGCAAAACCCCGGAGTTGCGCTCCGAAATACTCCACCATATCATTGCGTTCAAATTCACCATGTACCAACACATCCAGACCAATGGCTTCCTGCCATTCAATGGCTTTTTTTATTGCTGATTTCAGTTGTTGTTCATAGGTCGCCGCCGAAATTTGACTGTTGCGCAGTTGCGACCGCCAGCGCCGGATTTCCGCAACCTGCGGAAAGGACCCGATAGTGGTCGTCGGCAGCAGCGGCAGTGCCAGTTCCTGCTGCTGCATTGGCTTCCGTACAGCGAAAGGTCGGGAACGTCGTGCATCCGAATCAGACAGGCCGGCCATCCGCTCCCGAACCGCCGGATCATGGATAACCGGAGACTGACGGCGGCGCTCCATCGCCTGCTGATTGGCGGCCAGTGCTTCCCGGGACTGAAGGCTGTCGGGAGCACTGGCAATTTGCCGGAGTGCTACCAGTTCATCCAGTTTTTGCCGGGCAAAAGCCATCCATTGTCGGATTTCATCCGGCAGGGAATCGGAAGCGGGTTCCAGTTCCAGGTCGCAGGGGCAGTGCAGCAGGGAGCAGGAGGGCGCAATCCATATCCTTTCGGATCCGATGGCAGCTACTGCCTTAAGGATCAGGTTAAGGGAGCGCTGATAGTCATTCTTCCAGACATTGCGGCCGTCTACCAGTCCCAGTGACAAATGGGTCCTGGTATGGATAAAGGCCCTGGCCAGGATATCATCCAGTTGTGCGGGGCAGCGCACCAGATCCAGGTGAAGGGTATGCACCGGCAGGCTCAGTGCCGTTTCCAGGTTATCGCCGAAACAGTCGAAATAATTGGCCAGGATGATTTTCAGTAATGGAAATCGCTTTTTCAGCGCGTTATAGGTATGCGCCAGGGCCCAGCGGGCGGTCTCACTGAGGTCGAGGGCAAGTGCCGGTTCATCCAGCTGAATATAGGTGGCTCCCGCATCACTCAGTGCCTGAAGCACATCGAAATAGACAGGCAGCAGTCTTTCCAGCAAATCCAGCCGGTCAAAGCCCGGTTCCTTCTCCTTGCCCAGGAGTAGAAAAGTCACGGGACCGATCAGCACGGGTTTGGCAGGTATCCCTGCGGCGGCAGCCTTCCGATACGCCTCGATCACTTTGGCGCTGAAAAAGGAAAACTCCTGATCACGGGTAAATTCCGGTACCAGGTAATGATAATTGGTATCGAACCATTTGGTCATTTCCAGGGCAGTCAGGTCATACCCCTGTTGCTGGTAGCCCCGGGCCATGGCAAATAAAAGATCCAGCGGGCTGCATACCTGCGGATCCATCAGGGGCTGAAACCGTTCGGGGATGGCACCGACCATGAGGGCGGTGTCCAACACCTGATCATAATAGGAAAAATCATTGACGGGTATCAGATCGATACCCGCCTCCTGCTGCAGCCGCCAGTTTTCGGCGCTGATGGTGGTGGCAACCTGCTCAAGACCGGCGGCGGTCATGGTTCCTGACCAGTATTGTTCACTGGCCTTCTTGAGTTCCCTGTTGCTACCAATACGCGGGTAGCCAAGGTTCTGTGTTTGCATGTTACATTAACTTTTAAATGAATAATCAATTAAAAGCTCTTTACAAGCTTCACAATGCTAAAACGGTAAAACAAGGAATAACAGGAACGGTCGTTTCGTTCAGCAGCCTGTTCATGCCAGGGAAATGGCATCCACGCAACTGAAAATAAAAAAATATCCGGACAATCATTGCTCTATACCGCGAAAGCATTGTTGGTGCAGAAATGGCAGGTCTCCTGGCTTACAGCGGCGCTTACCATCCTTCCCATAATTGTTTGGACAATTACAGTGGATATATGGGGTAAGGCCTTGAACGCTGCTTACAGTTGCGCGACAGCCCGTGAATTTCACACGGTTCCCTATTATCCTCAACGCGAATTGAGGACCATCTCCGACAGATGAAAAATGAAAAGAACTTATATCAGGCCGCAAAGGTACTTAAAACCGAATGCTAAAAAATAAAATATTAAGTAAGGTCTGACCCGGTAAACTGCGACCGCCTTCCTGCCGCCCGATTTTGCCTAACTTTAGCCTATGGAATTTATCGTTGCTGCCGTTTTTGACAATTATATCAGCGCCCACCTGATGATGGGCCGCCTGCAGGATCAACATATCAATTGCTGGCTCAAAGATGAATACACGGTTACGATGCTTACTCATGCATCGGGCATTAAGTTGATGGTAGCGGCACCCCAGATCGAAAGGGCACTGTCCATTATTAACGGAAAGGACGCCGATGGATGAAAGCCAAGAGCTCAGCCTGCCGACCGGCATCCGGAACAGGCATCCGGGGACGTTCCCGTAACTTTAAAATACCATACGATCGAATATAAGAACGAATCACCATGGAGGATCTGATTGCCTATTTTTCAAGCCTGGATCAGCGACCGCTGGAGCGCATGGCCCTACTGGTGGGTGGGCTGCTCTTTTTCTGGATCATCGAAGGCGCCATTCCCCTGTTTCGGCTGGCTTACAGGCGCAACAAGTTCCGGCACGCACTGGTTAATTTCGGCTTTACAGTAATCCACCTGATCATCCATACCGGACTGGCGGTATTCATTGTACTGCTGTCGGACTGGTGCCTCCATCAGCAATGGGGAATGGTTTACTGGATGAATGCCAATATCTGGATCACCATTCTGATCAGTGTACTGGCACTCGATTTCAGCAGTTGGCTGGTGCACTGGATCATGCATAAAAATGCTTATCTATGGCGCTATCACCTGATCCATCACAGCGATAATAAAGTCGACGTGACCACTGGCCTGCGACACCATCCGGGAGACAGCCTGTTGCGCGGCATCTTCTTTCTGCTGCTGATCTTTGTCAGTGGAGCCCCCATGTATGGCGTCATGATTTACCAGACGCTGGTGGTGCTGGCCACCGCCTTTACCCATGCCAATATCAATTTACCCCCGGCGATCGACAGGGCCATCAGCTATCTTTTGATTTCTCCCAATATGCACAAAGTGCATCATCACTGGAAACAACCCTATACCGACAGTAATTACGGCGCGGTGTTTTCCTTCTGGGACCGGCTGCTGGGTACCTTTACCAGCCTGCCAACTACCCGCATCCGCTATGGCCTGGACCGGCATTACCCCAATGAGCGAGATGAAGATTTTATCGGGCTCATGAAAAGTCCTTTCCGGCGGAAGTCATCCGGAAAAAATACCGGAACCCCGGACCGTTAAATCCCCAACTTCCTCAAAACCCGGCACCCGGAAAGAAGAAATTCGTATTTTTCAACTTCCTTGCGGAAGTCAGTAGTACCTTCCCGCTTTTAAAAGGTATTTTATGGAAAAAGTCATCGCTATGATTCCGGCCCGGTATGCGGCCAGCCGCTTCCCGGCCAAACTGATGCAACCCCTGGGTGACCGGCCGGTCATCGTACATACCTATGAATCCGCAAGAAACAGCGGGCTGTTCGACCAGGTATATGTCGTCACGGACAGTGATATTATTTTTCGGGAAATCATCGAAAGGGGCGGCAAAGCTTTGATGAGTACCGGCCACCACGAAAGCGGTACCGACCGTATTGCAGAAGCGGCCGCGGGTCTGGATGCCGAAGTCATCGTCAATGTCCAGGGAGACGAACCTTTTATTCAGAAAGCACCTTTGGAAAAACTGGTCCGGCTGTTTGAGGATCCCGCCGTAAGGGTGGCCTCCCTGATGCGCCGGATGGACGATTCTGCCGATGCCGCCAACCCCAATATGGTTAAGGTCGTTACCAGCAAAAAGGGCCGGGCCCTGTATTTCAGCCGCAGTATGATTCCCTTCCTGCGGGAAGGTGGTGCAGCAGCAGATTATTTTCTGCATATCGGTGTTTATGCGTTCCGCAAAGAAGCATTGCTGGCTTTTACCCAATTACCGCAGGCGCCGTTGGAACTGACCGAGAAACTCGAACAACTGCGTTTTCTCTATCATGATATAGATATCTATATGGCCGAAACCAGGTATACCAATATCGCCATTGATACGCCGGAAGATCTGGAGAAGGCCCTGCAAATGATCAAATAACCGCCATGCAAGTTCCCCAACTCAGTGATATCGGCCGGTTTCCTGCCGAGGCGCAGCTGCGCTTCGAGGAACAATTAAAGCGCAGGCATTTTGAAAAAAACGAACTGATCACCCGTGTCGGTCAGGTAGCCCGCTCCGTTTTCTTCGTTCAGTCGGGCGCCTGCTACCAGTTGCTGATCCGGGATTTGGAAGAACAAGTGGTGGACCTGCACCTGCCCGGTGAGTGGATGGCCGATCATCAAAGCCTGATGGACCAGTCGCCGGCTGTCCTAAGCCTGAAAGCTTTTGAAAAATCCAGCCTGCTGGAACTGCGCCTGGAATCCATCCATTATCTGATCGGTCAGTCACCTGCATTTCTGCAGCTCAGCCGTATTTTTATGCCGGTCAGTCTGCGCACTGAAATGTTCGATCAGGACCTTAGTCCTATAGAAAAATACCGGTTGGTCACCCGTGCCAAACCATTGGTTGCTGCGGTATTTCCGGTAAAAATGATCGCCTCCTATCTGAAAATAGCCCCCGAAACCCTGAGCCGTGTCCGTGCCAGGTACTGATATTTTCTGATCCGGATCAGTTGCAAACGGGCTAATTTATCAGACCTTTATGAAAATCCATAAATTATGCTTACAGCGATCCACCCCAAATTGCCGATGCGCGATAAAGCCATTACCCGCAACTATTATATCAATCAGCTGGGATTCCGGCTAACGGGTACAGATGCCCATGAAGATTACCTGATGCTGATTAAAGACCAGATTGAAATACATTTCTTCCTTTTTAAGGACCTCGATCCAGATACCAACGATGGTCAGGTATATATTCGTAGTAACGATATCAATCTGCTGTATCAGCAATGGCGGACAGCGGGCGTACCGATTCATCCCAACGGCCCGCTGCAGGACAAGCCCTGGGGACAGCGCGAATTTTCCCTGCTGGATCCCGACAGCAATCTACTGACTTTCGGCCAGGCAATGCAGCGGTAATCCCGAAGGATTGCAGCTCCCGGGATGTACCGACTGATAGCGGCCAAAAAAATAATGGTACCTTAGTTATGACACGGTGACCGATCCTCAATTTAAAATTTCAGCAAGTACCCATGCACCCCGAAAAATATCTGCGATACCTGTTCCTGCCCAACCTTCTGGAACTGTTTGGCACCAGCCGTACCAAGGAAATTCTTTCCGTCAATCCCACGCTGGTCCCGGTCCGGGAAGAAGCGACCACCGTGATCATCACGGCCTATGTATACAATAAAGAAGGCGTACAGGAATACAAGGCCTGCCAACTGGATGAACTGTCAGCACTGAAGGACCGCGGCGGCATCGTCTGGATTAATATCGATGGGTTGCGAAAAAAAGACGTTGAAAAGATGGGTGCGGTCTTTGGCATCCATCCCCTGCTGCAGGAAGATATTCTGAGTCTCAATCAGCGTCCAAAGATGGACGAAATCGATGACATCCTGTTCAGCCTGATGAATATGCTGTACTACAATGAAGAAAAACGAACCGTAGATCAGGAACAGATCAGCCTGGTGCTGGGTAAGAACTTCGTGGTCACTTTTCAGGATGACCCGGCCAAGGACCTGTTCGGTCCCCTGCGGGAAAGACTGAAACTTCCTTTGAGTAAAACACGTACCAAGGAAGCCGACTACCTGTATTATACCCTGATAGATACCATTGTCGACAACTATTTTATTGTCATGGACCGGCTGCGCGACCGGATCGAAGATGCGGAAGAGTATATTGTTCATAGCACCAATAAAAGATCGCTGGCATTGATCAATGTCCTTCGTAAAGAACTGATTGTACTAAAAAGAAATATTTTCCCTGTCCGGGATGTGGTCAGTGGGTTGATCAAAAGCGACAGCGAGCTGCTGAGTACCGGCAACGAACGGTATTATAAGGATGTTTACGATCATATTGTTCAGGCCATCGACCTGGTAGAAAATTACCGGGACATGGTCATGGGATTGCAGGACCTCTATATCAGCAATGTCAACCTGAAAACCAATGAAGTGATGAAAGTGATGGCCATTGTTACCTGCCTGCTGGCACCTGCTACCGTGATCGGTGGCATCTTCGGTATGAACTTTCAGGTGATACCCTTAAGCGGCCAGCACTGGGGCTTCTGGATCGCCGTGGCCGCCATGCTGATCATCCCGCTTTGGATGTTGCTGATTTTTAAACGCCGTGGCTGGTTCTGAACACCCTGCCTGCCCGGCTGCCTTTAGCGCAGCCCCCATTGCTTTTGCATAAACTGTATAAAGACGTCATAATCCTCCGGCAATACGGTATGTCCGCCGGCATGCAGGTAATAGCCCAGGGGATGCAGCAGGCTGCGATCCCCTGCCGCGGGCATATCGCCATCGCCTGGACCGGCAAGACCAAATAGCCGGTAAACCGGTTCAGCTGCCTGCACGGCCAAGAAAGCACCCCGGGGATCTGAAAAAAAATCCCGGTCACCGCTCTGTATCAATACCGGGCGGGGCGCAATCAGGGCAATCAGCATATGACTGTCCATGGGCAGATTCGGGACCTCGTCGGCAAAGTAATGATAGTTGGGGGCGAACTGATAATAGTACCGATTGGTATCGGTTATCATTTTGATGGTCTCCCCAAAATTCCGGCGACTCAGTGCGGCGCCGCCTTCCCCTGAAATACTGGGAATGATCAGCGAAAAGCGGGGATCCCGCGCCCCTGTCCAGAGCACGGTTTTGCCCAGACGGGAAGCGCCCTGCAGGGCGATACGGCGGCCGTCTATGGCAGGATCCTGCTGTAGATAATCCATGACACGACTTAACCCCCAACTCCAGGCCGCAATGGCACCCCCACCATCCGCAGGCCGCGGTTGCCCGGGTGGATAAAATTGCCGGCGTATTCCGTAGCGGATGCCGGCTTTAAAATCGGGTTCAATATCACCATAATACAAAGTGGCAAAACCGATGCCCCTGTTAATAAAAGGCGCCGGATTGATTTTTGAAAAATTACTGCTGGTCTGTAGCTGGGGCTGGCCCTTGATCCAGGCCATGGCGGGCTGCAGGGCCGGATCATCAACGGCCATGGCATTGGTAACAAATGACAGATGCAGCAGCAGGGGCGCCGGCCGGGGCTGCAGGGGCAGGTAAATCAATAATTCCAGTTTATGGTCCTGGCTGTCCGGGCCGAGATAAAGCGTAACCTGTCGCCGGATCGCCCTGCCACCCAGGGCTTTTCCGTTTTGTTCCCTTACCGCAAAGCGCAGGGGCTGCAGCGCCGCGGGCATCCTGCCGAACTGATTGGTTTCTAAAAGCTGCAGGATTTCCGGTCTTCTTTGCTGCATCCAGGTAGCGCTGTCGGTTACCGGCCGGCCATCTGCCAGCAGCAAAGGATCAGGAAGCCGGTAGACACCTACCTGGGCTTCATCATAATTAACCGCGATGCCCGCTACGCGCGCCGGTCCGGCGGCAGGCTGACTACAGACCGAAGCGGCTGTCAATAACAATCCGGCCCCCAAAAATACAGGTACAATATATTTCATATGGATCATTGATCATTACTGGACAGGTTCGGGTCTTCAACAGCGATGAAGCCGCTGTTGGCTCACCGTTTTTTGTAAATCGGTACCGTGCTGCAGGGCTCCCCATACATCAGGGTTCTGACCACGGGCAATAATACGGTCGTAATGGCCGTATAGGCTTCCGGACCGATGCCGATATCGCCACAGCCTTTGATGACCACTCTTTTATCACTATAGGTGGCCGGATCAATGGCATAGATCGCTTCCAGGACCGCCTGGCGCCGGAGTTCCTCCGGGTTACCCGCGCTCACCGAGGCAGCCAGGGGTTGCAGGTAAGAAGTGATCAGCATATACGCCCATAGGGGAATAATCGCATCAGCACCGCAGGTAATGATAACCGTCTTTCCGCTATAGGGTTGCCAGTCCAGTTCCTTAAGGGCCTGCCGAAACTCCTTTTCCTTCAGAATCATACCCATAAACAGGTAATCTTTGATATCAAACACCACCGGGGCCTCAGCCGGATAAAATTTTTCCAGGTCCAGGGTAATGATGCCACTTTCGGCTACTTTATTTCTGATGGGCTCCATATGCCAAAAATAACATTTCCGGAGGGTAAATGGTTCCCGTCAGCACCGGGAAAAAAAATCCCGGCCACCAGGGCCGGGATAGCTAATATCTGAATAATTCCGGTTAATAGAAGGTACTGCGGTTGTCCTCAATTTCTGCGGCTTCCTGCAGGGCTTGCAGGGAGCGGAACTGAGACTGTTGCCGGGTTTGCATATAGCGCATATTACGCAGCTGTTCCACATTGGCGGCTTCTACCGGTGTATTGGATAACTGATCCACCCGCAAAATATATACCCCCTGGGAACCGGCAATCGGTTGGGGTATCACTTTGCTGACATTCTCTTTATTGAAGGCTGCACCCAGGACCTTGGGCTCGAATCCCAGCGCCTGAGAAGCCTGGGAAGAGAACCGCAGGCTATCGGCTGTTTCCACCGGTTGTTTCAGGGTGGAAGCGGCTGCTTCCAGGCTCGTAATCTTACCCAGTTGCTGAGCGATCAGCGCCGCTTTCTTCTCATTGATCAGCACGGGTTCCACCATGGTTCTGGCTTTGGCCGCCGTCATGGTGCCTTTCTTATTGACTTCAGTTAACAGTCCCACGACATAAAAATCCCCCACGCGTTCCGGCGCAAGGACATCTCCCTGTTCGGCCTTGTAAATGCTTTTGACAAAAGAACGGGAAGTTCCCAGGCCCTGGATCATATATCCGGATTCGGGAATATCCTGGGCCACTGATTTATAAACACCGGCATCCTGTTTCAGCTTATCAGAAGCGGCTGTAAAGGCTTTGCCATCGGTGGCCTGGGCTGCAAATTTTGTTGCCTGGGCATAAGCGGCATCGTCGGTTTCCTTGCTGGCTTCAATCGGCTTGGAAATATAGGCGATCTTATAGCCCATACCGCTGCCCTTCTGGGAAAGTATTTCAATATAATGATATCCAAAATCGGTTTTTACTACACCCTTGGTGCCGGTAGGATTACCGAAAATAAAATCGTTGAACTCCGGCACCATCTGTCCCGAAGGCACATCTTCATAGCGACCGCCGTTCTGGGCGCTGCCCATATCGGTAGAGAACTGAAGCGCCAGAGAATCAAAATTGGCACCGTTGCGGATGGCAAGAGCAATACTGTCGGCCAGGTGTTTAGCCGTTGTCGTATCCCTGATGGGAATCTGCGCACCGGTTTGCGGATCCTGCTGCGAAAGACCGATCAGGATATGACGTATGGATACGGTATCCGGAATGGCTTTCTGGGCTACGATTCTGGAGAGGCTATAACTGGTGCCATCAAGATAAGGACCGTAAACCTGACCGGGTCCTGCCGCCAGGATGGCGTCTTTTTCAGGCACCTGGATACGGTCACCACCAATATAACCCTCATAATAATTATTCACCCCCTGGCTGACCAGGAACTGCTTTACATCATCGGTGCTGTCAAATGCGGCTTTGAGTTCCAGCATCTGCTCACGAACTTTGGCACTGTCGGTAGCACTGGGTTGGGCATTG
This sequence comes from Niabella terrae, assembly GCF_054783135.1. NCBI lineage: Bacteria > Pseudomonadati > Bacteroidota > Chitinophagia > Chitinophagales > Chitinophagaceae > Niabella > Niabella terrae. The sequence continues at coordinate 590,045 of NZ_BAAGRD010000001.1, forward strand.
AAAGCCACATAGGAGATGCTGCGGCTGGCTTCCTGTTTGAATTCATTTTTATGGGCACTGACATATTTTTCGACATCTGCCAAAGTCACTTTCACTGCTGAATCCGCAATCGAAGCATAGGGTGTACGAACATAGGATATTTTGGAAATCAGGCTGCTCTGTGCGTTTTCCTTTTCAATCATCCATTTGGGAAAATTGATGCTGGAAGTCAGCAGGGCATCATATTTTTCTGCCAGGCGCTGGAAGGCCATCTGGTCCAGAAAAGCATTCAGTTGTGCTTTCTGATCGGCAGTTCCCTGGGTGCGGATCTGCGTGATCTGCTGATGAGCCAGCTGCGGATTATACTGACCGGTCTGCGGATCAGAAAAAGCCTGCCGGAGGTCCTGAGGCGGATTGGTACCAAACAGTAAATCATTCAGTTCTTTCTTACCGATACTGATGCCCAGTTTTTCCGTCTGCTGGTTCAGCAGTACCCGCGCTATTTCAGCATTCCAGGCTGCTTCATTGGCCTGAAAGCTAAGGGCTTCTCCGCCGCCCATTCCCCGCTGCTGCATCATATTGGTCTGCTGTTCCACCATTTGCTGAAACTGCTGGATATCCACCCGTTCCCCGTTTATCTTACCTACGCTACTCACGTCTCCCCTGAATAGGCCGCCGCCATTCTCGAAAGCAAGCATTACCACAAATACGACCAGCGAAAGACCAATGATAACGGCCATGAACTTGCCGTATTTATCCTGGATCTGTTGAATTATTGACATATTACTATATATATTAGAAAAGGTTGGCAAAAATAGGGTATTTGAAAATATCAACAAACTGTGGAAAACCTTTTGAGACAGCGCATAGGCCCGCTTTCAGGCCCTGGCGGGTCAGGCCCTGTCGGGTCGGCCCGATAACCGGGCAGGTCAACGGTAGCGGTACCGGCGGACCTGGGGGTAGAAAGAAGTTCGCAGAAGTGTCAAAAACCGGAATATCAGGCCAGGAGGGCGTCGATTTTCCCGGCGAGCTGATGGTCTTTATCCGTCACAATATCACCGCTGTCATGCGTGTTGAGCCAGATTTCCACCCGGTTATAGACATTTTTCCATTCCGGATGGTGGTTCATCTTTTCTGCTTCGATGGCCACCCGGGTCATAAATCCAAACGCTTCACTGAAGTCACTGAATTCAAATTTCTGGTACAACTGGTTTTCGAGCTTTTGCCACATAATCATTGCTTTTAAAAAATGAGGTATTCCTTGTTCCTGATTTTCTCATTGGTCAGCTCGGTAATCAGCTGAATGCCCGGGATGCTCAGCAGCAGGGTCTTGAGCTGGGCCAGAAAGGCATCGGAGACGGTATCGTTCTTCATCAGCCATAAAAAATCCAGGTTCTTGAACTCTGGCAGCAGGTACTCCCCGTCATGCAGGTTATTATAGAGATAGTGACAGAGGGCCGTGTGGGGTTCATGGTATTCATAGACCGAAAAGAAATAATTGCGTTCTTTTCGTCTCAGGTTGATTTCGATATCGTGATTGATCCGAAAATCGAGGTCCAGCATTTTATTCAGGTTCCAGCAGAACCGGTAATCCTTTACTGCAGTGACAATGCCCAGTAATTTGGCCCCTTCGAAGAAATGATCAATAATTTCCTGGGTATCCAGTTCCAGTTTCAATAATGCCATATCCTGCCTTTTAGGTGCTACACTTGTAAAGGTAACCCAACCGGAACGGTATTTCCTTAAATCCGGATTAAAAACTTCCGTATTTCGTAAACATTCAAGCGGAAAGCCTGTTAATTTTGCCGATTACTATCTTGAGCGGAAAAAAATTACATATCGCATTAGCCGGCAATCCCAATAGCGGTAAAACTTCCCTGTTTAATGCATTGACCGGGCTCAATCAGAAGGTCGGTAATTTCCCTGGTGTAACAGTAGACAAGAAAACGGGCCATACCCGAGTCGGTGATGCCATGGCCACGGTCATTGACCTGCCCGGGACCTACAGCCTCTATCCCAGGCGGCTCGACGAGCAGGTCGCCTATAAAGTGCTCCTGGATCAGGACCCTCAGATAAAAGCCGATGTTTTCGTAGTAGTGGCTGATGCGAGCAGCCTGAAAAGGAACCTGCTGTTCTGTACCCAGCTCATCGATCTGAAAAGGCCGGTCGTCCTGGCACTTACCATGATGGATATCGCCCGTAAAAAAGGAATACATATCGATATTCAGGAGATGGAGCGGGAACTGGGCGTTCCTGTCGTGGCGGTAAATCCCCGGAAAAACAAGGGAATTGATGCCTTAAAAAAAGCCATTGAGCTGGTCGCGGGTCCCCTGTTCAAGCCCGCGCCCCGGAATTTTATAGAAGTGGGCAGTCAGGCAATGCCCTCGGTAACCGCGCTGCAGCAAATCGTTCCCGTAGGTGATTATGAGGCCGTACATTACCTGATCAATCATGAGAATTTTCCACTGCCCGATGCCACCCAGGAAGCGATAGAACAGACCGAAATCGACACCCATTTCAACCCTACCCGCACCCAGGCCGAAGAAATTGTGGACCGCTACCGGCGGATTTCTCATATAATGCAGCAGGCAGTCACCCTGCCGGACCCGCAGAAGCAGTCCAAGATGACCGAGAAGCTGGACACGGTATTCCTGCACCGGTTCTGGGGATATTTTATTTTACTGGCCGTTCTTTTTCTGATGTTTCAGTGCGTATTCCTGCTGGCTTCCTATCCCATGGACTGGATCGATGGTGGCACGGCCGCTTTCAGCAACTGGCTGACGGAAATATTACCGGAAAATAATTTCACCGACCTGCTGGTCAACGGACTGGTAGCCGGATTGGGGGGTATCGTGATATTCATCCCGCAGATCATGATTCTGTTCGGACTGATTACCTTACTGGAGGATACGGGTTACATGGCCAGGATCAGTTTTTTGACCGACCGGGTCATGCGCACCGTAGGACTCAACGGCAAGAGTGTGATGCCCATGATCAGTGGGTTCGCCTGCGCTGTTCCGGCGATCATGAGTGCCCGAAATATCGAAAATCAGAAAGAAAGGCTACTGACCATCCTGGTGACGCCTTTGATGAGCTGCTCGGCCAGGCTGCCGGTCTATATTATTTTGACGGCGATCGTCATACCTAAAACCATGGTACTGGGTTTTATCAGCCTGCAGGGACTGGTGATGATGGGGCTGTATCTGATCGGCGTGATCTTTGCGATGGCCGCTTCCTATGTCGCCAAGTTCTTTATTAAAATCAAAGAAAAAAGTTTCTTTATTCTGGAACTTCCGGTTTACCGGGCCCCGCGTTGGAAAAATGCCCTGCAGACGATGATTGAGAAAGCAAAAATCTTCGTAGTGCAGGCGGGTAAAATTATTATCATCATCAGTCTGGCCCTCTGGTTCCTGAGTTCGTATGGACCCAGTGAAAAAATGCAGGCCGTGCATCAGCAATACGAAACAGCACTAACCCTTCCCGGCGCCGACAGCACCCAAATCGCTGAAAATTACGGAACAGCCCGTTTGGAAAACTCTTATGCCGGTATCATGGGTAAAGCGATAGAGCCGGTCATCCGACCCCTGGGCTATGACTGGAAAATCGGCATTGCGCTGATCACCTCCTTTGCTGCCCGCGAAGTATTTGTGGGCACGATGGCTACACTTTACAGTGTAGAAGACGACGGCGAAGAAAATGTCGCCCTGCAGCAACGAATGCAACAGGCCACTTTCAGTGATGGCAGCAAAGTTTTTACCCTGGCCACCGGGATGTCCCTGATGTTGTTTTATGTATTTGCCATGCAATGTATGAGCACCCTGGCTATTGTTAAAAGGGAAACCGGCACCTGGAAATGGCCGATGATCCAACTGGCCTACATGACGGCGCTGGCCTATATGGCTGCCTTTATCTCCTACCAATTATTAAAATAACTTAACCTTCAGGCAGGGCCCGCCATTTACGGACCAGTCCGCTATACCCCCAGAAACAGAGACAGCCCAGGATCAGGAAAATATAACTCCATCGGGCGCCCAACAGGTCAATGATCAGTCTTGGCCGTAGCCGGTAGTAGCTACTGTCGCCGTAAAGATGCATATAATACTTTTCCTGATGCTGGTTGATGATCAGCAGGACCAGAAATAACCAGGGCACAATAATCGCCAGACCCAGGTTGATAAATACCGCCCGTACATTTTTCTTCAGCCTGATGAATCCCAGGAATGGAACCAACAGTACCAGCGCACCGATAATCAGTATCAGGTAGTAGATCCCGAGGTCGCTGTTGAGTTGCAGCAACATGATCAATAGCCCGGTAAACACCGTTAGCAGAATGCCAAAAATAATCGTGAGCAGCAGGGATCGCAAATCGGAAGTCCGGTAAATATACAGGAACACCGTAAGAAAAAAAGCCAGCCAGATGAGCAGATGAACCTGAAAATTCCAAAAACTGGACCGCCGTATATGTTCGATATTACTAAATGAAGTCTCCAGTCCGGCTGTATCAAAATAATAACCGGTCAAATGTGACTGATAAAACCGGTTTTTCAGATCGGCGCCTTCCTGATCTGTCATCGCAGGGGGCTCCACGATGGCGGTGGTACTATCCGGCTCTGGTGTAATGGAGGGGGTCAGGACAGGCGCTTCGAAAACAGCATCCGGATGGTTACGGATAAAATGCTGCACCTGATACGCTTCGGTATCCACCAGGTTCATCCAGGCATCAGTCGTTAAATTGGTCTGGATCTGATACGCCGCCGCGATCGCCAGAAAACGCGTCATTACCGCTTTCACTGCCCGGGGGTCCTTCCGGTTCAACAAAGCCTGCACCCGCTGGTTAAGTCGCCGGGCGGCGGTGTCTGGCCATCCGGATGCAGGCTGCTCCCTGCCCCATCCCCGGTGTTCAACAGGGACGGGGAATCGAACACGGGAGTAATTATAATAGCTAAGTTCCACCGTTGCGATGCGCGACAGATCAACGACTTCCCCTTTCAGCCACAGCAGTTGCAGGGTATCATTCAGGTCTTGGTGCTTAATGATCCCCGAAGCAGGGTTCGGTACGACCGTGTCAGCATACCTGTCCTGCTGTATCCGGATGACTTTGTAAAACTGATATTCATCATTTAGTCTGCTGAGGTAGGGTTTCCTGAAATCAATCTGGTCCTCCTCCGTCTCACAATACAGACTATCGAATGGTGAAGGTGATTTGCGCTGATCAATGCCATAGGACGCCTGGTCCTGGCTCAGAAAGGCGGCCGCCAGATTTGACAGTTCCCGTTGCTGCCACATTGTTGTTGCAGGAAAACGGTTCTTGATATAGGTTTGGTAACCCAGGATATAAGAAACAAAAAATCCTGAAACAAAAAAGAAGATAACAAAATAGATCAGAAAGGACCCGAATAGCTGCCAACGGCTGGTAGGGTAAAAGTTCTTAAAACCGTTATGACGGAATAACAGCATCAGCCAGATCACCAACACCAGTATCGAACAGATGATGCTGAATAACAGTGCGCCGTTATGCAGGTAAGGCATATCGCCCCAGTATTGCTGCAACAGGCTGCTATCCCGGAATGTCGCCAGACCCATCAAAAAAAAGATACCATGTATTAATAAACTGATCAGCAGCACCCAAACCAGGCGGGTGGTCCAGATCAGTGGATAACGTTCCAGTAGCAGCTGGTTGATCCTATTGATAAATGTTTTCATTGCATTGCCGTTTTTACTGCATTTTTCGAAAGACTTCCGGGTAGTATCCGAAAGCCGGCGACCAAAAAAGGTCCGGACCGGGCGCCCGCGGCGCAGAAACTACCTCAGCGAACAAAGTATTTACGGGTGGAATGGGTAATATCACGCAGATAGGTCACCGGCAGCCGCGCTTCACCCAGGACCCGCATGACCTGATCGAAAGTATGTACTGCGTCAAAATAGAGAATATACACCCCTCCATTATAGGTGATATTTACCGGGCCCAGGGATTGTAATGCGATCGCCAGCTGCTCCCGTCGGGCATCCGTATCCAGCTCCACCACCAAGGCGCTGACCGGGCCTGCCGCCTTATTCAAATCCCGGTCGGTATATTTCCCGTCCCTGAGGTAAATCACTTTATCGGAAACTTTCTCTACTTCATATAATTGCTGGGAGCTCAGCATCATGGCGATGGGCTGACTGACCGAACCGGCGATGGACCGAAGATCTTCCAGTATCATCTGCTGCGCCAGCACATCCAGATTGGCGAGCGGTTCATCGAGCAGGAGTAGTTCGGGTTGCCTGAGCAGCGTTCTTGCCAGTTCAAACCGCATTTTATAGCCGGAGGAAAGCTCGGACCATTTCATGTGCCGGAACTTCCACAGTCCCATTCTGGCGATCATAAACAATACCCGGGTTTCATTCTCCGCAGCGGGCAATCCATAAGAGGCGGGTACCAGTTTAAGATTGTCTTTGAGGCTGCCATACCATTTACGGGTACGCTGCGGAATATAGACCAGCCGGGTCCGGAGGGAAAAGCTGTCCGGAGCCGGCCGCGTCAACCGATAGCTCAGCGAACCGCTGTCGTATTGAATGGATCCGGCCAGCAACCGTAAAAGCGTGGTTTTCCCGTTGCCGTTTTCGCCTACCAGGCCGTAGACCTGGCCTTTTCGTATTTCCAGTGAAACAGGACCCAGTGAAAATCCACCTCCGCGGTATTGTTTACAAATATCCTGGGCGATCAGGACCGGCTGACGGGTCTCCGCCTCCTTAACCGGTATCCGGCTTGTCTTCTCCAGCAGCTGTCTGGCCCGCTCCAGCAGCGCTTCCCTGGACTCAGGATGAGCTTCCTGCCAGTCGGTAAGATCAATGGCTTCTTTGAAAAGGGATAGTTCGCGGCTATCCGCAACACAATCCAGCAGCTTGCGCAGTCCGGGATTCAGGTCGTTATTAGCCAAGAGGTCTCTGACGGTTTTGGCGCGCAGCTCCTGCTTTTCCATAAGTGACTTTTGCCAAACTTACGAAATTCCTGCTACTGTCGAAACGGGGTTAAGACAACCATTTTTTATAAAAAGTGCCGTAAAACCGACAAGTCTTTAGCTTGTGGGATGTAAGGCACAAAAGATTTTAGCCTTGTGAAAGAATATACTGACGGACGGTTTCCGGACTTGCTTCACCTATTGAACAGACGAAGTAACCATCTGAGGAGAAAGTACATTCTTTCCAAAAGTTCTTTGACAATCTGTTTTTGTGCTTTTGCCAAATTGCAAGGGTACTTTCCTGCTTCAATTTACGAACAATGGAAGTAACAGAAAGACTTGGAATATACCGAACAAGAAAATGAATGTGGTCTAACTCTGATTCAACCACTTCAATTTCAAAATCCGATTTAGAAGTAATTGAAAGTAAAAGAGACTTCAGGTCATTATCTAAATCGCCAATCAGCAGCTTTTTACGGTATTTACCAACAAAAATCAAATGGCATTTAAGATAATGCTTTGAACGATCTGTGGAAATGCAATTACTATCTTTGCACAAATGTTACGAGCATACAAATATTGCCTTTTGCCTACCGAAGAACAGCAGCAACAATTAGCTAAGTTTTTCGGCAGTGCAAGATTTGTTTACAATCTCGGTTTAGAAACCAAGATGCAAGCATGGACATCTGCACGTAAACAGTTGACCTGTATAGACCTTGCTAATCAAATGAAGGAATTGAAAGACACCGAAGCCAAATGGCTTAAGGAGTGTCCTTCACAAACACTTCAAATGAGTTTGAGAAATTTAGATAATGCCTACACCAAATTTTTCAAAGGTGGCGGCTTTCCTAAATTCAAATCAAAACATAAAAAGCAGTCTATACAATTTCCGCAAGGAGTAAAAACAGACTTTGAAAATGGAACTATCTTTTTACCGAAGTTGAAAAACGTTTCCTGTATTTTTCATCGCCAATTCAAAGGTGAGATTAAAACAGTGACCGTTTCCAAAACTTCAACAGGGAAATACTTTGTAAGCATACTCGTTGATAACCAAAAACAGTTGCCTAAAAAGAAACCTGTAAAAGAAAAGACATCCATTGGAATAGATATGGGAGTGAAAACTTTTGCAACCCTATCTGACGGTACTT